>NZ_JBYSZX010000002.1:0-626056 GCF_058787615.1 Pseudomonas sp. FW305-3-2-15-C-LB1 | reverse complement strand
CACTCGTAGCTCAGCTGGATAGAGTACTCGGCTACGAACCGAGCGGTCACAGGTTCGAATCCTGTCGAGTGCACCATTTAAGAGTCAGTTGCAGTCATGCAGGTGATTCGGTTACAGCCAGTTGTGATCTGGTCTAAAAACACAATCTGCACTCGTAGCTCAGCTGGATAGAGTACTCGGCTACGAACCGAGCGGTCACAGGTTCGAATCCTGTCGAGTGCACCATACAAACAAAAAGCCCGCCTAGTGCGGGCTTTTTGCCGTCTGGGGTTTGTGTGGGATTTCTTCTTTTTCCCTCGCTTTCATGTGTTTTCCTCATCCGCTGCGTCGTCGCAGTTCATAGATGCGGCCTTTGCTCAGCTTTGGCTCGCAAGCGCTTGTTCTTTCCAGTTTTTTGACGTTTAAAGTGGCCGGGCGGTGTATCATTGCGCCCGTCAGCCCCGCCGGGGCTTGTGGAATACCTCCATGGACTTACCCAGTAGTTACTCAGTACCCCGTTTTACCAATCATGAATTGACTGATTGATCCTTCCGGCGTGCCCCGCTGCTGGGAGTGGAGTTCGCCTATGACCGAAGTAGAAGTAAAGAAAACGCAAGAAAGCCTGCAGGATCGCCTGGCTCAAGTCATCGAGCTACTGCAGCGCCAGCGCGTGGTCGAAGACCTTACGCACCGCCAGGATGGCCCGAATAACAACCTGGTTGAAAACCTGGTTCACCGGCAAAACCTCGTCGAGTTGCAGCGCAAGCTTGACGACCTGCACTCCGCCGACGTCGCCTATATTCTCGAAGCCTTGCCGCTGGATGATCGACTGACCCTATGGCAGTTGGTCAAGGCCGACCGCGACGGCGACATCCTCCTCGAAGTATCCGACTCGGTTCGTGAAACCCTGATCGCCGACATGGACGATCATGAGCTCCTGGCTGCAGCCAAGGAGATGGACGCCGACGAACTGGCTGACCTTGCCCCTGAGCTGCCTCGTGATGTTGTCCATGAGCTCATGGAAGCGTTGGACACTCAGCAGCGTGAGCGTGTGCGCTCCGCGCTTTCCTATGACGAGGACCAGGTCGGCGCCCTGATGGACTTCGAGATGGTCACCATCCGCGAAGACGTCAGCCTGGAAGTGGTCCTGCGTTACCTGCGCCGACTCAAAGAGCTGCCAGGTCACACCGACAAATTGTTCGTGGTGGATTACGAAGGCATTCTCAAGGGTGTGCTGCCGATCAAGCGCCTGCTGGTGAATGATCCGGAGAAGAAAGTTGCCGACCTGATGGCCAGTGACACCGTGAGCTTTCATCCGGACGAGGATGCCTATGAAGCAGCCCAGGCATTCGAGCGCTATGACCTGATCTCGGCGCCGGTCGTCGACAAGAACGGCAAGCTGATCGGTCGTCTGACCATCGATGAAATCGTCGACTTGATTCGTGAAGAAAGCGAGACCGAAGTCCTCAACATGGCGGGTCTGCGTGAAGAGGAAGACATCTTTGCCTCGGTTTGGCGCTCGCTGCATAACCGTTGGGCGTGGTTGGCCATTAACCTGATCACAGCCTTTATCGCGTCGCGGGTTATCGGCTTGTTCGAAGGGTCGATCGAGAAGTTGGTGGCGCTTGCAGCGCTGATGCCGATTGTGGCCGGGATCGGCGGAAACTCGGGTAACCAGACGATTACCATGATTGTGCGCGCCATGGCGCTGGATCAGGTCAGTACGGCCAACTCGTCGCGCCTGCTGCGCAAAGAGTTGGCGGTGGGCCTGATCAATGGCCTGGTGTGGGGTGGGGTGATCGGTGTGGTGGCTTACTTGCTGTATGGCAGTTGGTCGCTCGGTGTGGTGATGACGGCTGCGATGACTCTCAACCTCTTACTGGCGGCGTTGATGGGGGTATTGATCCCGATGACCCTGGCTCGCCTTGGGCGCGACCCCGCCATGGGTGCCAGCGTGATGATCACGGCCATGACCGACAGCGGCGGTTTCTTCATCTTCCTGGGCTTGGCAACGATTTTCCTGCTCTGACTCCATCCTGCGGGGGCACATCTGCCCCCGCTTTGCATTATCTTCCCAAATCCCAGGCAAAAAAAGCCAGCACTTGGCTGGCTTCGGCTTTCAGTTGCGGATCAATTGGCTTCTGCGGCCGCCTCAACGTCGTGCGCGATAAGCGAAACGAGAGCATTTTGCTGGCGGTGGGAGAGTTGACGAAAACGCTGCAGCAGTTCGCGTTCGTGCAACGACAGCTCTGGGCTGTCCAGGCGCATGCTCAACTCGTCGCCCAGCGCACCTTCCTGAATGAGGCTTTGTTCCAGGCGAGCGATGATTTCGGAGTTCATGCTGCGGTGATGATTGCGAGCCACCTCGGCAATGCGTTCACGCATTCCGTCTGGCAGACGTACGACGAACTTGTCAGCCGTACGGCTGGAATAAATTGCCTGTTTCAATGGGCGCATATATTTAACCGGTTAGTTCAGGGGAGCGGTTTTTGGAATTGGCCGCAAGATGAGTGTTAAGACAAGGCTCACGACCAAAGTTCAACCTGAATTGCAAAGAGGCCGCATCATGCCTCAGATTTGACAGTTCCTTGGCGTCAATTCTGTGACAAATATTGAACTGCCTAAAGGCTTTATGCCAGCACTCATTTACATTTTTGCGGACTGGTTGGAAAATTTTTCACCGTGTGAATCCACGGGGGAACTTCCGCAAGCCCAGGCCACCACAGGGTTTCAGGCCGTACATGCTATAGCAAAGTGGCCTTTTGCCCTTGGTTTTAAGACTAGTGGCAATTTGCCGATATGCGAGGACCAGGCGACATAAGGTCGGGCGTGGCGGGGATCAGCGCAGGACGGGGTCGAATTTGATACGACGACCCACGATGAGCGTCAGCAACAAGAGAGTGGCGAATACACCACAGGCGATGAAAGCGGTGGTGGCGCCGTCTTGAGAGTCTTCACCCAAGCCTAGAACCGCTGTGACAACGGTCAGGCAAAGGAATAGCCAGGCATATTTGGTCATCAGGGGCTTCCTCAGAATACCCAGTGTTCAGATGCAGGTGCCACTTGGGTATCCTGGGTCAGGCGTATGGGCGATTGCACGTTCGGTGCCATCACCGCCAGTTGCGGACGTTGTTGCAAGTGATGAGGGACGGCCTGGGTGATCTGCGCGGGGTCGTGACTGTTGCTCGATTGAAAATGGAACATGAGCAGTGCCGCCAGGGCTACGGTGTTGAGGGCTAACAGAAGGGCACTGTTCATGATTATGTTCTCCGCTTAACGCCGTGGTTTGTTAGGGTTTGTAGGAGAAGTATTGCAGGTGTCATGCCAATGTATTATTTCAATAAAATCAGAGGCTTAAGTCTGATTTGAGAGACTTTCAGGTTGCAATTTGCAATGATGGCATTTCGCGGGAGTGCATTTTGCACGATGCGGTTCTTGCGCCTGTATCGACGGGGTCAAGACACGGTCCACCCGGCAAGTATCGGCCTACACTCAAAAAGCCTACGGACGACATGACAAAACCTACCCTGGCCGTTAACATGCACGCCGTCCGTCGCCGCTTGCCAGGCGCGGCGCCTGTCATTTGTCCCAGTAGCTCAATTGGATAGAGCATCCCCCTCCTAAGGGGAAGGTTGGCCGTTCGAACCGGCCCTGGGACACCAGATTCGAGGCCTCGTACAGATTCGTCTGGCGGGGCTTTTTTGTGGGCGTTTTCCGAAGATGGGTCGAACCTTGCCAGGGTTCTAGGTTCACACCACTGGCATCGTGTATTTATAGCGATTCGTGTATCCCACGAGCAGCCGGACTGCGTCTGAGTCTTGTAGCAAATAATCCCCCGGAAACAGCGCATACCGCCTGTCCGGACCCGGCCACCCCGGACTATCATGCCGATAGCCCTGTCTCTCACTGCAAGGAGCCGCTCGGAACGCCGATGCGCCAGATCTGGAAATCTTTTCGAGCCCTTTATTTCGCCTCCTTGATGATGCTGATCGGCTCCGGCCTGCTCAGTACCTACCTGGCCTTGCGCCTGGCGGCCGACCAGGTGGACAGCCTGTGGGTCGGTGCGCTGATGGCGGCCAACTATTTCGGCCTGGTGCTGGGCGGCAAGATCGGCCACCGTCTGATCGCCCGGGTCGGGCATATACGTGCTTATGCAACCTGCGCCGGCATTGTCGGCGCGGCGGTGCTGGGCCATGGCCTGGTCGACTGGCTGCCAGCCTGGATCGTGCTGCGGATCATCGTGGGCCTGGGGATGATGTGCCAGTACATGGTCATCGAGAGCTGGCTCAATGAACAGGCCGACGCCAAGCAGCGCGGCGTGGTGTTCAGCGGCTATATGATCGCGTCCTACCTGGGGCTGGTGCTCGGCCAGTTGATCCTGGTCATGCACCCTCAGCTCGGCCTCGAATTGCTGATGCTGGTCGCGCTGTGCTTTGCGCTGTGCCTGGTGCCGGTGGCCATGACTCGCCGTATTCACCCGGCGCCCCTGCATCCGGCGCCGATGGAGCCACGCTTCTTCATAAAGCGCGTGCCGCAGTCGTTGAGTACCGTGCTGGGCGCAGGGGTGATCGTGGGCTCGTTCTACGGCCTGGCGCCGCTTTATGCCTCCCAGCAAGGCCTTACTACCGAGCAGGTGGGTCTGTTCATGGGTAGCTGTATTTTTGCCGGCCTGTTGGTGCAGTGGCCGTTGGGCTGGTTGTCGGACCGCTATGATCGCGCGCTGCTGATTCGTTGCTTTGCCCTGTGCCTGGCGGTGGCGGCGCTACCGCTGGCGATACTGACCAAAGTGCCACTTGAAGTGCTGTTCGTGGCGGGCTTCTTGTGTTCCCTGGTGCAGTTCTGTTTGTACCCGCTGGCGGTGGCGTTCTCCAACGATCATGTGGAAGGCGACCGTCGTGTCTCGCTTACCGCCATGCTGCTGGTGACCTACGGTGTCGGCGCGAGCATCGGGCCGTTGCTGGCCGGTGTGGTGATGAAGATGTTTGGCAGTCACATGCTGTATGCGTTTTTCAGCCTGTGTGCGCTGATCCTGGTGTGGCGGATTCGGCCGAAAGCCGTGACTAACCTGCATCAGGTGGATGACGCGCCGTTGCATCACGTGGCGATGCCCGACAGCATGTCCAGCTCGCCGTTGGTCGCCTGCCTCGATCCGCGGGTGGACGAGGCGGTGGTGCAGGAGCAAATGCAAACCGCCACGCCGGAACCCGAGCCGGAAACGGTCACGCCGGTCGACGAGCCGCTTTTTGAGGGGCCGCCTGAGCCACCGGGCCCGGACGAGCATCCTCACGACTTGAGCAGGGCGCGCCCCTGAATGCAAAAAAAACGGGCAGATCCCATCAGGGGCTGCCCGTTTTTTTGCTGCGATCTTTGAGTTTAAAAATCGTCGTCTTTGTCGAAACGCCGTGCTTCGCGTTGCAGTTGGTACACAAAGCGCTCGACCTGGCGCTGCACCAAACCACTCATATTGTGGAAGCGCACGCCGGCAAACGTGGTGTTGATCTTTTCTTCGAAATGCAGGTAACGCAGTTCGACCGAAGTGGTCATGCTGCCAAAGGGCAGGGCGGCGATAAAGCGGTCGTAGACCTGGCCCAGTTGCAGGCGCTCGGAGATGTCTCCTTCGAAGCGCAATTTGCAACCTGTGGCGGAAATATCCAGCAGCTTGCCGCTGACCGGGGCCTTGAGCTTCTCGCCACCCAGCTCGATGTTCACCAGTTGCGCCAGTTTCAAGGCTGCGCGAAAGGCATTGCGACGCTGGTGATAGACCACTTCGCTGGGCAGGCTACCGGTGTAGATGCGGTGGCCGTCCTTTTCGCTGATGTTCAGGTTGCCATTGCTTTCCCAGGCGACACGCACGCCGTCGTGGAAACCTTCGATACGGAAGGGTTCGCCGTTTTCGAGGTGGCGTTCGCCATCGCGAGGAATCATTTCATCCAGGGCCAACGTGCCGCTGTCCCGATTGACGTCTACCAAGTAGCTCTGAAAGCGCTGGCTGCGTTCATGGAAGGTGATGATCAGCGGGTCATGGCTTTCTTGCAGCATGCGCAAGGTACTGGCGATTTCCAGAGGCGTGGTGAGGACCTTGGGTGGCTGCGGGGCATCTTCCGCATTAAGGGCGTTGAACACGGTTCTTCCATCTCCAGACAAAATACGACTACACGCAAGAGCAGGCATTCTGCCAGTATGTGGCGCGCCTTGGATAGGCCGCGCTGTAAACCGGCGTCAGGCTTGGCTGCGGGTGCTTGGCTTGACCAGGCGCGAGGTGGAACCCTGAGCGTTGTAAAGCGCTGGAGGCTCTCCGCCGTGAAGTATACGCAACTGGTTGGCGGTCGTGGCTTGCTGAAGCTGGATCGACTGACCGTTGAGCTGGTTGGCTTCCTGGCACTGGGTGAGCAATTGGTTGAGTGCTTTGCTCTGGGCCAGTAGTTGATCGCCGACCGAGGAGTGGCTGGCCAGCTGCGCGAGCCCATCATGGTCGGCCGGCAGGCCCAGGCTGACGAGGATCTCGCTGCGTTTTTTGCCGTGCTGTTCCAGCAGGACAATCAGCGATTGCTTGCGCGCCAGAATTTCTTCCAGCAAGGGCATGTCCCGGCCGTAAAGGGCCAGGGATTCTTCCCTGAGCAGCTCGAGCAGCAATTGCGTCGGTGCTAGATCATCAATGATCAGTTGAAGCAGGGTTTCGTCGTGATGCATGGCTGGCCTTGGGGTTTAAGCGTCCAAAAGCCCGGCGCAGGCCTTTGCCTAGCGCTCGGCTTCGAAATTAAGCAGCTTGCTGGCTACACGGTTGCTGTCGACTTTATAGCTGCCATCGGCGATTGCCTGTTTCAATTCGGCCACACGGGCTTTATTGACCACCGGTTGATCGCGCAGCGAGTCAGTGACCTTCTGCAACTGTTGAGCCTCATTGCTCAGGTGTACGGATTCCCCGCTCTGGCTGGCGCTGGCCTGTTCTGCCTTGACGGGCACTGGCTGGGCCTTGGCTTCTACGCTGTCCTTGGTGCCGGCAGTGCGCGTAGGGGCCGACGTCGTCGGGGTGTTATTCAAACGGCTGAAATCGATGACCATGATCAAAAAACCTCTGGGTATTTGGACGCTTGCCATGTTTTCGGCCATATCTGGACAAACTTTAGGCTCGAATGACAATAAACTGCACAGGCCGGCATCCAACCGACAGTGTAGGAAAAGCTGGCGTCTGATACCAGTGGTCTATAAAGCCACCTCCACTTGGCCGGGGGCCGTGACCCGCGCCTTGATCACCCGGTTGGAGTTGAGATTCTTCACGCGGATCTGTTCGCTCATGCCGCCGTTGGACAAGGCCTCCCCCGGCATTTTGACCTGCAGCGCGCCACTGCTGGCGGAAATCACTACCTGGTCGCCTTTGCGAATCACCTCGGCCTGCTCCAGATGCACCAGGGTGATGACCTGATCGGTGACCACTGGTCGGGTCAGTTTCTGCCCGACGGCCTGGTCGAGGGAGGTCAGGTAGCCCTGGCTGATCATGCTGATATCGCGCTCGCGCAACACCACGTCCTCGAAACCGATAATGCCCGTGCGTTTAAGTGGACGGGCAACCACCACCACATCGCGGAATAATTTGACCTGAGCGGGCACGAACACCGTCCAGGGCGAGGCGCCGTCGCAACGCACCTTGACCGTTACACGTCCGATGGGCTGGGCGGGGCTTTCCAGGGTGGCTGTCAATTCCTTGTCGCACATTGGCATGCGCAGGCGCGGGTCCAACTGGTTGACCTGGATTTCGTAACGCCCCGGCGTCTGTGTGGTCGCCAGATAATCTTCTACAGTGAACTCAAGAAAGCCCTGGGTGACGCCGATAAGTAGATCAGGCAAGGTGACGTTATCTGCGCGGGCCGTGGCGCCCAGGCCCAAGGCAAGCAGTGCCAGCGGCGCGCAGAGCAGTCTGCAATACCGTGTCAGGTGGAGGCGTCGGGAAACTGTCGTTTTAATATCCATGACCAATAAATAGCAAAGCTCGTGCCGTTTAGTGTTGGGTGCGCGTCACTGCCCTTATAGGTATGGCCGAAGGTTTTAGCGTGGGAGTCAAGGCATGGCAGGAGTAATGGATTCAGTAAACCAGCGCACACAGCTGGTGGGGCAGAATCGCCTGGAGTTGTTGCTTTTTCGCCTGGATGGCAAGCAGTTGTATGGCATCAACGTGTTCAAGGTGCGGGAAGTGCTGCAATGCCCCAAGCTGACGATCATGCCCAAGTCCAGCCCGGTGGTGTGTGGCGTTGCCAACATACGTGGCGCGACGATCCCGATTCTTGATCTGGCCCTGGCCACCGGTTCCGCCGGGTTGCAGGACCGCGAAAACCCGTTCGTGATCATTACCGAGTACAACACCAAGACCCAGGGTTTCCTGGTGCGCTCGGTGGAGCGCATCGTCAACATGAACTGGGAAGAGATCCATCCGCCACCCAAGGGCACCGGTCGCGATCACTACCTAACGGCGGTGACGCGGGTCGACAACCAGCTGGTGGAAATCATCGACGTCGAGAAAATCCTCGCCGAAGTGGCGCCTACCTCTGAGTCGATCTCCGTGGGTGTGGTGGACGCCGAAACCGCGCACAAGGCAGTCTCACTGCGCGTGCTCACGGTGGACGACTCGTCCGTGGCGCGCAAGCAGGTGACCCGTTGCCTGCAAACCGTCGGGGTTGAAGTGGTCGCCCTCAATGATGGTCGCCAGGCGTTGGACTACCTGCGCAAGCTGGTGGACGACGGCAAGAAGCCGGAGGAAGAATTCTTGATGATGATCTCCGACATCGAGATGCCGGAAATGGACGGCTATACCCTCACGGCCGAGATCCGCAACGATCCACGCATGCAAAAATTGCATATCATCCTGCATACTTCGTTGTCGGGTGTATTCAACCAGGCGATGGTCAAGAAGGTCGGTGCCGATGACTTTTTGGCCAAATTCCGTCCTGATGACCTGGCATCCCGGGTTGTCGACCGGATCAAGGCAGCAGATCACAGCTAAGGTGTTTCCCTTGGCGGTCATACGATTTTAGAGGCGGTATCAGTGTCTACAGGTAATTTGGATTTTGAACAGTTCCGGGTCTTCCTGGAAAAAGCCTGTGGCATATTGCTCGGTGAAAACAAGCAGTACCTGGTATCCAGCCGTCTCAACAAACTGATGGAGCAGCAGGGTATCAAGTCGTTGGGTGAGCTGGTCCAGCGCATCCAGGGCCAGCCGCGCAGCGGGCTCAAGGAGATGGTGGTCGATGCCATGACCACCAACGAAACCCTGTGGTTTCGCGATACCTACCCGTTTGAAGTGCTCAAGAGCAAAGTGCTGCCGGAGGCCATCAAGGCCAGCCCGGGCCAGCGCCTGCGCATCTGGTCGGCCGCCTGTTCCTCGGGGCAGGAGCCGTACTCTATTTCGATGTCCATCGATGAGTTCGAGCGGACCAACATGGGCCAGTTGAAGGCCGGGGCGCAAATCGTGGCCACCGACCTGTCCGGCACAATGCTCACCAACTGCAAGACCGGCGAGTACGACAGCCTGGCCCTGGGGCGTGGTTTGTCCCAGGAACGCCTGCAGCGTTACTTCGACCCGAAAGGGGCGGGACGCTGGGCGGTCAAGGCGCCGATCAAGAACCGTGTGGAGTTCCGCTCCTTCAACCTGCTCGACAGCTATGCCAGCCTGGGCAAGTTCGACATGGTGTTCTGCCGCAACGTGCTGATCTACTTCTCGGCCGAAGTGAAGAAAGACATCCTGTTGCGCATCCACGGCACGCTCAAGCGCGGTGGTTATCTGTTCCTTGGCGCTTCTGAGGCGCTGAACGGTCTGCCGGACCATTTCCAGATGGTGCAGTGCAGCCCGGGGATCATCTACCAGGCCAAGTAAGGCTGACGCGGTAAAAAATGTGGGAGGGGGCTTGCCCCCGATGCCGGTGTGTCAGTGATCGATGTATCAACTGAACCGCTGCCATCGGGGCAAGCCCCCTCCCACATTTGTTTTGCGGCAAACCCAAGTAAAGCGGCAACCCTCATTGCCGCTTTACTGGCGCCACGCGGAAACCGCTTGCCGCTTTTCTGGCATTGCCGCTGGCAACCTCCTCCAGAACCCTTGATATACGGGCCTTCGCCAGGTTGGCATGCACCTTGCTATAACCCTGGTAACGAAAAGCAGGTCAGCCCTTGAAGGTTTCCGCCATGAGCATCAGCTTCGATAAAGCGCTCGGTATCCACGAACAAGCCCTGGGCTTCCGCGCCCAGCGTGCCGAAGTCCTGGCCAACAACATTGCCAACGCCGACACCCCGAACTACAAGGCTCGGGACCTGGACTTCTCCGCCGTGCTCGCCGCACAGCAAGACAAGACCAAGAACGGCACCTTCGCCTTGAACATGACCAACAGCCGTCATATCGAAGCGCAAGGCTTGAGCAATGGCGACGAGTCGTTGCTGTATCGCACGCCGATGCAGCCGTCGATCGACCAGAACACCGTCGACGCCCAGTTGGAGCAATCGGCCTACGCCGAGAACTCGGTGAACTTCCAAGCCAGCTTTACCCTGCTCAACAGCAAATTCAAAGGGCTGATGTCAGCCCTGCGTGGAGAGTAAGCCATGTCTCTGTCCAGTGTTTTCAATATTGCCGGCAGTGGCATGAGCGCGCAGACCACGCGTTTGAACACCGTCGCCAGTAACATCGCCAACGCCGAGACCGTGTCTTCGAGCATTGACCAGACCTACCGCGCCCGTCACCCGGTGTTCGCCACCATGTTCCAGGCTGGCCAGAACGGTGGCAGTGATTCGCTGTTCCAGGACCAGGGTGCCGCCGGCTCCGGCGTGCAGGTGCTCGGTGTGGTTGAAGACCAGAGCAACCTTGAAGCGCGCTACGAACCCAACCATCCCGCCGCGAACGAAAAGGGTTATGTCTACTACCCCAATGTCAACGTGGTCGAGGAAATGGCTGACATGATTTCCGCCAGCCGCTCGTTCCAGACCAATGCGGAAATGATGAACACCGCCAAAACCATGATGCAGAAGGTCCTGACCCTGGGTCAGTGATAAGGGGCGCCAAATAATGGCCATCGTTGATACATCAAACAACACGCCGGTCCAGGACCTGTTCAACTCCAAGGTCAAGAACGCCCAGGACAACAGCAGCGTCAGCGACGCCGCCAATAAGGCGACGGGCAAGCAGGCGTTGGGCAAGGATGCGTTCCTGCAACTGCTGGTAACCCAACTGAAAAACCAGAACCCGCTGTCGCCGCAAGACAACGGCGCGTTCGTGGCGCAACTGGCGCAGTTCAGCAGCCTGGAAGGCATCAACACCCTGAACGACTCGGTGAATGCGATCTCCACCAACTTCAGCTCGTCGCAGGCGTTGCAGGCCTCGTCGCTGGTCGGGCGCTCGATCATCATCCAGACCGACAAGGCCATGGTGGATACGAGCAAGAGCATGACCGGTTCGGTGGCGGTGACCTCGGCGGTGGGCAACGTCTCCGTCAAGATCACCGACAAAGACGGCAACGTGGTGCGCACCATCGACATGGGGGCCCAGAGCGCCGGCACCCAGAACTTCATCTGGGATGGCAAGAACGACAAGGGCGAGGTTGCCCCGGCGGGCACCTACACCTTCAACGCCACCACCAAGAACGACAAGGGTGACTCCGTTGCCCTGGCCACTTCGCTGCCCGCGACGGTAACGAGCGTGACCCTGAGCAAGACCGGCGGCGAAATGCTGCTGAACCTGGCGGGCGGCATGGGCAGCGTCAAGCTGTCGCAAATTCAGACTATCGGTACATAGAGCCGGCTAAATACGGCAGAGGGAGAGAAACATGTCTTTTAACATCGGCCTTAGCGGCCTCTATGCGGCCAACAAACAACTGGACGTGACCGGCAACAACATCGCCAACGTCGCGACCACTGGCTTCAAGTCGTCCCGTGCGGAATTCGCCGACATCTACGCCGCGTCCAAGCTGGGCACCGGCCAGAACAGCATCGGCAACGGTGTGAACCTGGCGGCCGTGTCGCAGCAGTTCACCCAGGGTGACGTCAACGGCAGCGGCGGTATCCTGGACATGGCGATCCAGGGTGGCGGCTTCTTCGTGCAGAAGGGCAGCGACGGTTCGCTGGAGTACACCCGCAGCGGTGCCTTTCGTGCCGACAAAGACGGCTACATCACCAACAACACCGGCACTTCGCGCCTGCAAGGCTACGCGGCAGATGCGGATGGCAAGATCATCAAGGGCGGCCTGACCGACCTGCAACTGAACCTGTCGAACCTGCCGCCCAAGGCCTCCACCAAAGTGGATTCCACCAGTAACCTGAACTCCTCGGAGCCGGTGATCGACCAGGTGGCCAAGCCGTTCAACCCGAACGACACCAGCACCTTTACCACCCAGTACAGCACCACCTTGTACGACTCCCAGGGCAACGCGCACCCGATGGTGCAATACCTGGTGAAAACCGACGGTAACAAGTGGAATGCCTATACCCTGATCGATGGTCGCAACCCCGACGGTTCGGCGCCAACCGGCACCCCATCGACTCCACCTGTGCCATCGACCTTGACCTTTGACGGCGCCGGCAAGCTCACCAGTGTGGTCACCGGTGGTGTCTCCGATAAGACCCTGACCATTACCGGTTGGGTTCCTGGCACCGTGACCAATGGTGTGTGGAAGGCCAACGGTGCGGATGCGAACCCAACAGGTATCGCCGTCAACATGGCCAACATCACCCAGTACAACTCGGCCACCTACCGCAACCCACCGGTCACCGATGGCTACGCCACCGGCCAGATCACCGGGCTGAAAATCGACGGCAGCGGCGTGTTGTTCGCCACGTTCAGCAACCAGCAGAGCAAGGCCATCGGCCAGATCTCCCTGGCCAGCTTCAACAACGAGCAGGGCCTGCAGCCAGCCGGCGGTACTACCTGGAGAGAGACCTTCGCCTCCGGCCAGCCGGGTTACGACACCCCGCAAGCCGGTACCCTGGGTTCGATCGTGGCCAACTCCCTGGAGAACTCCAACGTCAACCTGACCAACGAGCTGGTGGACCTGATCAAGGCCCAGAGCAACTACCAGGCGAACGCCAAGACCATCTCCACCCAGAGCACCATCATGCAGACCATCATTCAGATGACGTGATGCTGTAGACCTGACGTTCCAGCCCAGGAAAGCCCCTCGAGAGAGGGGCTTTTTTTTGCGTGCAGTTCTATATCCCGATCTTTCCAATAGGAACCGATCACTCCGTTCTTTCCACTTATCCAGACGTAAGACATTTTGGATCATAGGGGGAGCGCTAGGTATGTGGGGGTCGTCGGCATCTGCCCAAGAGGCTGGAGGTGCGCGTCATAGTGTGGCCTGGGATCGGTATTACCCGGTAGATGTGAGCCGTTCGCAGAGTGCAGCGCAAGACACAGGCTCCAATAAGCAAACGATCAGTCAGTTGCTCAAGGAACTTGAAGATGCCGAGAAAACGTCGAAGAACCAGACCGTTCGGGATCTGCGTGACAAGCTCAATAAAATACGAGAAGAACTTGGCGATGAGAAATTCAAGGAGATCCTCGAGGAGCTGAAGAAAGACAGGACTGACGCCTGGTGGGAGTGGTTGAAGGCAATGTTTCCGGGCCTGTTTCCCGATGAGCGTCCTCCCGCGCCTCCCTCACAGGCACCTTCTCCGCGCGGCGCAGGCGGCGTTAGAGTCAATCCGCAAGACTTTGGCCCCTCCGAAGCCATGAGCAACAAGCCCATTACCGAGGGGGCTAACTATTTCAATTACAAACCAGACAACAGTGACCCAGGTAGAAAACCGGACAATATCTGGAGCGGCTTCAGTCAGGGGCCGGATGGAAACTGCATCACCGTTTCGGCGATAAAAGCCGCAATGATGCAGTTCGGCCAGAAACCTACCGATGTGTTCAAGGAGGTTAAGGAAACGAGCAACGGCTATGAAGTGATGATGCGAGACGGTTTCAAGCTTTCCTTGACCAAAGATGAGTTGAGACAGGCTGCTACTCACGCGCGCTTCAGGGGCGATGATCCGGCGATGATGACGGACGCCAATTTCATGTATGCCGCGAGTGCCAAGCGGGCGCAGATAGAAAACAACGACGGTTGGGCCGGACGCAGTTTCCAGGCGGCAATGAACAGCCTCAATGATGGTGAGTTCGCGCGTGAAGGGCTGGACCGTTTGGGCTTGAGAGGCCATTACAGGCCGGCGACAGACGCTGATTTGAGAAGCAGCAAAGTGGGGACGGTGGAGTACGGCAACCATTCGATGGCGGTGATCAACGGCCGGGTCGAGTTGTGGGGCCGGCGCGGTGGCGCGCCTCGGTCGGGTATAGCGACCGTGTTGTTTTAGGTCGAATACGCTTTGTTTCCGGGCAAAAGAAAGCCCCCGATACACCAAAGGTCTATCGGGGGCTTTCAACCTTGGGTTAAACCCAAGGCAGGCTCAGCTTACTGGCAAGCTTCGCAATCCGGCTCGTCAATCGCGCAGGCTTTTGGCACTGGCGCCGGGCCGGCTGGCGCAGCAAGCACCGAATCATCACCGTGGTTGCCGCCGCTGGAAACAGCGTTCAGCTTACCGGTGTTGATGGTCGACTTCTCGGTGCTGGTCGCGGCCAGGGCACGGAGGTAGTAAGTGGTTTTCAGGCCACGGTACCAGGCCATGCGGTAGGTCACGTCCAGCTTCTTGCCCGATGCGCCGGCGATGTACAGGTTCAGCGACTGAGCCTGGTCGATCCACTTCTGGCGACGGCTGGCCGCGTCAACGATCCACTTGGTGTCTACTTCGAAGGCGGTCGCGTAGAGCTCTTTGAGTTCTTGCGGGATGCGCTCGATCTGTTGCACGGAACCGTCGTAGTACTTCAGGTCGTTGATCATGACCGAGTCCCACAGGCCGCGGGCCTTGAGGTCGCGAACCAGGTACGGGTTGATCACGGTGAATTCGCCCGAGAGGTTCGATTTCACATACAGGTTCTGGTAGGTCGGTTCGATCGACTGCGACACGCCGGTGATGTTGGCGATGGTGGCGGTCGGTGCGATAGCCATGATGTTGGAGTTACGAATGCCTTTCTGCACACGGGCACGTACCGGCGCCCAGTCCAGGGATTCGTTCAGGTCGACGTCGATGTACTTCTGGCCACGGGCTTCGATCAGGATCTGTTGCGAATCCAGCGGCAGGATGCCCTTGGACCACAGCGAACCCTGGAACGTCTCGTAGGCGCCGCGCTCGTCGGCCAGGTCGCAGGACGCCTGGATCGCGTAGTAGCTCACCGCTTCCATGGACTTGTCGGCGAACTCGACCGCTGCATCCGAACCGTAAGGAATGTGCTGCAGGTACAGCGCGTCCTGGAAGCCCATGATGCCGAGGCCGACCGGACGGTGCTTGAAGTTGGAGTTCTGCGCCTGTGGCACCGAGTAGTAGTTGATGTCGATGACGTTATCGAGCATGCGAACAGCGGTGTTGACGGTGCGTTCCAGCTTGGCGGTGTCCAGCTTGCCGTTGACGATGTGGTTCGGCAGGTTGATCGAACCCAGGTTGCAAACGGCGATCTCGTCCTTGTTGGTGTTCAAGGTGATCTCGGTGCACAGGTTCGAGCTGTGGACCACGCCCACGTGCTGCTGCGGGCTGCGCAGGTTGCACGGGTCTTTGAAGGTCAGCCATGGGTGGCCGGTTTCAAACAGCATGGACAGCATTTTGCGCCACAGGTCTTTGGCCTGGATGGTCTTGAACAGCTTGACCTTGCCTGGGTACTCGGTGAGGGCTTCGTAGTACTCGTAGCGCTCTTCGAAGGCTTTGCCGGTCAGGTCGTGCAGGTCCGGGACTTCGGATGGCGAGAACAGGGTCCACTTGCCGTCATCGAAGACACGCTTCATGAACAGGTCAGGGATCCAGTTGGCGGTGTTCATGTCGTGGGTACGACGACGGTCATCACCGGTGTTCTTGCGCAGCTCGATGAACTCTTCAATGTCCATGTGCCAGGTTTCCAGGTAGGCACACACCGCGCCTTTGCGCTTGCCACCCTGGTTTACGGCGACGGCGGTGTCGTTCACCACTTTCAGGAACGGCACGACGCCCTGGGACTTGCCGTTGGTGCCCTTGATGTACGAACCCAATGCACGCACCGGGGTCCAGTCGTTGCCCAGGCCGCCGGCGAATTTGGACAGCATGGCGTTGTCGTGGATCGCATGGTAGATGCCCGACAGGTCATCTGGCACGGTGGTCAGGTAGCAGCTGGACAGCTGTGGACGCAGGGTGCCGGCGTTGAACAGGGTCGGGGTCGACGACATGTAGTCGAAGGACGACAGCAGGTTGTAGAACTCGATGGCACGGTCTTCTTTCTGCTTCTCTTCGATCGCCAGGCCCATGGCCACGCGCATGAAGAACACTTGCGGCAGTTCGAAGCGGATACCGTCCTTGTGGATGAAGTAACGGTCGTACAGGGTCTGCAGGCCCAGGTAGGTGAACTGCTGGTCACGCTCGTGGTTGATCGCCTTGCCGAGTTTTTCCAGGTCGAAGGTGGCCAGGACCGGGTTCAGCAATTCGAATTCGATACCCTTGGCGATGTAGGCCGGCAGGGCCTTGGCGTACAGGTCAGCCATCTCGTGGTGGGTGGCGCTGTCGGCGACTTTCAGGAAGCCCAGGCCTTCGGCACGCAGGGTGTCCATCAGCAGGCGCGCGGTCACGAACGAGTAGTTCGGCTCACGTTCAACCAGGGTGCGGGCGGTCATCACCAGGGCGGTGTTGACGTCGGTCAGGGCCACGCCGTCGTACAGGTTCTTCAGGGTTTCGCGCTGGATCAGGTCACCGTCGACTTCTTCCAGGCCTTCGCAGGCCTCGGTGATGATGGTGTTCAGGCGGCCCAGGTCCAGCGGTGCAAAGCTGCCGTCGGCCAGGGTGATACGGATCGACGGATGCGCTTGCACGGCGGCTTCTTCGGCCGGGGAGCGTACCGCACGTTCCTTGGCACGCGAATCACGGTAGATCACGTAGTCGCGGGCGACTTTCTGCTCGCCGGCACGCATCAGGGCCAGTTCGACCTGGTCCTGGATTTCTTCGATGTGGATGGTGCCGCCCGACGGCATGCGACGCTTGAAGGTCGCGGTGACCTGTTCGGTCAGGCGGGCAACGGTGTCGTGGATGCGCGACGAAGCGGCAGCGGTGCCGCCTTCAACTGCAAGAAACGCTTTGGTGATGGCGACGGTGATTTTGTCATCGGTGTAAGGAACGACAGTGCCGTTACGCTTGATCACACGCAGTTGGCCAGGTGCGGTGGCGGACAGATCCAGGTTCGAATCAGCGGCCTGCGGCACGGAGCCTTGCGGGTTCTCGCGAGTTGTGTCGGTTTGCATGGGGGGTTGTCTCCACGTTCTATATTTGATTGCGAGTGCCAGGCTCTTCCTGCAACACCCGTACCGTTTTCCATATCGGGGATGGGAAACAGCTGCCATCCGCGTGAGCGGTTTGGTCTACTGAAAATCGGTTGGTTCCATGCTGCGCTAGCAATAAAACGCTTGAATTTCGAGCCACTTGTGTGGTTGGGCGATTTCTTCGAAAACCCCACATGTAGGGTCTTCTGTAGTGCCGAGGTACAAGATAATGCGTTTTCGAGGGGTTAGCAACGCAGTAACCTGTGGATAACGCTGTGAGTAAAATGTGTAAGAAAGGTAGAACAGCCGTGTAGGCCGCATTGCTGCTGGATTACGCCGTTTGTCATTAAATGTTTCGGCCTCAAAACAAGCAGCCCATTTTCGAAGGGCGCGAACCCTATCACAAAAAAACCTGATCACCGAATGGATTTCCCGGCTTGTGTTTGAGGGCTGGCCCATGGCTACAATCGCCTGCCTCGGGCTAAGAAGCGACCCACATCATGCCCGCCTTTTATGACAGACATTGAGGTCACCCGTGGAGCAAGAAGCCTGGCAGGTATTGATAGTCGAAGATGACCAGCGACTGGCCGAATTGACCCGGGAGTACCTGGAGGGCAACGGCCTGCGGGTCTCTGTGGAAGGCGATGGCGCCCTGGCGGCGGCGCGGATCATCGCCGAACAGCCCGACCTGGTGATCCTCGACCTGATGCTGCCCGGCGAAGACGGCCTGAGCATCTGCCGCAAGGTGCGTGAGCGCTATGACGGCGTGATCCTGATGCTCACCGCGCGCACCGACGATATGGACCAGGTGCTGGGCCTGGACATGGGCGCCGACGATTATGTGTGCAAGCCCGTGCGCCCGCGCCTGTTGCTGGCGCGCATCCAGGCCCTGCTGCGGCGCAGCGAAGCGACGGAGCCAGCCGCCGTGGAGAACCAGCGCCGCCTGCAATTCGGCCCTCTGGTGGTGGACAACGCCCTGCGCGAGGCCTGGCTGAATAATGAGGGCATCGAACTGACCAGCGCCGAGTTCGACCTGCTGTGGCTGCTGGTGGCGAATGCCGGGCGCATTCTTTCCCGCGAAGAAATCTTCATTGCCCTGCGCGGCATCGGCTACGACGGTCAGGATCGCTCCATCGACGTGCGTATCTCTCGCATACGCCCCAAGATAGGTGACGACCCGATCCACCCGCGCCTGATCAAGACCATTCGCAGCAAAGGCTACCTGTTCGTCCCCGAAGCCGCCGCCGACATGCCGCTGTGAACTCGATCTTCCTGCGCATATACGGCGGCATGTGCGCGGCGCTGATCCTGGTGGCGCTGCTCGGCGTGCTGGCCCTGCACCTGCTCAACGAGGTGCGCAGCGGCCAGTACCGCGAGCGCCTGGCCCATGGCACCTTCGCCTTGATGGGTGACAACCTGCAACCCATGAGCGCCATCGAGCGCCAGCGCGCCCTGGCGGTGTGGGAGCGTTTGCTGGGGATTCCGCTGGAGTTGCGCCCGCTGGCCGATGCGCAACTGGACTTGAGCCAGCGCAATCGCCTGCAACGCGGCCAGGTGCTGGTGGAGCAGACCGGGCCGCATGCCGCGCGGGTGCTGCGTTTGGTCAGCGAACAGGAGCAGCTTGTTCTTACAGGCGAGGTTCAGCAGATCAGCGAACAACTGGCCCGCGCGACTATCTACCTGCTGGCCGATGAGCTGGTGCGCTTTCCGGTGGCCGAACAGCCGCAGCGCCTGGCAGATATAAAGGAAGCCAAGGGCTTTGGCTTTGATATGCACCTGATGCCACTCGACCAGGCCGATATGGATGAAGACCAGCGTCGTCGGGTTTCGGAAGGCGACACGGTGATGGCCCTGGGCAAGGGCGGCGATTCGATCCGCGTGTTTGCCGGCATGGTCGGTACGCCGTGGGTGCTGGAGATCGGCCCGTTGTATCAGATGAACCCTTACCCGGCGCAATGGCTGATCCTGATCGCCTTGATCGGCCTGACCCTGATCGGGCTGATCGTCTATCTGTTGGTGCGCCAGCTTGAGCGTCGGCTGCGCGGCCTGGAGGCCGCCGCCACCCGCATCGCCAAGGGCAACCTGGAAGTCCGCGTGCCGGCCCGTGGTGCTGATTCGGTGGGGCGGCTGGCGGCGGCGTTCAATGGCATGGCCGAGCATTTGCAACAACTGCTGGCGATCCAGCGCGAGTTGGTGCGCGCGGTGTCCCACGAGTTGCGCACGCCGGTGGCACGCCTGCGTTTCGGCCTGGAGATGGTTGGCGACGCCACTACCGTCGAGGCTCGGCGTAAATACCTGGAAGGCATGGACAGCGACATCCAGGACCTCGATGGCCTGGTGGATGAAATGCTCACTTACGCGCGCCTGGAACAAGGCTCGCCGGAGCTGAATTTCCAGCGGGTCGACCTTGATGCGCTGCTTGATCAGGTGATCGGCGAATTATCGCCACTGCGTCCGCAAGTGACTGTGGCCCGAGGGATTTGCTTGTCTTCGGCGCATTGGGACGACGCCTGGGTCGACGCCGAACCGCGTTACCTGCACCGTGCCCTGCAGAACCTGGTGAGCAATGCCATGCGCCACGCCCAAGGCCAGGTGTTGATCAGTTATCAGGTGGGCCAGGTGCGCTGCCGCATCGACGTGGAAGACGACGGCCCCGGCGTGCCGGAAAGCGCCTGGGAGCGCATCTTCACGCCCTTTCTGCGCCTGGACGACAGTCGCACCCGTGCCTCGGGCGGGCATGGCCTGGGGTTGTCGATTGTGAGGCGGATTATCTATTGGCACGGCGGGCGGGCGTTGATCAGCAAGAGCAATAATCTGGGCGGCGCGTGTTTCAGCTTGAGTTGGCCCAGGGATCAGGATAAACCCTGATGGATCAGGCGCTGACTGCGACCAGGCTCAACAACTGCCCATCATCCACCGCAAACTGGCCCACCAATTCCTTGCCATGGCACCACTCTTCGGACAGGTCCGTCAGCAGTCTCAGCCGCAGATGCCCGCCCTCCGACCATTCCAGCAACTCGGCATGCTCAAAGTAGAAACGCTTCTGCACAATGGGGTAGAGCGCCTTGAACAGGCTCTCCTTGGCGGAGAACGTCAGCGTCACCAACAGGGCGATCCTTTCCCTTGGCAAGGCGGCCATGCGCAGTAATTCATCAGCCGTCAGGATTTCCCCCGCCAACCGCTCGGCCCGCTCGAGGCTCAGCACATTCTCCAGGTCCATCCCCAACCCGCGCCATTGCGCCTTGTGCCCGACAATCGCGGCGGCATGCCCGGTGCTATGGGTGATGGAGCCGCTGATAGGCGCGGGCCACACCGGTGCGCGGTCTTCGCCGATCGCGGGGATGCAGTCCAGGTGATCTAGCTGTTGCAGGGCGGCACGGGCGCACAAGCGGCCGGCGAGGAACTCGGCCTGACGCTTGGCTACCGAGCGCTGGATGCTCGCCGGTGGCGGCACGGCACAGCGCTGGAAATCGCCGGCCGTGAGCAGGGCCGGGTCAAAGCGCGTGCTGAGAAACACCGTGCCGGGCAACGGTTCGGGCAGCGGCCAATGGGCGTCGAGTGGGGTGCAGCAAGCGGGCAAGGGATTCATGGTCGGTATTTTGCCGAGTTGAGGGGCGTGAGGATAGCCCACTGCGGTTCAGGTGAGGTTCAGAGCCTGTTCAGGGGGAGTTCAGGGGCGCCTGCGTAGTCTGGGGCATACAGCCAAACGCATAGAGGTGACACCATGACTGCGATCAAACAGCTGATGTTGGCGTTAACCATGCTCAGTGCCACCGCTGGGGTCCAGGCATCCGATGGCGCCTTCGCCGCATTCGGCGGTGAGAAAACCAAGAAATCCAGTACCTTGATCCAGCGTGTCAGCTTCGAAGAAGCGGGCAGCCAACCCACGCCCTGGGGCCAGTCCCTGAGCCTTGTAACCCCGCAGCCGGGCTATCGCGCCGGTTATGAACACCTGACCGGCCAGTTCAATGGCATAAAACTGCGCCCGCAAGACCTGCAGGGCCGCTATGATATCCCTCTGTCGGACAGTTGAATTGCCTTGGAGAGCCTTATGAAATTGCTGGTGGTGGAAGATGAGGCGCTGCTGCGCCATCACCTGTTTACCCGCCTGACCGACAGCGGGCATGTGGTCGAGGCCGTGGCCAATGCCGAAGAAGCCCTGTACCAGACTGGCCAGTTCAACCATGACCTGGCGATCATCGACCTGGGTCTGCCCGGCATGGGCGGCCTGGACCTGATCCGCCAACTGCGTGCCCAGGCCAAGACCTTTCCGATCCTGATCCTCACCGCCCGCGGTAATTGGCAGGACAAGGTCGAAGGCCTGGCCGCGGGCGCTGACGACTACGTGGTCAAACCGTTCCAGTTCGAAGAGCTGGAGGCGCGGATGAACGCTTTGCTGCGCCGCTCCAGTGGCTTTACCCAGTCGACTATTGTTGCTGGTCCCTTGTTGCTGGACCTCAATCGCAAGCAGGCGTCGCTCGAAGAGCAGCCGCTGGCGTTGACCGCCTACGAATATCGGATCCTTGAATACCTGATGCGCCATCACCAACAAGTGGTCGCCAAAGACCGCTTGATGGAACAGCTCTACCCCGATGACGACGAGCGTGATCCGAATGTCATCGAGGTGCTGGTCGGTCGCCTGCGTCGCAAGCTGGAAGGCCCGGCCGGGTTCAAGCCGATCGACACGGTGCGTGGCCTGGGCTATCTGTTCAATGAGCGCTGCCGTTGATTCGCTCGCTACGCGTGCGCTTGATGCTGGCGGCCGCGACCTTGGCCGTGCTGTTCATGCTCGGCCTGTTGCCGGCCATGCAGGGGGCGTTCAGCCTGGCGTTGCAGGACTCCATCGAGCAGCGCCTGGCGTCGGACGTCACCACCTTGATCTCTGCCGCGCGGGTCGAAAACAACCGTCTGCTGATGCCGGCGCAGTTGCCCGACGAACGCTTCAACCTCACTGACAGCCGCCTGCTCGGCTATATCTACGACCGCGAAGGCCACCTGGTGTGGCGTTCGCGGGCGACCAAAGAAGAAAACATCAACTACAAGCCACGCTACGACGGGCGCGGTAACGAGTTTGCGCGGATTCGCGAGGCCAACGGCCAGGAATTCTTCGTGTATGACGTCGAGGTCAGGCTGCTGGGCGGCAAGAGCGCCGCCTTCAGTATCGTGGCCCTGCAACCGGTGCGCGAATACCAGTTGACCCTGGAAGGCTTGCGCGAAAATCTCTACCTGGGCTTCGGCGCAGCCTTGCTGGTGTTGTTGACCTTACTGTGGCTTGGCCTGACCTGGGGCCTGCAAGCCCTGCGCCGGCTGAGTCAGGAGCTCGACCAGATCGAAGGCGGCACCCGTGAGAGCCTCTCCGAACAACACCCCCGCGAATTGCTGCGCCTGACCGGCTCCCTCAACCGCTTGCTGCACAGCGAGCGTGAGCAACGTGCGCGCTACCGCGATTCCCTCGACGATTTGGCCCACAGCCTGAAAACCCCGCTCGCGGTGTTGCAGGGAGTGAGCGAAGAAATGGCCCAGCGTCCGGAAGATCGCGAGCAGGCCCGGGTGCTGCAGTCGCAGATCGAGCGCATGAGCCAGCAGATCAGCTACCAGTTGCAGCGCGCCAGCCTGCGCAAAAGCGGCCTGGTGCGCCACCAGGTGCGCCTGGAGCCGGTGCTGCAAAGCCTGTGCGATACGCTGGGCAAGGTCTATCGCGACAAGCGCGTCAGCGTGTCCTTTGACCTGCCGGAAGAGTGTGATGTGCCAATCGAGAAGGGCGCCTTGTTGGAGCTGCTCGGCAACCTGCTGGAAAACGCCTACCGCCTGTGCTTGAGCGAAGTGCGCATCAGCCTGGTGGAAAGCCTGGAAGGCACCGAGCTGTGTATTGAGGATGACGGGCCTGGCGTGCCGCCGGATCAGCGTGCCAGGATTCTGCAGCGGGGTGAACGGCTGGACCGTCAGCACCCGGGGCAGGGGATTGGGTTGGCGGTGGTCAAGGACATCATCGAGAGCTACGGTGCGCGGTTGACCCTGGGCGATTCGCCGTTGGGTGGCGCCGCCTTCAGGATTCACTTCCCGGCTTTGTGATCTTTAGGGGGGGACAGGCCTCATCGGGGGCAAGCCCCCTCCCACATTGGCGCTGCATCTTTAGCTCTCTTGGGCTCGGTAAGCCCCCGGCGTCAACCCCGTCCACTTCTTGAACGCCCGATGAAACGCCGACGGTTCGGAAAACCCCAACTGCTCGGCAATCTCCTGCAACGATAAATCCGCCCGCCCCAAATGATAGATGGCGATGTCCCGCCGCAGCTCATCCTTGAGTGCCTGAAAGCTGGTGCCTTCTTCGCGCAAATGCCTGCGCAGGGTCTGCGGGCTGATGTGCAACTGCTGGGCGACGGCTTCCAGGTCTGGCCAGGGTGTACGGTCGCCGCTGAGCAAGCGGCGGAGCTGGCTGCTCAAGCTGTCGCCTTCATCCGGCCGTGACAACAGGTCGGCGGGGGAGCGCTCGAGGAAGTGCTTGAGCGTGCGTTCGTCCTGCAACAGCGGCAGGCTCAGGTAGCGGCTGTGAAATACCAGGCTGCTGTTCGGTGCGCCGAATACCTGGGTGCAGGGAAACAGCAGGTCGTATTCGCTGGCGTGAGCCGGCATCGGGTAGCTGAAGGTGGCCTGGTGCAGGCGGATGCGTTGGCCGATCAGCCAACTGCCGAGTCGATGCCAGATCACCAGCAGGCATTCGCTGAGGAAGTGATCCGGGTCCCACAATTGCGAGTCGTCCAGGCTCAAACGGGCCATTTCGCCTTCACGTGTCAGCTGCCAGCGTGGCCCCTGCGGGAATAGGCTATAAAACAATAAGCCGCGTTCCAGGGCTTTCTCCAGGGTGCGGCAGTGGATCAATGCGTGGCACATCATGGCAAAGGTGCCGCGTTTGCTGGGGCCGTCGGCAAACCCCAGGTATTCATCGTCCAGCGCCAGCCAGAGCATTTGCAGCAACCGGGTAAATTGTTCCGGCGCGATGCGGGCGCGAGGTTCGGTCAGTAGTTCCGGGGTGATACCTGCTTGCAGCAGCAGGCCCGAGTAGTCGTAACCGACCCGACGCGCACCGCCGAGGGCTGCCCGGGCGTAATGGCTGGCGATGGTACGTTCACGCATGCGAAGGCCTCTTCCATGGACGGGCGGATGGTAGCCACCCTCGGATGGGGTCACAAGGCGGATATCCGCCAAATTGTAGGACGGGATCAGGTTGATGGGCGGAAATCCGCCACTCGATTCGGTGCTTGGGAGGGCACTTGTAAAGTACAAACCCTGATGTCTAAAGGCCTTCAGGGTTTTTCAGCAAAGTGGCACGGCGTTTGCGGTAAGGATGACAGCGCAGGCTGGACCTACCGACCTCGCAAACAACAAATCCCTCCAGTGCAGGAGGGTTCGCAATTCAAGTGTCGTGGGCAATGGCGGATATTTGCCACACGGGACGATTGAGGAACTTTGCAATGACGACTCGTCAGCCTATCTACAAATCCCTGTACTTCCAGGTGATCGTTGCAATCGTTATCGGTATTTTGCTCGGTCACTTCTACCCACAGACCGGTGTGGCCCTCAAGCCACTGGGTGACGGGTTCATCAAACTGATCAAAATGGTCATCGCCCCGATCATCTTCTGCACCGTTGTCAGCGGCATCGCTGGCATGCAAAGCATGAAATCGGTCGGCAAGACCGGCGGTTATGCACTGCTGTACTTCGAGATCGTTTCCACCATCGCGCTGCTGATCGGCCTGATCGTGGTGAACGTGGTGCAACCGGGCAACGGCATGCACATCGACGTCGCCACCCTGGACGCCTCCAAAGTGGCAGCCTACGTCACTGCCGGTAAGGACCAGAGCATCGTCGGCTTTATCCTCAATGTGATCCCTAACACTATCGTTGGCGCGTTCGCCAATGGCGACATCCTGCAAGTGCTGATGTTCTCGGTGATCTTCGGTTTCGCCCTGCACCGTCTGGGTGCCTACGGCAAGCCGGTACTGGACTTCATCGATCGCTTCGCCCACGTGATGTTCAACATCATCAACATGATCATGAAGCTCGCGCCAATCGGTGCCCTGGGCGCCATGGCATTCACCATCGGTGCCTACGGTGTGGGTTCGCTGGTGCAGTTGGGCCAGTTGATGATCTGCTTCTACATCACCTGCATCCTGTTCGTGCTGGTAGTG
The DNA here is from genome assembly GCF_058787615.1 of Pseudomonas sp. FW305-3-2-15-C-LB1. Classification (NCBI taxonomy): domain Bacteria; kingdom Pseudomonadati; phylum Pseudomonadota; class Gammaproteobacteria; order Pseudomonadales; family Pseudomonadaceae; genus Pseudomonas; species Pseudomonas sp. FW305-3-2-15-C-LB1. The sequence goes on along the minus strand of NZ_JBYSZX010000002.1, from coordinate 600,549 downwards.
CTGGGCGGTATCTGCCGCGCTCACGGTTTCAGCGTGATCAAACTGATCCGCTACATCCGTGAAGAGCTGTTGATCGTACTGGGTACTTCCTCTTCCGAATCCGCACTGCCACGCATGCTGATCAAGATGGAGCGTCTGGGCGCGAAGAAATCCGTAGTAGGCCTGGTGATTCCAACTGGCTACTCGTTCAACCTCGACGGTACTTCGATCTACCTGACCATGGCGGCCGTGTTCATCGCCCAGGCGACCGACACCCACATGGACATCACCCACCAGATCACCCTGCTGCTGGTGCTGCTGCTGTCCTCCAAAGGCGCTGCCGGCGTGACCGGTTCGGGCTTCATCGTACTGGCGGCCACCCTGTCGGCCGTAGGTCACCTGCCGGTTGCCGGCCTGGCGCTGATCCTGGGTATCGACCGCTTCATGTCCGAAGCCCGTGCGCTGACCAACCTCGTAGGTAACGCCGTTGCCACCATCGTCGTGGCCAAGTGGGTCAAGGAACTGGACACCGACAAGCTGCAAAGCGAGCTGGCGTCCGGCGGTACCGGCATCTCGGAAACCCGTGAGCTGGATGACCTGGGCGTGGCCGAAGGCCCTGCACCTGTGGTCAAGTAAATTGCCGATGGCGTGAACTAACGCTGACAGCAACGCACAAACGCCCCGACTGGTTCGGGGCGTTTGCGTTTCTGGCGCGTCACTTCGGCGACTTTTGTTTTACAGTGAATGACTCGGTTTTAACGCTTGCAGGAGGTTATGTGGACAGTGTGGATCTGAATGTCCTGCGCAGCGTGCTCGAATGGCGCCGTGCCGGACAGCGAGTGGTGTTGTACAGCGTGGTCCAGACCTGGGGCAGCGCGCCGCGCCCGCCGGGCGCCATGCTGGCATTGCGGGGCGATGGGGTAGTGATCGGCTCGGTATCGGGCGGGTGCATCGAAGATGACTTGATTGCCCGCCTGCAGGATGGTCGGCTGCCTGAAGACGGGCCGCCGGTGCAGTTGGTGACCTATGGCGTTACCCGCGATGAAGCGGCGCGTTTTGGCCTGCCGTGCGGCGGCACCTTGCGCCTGACCGAGGAGCGGGTAGACGAGTGGGAATGGGTGGCTGAGCTGTTGGCACGGTGCGAGGCTCATCAGATCGTCGCCCGGGAGTTGGACCTGGCCACTGGCAAGGTGACGTTGAGTGGCGCGAGCAAGACCGACGTCGTCACCTTCGACGGTGAACGCCTGCGAGCCATCTATGGCCCACGCTGGCGCCTGCTGTTGATCGGTGCCGGGCAGTTGTCGCGGTATGTGGCGGAAATGGCGCGCCTGCTGGATTTCGAAGTACTGATCTGCGACCCGCGCGATGAGTTTGTCTATGGCTGGGAAGACCAGCACGGTCGCTTCGTGCCGGGTATGCCCGATGAGGCGGTGCTGAATATCCAGACCGACGAGCGCACGGCCATCGTCTGCCTCACCCATGATCCGCGCCTGGATGACATGGCGCTGCTGACGGCACTGAATTCCTCGGCGTTCTACATTGGTGCCCTCGGTTCACGGGTCAACAGCCAGAAACGCCGGGAAAACCTCGCGGCGCTGGGCTTGTCGACGGAAGCGATTGCGCGTCTGCATGGGCCGATCGGTTTGCATATCGGCAGTCATACACCGGCGGAAATCGCGTTGTCGTTGATGGCGGAAATTGTTGCGATCAAGAATGGTGTGGCGCCGATGCAGAAGAAGCCGTTGCCGGTGGTGGTTGAGTGAGCATCACCGCGATTGTGCTCGCGGCGGGGCAGGGCAGCCGTTTCCGCGCCGAGGCAGGGGCTGACCAGGACAAGTTGCTGGCTGATTGTGTGGGCCTGGATGGCGTCGTTCGGCCAGTGATCGAGCAGGTGCTGAAAAATCTGCCGAGTGCCGTGGCTGATCGTTGGGTGGTGACTTCAGCCGATCGTCCCGAAGTAATTCGCTTGGCAGAGATCTACGGTTGCAAGGTGTTGCTGCTGCGCTCGGCCGGCATGGGCGACAGTATTGCCGCTGCGGTTGCAGCCAGTGCTTCGGCGAATGGCTGGCTGGTGGTGCTGGGGGATATGCCGTTTATTCAGTCATCGAGCATTGAGCGAGTGATTGCGGGGTTGGAGGAGGGTGGCATCAGTGTGCCGGTGCAGGACGGGCAGTACGGGCATCCTGTGGCATTTGGCCGGGCATTTGGGCCCGGGTTGATGGCTTTGACCGGTGACCGTGGAGCCAAGCCGTTGTTTGCCCAGGCGGCGGTGCGTGAGGTGGCGGTAGATGACCCAGGTGTGTCATGGGATGTGGACGTGCCTGCGTTGTTGCATTACCTCTAACCGGACGAACATAAAAAAGCCCCGCCTGATCACTCAGGCGGGGCTTTTCAGTGGCTGCGGGAATCAGGCGAGAGGCTTGCTCTCGTGTTCTGCTTCCTGTGCCGCAGCAGCAGCAGCGGCAGCGGCAGCGGCTTCAGCTTCCTTGCGACGACGACGCACTTCACGTGGGTCGTTCGGCGCACGGCCGTTTTCGGTCAGGGCGCTGACCGGTGCAGCCTCAACCACGGGGGCAGCCACTTCGGCAGCCGCCGGCGCTTCAACCACTGGCGCTGGTTCAACGACCGGAGCAGGCTCAACCACTGGGGCTGGCTCGGCAACCACAACTTCGGCAACCGGTGCCGGCGCTTCTTCTACCGCCGGGGCAGGTGCTGGCGCTGGCGCTTCAACCGGAGCGGCAGGCTCGGCAGTCCATTGGAAGGCGGTCTGTTCTTCACGAACTTCACGAACTTCACGAACTTCCGGGGCCGCTTCGACAGCCGGTGCTTCAATCACTGCTTTAGCCACAGGTTGAGGCTCGACTACCGGTACTTGTTCAGCCACCGCTTCAACTTCTGGCAGGGCTTCTTGAACCGGAGCAACTTCCACTTCCGGAACAACCGGTGCTTCGATTGGGGTAGTCGCTTCAACAACCGGTGCTTCTACGACTGGGGTTTCGGCAGCAGGTGCTTCAACGACCGACGCTTCAACCACTGGGGCCTCGGCGGCAGGCACTTCCACAACGACGGCTTCTTCAACAGTCGCGGTAGCGCGCTCAGCCTGCTCGTGCGCCTGGGCTTCAGCCGGAGCGCTGATGACCGAGCTGGCAACGGCAGCGGTAACGGCCAGGCCGGCAGCCAGCTCGGCGCCAGTCGGCTCGCTGGTAGCGGCTTCTGCGTTTTCGCCGGTCTCTTCCGAGCCTTCGATCACGTTGCCGTTGGCATCGCGTTGACGCTCACGACGGTTGCTGCGACGACGCTGGCCACGGGAGCGACGGCGTGGACGATCGCCTTCGGCGCCTTCCTGACCGTCTTCCTGCAGTTGCTCTTCGCCGGTCAGCACTTCTTCTTCGCTGGCGGCAGCCGCTTGTTCGGCACGTGGTTGACGCTCTTCACGCGGAGCGCGAGGCTGGCGTTCTTCACGTGGCGCACGTTCTTCGCGCGGCTGGCGAGCCGGGCGTTCTTCGGCAACAACAGCTGCACCGGCAACGGCTGGCGCAGCGTCCAGCGGCTCGCGCAGTTCGCGCACACGCTCTTCGCGCTCGCCACGTGGCTTGCGGTCTTCGCGTGGGGCGCGTGGCGTACGCGGTGCGCGCTCTTCACGCGGTGCCCGTTCTACGGTCGGGGTTTCTTCACGGGCTTCGCGAGGCGCACGCTCTTCACGTGGGGCGCGTTCTTCACGCGGCGCACGCTCTTCGCGCGGCTTGCGCTCTTCGTCACGACGGCCGTTGCGGTTACGGCTCTGCTGGCGACCGTTGCGACGCTCTTCGTTGCGTGCAGGGCGCTCGGTCGCTGGTTTCTCAACCACAACCGGTGCAGCAGGTTCTTCCTTGGTGGCGAACAGGCTTACCAGCGACTTCACCAGGCCTTTGAACAGGCTTGGCTCAGGCATTACGGCTGGCGCGGCAACCGGAGCGGCGGCTTCAACCGGAACCGGTGCGTTGGCACGGGCCGGAGCGGTTTTCACGGCGGCTTCCTGGCGGACCAGGGTGCGGGTCGCGGCGGCTGGCTGCACTTCTTCGACTTCGGCGGCTGCAGCGGCGATTTCGTAGCTGGACTGGCCGCTGTGGGCTTCCGGGCTGTCATCACGCAGGCGCTGCACTTCGAAGTGCGGCGTTTCGAGGTGATCGTTCGGCAGGATGACGATACGGGCACGGGTGCGCAGTTCGATCTTGGTGATCGAGTTGCGTTTTTCGTTGAGCAGGAAGGCTGCAACCGGAATCGGCACTTGTGCGCGGACTTCGGCGGTGCGGTCTTTCAGGGCTTCTTCTTCGATCAGGCGCAGGATCGCCAGGGACAACGATTCAACGTCACGGATGATGCCGGTGCCGTTGCAACGCGGGCAAACGATGCCGCTGCTCTCGCCCAGGGACGGACGCAGGCGCTGACGGGACATTTCCAGCAGGCCGAAGCGCGAGATGCGGCCGACCTGTACGCGGGCACGGTCAGCTTCCAGGCATTCGCGGACTTTCTCTTCCACGGCGCGCTGGTTCTTGGCTGGGGTCATGTCGATGAAGTCGATCACGATCAGGCCGCCGATGTCACGCAGGCGCAGCTGGCGGGCGATTTCTTCAGCCGCTTCCAGGTTGGTCTGCAGGGCGGTTTCTTCGATGTCGCTGCCTTTGGTCGCACGCGCCGAGTTGATGTCGATGGACACCAGGGCTTCGGTCGGGTCGATCACGATGGAGCCACCGGAAGGCAGTTCGACCACGCGCTGGAAGGCGGTCTCGATCTGGCTTTCGATCTGGAAACGGTTGAACAGCGGAACGCTGTCTTCGTACAGCTTGATCTTGCTGGCGTACTGCGGCATCACCTGGCGGATGAAGGTCAGGGCTTCGTCCTGGGCTTCAACGCTGTCGATCAGCACTTCGCCGATGTCCTGGCGCAGGTAATCGCGGATGGCGCGGATGATCACGTTGCTTTCCTGGTAGATCAGGAACGGCGCGGAACGATCCAGGGAGGCTTCCTTGATGGCGGTCCAGAGTTGCAGCAGGTAGTCGAGGTCCCACTGCATTTCTTCGCTGCTGCGGCCCAGGCCGGCAGTGCGCACGATCAGGCCCATGTCGGCCGGTGCGATCAGGCCGTTCAGCGCTTCACGCAGTTCGTTGCGCTCTTCGCCTTCGATGCGACGGGAAATGCCGCCGGCACGCGGGTTGTTTGGCATCAGGACCAGGTAACGGCCAGCCAGGCTGATGAAGGTGGTCAGGGCGGCGCCCTTGTTGCCACGTTCTTCTTTTTCGACCTGGACGATGACTTCCTGGCCTTCGCTCAGGACGTCCTTGATGTTCACGCGGCCTTCGGGGGCTTTCTTGAAGTATTCGCGGGAGATTTCTTTGAGGGGCAGGAAGCCGTGGCGCTCGGAGCCGAAATCGACAAAGGCAGCCTCGAGGCTTGGTTCGATGCGAGTAATACGGCCTTTATAGATGTTGGCCTTCTTTTGCTCGCGTGCACCGGATTCGATGTCCAGGTCGTAGAGGCGTTGGCCATCTACCAGTGCAACACGCAACTCTTCGGGTTGAGTTGCGTTAATCAGCATTCTTTTCATGTTGTACCGTCGGTTTCCGGGCTGCCGGAAACGGCGTTCGGCACACACGACTTCTCACGGTCGGTGTCAGGTGCGTCAAGAGTGGTTGGCCACTCCAGTGTCCAGCAATAACAGGCCAATTGGGCCGGTACCGCGACGGACGCGTCCTGCTTGTTAGCGGTGGTGACAAAGGCACCACTTCAACAAAAGCTAAGGTCAGGAGGAGGAATCAACCGGCGACTGTGGACGAGATGAAGCGTCTAAATATAAGCCTAGTGCTACACGGTCCGACGGTTGTGCATCTCCACCCTACACGTATCCCTGATAATTCGGGTGCTGCCGCGCGCAGAATCCGCAGCGGGTTGGCATTTACCGTGTTCTCCAATGGGGAGTCCACGCTCATGGCTAAACAAGACTAGGTGTGGGCGGTTGCGCTCTCACTCAGCTCTTAACAGGCGTTGTTTCCGAAGCATTCGCCGTGGTCTGGTCCAAGACTGACTGCACTTTGTGAACTGGCCGTAAATATCTGCGCAGAACGCGAGTATTCACTCTGCTTTCTGCACTCGCTTCAGGCCTCATGTCACCTGCGCTTGTTACAATCTTGAACCTTCCAGGGTGGCGAAAGCCCCGTAGGACGGCCTCGCGTCCTGATGAATTGCGATGGTCAGGGCCGGCAGTTTGCCGCATGTCCTCTGTCCAGGCCGCTTTTGGCGGCGTTCGCGACTATAGCAGCAATGATTAAGTGCTTCAATTCCATAAAAAATTGTTATCATCGCCGCCATGACGACTACCGCCCCCCAGACCCCCAGCGTCCAGCTGCTCGAGGTCTCGCCGGAATATGCCGGCCAACGCATCGACAATTTTCTCCTGGCCAGGCTCAAAGGCGTGCCCAAGACCTTGATTTACCGCATCTTGCGTAAAGGTGAAGTGCGGGTGAACAAGGGCCGGATCAAGCCCGAGTACAAGTTGCAGGCGGGCGATATCGTACGCGTGCCACCGGTGCGCGTGCCTGAGCGTGACGAGCCTGTACCGTTGGCCCAGGGCTTGTTGCAGCGCCTGGAAGCCTCGATTGTCTTCGAAGACAGCAAGCTGATTGTGATCAACAAGCCCTGCGGCATTGCGGTGCATGGTGGCAGCGGCCTGAATTTCGGCGTGATCGAAGCCTTTCGTCAGTTGCGCCCGGATGCCAAGGAGCTGGAACTGGTCCACCGCCTGGACCGCGACACGTCCGGCCTGCTGATGATCGCCAAGAAACGCAGCATGTTGCGCCACCTGCACACCGCGTTGCGCGGCGATGGCGTGGACAAGCGCTACATGGCGCTGGTGCGCGGCAACTGGGCCAGTTCCATCAAGAGCGTCCGTGCGCCGTTGCAGAAGAGCAACCTGCGCTCCGGCGAGCGCATGGTCGAAGTGGATGAGGAGGGCAAAGAAGCCCTGACCCTGTTCAAGGTGCTGCGCCGTTTCGGCGACTTCGCCACGATGGTCGAGGCCAAGCCGGTCACCGGGCGCACCCATCAGATTCGTGTGCACACCCTGCACGCGGGTCACTGCATCGCGGGCGATACCAAGTACGGCGACGAAGATTTCTCCAGGGAAATCCGCGATCTGGGCGGCAAGCGCCTGTTTCTGCACGCCTACATGCTCACCGTGCCGCTGCCAGATGGTGGCGAGTTGAAGCTGCAGGCACCGGTCGATGAGATGTGGGCCAAGACCGTGGAGCGCTTGAGTGTCGCGCCTTGACTACAAACTGCTGATATTCGATTGGGATGGCACCCTGGCCGACTCCATTGGCCGGATTGTCGAGTCGATGCACGCTGCGTCGACCCGCTCGGGGTATGCGCTGTGCAGTGATCTGGCGGTCAAGGGCATTATCGGCCTCGGCTTGCCTGAGGCGATTCGCACCTTGTACCCCGAGATCAGCGACGCCGAACTGGTCGCGTTTCGCGAGCATTACGCCGATCACTACATCGCATTGGAGGCCACCCCTTCGCCGCTGTTCGACGGTGTGGCGCAGGCCCTGGAGGCATTCCGTGCCCAGGGCTATCACCTGGCAGTCGCCACTGGCAAGGCACGACGTGGCCTGGATCGGGTGCTCAAGGCCCACGGTTGGGAAGATTATTTCGATATCACCCGCGCCGCCGATGAAACTGCCAGCAAGCCTCATCCTCTGATGCTGGAGCAGATCCTGGCCCATTGCGGCGTGTCGCCACGCCAGGCCTTGATGGTGGGCGATGCCTCCTTCGACCTGATGATGGCGCGCAATGCGGGCATGGACAGTGTGGCGGTCAGCTATGGCGCCCAGGCTGCCGAGGCGTTGCAGCAATATGAGCCGCGTCTGACGATTGATCATTTTTCCGAATTGCAGGCCTGGCTCAACCGGGCCCAATAAGTCTTTGCTGGGGTTGATGGCATGAGTGATGAGTGGAAAGCGCCCGAAAAGGCTGAAAGCAGTGATGACAAAAGCTGGAAGCTGCTGGAGAAAACCCTTCTGGCCAGCGTTCAGGAGCAGCGTCGCGCGCGGCGTTGGGGGATTTTCTTCAAGCTGCTGACCTTTGTCTGGCTCATCGGCATGCTGGCGCTGTTCAGTCCACTGGTGGACATGGAAAAAAGCGCAACCCGGGGTGCCAATTACACTGCCCTGATCGAAGTGCGCGGAGTGATTGCCGACAAGGAGTCCGCCAGTGCCGACAACATTGTCAGCAGCCTGCGCGCCGCGTTCGAAGACCCTAAGGTCAAAGGTGTGATCCTGCGTATCAACAGCCCGGGCGGCAGCCCGGTGCAATCGGGTTATGTGTATGACGAGATCCGTCGTCTGCGTGGTCTGCACCCGGATACCAAGCTGTATGCGGTGATTTCCGACCTGGGCGCCTCGGGTGCCTATTACATTGCCAGTGCCGCTGACCAGATCTACGCCGACAAGGCCAGTCTGGTGGGTTCCATTGGCGTGACGGCGGCCGGTTATGGTTTCGTCGGCACCATGGAGAAGCTCGGGGTGGAGCGTCGCACGTACACTTCGGGTGAGCACAAATCTTTCCTCGATCCCTTCCAGCCGCAAAAGGCCGATGAGACCCAGTTCTGGCAGGGTGTGCTCGATACCACTCATCGCCAATTCATCGCCAGCGTGAAGCAGGGGCGTGGTGATCGTCTGAAGGACAAAGACCATCCGGAGCTGTTCTCCGGCCTGGTGTGGTCCGGCGAGCAGGCGTTGCCGCTGGGCTTGATCGACGGCCTGGGCAGTGCCAGTTCGGTAGCGCGGGATGTGATTGGCGAGAAGGAGTTGGTGGATTTTACGGTTGAGGAATCGCCGTTTGATCGTTTCTCCAAGCGGCTCGGTGCCAGTGTGGCCGAGAAGCTGGCCTTTTACATGGGCTTCCAAGGCCCAAGCCTGCGCTGAGCCCCAGGCTACATATAGATCAAAATGTGGGAGGGGGCTCGCCCCCGATTGCGGTGGGTCAACTGCGGGTTAGTTGGCTGATCCTCTGCTATCGGGGGCAAGCCCCCTCCCACATTTGCTTGTGGTGTTCTCAGGGGATTTGCACGCCTTCGGCCAGCAGCATATCCACCAGGCGAATGAGGGGAAGGCCGATGAGGCTGGTGGCGTCCGACCCTTCGGTACTTTGGAACAGGCTCACGCCCAACCCCTCGGCCTTGAAGCTTCCCGCACAGTCATACGGCTGCTCGACTCGCAAATAGCGTTCGATGCGCTCGGCATCCAGCTCGCGCATGTGCACGGTAAAAGGCACGCAGTCGACCTGGCAGTGCCCCGTCTTGCTGTTGAGTAGTGCCAGCCCAGTGAGGAAGCTGACGCGCTTGCCGCTGGCGGCCAGCAGTTGCTCGCGGGCATTCTCGAAGGTGTGCGGCTTGCCGATGATCCGGCCATCGAGTGCGGCCACCTGGTCGGAGCCGATAATCAAATACCCCGGATGGCTGGCGGCAAGGGCGCGGGCTTTCTGTTCGGCCAGGCGCTTGACCAGTTCCTCGGCGGATTCATTTTCGTGGTGACTTTCATCGATATCCGGTGAGCTGCAGATAAACGGCAGGTGCAGGCGGCTCAGCAATTCCCGGCGATACACCGAGCTGGATGCGAGTAATAAAGGCAGCATGGGCGTCTCCTCAGGTCGGCAGCGGATTCTAGCGGGGCGACCGGCTGACGCACAGGGCTGAATTTCCTTTGACATGGCTGGGTGCATCCCTATAATGCTGCGCCTATGTTGAATGACCCGATTCCACCTCACGTTGACCCGCGCAAATTGGCTGATCGTGGCACTTCCCTTCAAGGTGAGTTGCTGCTGGCCGATTTGGAGAGACTCTGCGACCCGCTTTCCGACACTGTCGGTACGGTGCAGGCCAAATTCGTTTTTGAACGAGATGAACGTAAATCTGTGGTAATCCACAGTTTTATCGACACCGAAGTCAAAATGGTTTGCCAGCGTTGTCTTGAGCTGGTCACCCTGCCGATCCACAGCGAGTGCAGTTATGCTGTGGTGAAGGAGGGTGCGAATACCCAGTCGTTGCCGAAAGGTTATGACGTGCTGGAACTGGGCGAAGATCCTTTGGATCTGCATGCACTGATCGAGGAGGAGCTTCTGCTCGCCTTGCCCATTGTGCCTGCTCATCATCCGGAAGAATGCCAGCAGCCGGCGGGCCTCGATGACGAGCCCGAACCGAGCGAGGACGAGGTAACGCGGTCCAACCCGTTCAGTGTATTGGCGCAGTTAAAGCGTGACCCAAACGTTTAGGAGTTAATCAATTATGGCTGTTCAGCAGAACAAAAAATCCCGCTCCGCCCGTGACATGCGCCGTTCGCACGACGCTCTCGAGGCTAGCACCCTGTCCGTGGAAAAGACCACCGGTGAAGTTCACCTGCGTCACCACGTATCGCCAGAAGGCGTATACCGTGGCCGTAAAGTGATCGACAAGGGCGCTGACGAGTAATCACTTGTCTGCTCTAGTCATCGCGATAGACGCAATGGGCGGGGACTTCGGTCCCCGCAGCATTGTTCAGGCCTGCATTGCCAGCCTGTCTGCAACACCCTCGCTGCACCTGGCCCTCGTCGGCCAACCCTCCTTACTTGAAGAAATGATTGCCAGCCATCCGGCGGTGGATCGCGCGCGCCTGACGATTACGCCAGCCAGCGAAACCATCACCATGGATGAAAAGCCTGCGGCAGCCCTGCGTGGCAAGCCTGACTCTTCGATGCGGGTGGCCCTGGAACTGCTGCGTGATGGCAAGGTGCAAGCCTGTGTCAGCGCCGGCAATACCGGGGCGCTGATGGCGTTGTCGCGGTTTGTGCTCAAGACCCTGCCCGGCATTGATCGACCGGCTATGGTGGCGGCGATTCCGACGCAAAAAGGCTATTGCCAGTTGCTGGACCTGGGCGCAAACGTCGATTGCAGCGCCGAGCATCTGCTCCAGTTCGCCGTGATGGGCTCGGTGGCCGCCGAGGCGCTTGGCGTGGCCCGCCCGCGCGTTGCCTTGCTGAATATCGGCACCGAAGACATCAAGGGCAACCAGCAGGTCAAGCTGGCCGCCACGTTGCTGCAGGCCGCGCGGGGTTTGAATTACGTCGGGTTTGTCGAAGGTGACGGCTTGTACCGTGGCGAAGCGGACGTGGTGGTGTGTGACGGGTTTGTCGGCAATATCCTGCTCAAATCCAGCGAAGGCCTGGCGACCATGATCGCCACGCGTATCGAGGCGCTGTTCAAACGGAGCCTGGCATCGCGCGTTGTCGGCGCCCTGGCGCTGCCGTTGATGCGCCGCTTGCAGGCTGACCTGGCTCCGGCGCGGCATAATGGCGCGAGTTTTCTGGGGTTGCAGGGCATTGTGGTAAAAAGCCACGGCTCGGCCGGTGTCGAGGGTTTTCAAAGTGCGATCGCGCGGGCAGTGATCGAGATCCAGGAAAACCTGCCGCAACGCTTGCACGGCCGTCTTGAGGACCTGTTGCCTTAGGCGAATCGGCCCGGGAGTGCTTAAATGTGACCGGCCAGTTCAATTGACCATCCAATCTGTCAGTTTCGTGCGCTCCCACCGTAGGAGTGCGCATTTTTGACGACCAGATCATTAGGGGCTTGTTACATGTCTACATCCCTCGCATTCGTCTTTCCAGGGCAGGGTTCGCAGTCCCTCGGCATGTTGGCCGAGCTGGGCGCGCAATACCCGCTGATCCTGGACACCTTCAAGGAAGCTTCCGACGCCCTGGGTTACGACCTGTGGGCACTGACCCAGCAGGGGCCGGAAGAGCAACTCAATCAAACCGATAAAACCCAGCCGGCCATCCTGACCGCCTCGATCGCCCTGTGGCGCCTGTGGCTGGCAGAAGGCGGCGCACGCCCTGCATTCGTCGCCGGCCACAGCCTGGGCGAATACAGCGCCCTGGTGGCAGCGGGCAGCATGACCCTGGGTGAGGCGGTCAAGCTGGTCGAGCGTCGTGGCCAACTGATGCAAGAAGCCGTTCCGGCCGGGCAGGGCGGCATGGCCGCGATCCTGGGCCTGGACGATGCCGTGGTGATCGAAGCCTGCGCCGAAGCGGCCCAGGGCGAAGTCGTCAGTGCAGTGAATTTCAATTCCCCGGGCCAGGTGGTGATCGCCGGTGCCAAGGCTGCCGTTGAGCGTGCCATCGAAGGCTGCAAGGCCCGTGGCGCCAAGCGTGCGTTGCCGTTGCCGGTGAGCGTGCCGTCGCACTGCGAGCTGATGCGCCCGGCGGCCGAGCGTTTTGCCGAGTCCATCGCCGCCATCAACTGGCAGGCGCCGCAGATCCCGCTGGTGCAGAACGTCAGCGCCGCCGTGGCTGCCGACCTCGAAACCCTCAAGCGCGATCTGCTGGAGCAGCTCTACAAGCCGGTACGCTGGGTTGAATCGGTCCAGACCCTGGCCGCCAATGGTGCGACTGAACTGGTTGAGTGTGGACCGGGTAAAGTCCTGGCCGGCCTGAACAAGCGCTGCGCCGACGGCGTGTCGACTGCCAACCTCAATACCCCTGACGCCTTTGCTGCCGCTCGCGCGGCACTGGCCTGAATCCCTGAACTTAGGAGAAGCCTGCATGAGTCTGCAAGGTAAAGTTGCACTGGTCACCGGCGCAAGCCGTGGCATTGGCCAGGCGATCGCCCTGGAGCTGGGCCGTCAGGGCGCTGTTGTGATCGGCACCGCTACTTCCGCCTCGGGCGCCGAGCGTATCGCCGCGACCCTGAAGGAAAACGGCGTGCAAGGCACCGGCCTGGAACTGAACGTGACCAGCGATGAATCCGTGGCTGCCGTTTTGGCCGAGATCACCGCACAGTTCGGCGCGCCGGCGATTCTGGTGAATAACGCCGGTATCACCCGCGATAACCTGATGATGCGCATGAAAGACGACGAGTGGTACGACGTGGTCGACACCAACTTGAACAGTCTGTTTCGCCTGTCCAAGGGCGTTTTGCGCGGTATGACCAAGGCGCGTTGGGGCCGAATTATCAATATTGGCTCCGTAGTGGGTGCCATGGGCAACGCAGGCCAAGTAAACTACGCAGCCGCCAAGGCCGGTCTGGAAGGTTTCAGCCGTGCATTGGCGCGTGAAGTCGGCTCGCGGTCGATTACGGTCAACTCGGTGGCTCCAGGGTTCATCGACACCGATATGACCCGCGAACTGCCGGAAGCACAGCGTGAAGCGTTGCTGACGCAGATTCCGCTGGGCCGTCTGGGCCAGGCTCAAGAGATCGCGAATGTGGTCACTTTCCTGGCATCCGACGGTGCGGCATACGTGACTGGGGCTACAATCCCGGTGAACGGCGGGATGTACATGAGTTAAATTGTGACGGATCGCTTCAAAAATATGTCATACGAGCTGTCTAAAATCCGTTATAAAGCTGCAACTTAATTTATAGGCAGGTGGCCGACCGGGTACAGGATGAAGCTTTCAGTTGAAAAGCTGAAAAGGCTTTCTATACACTTACCCACTGGCCAGCTGCCTGAATTTGTCCATTAGGAGTTAAACAAGGTATGAGCACCATCGAAGAGCGCGTCAAGAAAATCGTCGCCGAGCAACTGGGCGTTAAAGAAGAAGAAGTGGTCAACACTGCTTCCTTCGTAGAAGACCTGGGTGCCGATTCCCTTGACACCGTTGAGCTGGTGATGGCTCTGGAAGAGGAATTCGAGACCGAAATCCCGGACGAAGAAGCTGAAAAAATCACTACTGTTCAAGCTGCTATCGACTACGTTACTAGCCACCAGGCGTAATAGTTTGTAGTCGTCGCTTGCTGTCAGGGAAAAACCGCACTGCTGTAACGGCGTGCGGTTTTTTCTTTAGCCCTGATGAAAAGTACGCGCTGAAGCAAAAGTGTCGTCATTAGAAAAAGGAGAGTGCTGTGTCGCGTAGACGCGTCGTAGTCACCGGTATGGGTATGTTGTCGCCACTGGGCACGGATGTGCCAAGCAGTTGGCAGGGCATTCTGGCTGGCCGCAGTGGTATTGGTCTGATCGAACACACGGACCTTTCTGCCTATTCCACCCGTTTTGGCGGCTCGGTAAAGGGTTTCAATGTCGAGGAATATCTCTCGGTCAAGGAATCCCGCAAACTCGACCTGTTCATTCAATACGGCCTGGCAGCCGGTTTTCAGGCTGTGCGTAATGCCGGTCTGGAAGTCACCGACGCCAACCGTGACCGCATCGGCGTGGCCATGGGTTCGGGTATTGGCGGTTTGACCAATATCGAAGAAACCAGCCGCACGTTGCACGATTCCGGCCCTCGTCGAATTTCGCCGTTCTTCGTCCCGGGCTCGATCATCAATATGATTTCCGGTTTCCTGTCCATCCACCTGGGCGCACAGGGACCTAACTACGCCATCGCCACGGCGTGCACCACCGGCACGCACTGCATTGGCATGGCGGCGCGCAATATCGCCTATGACGAAGCCGACGTGATGATCGCCGGTGGCGCCGAAATGGCGGCCTGCGGCCTCGGCATGGGCGGCTTCGGCGCGTCCCGTGCGCTGTCGACGCGCAACGACGAGCCGACCCGCGCCAGCCGTCCATGGGACAAAGGCCGTGACGGCTTCGTGCTGTCCGACGGTGCCGGCGCCCTGGTGCTGGAAGAGTTGGAACACGCCAAGGCGCGTGGTGCCACCATCTACGCCGAGCTGATTGGCTTTGGCATGAGCGGTGACGCCTACCACATGACCTCGCCACCGTCCGACGGTGCCGGTGCCGCGCGTTGCATCACCAACGCCCTGCGCGATGCCAAGGTGAATGCGGACCAGGTGCAGTACATCAACGCCCACGGGACTTCGACTCCGACGGGCGACCTGGCGGAAGCCGAGGCCATCAAGTCGGTGTTCGGTGAGCACGCCTATAAGCTGGCGGTCAGCTCCACCAAGTCCATGACCGGACACCTCTTGGGTGCGGCGGGCGCGGTCGAGGCGATCTTCAGCGTGATGGCCATCAAGGATCAGGTCGCGCCGCCGACCATCAACCTGGATGAGCCTGACGAAGGCTGCGACCTGAACTTCGTGCCTCACGAAGCGCAGCCGATGCCGATCGACGTGGCGATCTCCAACTCGTTCGGGTTTGGCGGTACCAACGGTTCCCTGGTGTTCCGCCGGTTCGCCGAGTAATGCACAGCTGGGTCGACGGTCAGCCAGCGGACAGCGTGCCCCTGAAAGATCGCGGCCTGGCGTATGGCGATGGGCTGTTCGAGACCATCGCCGTCAAGGCCGGACAGCCGGTGCTGCTCGACCGTCACCTGCAACGCCTCGACGAGGGTTGCAGGCGCCTCGCCTTGGTTGCGGATCCGATGGTGATCCGCAGCGAAGTGCTGGCCTACGCCACCGCCCTTGGCGAGGGTGTCCTCAAATTGATCCTGACCCGTGGCGACAGCCTGCGCGGTTATGGCATCCACCCTGGCGCACCGGTGCGCCGTATCTTGCAGGGCAGCCCGCCTACTACTTATCCCAGCGCTCATGGAACCGATGGCATCCGCCTGTTTCCCTGTGCCACCCGCTTGGCCGAACAGCCGTTGCTGGCCGGTCTCAAGCACCTCAACCGTCTGGAACAGGTGATCGCCCGCGCCGAGTGGCAGGACACCAAGCACGCTGAAGGCTTGATGCTGGATGTGTCCGGTCGTGTGATCGAAGGCGTGTTCAGCAACCTGTTCCTGGTGTGCAACGGCTTGTTACTAACCGCTGATCTGACGCGTTGCGGCGTGGCCGGGGTGATGCGCGCCGAGATTCTGGCCCAGGCACAGACCCTGGGCATCCCGGTGGCCGTGGCCGACATCAGTGTCGAGCAGTTGCAGCAAGCCGACGAAGTCTTCGTGTGTAACAGCGTTTATGGCATTTGGCCGGTGCGCGAGTGCGCTGCGATGAGCTGGTCGGTTGGCCCGCTCACCCGTAAACTGCAGGGCATTGTTCGCGCGCTATTGGAAATTTGAGTTGATACGAAAACTGGTTGTACTGCTGCTGATCGGTCTGTTCTCGGCGGCTTTGCTGTTGGGTTATGGCGCCTGGAAATACGACGCTGCCCTGAAGCAGCCCTTGAAGCTGACCCAGGAGCAATTGCTCGACGTACCGGCAGGGGCGACCCCCACCGGCACCTTCAATCGCCTGGAAGCTGACGGCGTACTGGACGGTGCCTTCTGGTTGCGTCTGTACTGGCGCTTCAACCTGGACGGCCAGCCATTGCACAGCGGCGAATACCGCATGACGCCCGGCATGACGGCGCAAGGCTTGATCGGCTTGTGGCAGCGTGGCGAAGTGGTGCAATACAGCCTGACGCTGGTCGAAGGTTGGAACTTCCGCCAGGTACGCTCGGCCCTGGCCAAGCATGAAAAGATCGTGCAGACCCTCTCGGGCCTGAGCGACAGCGACGTCATGGACAAGCTCGGTCACCCTGGCGTGTTTCCAGAAGGGCGGTTCTTCCCCGATACCTACCGTTTCGTGCGTGGCATGACCGACGTCGAATTCCTGAAGAAAGCCTACAACCGCCTGGACGACGTACTCGCCCAGGAATGGAGCAAGCGCGCTGCCGACGCGCCTTACACAGACCCTTACCAAGCGCTGATCATGGCCTCCCTGGTGGAGAAAGAGACGGGCGTGCCTGAAGAGCGTGGGCAGATTGCCGGGGTATTTGTGCGGCGCCTGAAGGTCGGCATGCTGCTGCAGACCGACCCGACGGTGATCTACGGCCTGGGTGAACGCTACAACGGCAAGTTGACCCGCGCGCACCTCAAGGAAGCCAATCCCTACAACACCTACATGGTCGCCGGCCTGCCGCCGACGCCCATTGCCATGGTCGGCCGCGAGGCGATCCATGCCGCGCTGAACCCGGTGCCGGGCAGCAGCCTGTATTTCGTTGCCCGTGGCGATGGCAGCCACATTTTCTCGGATAACCTGGATGCGCATAATGCCGCCGTGCGTGAGTTCCAACTCAAGCGACGCGCCGATTACCGCTCCAGCCCGGCGCCGGTGGTGAAGCCTGCCGAAGACGCAACGCCACCGGCGGATGTGCCTGCCGAGGCGCCGGTAGAAAAGCCGGCCGACCCTGCTCCGGACGCTACCGCGCCGCAAAGCCCGCAATAATTCTGACTAAGGACTGCCTGTGACTGGCTTGTTTATTACCCTGGAAGGCCCCGAAGGCGCCGGCAAAAGCACCAACCGCGATTACCTGGCCGAGCGCTTGCGCAGCGAAGGCATCGAGGTGGTGTTGACCCGTGAGCCCGGTGGCACGCCGCTGGCCGAGCGTATCCGCGAAGTGCTGCTGGCGCCGGGTGACGAGCAGATGAACCCGGACACCGAGCTGCTGCTGGTGTTCGCCGCCCGTGCCCAGCACCTGGCCGAGGTGATCCGTCCGGCTCTGGCCCGTGGTGCCGTGGTGATTTGTGACCGTTTCACCGATTCCACCTACGCCTACCAGGGCGGCGGTCGGGGCTTGTCCGTGGAGCGCATCGCCACCCTGGAAACCTTTGTCCAAGGCGACTTGCGCCCTGACCTGACCTTGCTGTTCGATCTGCCGGTGGAAGTCGGCATGGCCCGTGCCAGCGCCCGTGGCCGCCTGGATCGCTTCGAGCTGGAAGGCGATGGGTTCTTCAACGCGGTACGCAGTGCATTCCTCACACTTGCCAAGGCGGAGCCTGCACGGTACTCCCTGCTGGATGCAGCCCAGCCGCTGGCGCAGGTGCAGCAGGCCATCGACGCGCTGCTACCCGAACTGCTGGAGCGCGCCCGTGGCTGAAGCCTACCCGTGGCAGGACAGCCTGTGGCAACAACTGGCCGGCCGTGCCCAGCACGCCCACGCCTACCTGTTGCATGGGCCGGTGGGGATCGGCAAGCGAGCGTTGGCCGAGCGCCTGATGGCAAGCCTGCTGTGCCAGCGCCCGATCAATCTTGAGGCCTGCGGCGAGTGCAAATCCTGCCTGCTGCTCAAGGCTGGCAGCCACCCGGATAACTACCTGCTGGAGCCCGAGGAAGCCGACAAGGCAATCAAGGTCGACCAGGTGCGCGACCTGGTCAGCTTCGTGGTGCAGACCGCACAGATGGGCGGACGCAAGGTGGTGCTGATCGAGCCGGTGGAGGCGATGAACATCAATGCTGCCAACGCCTTGCTCAAAAGCCTGGAGGAGCCGTCCGGCGATACGGTGTTGTTGCTGGTGAGTCACCAGTCCAGCCGTTTGCTGCCGACCATCCGCAGCCGCTGCGTGCAGCAGGCGTGCCCGCTGCCAAGCGAGGCCATGAGTCTTGCGTGGCTGGCACAGGCGTTGCCGGAGTGCTCCCAGGACGAACGGGTCGAGTTGCTGACCCTGGCCGCCGGTTCGCCGTTGGCGGCGGTGAAGCTGCAGGTCCAGGGCGTGCGTGAACAACGGGCGCTGGTGGTGGAGGGGGTCAAGAAACTGATCAAGCAGGAAGTGTCCGCCACCCAGCTGGCAGAAAGCGCCTGGAAGGACATCCCCCTGCTGTTGCTGTTCGACTGGTTCTGCGACTGGTCAAGCCTGATCCTGCGCTACCAGCTGACCCAGGATGAAAACGGTCTGGGCCTGCCGGATATGCGCAAGGTGGTGCAGTACCTGGCGCAGAAAAGTGCCCAGGACAAGGTGCTGGCGATCCAGGACTGGATCCTCGCCCAGCGCCAGAAGGTGCTCGGCAAGGCCAACCTCAACCGCGTGCTGCTGCTTGAAGCGTTGCTGGTGCAATGGGTCGGTTTGCTCGGACGCCGTTA
Source organism: Pseudomonas sp. FW305-3-2-15-C-LB1 (assembly GCF_058787615.1). Lineage (NCBI taxonomy): Bacteria > Pseudomonadati > Pseudomonadota > Gammaproteobacteria > Pseudomonadales > Pseudomonadaceae > Pseudomonas > Pseudomonas sp. FW305-3-2-15-C-LB1. Next base: position 581,827 of record NZ_JBYSZX010000002.1, on the reverse strand, counting down.
ATTTCCGTGGTCGGCGGGTGTATCGTCGGCCAGACACTTTTCGTGACTGAAGTTGTAGACTCCTATGATTGTAGATTCCCACTGCCACCTTGACCGCCTCGACCTGGCCCAGCACGGCGGTTCCCTTGACGCTGCCCTCGACGCCGCACGCCAGCGTGGGGTAGGGCACTTCCTGTGCATCGGCGTCAGCGCGGAGAATGCAGCGGACGTCAAATCCCTGGCCGAGCGTTATGCCGATGTGGATTGCTCGGTGGGCATCCACCCGCTGGACCTCAAGCCCGGTGAAGCCCCGGCACTCGACTGGCTGCTGGGTGAACTCAATCACCCGCGCGTGGTGGCCATTGGCGAAACCGGCCTGGATTACCACTACGAACCCGAAGCCGCCGAGTTGCAGCAGGCTTCGTTCCGCCTGCACCTGCAAGCCGCCCGGCAGACCGGCAAACCGGTGATCGTCCACACCCGTGGCGCCCGTGCCGACACCCTGACCCTGCTGCGCGAAGCGGCATTGCCCCAGGCTGGCGTGTTGCATTGCTTTACCGAAGACTGGGACATGGCCAAGGCGGCGCTGGACCTGGGGTTCTATATTTCGCTGTCGGGTATCGTCACCTTCCGCAACGCCGACGCCCTGCGTGATGTCGCACGCCAGGTGCCCGCCGACCGCCTGCTGGTGGAAACCGATTCCCCCTACCTGGCTCCCATCCCCCATCGCGGCAAGCCGAACCTGCCGGAGTATGTGCGCGACGTGGCGGATTACCTGGCGATGCTGCGCGGTGAGTCCTACGAGCGTTTTGCCGAGCAGACTACCGAAAACTTCAAGCGCCTTTTCCCACTGGCCCACGTCGCTTCTTAACGCGAGGGTCAAATCGCAGGCAAAAAAAACCCGGGTTCTGGGGGGTGAATCCGGGTTAAGACCATTAGGAGTAAAACAAGGGTACGCGGTCCGTTGGTACCCAGGTCGGCGCTTCACTTGGGGGAGATGTCACGTCGACAGTTCAAGTATTGATCAGTATCCGATTCAGTCCAGTCGCGGCTGATCGTTTTTTAAACAGATTTGGAATACGCGCGCTTCGCTTGAGTTCTCATCAGACCGGTGCACGGGTGCAGTTGTTGCGTATTATTTCTGACTGATATCAATGAAAACGTTGGCGTGCTGAAAGTAAAGTGCATTCCGGGTTCACATAGACATTGCCCAACGACCGTTCAGTCGGGATAATCCCTCGCACCGGGTAAATCGTATCGCCACGTATCCGTGGCCCTGCGCAACCCTCCCTAATCCGACCTTTGCAGACCTCTTCCTCATGCACAAAGAACCCCGTAAGGTCCGTGAGTTTCGCCGCCGTGAGCAGGAAATTCTCGACACCGCACTCAAGCTGTTCCTTGAACAAGGTGAAGACAGCGTCACCGTCGAGATGATCGCGGATGCCGTGGGTATCGGCAAAGGCACGATCTACAAGCACTTCAAGTCCAAGGCCGAGATCTACCTGCGCCTGATGCTCGACTATGAGCGCGACTTGAACGAGTTGCTGCACTCGGCCGATGTCGACAAGGACAAGGAAGCCCTGTCCCGTGCCTACTTCGAGTTCCGCATGCGTGACCCGCAGCGCTATCGCCTGTTCGACCGGCTGGAAGAGAAGGTGGTCAAGGGCCACCAGGTGCCGGAGATGGTCGAGGAACTGCACAAGATCCGCGCCTCGAACTTCGAACGCCTGACTCTGCTGATCAAGGGGCGCATCAGCGAAGGCAAGCTCGAAGATGTGCCGCCGTATTTCCACTACTGCGCCGCCTGGGCCTTGGTCCACGGTGCCGTGGCGCTGTACCACTCGCCGTTCTGGAGCAACGTGCTGGAAGACCAGGAAGGTTTCTTCCAGTTTTTGATGGATATCGGCGTGCGCATGGGCAACAAGCGCAAGCACAGCAGTGAGCAGCCACCGGCAGAAACGCCTGCCACGTAATGATTTGCTGCCACGCGTAGTACCCCAGGAATATACTCAGGCATGGACTCTTGCTAAAAGCTGATTTATCAGTCAGCTTTTAGCGCGCCCGAATCATCCTCTGCCGGAGTGATCCATGATCGTTGATCGTCAAGGCAGGCGTTTTCGCAATTTGCGGATCAGCCTGACCTCAGCCTGCAATTACGCGTGTACCTACTGCGTGCCTAACGGCAAGCGGCTGGTGGCTGCCCAGGACGAACTCTCCGCCGAGGCCATGGCCCGTGGTGTGGAATACCTGATCGAAGCGGCGGGCATCGACCGCCTGCGCATCACCGGCGGCGAGCCGCTGGTCAGCCCCAAGCTGGAAGCGTTCATGGGCGCCGTGGGGGGGATGGGGCTCAGCGATATCAGCCTGACGACCAACGGCCAATTGCTGGCGCGCAAGCTGCCGTTGCTGGTGGAGGCCGGGATCAAGCGCATCAACGTGTCCCTCGATACCCTCGACGCAGATGCCTTCCGCGGCATTGCCCGTGGTGGCGACCTGGCCACTGTGCTCGACGGCATGGACCAGGCCCGCGCTGCCGGCATCAAGATCAAGGTCAATATGGTGCCGTTACGCGGCCAGAACCTCGACCAGGTCATGCCGCTGCTCGACTATTGCCTGGAGCGTGGCTACGAGCTGCGCTTTATCGAATTGATGCGCATGGGCCACCTGGCCAAGGACTCCAACGCGTTCCTGCAGCAGTTTGTCAGCCTGCAACAACTGCTGGGTTTGATCGGTGAGCAGCATGAATACCTGCAAGCCAATGCGCCTGTGGATGCCACTGCCGTACGCTACGAAATCCCCGGTAAAGGCTTCTTTGGTGTGATCGCCAACGAAAGCGTACCGTTCTGCCGCACCTGCTCACGGTTGCGCTTGTCGTCCACGGGTTGGTTGCATGGCTGCCTGTCGTCGAGTAACCGTCACTACGTCGGCGACCTGCTGGACAAGCCGCGCCATCAAGCACTCCCGGCCTTGCAGGGGCTGTTGATGAAGGCGTTGGGTGACAAGCAGGAGGTGGCTTTTTCTGGCGGCGCCACCATCATGAAAATCATCGGCGGCTAACCAACCCGCCAAGCCAGCACACAACCAACTGTGGGAAGGGGCAAGCTCCTCCCACATTTGTTATAGGTTGCTTCCAAATGGCGCAAAACCTGCATCACACGCCCATTCGCCGGTTTTCCGTCACCGGCTTCTGGAGGATTAGGATGCGTAGTGTGGTTTTGTTGCTGGCGTCGTTGACGCTGAGTGGCTGCATGACCGTCAGCGATATGGCCGAAGGCACCCGCTATCAGATGAGCGACGCCGGTTTGCTGGACCACAGCGATACCCGCCGTACCGCCTCGGTACGCATACAGCCGGACTCCTTTGTCTTTATCGCCCAGGGCGCCTTTGTGCCGCCGGGCAGTGCCTACCCGCGGCCGAACGTGGTGGCCGAAGAAGCCTTCAATGGCTTTGTCGAGTACTTCCCCATGGTGCGCCGCGCCCGTCAGCCTGAAGGCCTGGAGCAGGCCATGGCCGAAGCCCGTGCGGCGGGGGCTCACTACCTGCTGTACTGCCGTTTCGCCAAGGCGGATGACCGCATCGGCAACGCGGATGAATGGGCCGACCAGGAAGCCCTCGACCGCGTCGGCCTGGACAGCGGCGTCATCCAGATCATGTTGATCGAGACCAGCACCCAGTATTTGATTGATACTGCACGTATACGCAGTCGTGGCGGTTTACTGACGTTTCACGACAACAAGCCAGAAGATCTGATTGCCCGCCCCCTGGCGCAGTACGCCCGCGGCCTGTTGGGGATGAGCAATCCATAAGACCCAGGAGAACCCCATGACCGATTCCGCCAAGGCCAACGACCTGTTGGCCCAGTTGCCCAAGGGCAAGGGGCCGGCCCCGGTGCACCTGTGGAACCCGGACTTCTGCGGCCAGATCGACATGCGCATCGCCCGTGATGGCACCTGGTTCTATCAAGGCACGCCGATCGGGCGCAAGCCGATGGTCAAGCTGTTCTCCAACATCATCCGTCGCGATGGCGATGATTACTTTCTGATTACCCCCGTGGAAAAAGTCGGCATCACCGTCGATGATGCACCGTTTGTCGCCATTACCCTGGAAGTCGAAGGGCAGGGCGAAAGCCAGGTGCTTCGCTTCACCACCAACGTCGATGACCAGGTCGAAGCCGGCCTCAAACACCCGCTGCGGGTGGTGATCGATCCTGTGACCCAGGAGCCTGCACCCTATCTGCGAGTGCGCAGCAACCTCGAAGCCCTGGTGCACCGCAATGCGTTCTACCAGTTGGTGGAGTTGGCAGTGAGCCGTCCGATCAACGGTCAGAATTGGCTGGGCGTCTGGAGCGCAGGCGAGTTTTTCCCTATTGGCCTGGAGCCCTGAAGCCGGTTTTATCATCTCCCTGAAATAATTCGCTTGCTGCACATGGGCGCTTTGCGTTATCAATTTGTACATGATTAGACATGTTCGATTTGATAAGAAAAAACGCGTCGTCGACGAGCTCATCCGCCGTATCGAGGGTGGGGTGATGGCCGACGGTTTCCTGCTGCCGGGCGAGCACCAATTGGCCGAGGAGTTCGCGGTCAGCCGCGGCACCCTGCGCGAGGCCCTGGCCGAACTCAAGCGGCGCAACTACATCGCGACCCAGAGCGGCGTCGGCTCCATCGTGACCTTTGACGGCATGGTGCTCGACCAGCGCAGTGGCTGGGCCCAGGCCCTGGCGGACACCGGTGCGAAGGTCAACACCGATATCCTGCGCCTGGAAGCGGTGACCCGCCCGGACCTGCTCAGCCGTTTCGGCAGCGACCAATTCATTGCCCTCGACCGCCGCCGTCGCACTACCTATGGCACTGCCGTGTCCCTGGAACGCTCGCTGATGCCCGCTTCCGGAGGCCTGGAGGGCCTGCCAAGAGTAGGCCTGATCGATAATTCCCTGACCATCACCCTGGCTGCCTACGGATATGTCGGCGCCGAAGGGGACCAATGGATCGGTGCCGAGCCCCTCAGCGATGAAGATGCCGAGTTGCTTGGCCGCCCAGCCGGCACGGTGTTCCTCAAGGCTTCGCGTACCACCTACGACCGTCGCGAACGTTTCATGGAGTATGTCGAAAGCTTGCTCGACCCTCTGCACTTTCGCCTGCACCTGCAATTTGGAAACTCGAAATGACCCCGCTCAATCGCGCCCTCGGCGCGTTCTACGGCCTGGCCTTGGGCGATGCCCTGGGCATGCCGACCCAGTCCTTGAGCCGCGAACAGGTGCGTGCGCGTTTCGGTGCCATCACCGGCCTGGAAAACGCCGATGCCGACCAGCCCATCGCACCGAACATGCCCGCCGGCTCCATCACCGATGACACCGAACAGGCCATCCTGGTGGGCGAGTTGCTGGTGGAAGGCCGAGGCAAGATCGAACCCACTGTGCTTGCCCAGCGCCTGATCGACTGGGAAGCGGTGATGCGTGCCAAGGGCTCGCAGGATTTGCTCGGCCCCTCCACCAAGCGTGCGATCGACATGATCCTCGCCGGCCACACCCCGGAAGAATCCGGCCGCTACGGCACCACCAACGGCGCCGCGATGCGCATCACGCCAGTGGGGATTGCCGCCGATGTCAGCGACCCGGCGCAGTTTATCCAGGCGGTGATCCAGGCCTGCCAGGTCACCCACAACACCACCCTGGGTATTTCCAGCGCGGCGGCGGTGGCGGCGGTGGTGTCGGCCGGCATCAACGGCGTGGACCTGGGCGAAGCGTTGAACATCGGCACCCAGGTTGCCCAGCAGGCCGAAGGCCATGGTCACTGGATCGCTGGTGGGCGGATTTCCACGCGCATCAGCTGGGCGCGGACCTTGAGCGTCGGCAGCGGTGACAAGGCCCTGTTCGCGGACCTGTTGTACGAATTGATCGGCACCTCCGTCGCGTCCCAGGAGTCGGTGGTGGTGTCGTTCGCCCTGGCCCAGCAAGTGGCGGTGGGCGAGATGAATGCCTTCGAGGCGTTGTGCCTGGCAGCCAGCCTTGGCGGCGACACTGACACCATCGCGGCGATTCTCGGCGCCATGCTCGGCGCGTGCCTGGGCATGCAGTGCTGGCCCGAGGCGATGATCGAACAGGTCAAGCAGGTCAATGGCCTGGATCTGCAATCGCTGGTTCAAGAGCTGTTGAAAATGCGCTGAGTCAGGACGACCGGAAGATTCGCTTTGTATACCTGCCACAACCACAACAATACAGGCACTTGGAGCACCCCCTCATGAGCAGCACATCTTCTGGCCAGAGCGCCGGGCAATTGGAAACACGCGGCATCGAACCGGTCCCGGAAGGCGAGTGCAACGGCCACCCGCTGCAACTGTTCTGGGTGTGGTTCGCGGCCAATATCAGCATCCTCGGCTTGCCGCTCGGCGCCACGCTGGTCGCGTTTCGCGGCCTGGCGATCTGGCAGGCCATCATCGTGGCGATCCTCGGCGCCGCCGGCTCCTTTGCGGTGGTCGGCATCATCTCAATTGCCGGCCGTCGCGGCCGTGCGCCCAGCCTGACGCTGTCCCGTGCCATCTTCGGTGTGCGCGGCAATATCGGCCCGACCCTGGTGTCGCTGATGTCGCGCCTGGGCTGGGAAACCGTCAACACCACCACGGCGGCCTTTGTGCTGCTGTCGTTGTGCTCGATCCTGTTCGGCTCGCCGGTCGAAGCCAAAAGCGCACCGGTGCTCACCCTGGTCTTTATCGCCATCTTCGTGCTGCTGACCTTGTCGGTATCCGGGCTGGGCCACGCCACCTTGCTGGTGATCCAGAAGTGGGCCACCTACGTGTTCGGCGCGTTGAACATCCTGGTCGGCGGCTTCCTCTGCGCCACGATCGACTGGAGCGCGGTGTTCAACGCTACCCCGGCACCCTTGAGCGCGATGATCATCGGCATCGGCACCATGGCCGCTGGCACGGGTATCGGCTGGGCCAACGCCGGCGCGGACATGTCGCGCTACCAGCACCGCAGCGTCAAGGCGGTGCGCCTGGTGGCGTCGGCGGCGTTCGGTGCGGGCATTCCGCTGGTGCTGTTGATCACCCTCGGCGGCCTGTTGTCGGTGGGCAACAATGACCTGGCTTCGGCCACCGACCCGATCGTCGCGATCCGCGACATGCTGCCGACCTGGATGGCCGTGCCGTACCTGATCACCGCGTTTGGCGGGTTACTGCTGTCCAACAACCTGTCGGTGTACTCGGCGGGCCTCACCACCCTGACCCTCGGTTTGAAGGTCAAGCGCGTGCATGCGGTGATCGTCGACATCGTGGCGATCTTCGCCGGCTCCATCTACTTCATGCTGATCGCCGACAGTTTCTACGGCCCGTTCATCACGTTCATCTCTTTGCTGGCGGTGCCGATCACGGCATGGGTCGGCATCTTTGTGGTCGACCTGATCCACCGTCACTACTACAGCGCCAAGGACCTGCTGGACGTGAGCCCAAGCAGCGCCTACTGGTATGGCGGCGGTGTGGAATGGCGTGCCTTCGGTGCCTGGGCCGTGGCGATCGTGCTGGGCTTCAGCTTCACCACCATTGGCACCACCGCCGAGAACATCTGGTTCGCCGGGCCTTTGTCCGACTCGTGGCTGGGCCACAACGGCCTGGGCTGGATCGTCACCTTCCTGGTGGCCGGCGGGATTTATGCGGTGCTGGGCGGTGCGGCTGACCGTCGCCCGGCTTTAGTCGAGAGCCCTAATGTCTAGATTGCTGCACACCGGCCAGGTCATCGTCGACCTGGTCATGGCCCTCGATACCTTGCCCGCAACCGGTGGCGACGTGCTGGCGCAATCGGCCAGTTTCGAAGCCGGCGGTGGTTTCAATGTGATGGCGGCCGCACGGCGCAATGGGCTGGCGGTGGTCTACCTGGGCCGTCACGGCAACGGGCGCTTCGGCGACCTGGCACGCGCGGCGATGCAGGCGGAAGGTGTCGAAATCGCCCAAGCCGCCAGCACGGATAAAGATACCGGTCTGTGTGTATCGCTGACCGAGGCCACCACCGAGCGCACGTTCATTTCCCATATCGGTGCTGAAGGCGAGTTGAGCGCCGACGACCTGGCGCGGGTGGTTCCACAGGCGGACGATTATGTGTATGTGAGTGGCTACAGCCTGTTGCTGGAAGGCAAGGCGCAGGCTCTGCTCGACTGGTTACTGGCCCTGCCTCGCGATATCCAGGTGGTGTTCGACCCGGGTCCGTTGGTGAAGGCACCGGATTCGGCGCTGATGGTGGCGCTGTTGCCGCGTATCGATATCTGGACCAGTAATGGCCCTGAAGCATTGGCGTTTACCGGGGCGGAAACGGTTGCGGAGGCGCTGGTCGACCTGAATCGTCATCTGCCTAGCGGTGCCTTGCTGGTGGTGCGGGATGGGCCGAATGGCTGCTGGGTGAGCCGCAATGGCCAAGCGGAGCATGTGCCGGGGTTCAAGGTGACGGCGGTGGACAGCAATGGCGCAGGGGATGCCCATGCCGGGGTGTTTATTGCAGGGTTGGCCGATGGCTTGGCACCTGCCCGGGCAGCGCGTCGGGCGAACGCAGCAGCAGCGCTGGCCGTGACACGCTGGGGGCCGGCTACATCGCCTGGCAGCGCAGAAGTCGATGCCTTGCTGCGGGAATAGGGTGGGTCAAAAAATGTGGAGGGGGCAAGCCCCCTCCATATTTGAGGCTACTGGCTCGTTTCAGACTCCAGCTTGCGCGCCTCATCCACACCCGACGCCGTCAGCTTGATCGGCAGGTTCAACGCATACTCACCGGCGGCGTCGGTGGTCACATGCCCATCCTTGATCAGGCCGCGATCCTGCAGGAACGCCAACGCACTGGCGACGACTTTTTCTCCGCGGTAGTTATCCAACACCTCCTTGCCCAGCCCTTGAGGGTGAGCGTGCAGCAGGCGGGTCAGGACTTCTTTTTCAAGGTCTTTGTCGACGTTCATGCGTACCTCTTCACTGGGAAATGATCGGGTGTTCGTCAGGCGTTGGTTGGATCAGGGCGCAGGTTGTTTCGGAGCGCCGGGCAGGTTCGAGTCATCGCCCTTATTGATCTTGGGTTCATTGACCGATGGACCCATTTTGCCGTTGCCGACGGCGGCTGGCGCCTGGCGTTGAGTGTCATGACCCTGGGTGTGCGGGTCGGCGGCATTGGTATTGTCAATGACTGCGCCGCCATTGGTGTCCAGGCCGGTGCCCATGGATTTCTGGGACTCGGTGGTGGCGTCCGGATTGGTCGGGCCGGTAGAGGAGGTGGCTGCAAAACCGCTCAGCGAAACCGAAGACAACAGGCCAGCCAGGGCGAGGGCAGCAAACTTGGAATGCTTCATGAGGGTGTCTCCATATGATGAATGTCCTTACCCTCTATTGGTCCGCCGGTATTCTGCGTTCGTGCCTTGATGGCGACGAACGGTCTTGTGTCACCTGTAAGATTTTGTGTGCCAGTGACCACGAAAATGCGCTGCAACTCGTCACGAAAGCGCCTTAGTATGTGTGCTTTGAAATTGCCAAGGCTCACCCATGACCATCGAGATTCGCCCCGCCGTGCCCAGCGATGCTGCGCAGATCCTGACTTTCATCACCGAGCTTGCCGAGTATGAGAAGGCCCGGCATGAAGTGATCGCCAGTGTGGTGGACATCGAGCGCAGCCTGTTCAGCGAAGGGGCGACCGCCCATGGCCTGATCTGTTTGCGCGATGGCTTGCCGATTGGTTTTGCGGTGTTCTTTTTCAGCTATTCCACCTGGCTGGGCAGCAACTGCCTGTACCTGGAAGACCTGTACATCAACCCGGAGCAACGCGGTGGCGGCGCAGGCAAAAAGCTCTTGCGCCACCTGGCGAAGATCGCGTTCGACAACGGTTGCGGTCGCTTCGAGTGGAGCGTGCTGGACTGGAACGAACCGGCGATTGCCTTCTATAAATCCATCGGCGCCCAGCCGCAGGAAGAGTGGGTGCGTTACCGCATGGAAGGCGATGCGCTGCGTGATTTCGCCTTGGGCTAGCTGAAAATCAAAATGTGGGAGGGGCTTGCCTACTCCCACATTTTTTTGTGTTTTGCTCACTATATGGGATGCAAATTTATATATTGAGATGTTTCAAAAGATGGGTTTATAGTCGGCTGCATCAGCACTCACTACCAAAAATAAAACAGGTGAAGCGATGCAGGCACAACCGTTGTCACTCCCCGCCGTGCCCGAGCCCATCTACGGCGAGCGGCTCAAAGGCAAAGTGGTGATCATCACCGGTGCCGCCCAGGGCATTGGCGAGGCGATCGTCGCGTGTTTCCAGGCGCAGCAGGCGAAGCTGGTCATCGCCGATATCCAGGGTGAAAAGGTCGAGAACGTCGCGGCCCACTGGCGTGAACGCGGCGCCGAGATCTACGCGCAACCGGTCGATATCACGTCCAGGGAGCAATGGCAGGCGCTGGTCAATGTGGCCATCGAGCGCTTCGGCCGGGTGGATGTGCTGGTCAATTGCGCCGGGGTCAATGTGTTCCGCGACCCGCTGGAGATGACCGACGAAGACTGGCGCCGCTGCTTCGCCATCGACCTCGACGGCGCCTGGTACGGCTGCCGCACGGTGCTGCCGCACATGATCGAGCAGGGCATCGGCAACATCATCAACATTGCCTCCACCCATTCCAGCCACATCATCCCCGGCTGCTTCCCCTATCCCGTGGCCAAGCATGGCCTGCTTGGCCTGACCCGCGCCCTCGGCATCGAATACGCGCCCAAGGGCATCCGTGTGAATGCCATCGCGCCGGGCTACATCGAAACCCAACTCAATGTCGACTACTGGAACGGTTTCCCCGACCCCCACGCCGAGCGCCAGCGTGCGTTCGACCTGCACCCGCCCAAGCGCATCGGCCAGCCGATCGAGGTGGCGATGACTGCGCTGTTTCTGGCGACCGACGAGGCGCCTTTTATCAACGCCACCTGCCTGATGATCGATGGCGGGCGGTCTGTGATGTACCACGACTAACGCGTTTTCCAATAACAAGAAAGAGGTGGTTCATGTTCAAGAAGACTCTAGGCACCCTCGCGCTCGCCCTTGCCTTCAGTGGCTTTGCATCGGCCGAAGAAGTGAAGATCGGCTTCCTGGTCAAGCAGGCCGAAGAGCCCTGGTTCCAGACCGAATGGGCCTTCGCCGAAAAAGCCGGCAAAGAACACGGCTTTACCGTGATCAAGATCGCCGTGCCCGATGGTGAAAAAACGCTCTCGGCCATCGACAGCCTGGCCGCCAACGGTGCCAAGGGCTTTGTGATCTGCCCGCCGGACGTGTCCCTCGGCCCGGCCATCGTGGCCAAGGCCAAGGTCAATGGCTTGAAAGTCATGGCTGTGGATGACCGCTTTGTCGACGCCAAGGGCAACTTCATGGAAGACGTGCCGTACCTGGGCATGGCGGCCTTTGAAGTGGGCCAGAAGCAGGGCACCGCGATGGCGGAGGAGGCGAAAAAACGCGGCTGGGATTGGAAGGACACCTACGCGGTGATCAACACCTATAACGAACTCGACACCGGCAAGAAGCGCACCGATGGTTCGATCAAATCCCTGGAAGACGCCGGCCTACCCAAAGACCATATCCTGACCGCCGCACTCAAGACCCTCGACGTTCCCGGCAGCATGGACGCGACCAACTCGGCCTTGGTCAAACTGCCTGCAGGCGCGAAAAACCTGATCATCGGCGGCATGAACGACAACACCGTGCTGGGCGGCGTACGCGCCACCGAAAGCGCCGGCTTCAAGGCGGCCAACGTGATCGGCATCGGCATCAATGGCACCGACGCCATCGGCGAGTTGAAAAAGGCTGAAAGCGGTTTCTTCGGCTCCATGCTGCCCAGCCCGCATATCGAGGGTTACAACACCGCGCTGGCGATGTACGAGTGGGTCACCACCGGCAAGGAGCCTGCGAAATACACGGCGATGGACGAAGTGACGCTGATCACCCGCGCCAACTTCCAGGCAGAGCTGACCAAGATCGGGCTGTGGAAATGACCGGCGCGGCCTTGCGTTTCAACGGCATCGGCAAGGAGTTTCCCGGTGTGAAAGCCCTGGCGCAGATCAGCTTTGAAGCGCGGCCGCGCGAGGTGCATGCGTTGATGGGCGAGAACGGTGCGGGCAAGTCGACGCTGCTGAAAATCCTTGGCGGCGCCTACCTGCCCAGCAGCGGCTCACTGCAGATCGGCGCGCAGACCATGGCCTTCCGAAACGCCGCCGACAGCATTGCCAGCGGCGTGGCGGTGATCCACCAGGAGCTGCACCTGGTGCCGGAAATGACGGTGGCCGAGAACCTGTTCCTTGGGCATTTGCCGACGCGCTTCGGGGTGGTCAACCGCCGCCGGTTGCGCAAGCAAGCGTTGGCCTGCCTCAAGGGGCTGGCGGATGAAATCGATCCGGATGAGAAGCTCGGTCGGCTTTCCCTTGGGCAACGCCAACTGGTGGAAATCGCCAAGGCGCTGTCCCGTGGCGCCCATGTGATTGCCTTTGACGAACCCACCAGCAGCCTGTCGGCGCGGGAGATCGACCGCCTGATGGCGATCATCACGCGCCTGCGTGACGAAGGCAAAGTGGTGCTCTACGTGTCCCACCGCATGGAAGAAGTGTTCCGCATCTGCAACGCCGTCACGGTGTTCAAGGACGGTCGCTACGTGCGTACTTTCGATGACATGAGCACGCTGACCCACGATCAATTGGTGACGTGCATGGTGGGTCGCGATATCCAGGACATTTACGACTACCGCCCGCGTGAACAGGGCGAGGTGGCGCTGAAGGTCGAGGGCTTGCTTGGCCCGGGCCTGCGTGAGCCGGTCAGCCTTCAGGTACACAAGGGCGAGATTCTCGGCCTGTTCGGCCTGGTCGGGGCAGGGCGCACGGAGCTGTTTCGGCTGCTGAGTGGTTTGACCCGCAGCACCGCAGGACTCCTGGAGCTCTGCGGGCAACCACTGCAGCTGCATTCACCCCGCGATGCCATCGCCGCCGGGGTGCTGCTGTGCCCGGAGGACCGCAAGAAGGAAGGCATCATTCCGCTATCCAGCGTCGCCGAGAACATCAATATCAGTGCGCGTGGCGCCCACTCTGCGTTCGGCTGGCTGCTGCGCGACGGTTGGGAAAAGGCCAACGCCGACCGGCAAATCAAAAGCATGAAGGTCAAGACGCCGAACGCCGAACAGAAAATCATGTACCTGTCCGGTGGCAATCAGCAGAAGGCCATTCTCGGCCGATGGCTGTCGATGCCGATGAAAGTGCTGCTGCTGGATGAGCCAACGCGAGGCATCGATATCGGCGCCAAGTCGGAGATCTACCAGATTATCCATAACCTGGCGGCCAGCGGCATTGCGGTGATTGTGGTGTCCAGCGACCTGATGGAAGTGATGGGGATTTCCGACCGTATCCTGGTGATGAGCGAAGGCGCCCTGACCGGCGAACTCACCCGCGACCAGGCGGATGAAGCACGGCTGTTGCAACTGGCTCTCCCGCGTTCGCGGGCTTGAAGAATTCGAGGTGAATGATGTCCGAGGTAAAAACTGCAAAGGGCTTCTGGCCGGGTTTCAACCAGCGCAAATTCCTCGATGACTGGGTGATGCTGCTCGCCGCGTTGAGCATCTTTGTGCTCAGCGCGTTGTTTATCGACAACTTCCTTTCACCGCTGAACATGCGTGGGCTGGGCCTGGCGATTTCCACCGTAGGCATTGCCGCGTGCACCATGTTGTTCTGCCTGGCCTCCGGGCATTTCGACTTGTCGGTGGGCTCGGTGATTGCGTGTGCCGGCGTGGTCGCGGGCATCGTGATCCGCGACACTGACAGCGTGGTGCTCGGTGTGTCGGCAGCGTTGGCCATGGGCCTGGTGGTGGGGCTGATCAACGGCATCGTCATCGCCAAGCTGCGCATTAATGCATTGATCGCGACGTTGGCGACCATGCAGATCGTGCGCGGCCTGGCCTACATCTTCTCCAACGGCAAAGCGGTGGGGGTGATGGATGAGGGCTTCTTCGTGTTCGGCAACGGCCAGCTGATGGGCGTGCCGGTGCCGATCATCATCACCGTGCTGTGCTTTGTGTTCTTCGGCTGGCTGCTCAACTACACCACCTACGGGCGCAACACCATGGCCATCGGTGGTAACCAGGAAGCGGCATTGCTGGCCGGGGTGAACGTCGATCGCACCAAGATCATCATCTTTGCCGTGCACGGCTTGATCGGCGCCCTGGCCGGGGTGATTCTCGCCTCGCGCATGACCTCGGGCCAGCCGATGATTGGGCAAGGGTTCGAGCTGACCGTGATCTCGGCGTGTGTATTGGGCGGGGTGTCGTTGAGTGGCGGCATCGGCATGATCCGCCATGTGATTGCCGGGGTGTTGATTTTGGCGATCATCGAGAATGCGATGAACCTGAAGAACATCGACACCTTCTACCAGTACGTCATCCGTGGTTCGATCCTGTTGCTGGCGGTCATCATCGACCGCATGAAACAGCGTTGATCCCGAGCCCTATGAAGATTCGAATGTGGGAGGGGGCTTGCCCCCGATAGCGGTGGGTCAGTGGATACCTGTTTTTCTGATGTGCCGCCATCGGGGGCAAGCCCCCTCCCACATTTGGATCGCCACTGTATTGAGGGGCGGTATTTGCCATAATGCCCCCGCTTTCACACTAATAGGCCCGATATGCAGGAAAACGCCCACATCCCCGTCAAAGATACCGCCCCCACTGGCACCCAGACCCTGTTGCGCGGCCTGGGCGTGGTGCAGGCCGTGGCGGCGGGTGCGCGGGATCTGAAAGAGATCGCCAAGCGCATCGGCACCACTCGCAGCACCACTCACCGCCTGGCCAGTTGCCTGGTGGAGGAGCGTTACCTGCGCGTGGTGCCGCAAGTGGGTTACCTGTTGGGGCCGAAGTTGATCGAACTGGGGTTCCAGGCGCGCGAAGAGCTGCCACTGGTGACCCTGGCCATTCCGTATCTGGATGAGCTGTCGGCGCTGACCGGTGACACCATCCACCTGGCCATCCGTGAATACGACGATGTGCTCTACCTGCACAAGAACCCCGGCCGCAATGGCCCGGAAATGCGCTCGCGGGTCGGCCACCGCATGCCGCTGGCGCGGACCGGGATCGGCAAGGCATTGCTGCTGGATGACACGGTGGAGGAGTGGCAGCGCCTGTACGACGTCAGCCTGCCGGCGGGTGGGAAAAGCCTGCAATGGCCGCAGCACCCGGAACAATCCTGGGCGCAGTTCGAGCAGCGCATGCGTGAATACGTGGTGGGTGGGTATGCGTTCGACCTGGAAGACAACGAACCGTCGATCCGCTGCGTAGCGGCACCGGTGCGCGATGCCAGCCGGCGCATCGTCGCCGGCATCAGCATCGCCAGTACCGTGCCCTACATGCCGCTGGAGAAAATGGCCGAGCTGATCCCCGTGGTCAAACAGGTCGCAGCCCGGCTGTCGGCGGAGTTGGGCGCTAAGGCCTGATCAGGCCTTCAAGGTCGCCATGTCGATGACAAAACGGTACTTCACATCGCCGGCGATCATGCGGCTGTAGGCTTCGTTGATATGTCGGATGTCGAGCATTTCGATGTCGCAGGTGATGTTGTGCTCGGCGCAGAAATCCAGGACTTCCTGGGTTTCGGCAATGCCACCGATCAAGGAACCGGCCAGCACTTTACGGCCCAGCACCAGCTTGGCGGCGTTGACGGGCGGGTCGACCGGTTCGATCAGGCCCACCAGGATATGCACGCCGTCAAAGCGCAGCACGTCGAGGTAAGGGTTCAGGTCGTGCTGCACCGGGATGGTGTCCAGCAGGAAGTCGAAACTGCCGGCGGCGGCGTTCATCTGCTCGGTATCGGTGGACACGATCACATGGTCGGCCCCCTGGCGACGACCTTCCTCAGCCTTGCTCGCCGAGCGGGTGAACAATGTCACTTCCGCACCCATCGCCTTGGCGAACTTGATGCCCATATGGCCCAGGCCACCCATGCCCAGCACGCCGACCTTATCGCCGGCCTTTACGCCGTAGTGCTTGAGCGGCGAGTAAGTGGTGATGCCGGCGCACAGGATCGGTGCCGCGCTGGCCAGGTCGAGCTTGGCCGGGATCTTCACCACGAAGTGTTCGCTGACCACGATGCTGTCCGAGTAACCGCCCATGGTGTTGCTGCCGTCTACGCGGTCCGGGGTGGCGTAGGTCATGGTCGGGCCTTCGAGGCAGTATTGCTCAAGGTCCGATTTGCAGGCGTCGCAGTGACGGCACGAGTCGACCATGCAGCCGACGCCGACCAGGTCGCCGACTTGGTGCGCGGTGACATTGGCACCAACGGCAGTGACCTTGCCGACAATCTCGTGGCCCGGCATCAGCGGGTATACGGCGATGCCCCATTCGTTGCGAGCCTGGTGGATGTCGGAGTGGCAGACGCCGCAGTAGAGGATCTCGATGGCCACGTCATCGGCGCGCGGGCTGCGGCGCTGGAAGGACATGGGGGCGAGGGGAGTGGTGGCCGACTGGGCGGCATAACCGATGGCGGTGTACATGGGGAAACCTCGCAAAAGCCTGGACTGTAGAGGTGGCGCATTCTGCGCGCCGACCCTGGGAGCGAACATGGCAAATGCTCCGAGTCTCATGCCTATTCGTCCGGGAGTGCCCCTGGTTTGGATCCATTGGCCGCCAGACCTGCGATGATGTTCTCATCCCTTATTCGCGAAGTTTTTTGCCATGTTGTTGACCCGCCATCTCGATGCCAACGCCACCTTGGTTGCCTTGATTGAGGGGCTTACGCCCTGCGACGGTTTCTCCCCGACCCACCTGCCCGGTGTGCAAGTGCTGCGCGCCAGTTGTGACGTGGCACGCGGGCCGCAGATCTATGAGCCAAGCCTGATGTTCGTGGCCCAAGGCAGCAAAGTCGCCTACCTGGGGCCGCGCACGCTGGAGTATGGCGCCGGGCATTACCTGATCCAGGCCATGCCGGTGCCGTTCGAGTGCGAGACGTTTGCCATGGGCTCCGATGCGCCGTTGTATGGCGTCACGGTGGGCATTGACCGCGTGGTCTTGGGCGAATTGGTGATGGCCATGGGCATTCAGGCCGGGCCGCCGCCCACGGCGCAGACGCTGGAGTCGATGAGTTCGGTGATGCTCGATGATGCGATGCGCGGTGCCGTCGAACGGCTATTGGAGTGTCTGCACGATCCGCTGGAAAGCCGGATCATGGGGCCGGCGCGGGTCCGGGAAGTGTTGTTCACCGCTTTACGAGGTCCGCAAGCGGATGTATTGCGGGCGCTGGTGGAACAGCAGGGGCAGTTTTCGCGCATCGCCACGTCGTTGAATCACCTGCATGCCCATTACGCCGAGCCGCTGAATATCGAGACGCTGGCGGGGTATGCGCACATGAGTGCGTCGACCTTTCATGAGCACTTCAAGCGCTGCACGTTGTTGTCGCCGGTGCAGTACCTGAAGCGTTTGCGTCTGCTCAAGGCCCAACAGTTGCTGCTGGTGGACGGCATGGGCGTGGCGCAGGCGGCGCATAGCGTGGGGTATCAGAGTACGTCGCAGTTCAGTCGGGAATATAAACGCTATTTCCTGCGTAATCCCGGCGAAGAGCGCGCAGCATAAAAAAGGCTCCCATTTGGGAGCCTTTTTGTTCGAGCCGCGAGCTTACATATTCGGGTAAGTCGGCCCACCCGCGCCTTCCGGCGTAACCCAGGTGATGTTCTGCGAAGGGTCCTTGATGTCACAGGTCTTGCAGTGCACGCAGTTCTGGGCGTTGATCTGGAAGCGCTTCTCGCCGTCTTCCTGGGTGATCACTTCATACACGCCGGCCGGGCAGTAGCGCTGCGCCGGTTCATCGTAGAGCGGCAGGTTGGTGCCGATCGGGATGCTCGCGTCTTTCAACTTCAAGTGGCACGGCTGTTCTTCTTCATGGTTGGTACCGGAGATGAACACCGAGCTCAGCTTGTCGAAGCTCAGCTTGCCGTCGGGTTTCGGGTAGTCGATCTTCTTGCTGTCCTTGGCCAGCTTGAGGCAGGCGTAGTCCGGCTTGGTGTCGTGCAGGGTGAACGGCATCTTGCCGCCCAGGATGTTCTGGTCGAACCAGTTGAAACCGGCACCGATGATCGGGCCTAACTTGTGCATCGCCGGGCCGAAGTTGCGGCTGGCGAACAGTTCTTCGTAGAGCCAGCTGGACTTGAAGCTGTCGACGTAAGCGGTCAGTTCATCACCGCCTTCGGATTCGGCAAACAGGCGGTCGGCCACGGCGTCGGCGGCAAGCATGCCGGACTTCATCGCGGTGTGGCTGCCCTTGATCTTGGCGAAGTTCAGAGTGCCGAGGTCGCAACCGATCAGCGCGCCGCCCTTGAAGACCATCTTCGGCAGCGAGTTCAGGCCGCCTTTGCAGATGGCACGGGCGCCGTAGCTGATGCGCTTGCCGCCTTCGAGGTACTGGGCCAGCACCGGATGGTGCTTGAGGCGCTGGAACTCATCGAACGGCGACAGGAAGGTGTTGCTGTAGGACAGGTCGACGATCAGGCCGACCACCACCTGGTTGTTTTCCAGGTGATAGAGGAACGAGCCGCCGGTGTTCTCGGCGCTCATGATGTCCAGCGGCCAGCCGGCGGTGTGCACCACCAGGCCAGGCTGGTGCCTGGCCGGGTCGATTTCCCAGATTTCCTTGAGGCCGATGCCGTAGTGCTGGGCGTCGGCGTCGCTGTCCAGGTTGAAGCGCTGGATCAGTTGCTTGCCGATGTGGCCACGGCAACCTTCGGCGAACAGCGTGTACTTGCCACGCAGCTCCATGCCTGGGGTGTAGACGCCTTCCTTTGGGTTGCCCTCGCGGTCGACGCCGAGGTCACCGGTGATGATGCCGCGCACCACGCCGTTTTCGTCGAACAGCGCTTCCTGGGCGGCGAAGCCTGGGTAGACTTCCACGCCCAGGTTCTCGGCCTGCTGGGCCAGCCAGCGGCACAGGTTGCCCAGGGAAATGATGTAGTTGCCTTCGTTGTGCATGGTCTTGGGCACAAAGAAGTCAGGGACCTTGGTGGAGGCTTCGGGGCTGCGCAGTACATAGATGTCATCGCGCACCACCGGAGTGTTGAGCGGCGCACCGAGTGCTTTCCAGTCCGGGAACAGTTCGTTCAGGGCGCGGGGTTCGAACACGGCACCGGAGAGGATATGCGCGCCGACTTCGGAGCCTTTCTCGACCACGCAGACGCTGATTTCCTTGCCGGCTTCGGCGGCCTTCTGCTTCAGTCGGCAGGCGGCAGACAGTCCCGCCGGGCCAGCGCCGACGATGACCACGTCGAATTCCATGTATTCGCGTTCCACAGGCTATCTCCTACTCAAGGCTCAACAGGCTTTTTTTTCTAATGGGTGGAGGTTCGGTGTTGTCTTGCGGCAACGGCAAGACCCACCTTTCTCTCTAGGTGGCGCATTATATCTACACCACTGGCAGCGTCCAATACAAACGTTTGTTTGAATTGCCCGCAGGCTAGATAAATCACAGTGGTGCGGCTTATGACTGGCTATTTTGCCGTATTGACCAGAATAGGCGTTCCGGTCAATATACGGTCGGTTTTGCGCTTACCGTAGGCAGACAGCAGGTTTCAAGAGCACGTCCAAAAGCAAGACAGGTGACGCGTGCCCAACCATTGGCGCGCAGTTTACACGCTGCGATAAAGAATGACCTCTCAGTCACCCCTGACGAACGGTCATCATTTCCCGTGAGCAAGGTCGCCGCCTGCGTTTTTGGAGGTGCCCTTGTGTGCCGATGAGCATCAACCGCCAGGTTCGCCTAGGCGACTTTCTTTTCACCGGAGAGTAACGAGGAATCCATGAAGGTTCTTGTAGCTGTCAAACGCGTTGTCGATTACAACGTGAAAGTTCGCGTCAAGGCGGACAATTCCGGCGTCGACCTCGCTAACGTCAAGATGTCGATGAACCCGTTCTGCGAAATCGCCGTGGAAGAAGCCGTACGCCTGAAAGAGAAAGGCGTGGCGACTGAAATCGTCGTGGTTTCCATCGGTCCTGCCACTGCTCAAGAGCAGCTGCGTACCGCCCTGGCACTGGGCGCCGACCGAGCCATCCTGGTCGAGTCCGCTGAAGAGCTGACCTCCCTCGCCGTGGCCAAGCTGCTCAAAGCCGTTGTCGACAAGGAACAACCTCAGCTGGTTATCCTCGGCAAACAGGCCATCGACAGCGACAACAACCAGACTGGCCAGATGCTGGCTGCGCTGACCGGTTACGGCCAGGGCACCTTCGCCTCCAAAGTCGAAGTAAGCGGCGACAGCGTGGCTGTCACCCGTGAAATCGACGGCGGCGCGCAGACCGTTTCTTTGAAACTGCCGGCCATCGTCACCACCGACCTGCGTTTGAACGAGCCGCGCTACGCGTCCCTGCCAAACATCATGAAAGCCAAGAAGAAGCCGCTTGAGTCGCTGACTCCGGAAGCTTTGGGCGTTTCCACCGCCTCCACCAACAAGACCGTCAAAGTTGAAGCACCGGCTGCACGCAGCGCGGGCATCAAGGTCAAGTCGGTGGCTGAACTGGTCGAGAAACTGAAAAACGAAGCGAAGGTAATCTAACCATGACTATCTTGGTAATCGCAGAACACGACAACAAAGTGCTGGCCCCGGCCACCCTGAACACCGTGGCTGCCGCTGCGAAAATCGGTGGTGATATCCACGTATTGGTTGCAGGCCAGGGCGCTGGCGCGGTGGCTGAAGCCGCTGCGAAAGTCGCTGGCGTGAGCAAAGTACTGGTCGCCGACAACGCGGCCTACGCTCACCAACTGCCGGAAAACGTTGCGCCCCTGGTTGCAGAGCTTGGCGCTGGCTACAGCCACATCCTGGCTGCCGCCACCTCCAACGGCAAAAACATCCTGCCACGCGTTGCCGCGCAGCTGGACGTTGACCAGATCTCCGAGATCATCTCGGTCGAAAGCGCCGACACCTTCAAGCGCCCGATCTATGCCGGTAACGCTATCGCTACCGTACAGTCCAACGCTTCGGTCAAAGTCATCACCGTGCGTGCCACCGGTTTCGACCCGGTTGCCGCTGAAGGTGGTTCGGCTGCCGTTGAAGCCGTCGCCGCTGCCCACGACGCTGGCACCTCCAGCTTTGTAGGCGAAGAGCTGGCCAAGTCGGACCGTCCTGAGCTGACCGCTGCCAAGATCGTCGTTTCGGGCGGCCGTGGCATGCAGAACGGTGACAACTTCAAGCACCTGTACGCCCTGGCCGACAAGCTGGGCGCTGCGGTCGGCGCTTCCCGCGCGGCCGTCGACGCAGGTTTCGTACCCAACGACATGCAGGTCGGCCAGACCGGCAAGATCGTTGCGCCACAGCTGTACATCGCCGTCGGTATCTCTGGCGCGATCCAGCACTTGGCCGGTATGAAGGACTCCAAAGTGATCGTTGCGATCAACAAGGACGAAGAAGCACCGATCTTCCAGGTGGCTGATTACGGCCTGGTGGCGGACTTGTTCGAAGCCGTCCCTGAGTTGGAGAAGCTGGTCTAATCCAGTCGCTTCACTTATAAAGAGCCCGGTCCTAGTGACCGGGCTTTTTTTTGACTTGCTGGAGACACACGCCATGGAATTGCGCCCCTGGGCTGTACTGCTGGGCCTCACACTGCTGCCGAGCCTGGCGCTGGCCGCCGGCAAATGCGACCGCCTGGTGATCACCGGCAGCCCGGACGCGCCGCCCCTGCTCTGGCGTGACCCGCAAGACCCCACGCACCTGATCGGCGCCACCGCCGACGTGCTGCAACAGGTGGGCAAGGACCTCGGGTTGAAAATCGACCTGCTCTATGGCGGCAAACGCCCGCTGGCCCTGGATGAGGTGCGCAGCGGGCGCATGGATATCCTCGCCGATGCGCCGCTGAACCTGGGCGAGCTGGAAACCCTCGACTACATCCACCCGGCCCTGGTGCAGCTCGACTACCTGGTGTGGACGCGCAAGGATTCGGCGCTGGTCTACACCACGGCGGCCGACCTGCACGGGCACAAAGGCGCGGTGTCGGAACGTGCGCGCTTGAGTGCCGCCTTCGAGACCTTCGCCGGCCAGCAATTGAGCCTGCAACGCCTGCCGTCCCTGACGCCGTCGTTCCAGAAGCTGCTGCTGGGAGAGGTCGACTATGTCCTCGCGGGACGCTATTCCGGCATGGCGATGGCGCAGACCCTGGGCATGAGCAACGACCTGATCGCCCGTGACGTGCCCGTCGATCAGCCGGGCCTGTACCTGGCGATTTCCCACAACTCGGCCTGCAACGATCCGTGGTTGCGCGGACAGCTCGCCAAAAAGATGACAGAATTGCCCGGGTCTGGTGTGACGGAAGCCGCGTTGCAGCGCAATCTGGAACGTTGGAAAGCGCAATTGCAACAACCCGTCGGCACCCCAACAAAGTAGGGATTTTCAGTGACTCTTCGACCTCTTTTCGCGGCCCTCGCCGTTGTCGCTCTGGCGGGATGTGCAGCTGATCCTGCGCCGAATGAACAAATTCGCCTCACCCAGCAAGCCCTGGAGCAAGCCAGCGCCGTTGGCGCCAACCCTGATGAATCGCCCGAACTGAAACTGGCCGAAGAGAAATTCGCCCGGGCCAAGTCGAGCATGGCTGACCAGTCCTACAAAAATGCACGCATGCGCTTTGAGCAAGCCGAGTTGGACGCGCGGCTGGCAGAAGCCAAAGTGTTGACCCGCAAGAGCCAGGAGCAGTTGAACGTGCTCAACACCCGCATCACGCGCCTGCGCAAGCAACTGCAGTTGGGGGACGCCCAATGAGCCCGATGATCCGTGGTTTGAGCTGTGCGCTGCTGTTGGGCACTGCTGTATTGGGCGGTTGTGCCAGCCATCCCGACAGCGAACAGGCCCTGCAACAGGCCGGGAATGATTTCCAGAAGGTCAAGGAAGACGCCAATGTGTTGCGCTTTGCGCCCAAGGACGTGATCCGCGCCGGTGAGTCCCTGGCCCGTGCCGACCGCATGTCCAGCTACTGGGGCAGCGGTGCCGACGTGGTGCATTACGCCTATTTGAGCCAGCGCTATAGCGCCATTGCCCGCGAACACACCGAACAGGCGCTCAACCAGGAGCGCGGCGCCAAGCTCGAACTGGAGCGCCAGCGCCTGCAACTGGCCTTGCGCGAAAGCAAGCTGAGCAGCGTGCAGCAGCAGGGCAAATGGCTTGAAGAACAGATCGCTAGCCTGACCACCACCCAGACCGATCGTGGCCTGGTGATGACCCTGGGCGATGTGCTGTTCGACACCGGTGACGCCGAGCTGAAGAACTCGGCCAACCGTACAGTGCTCAAGATCGTGCAGTTCTTGCAACTGAACCCCAAGCGTGTGGTGCGTATCGAGGGCTACGCCGATAACACCGGCGGCGAGCAGGAAAACCTCAAACTGTCCCGCGACCGCGCGCAGTCGGTGGCTGATGTGCTGGTCGACCTGGGCATCGACGAAAAACGCATCCAGGTGGAAGGGTATGGCGACCAGTACCCGGTGGAGGCCAATGCCTCCGAGCGGGGCAGGGCACAGAACCGTCGCGTTGAAATCGTCTTCTCTGACGAAAAAGGCCAACTGGGCGCTGCCCGGTAGTAGCCTGGAGCAGCTCTGAATGTGGGAGGGGGCTTGCCCCCGATAGCGGTGCATCAGTCAGCAAATCTGTCGCTGACCCAACGTCATCGGGGGCAAGCCCCCTCCCACATTTTTTGGTGTGCACCCTCACAGTTTTTACTGTCACTCCAACGCGCGCTCGACTATTGTGGCAACTGTCCCCGTACACTTCTAAACTGTGCCGGTATGTTTCACACAAAAATAAAATACCCGTGAAATCGAGTGCTGCGTCATGACCAATCTGTTGCTTTACCAACGTATCGCCCAGCAACTGGCTGAAGATATCCGGCGCGGTGTCTATCAACCGGGCGAGCGCGTGCCTTCGGTGCGCAAGATGAGTTCGCAGTTGAACGTCAGCCACGCGACGGTGTTGCAGGCCTATGCCAACCTGGAAGACCAGGGGCTGATCCGGGCGCGGCCACAGTCCGGTTATTACGTGCACCAGACGCCAGCACTCACGGCGCCGACGCCGGATATTGCACGGGTCGAGCGCCCTGGGTTGGTCACCCGCAGCAGCATCATTCAACAGGTATTGGGCGAGTCGCGTCGCGAGGGAGTGTTTCCGTTGGGCGCCGCGGTGCCGAGCGTGGACTACCTGCCTGTACGCGCGCTGCACCAGCAACTGGCCAAGGTCACGCGCTTCCAGAGCCCACGGGCGTTCAGCTACATGTTCAGCCCCGGTTTCGAACCGCTGCGCCGCCAAGTGGCGATCCGCATGCGCGATGCGGGCGTGGTGGTGGACCCGTCCGAAGTGGTGATCACCCACGGTTGTGTCGACGCGTTGCAGATGTCCCTGCGGGTGCTGACGCGGCCGGGCGACCTGATAGCCGCTGAATCGCCGACCTATTACGGGTTGCTGCAACTGGCCGATCTGTTGGGCCTCAAGGTCATCGAGATTCCCAGCGACCCGTCCACCGGCATGAGCCTGGAGGCCCTGCAGCTGGCGGCCAACCAATGGTCGATCAAGGCCCTGGTGCTGACCACGCGCCTGAGCAACCCGCTGGGCGGCACGATGCCCGAGGAACGGCAGAAACAGTTACTGCGCCTGGCCTCGGACTTCGACATCCAGATTGTCGAGGACGATATCTACGGCGAGCTGATGTTCGAACTGGGCCGCACCAAGGCGCTGAAAGCCTATGACCGCCTGGATCGGGTCATCTATTGTTCGAGCTTTTCCAAGACGCTGTCCCCCGGTGTGCGCATTGGCTGGATGATCGCCGGCAAGTACCAGCAGGAGATCCAGCGCCTGCAGATGTTCAGCACCCACTCCGCGTGCAGTGTCACACAGATGGGCGTTGCGGCTTACCTGGAAAATGGCGGCTACGACCGGCATCTGCGTTACATCCGCCAGGAGTACCGCAAGAACCTCAGCGCCTTTCAACTGGCCGTGCAGCAGTATTTCCCGGAAGGCACTCAGATGACCCGTCCGACGGGCGGCTTCATCCTGTGGGTCAGTTTGCCTGGAAGGGTCAATACCCAGGAACTGCACGTGCGCGCACTGCAACAGGGCATCAGTATTGCGCCGGGGCTGATCTTCAGTAACACGGAGCAGTTCAATCACTGTATTCGCCTCAACTGCGGCACCCCGTGGAACCGCGAGGCAGAGCGGGCGCTGATGACGTTGGGGATGCTGGCCAGCCAGTTATGCCAGGAAACGGCAGCAGGACTGTGACGCTCGGAAAGGGGACAAATCCTATAGCGCGCTGATCACCGTGCTTGTCATGCCGCGCACAACAAGCGAGCATATGGCCCTCTGCCGTTAATGCTGTAGGCGATATGACCTGTATTTTTCGCGCTGTTCTGGTAATTGGCCTGTTAAGCCTGTGCAACGTCGGCACAGCGCTGGCGGCAGCCCCTGTGAGCGAAACCAAGCCCGCCGCCAGTAACGAGCAGAAGACCCCCGCGAAAAAACCGGCTCCCGAAAAAAAAGCGCCAGCGGTGAAGAAACCCACCGCCGCCGCCAAAAAACGTGCAGCCAGCAAGTCCAAGGCATCTCGCGAAGTGACGCAGACACAATTGCCACCGGCACAGTTGGACCTGTCCTTGCCGTCGGATATGGTCAGGCACTTGCAGCCTATCGGCACCATGCCCAAACCCAAAAGTGTGCCCTTGCTGCCGCCAATGTTCGGTGAGAAGCCCGCCGACAACAGCGCCTTCCAGATCAACGGCCGCCTGCTCAGCAACGAAATGCAGCTGCAACTGCGCAACGAAGAACGACGCGAAGTGGAAGGCGCCGCGCTGGAGTTCGAGTTCAAGCAGTAAACTTTTCCCGCAAACGTGACGCGTGCCCTCGACCATCTGTCGCAGACTGGTCAGTCACTTTTGTTTTCTGCGAAAAACCCCTGTTAACCCATTTTAAAACGGCTGTTTTAGGGCGTACTCTAGCCCCGCCATCCACATTGAGTCGTCGAGGACCTGCTGGTCATGAATTGCCGTGAAGGCTGTGGCGCTTGCTGCATCGCCCCCTCCATCAGTTCGCCATTACCGGGCATGCCACAAGGCAAGCCCGCCGGCGAACGCTGTTTGCACCTGTCGGTCGAACAACTATGCCTGCTGTTCGGCCAGCCGGAGCGACCGGCGGTGTGCAGTGATTTCAAGGCAGATCTCGAGGTCTGCGGCACCGATCAGGCCGATGCGATCCGCTTGATCGGCTGGTGGGAGCAGATGACGGCGGCTTGATGGGCTTTACTATCGGAACTTCAACAATAAGGAATACAACAATGGGTTCGCTGAAACGAATGGCTGTGTTGTGCGGTTTTACAGTGTTGTTTGCTGCCACTGCCCAGGCTGAGGATTGGCAAGTCGCCAAGGACGAAGACGGTATCAAGGTGTCCCTGAGCGAAATTGCCGGCTCCAAGTACAAAGCGTATCGCGGGGTCACCACGATCAAGGCGCCGGTGGCCAAGATTGTCGCGCTGCAGGAAGACGTTGCCGGTGCGTGCGCCTGGATCCACGAATGCAAGTCCCAGAAACTGGTCGACAAGAAGGGCGACGAGAGCTGGACCTACACCCAATTCAAAGCGCCGTTCCCTGTGACGGATCGTGACTCCTACCTGCATATCACCACGACCAAGGCCGCCGATGGCACGTTGACTCGTAAACTTGAAGGTGTCCCCACCTACAAGCCTGAAGAAAAAGGCTACGTGCGCGTCGCCCAGGTCGACGGCTTCTGGAAACTGGTGCCCAAAGGCGACAACCAGACCGAAGTCACCTACCAGGTGCACACCGAGCCAGGCGGCAGCGTGCCCTCGTGGTTGGCCAACAAGTTTGTGGTGGACGCCCCGTTCAACACCTTGAAAGCCTTGAAACAACACGCAGAAAAATAACTGCAGTTGATCCGGTGCCTCCGGCCTTGAGTGGAACGTTTGTCCAGCGCTCAAGGTCCAGATACGTGTAAGCCCACACATGGGTTTTATCGAGGAGGCACCGATGCAAACGTGGCAAATTACCTTCGTTGATGATCACGGCGTGCAGTCCGTGGAGCAGTTCACCTGCGAACACAAGCCCAGCCTCGAAGACGCTGCGCACATGATTCGCAACAAGCTGGTGCCCGTCGCCGCCAAACTGAACCTCAATGACCTGGAGGGCCGCAAGCCCGAGCCGACGGTCAAGATTCTCAAAGACCAGAACAGTATCCAGATCCTCGACATCTCTCCCGCCGCCTGAACATTCCCTGTAAGCCATCCAAGCGCCTCTGGTGGAGGTGATAGCTTCGCGCTACTCTGCAAACGAGATCAGCGAATGAATCGCTAGTTCTGGTCTTGTCAGCTACATGCTTGTTTTCCAGCGGTGATGTTGTTGCCGTAGTCCCCACGCCATTGCGGCGTGGGCTTCGGGAAGCACGGAAAGTCTATCCATCAATTCGAGGAGCACTTTTCATGAGCACAGCCTATCAAGAAGACATCAGCACCAACGTTCTGCGCCGCATGAAAGAAGGCGGCTTCGACTTTTCGCGTTTTCACCCCATCGAGTTCTACGCCATTTTCCCGGATGAGGAACGGGCGCGCAGGGCTGCGGGTGAGTTTCGCGGGGAATCCCTGAATGCCCAGGTGAGTGCGCGCGACGATGGCGCCTGGTACCTGGAACTGAGCAAAGTCATGTTTGCGACCTACGACGGCATAGGAGACTTCGAGCAAGACTTCGGGGCGGTGGTCGAGCCGCTGGGTGGGATCATCGAAGGATGGGGCGTGAAGCAGGAGGTGCGTGGGTTACCCATGTAGCGGCTTAAAGTATGAGAAACGCAGCGTATCGGCTGACCTTTGGGTCGGCCGATTTTGTTTGTGAGGTGGGAAAATTACTCGGAACTTGCGCGCTATTTTTACGCACCAAAAAAAAGGCCACCCATGAGGGTGGCTTAAAGGGAAGAGCGGAGCGCTGAAGGCAGTTCAGCAGATGGGGCCGATTATCCGCAGCCTGCGCCGGGCAGTGAAATCAACTCTGACTATGCTGTTGATAGTCAAAGCCCGCATTGCGATGAAGCGTCGGGCAGTGCACCGGGCATTCTGCGCACCAGGACGGTGCGAGCAGATTGCGTGGTTAATTCAACTCACTGATTTCTAAGTGTTTATGCCGCTGGCACGGGCCTTGCGACGGTTCTTTCGCCCGGGTGACAAGGAGTTCGGCATGATCCGCACTTATTACGATGAAATGTACGATGGGGCAGGCCAGGTCCGACCGCATTACCGCGAGTTCGCCCGCTGGCTGGCCGAAACCCCGCCTGAACTGCTGGCCCAGCGCCGGCGCGAAGCCGATTTGCTGTTTCACCGCGCCGGGATCACCTTCACCCTCTACGGGGACGAGCAGGGCACCGAGCGCCTGATTCCCTTCGACACCATCCCGCGCAGCATTCCCGCCAGCGAATGGCGGATTGTCGAGCGCGGCTGCATCCAGCGGGTCAAGGCGCTGAACATGTTTCTCGCCGACCTGTATCACGAGCAACGCATCATCAAGGCCGGGATCATTCCTGCCGAACAGGTGCTGGCCAACGAGCAATACCAGCTGGCAATGCAGGGCCTGGACCTGCACCGCGATCTGTATTCCCACATCTCCGGCGTCGACCTCGTACGCGATGGAGACGGTACGTACTACGTGCTCGAAGACAACCTGCGTACGCCCAGCGGCGTCAGCTATATGCTTGAAGACCGCAAGATGATGATGCGCCTGTTCCCCGAACTGTTCGCTGCCCAGCGCATCGCGCCTATCGATCACTACCCCAACCTGTTGCTCGACACCCTGAAAAGCTCAAGCCCCCTGGATAACCCCAGCGTGGTGGTATTGACGCCGGGCCGCTTTAACAGCGCGTTCTTTGAGCATGCCTTTCTCGCCCGTGAGATGGGGGTGGAACTGGTGGAAGGCGCCGACCTGTTCGTGCGTGACGATCGCGTCTTCATGCGCACGACCGATGGGCCAAAGGCCGTGGACGTGATCTACCGTCGCCTCGACGATGCGTTTCTCGACCCCCTGGCCTTCAACCCGGACTCCATGCTCGGCGTGCCCGGCCTGCTCGCGGCTTATCGCTGCGGGAATGTGGTGCTGGCCAATGCCATCGGCACCGGGGTGGCGGATGACAAGTCGGTGTACCCCTTCGTCACCGAGATGATCCGTTTTTACCTGGATGAAGAACCGATCCTGAAGAATGTTCCGACCTTCCAGTGCCGTAAGCCCGACGAACTGTCCCACGTGCTCGCCAACCTGCCCGACCTGGTGGTGAAGGAGACCCAGGGCTCCGGCGGCTACGGCATGTTGGTAGGCCCGGCGTCCACGGCAGCGGAAATCGAAGCCTTCCGTGCGCGTATCAAGGCCAAGCCCCACGCTTATATCGCCCAGCCGACCCTGTGTTTATCCACCTGCCCGACCTTTGTCGAAAACGGCATTGCGCCGCGCCATATCGACCTGCGCCCATTTGTGTTGTCCGGCAAGGAGACCCGTGTAGTCCCCGGCGGCCTGACCCGCGTGGCCTTGCGCGAAGGCTCGCTGGTGGTCAACTCGTCCCAGGGCGGCGGCACCAAAGACACTTGGGTGGTCGAGGAATGATGCCATGTTGAGTAGAACTGCCTCGGATCTGTACTGGATGTCGCGCTACCTGGAGCGTGCCGAAAACCTCGCACGCATGCTCGACGTCAGCTACTCGCTGTCACTCATGCCCCAGGATGGGCGCGGCGATGGCCTGCATGAACTGGCCATGCCGTTGTTGATTACCGGCACCCTGGAGGATTACCACGAGCGTCACGGCCAATTGCACGCCGAACGCCTGTTGCACTTTTTTGCGCTGGACGCGGCCAACCCGGCCAGCATCTACAGTTGTCTCGGTGCGGCGCGGGCCAGCGCCCATGCCGTGCGTGGGCGAACTACCGCGGATATGTGGGAAAACATCAACGCCACCTGGCTGGATATTCGCGATATCGCCCATCAGGGCCTCAGCCGTTATGGCATGAGCCGGTTCTGTGAGTGGGTCAAGGAGCGCTCCCATCTGTTCCGTGGCGCCACCTACGGCACCATCATGCGCAACGACGCCTTCCGGTTTATCCGCCTGGGCACTTTTATCGAGCGCGCCGACAACACGCTGCGCCTGTTGGACGCCCGCTATGAAATGGCCGGTGACCGTGCCGAGCCTGTCACCGATGGCACGGCCCACGCCTACTATCAATGGAGTGCCTTGCTGCGCGCCTTGTCGTCGTTCGAGGCCTACACCGAGATTTATCGCGATGCGCCTGGCGCGCGGCAAGTCGCCGAGTTGCTGCTGTTGCGCGCCGATGTGCCACGCTCGTTGCGTGCCTGCAGTGAAGAGATCGACCAGATCCTCGCCAGCCTGCCCGGCATCAACGGCCGCCCGGCCCAGCGCCTGGCTGCCGAGATGGATGCGCGCCTGCGCTTTACCGCCATCGATGAAATCCTTGAGGAAGGCCTGCACGCCTGGCTGACCGACTTTATCCCTTTGGTCCGCCAGTTGGGCGACGCCATCTACAGTTCCTACCTGGAGGCGGCATGAGACTCTCCATCAGCCACGAAACCACCTACCACTATGAAGACCAGGTGCGCGCCAGCATCCAGTACCTGCGCCTCACGCCCCATGACAGCGAACGCCAGCATGTGCTCAGTTGGCAACTCGACCTGCCGCGCCCGGTGCGTGCCCAGGTGGACCCGTTCGGCAACATCCTGCATGTGTTGACCCTGGATGAGCCCCACGACGCCATCATCATTGGCGCGCGTGGCCAGGTGGATATCGACGAGCTGCGTGAGGCCGAGCACGAGAGCCAATCGGCGTTCCCGTTCCTGCGATGCACCCGCCTGACCGAACCTGATGACGCCTTGCGTGGTTTTGCCGAACAGCACTGCCATCAACGGCGCGACCGCACGACGTTGATCGACTTGATGCACGCGCTGAACCAGGCGATGGCCTACACACCTGGCGCGACCGAAGTCGACACCTGCGCCGCCCAGGCCTTCGCCGGCCGGGCGGGCGTGTGCCAGGACCACACCCACGCGTTCCTGGCCTGTGCGCGTAGCCTGGGCATTCCTGCGCGGTATGTGTCGGGGTATTTATACACCGAGGACAGCACGCACCTGGCCAGCCACGCCTGGGCCGAAGCCTGGCTGGATGACGCCTGGTACAGTTTTGACGTGACCAACCAACTGGCGCGCCCGGAGCGGCATTTGAAGCTGGCGGTGGGGCTGGATTACCTCGATGCTTGCCCGGTGCGCGGCATGCGCCGGGGCGGTGGGCATGAGCAAATGCATGCCAAGGTGTTCGTGGCGCCGACGCCGGTGATTTCCGTCCAGCAGCAATGATAGGGTCGCGGCGAGCGGGGTGTCGTGGCGTTTGCCACCGGATGTTTAAGGTTGCGGTTTACGCCCGGCCATATGCTTCAAATACCCCACCAACAGATCCAGCTCACCGTCCGGCAACACGCTGGCCGCGAACGCCGGCATCTTCGCCTGCGGCCAATGCCGCAAACTCTGCGGGTCGCGGATATAGCGCTTGAGGAAATCACCGCCAAAATACTCGGTGGGGTTGTAGGGGATATTCAGGTCCGGTCCCACCTGGCCGTCTCCGGCGCCATTGAGGCGGTGGCATGCCAGGCAGTTTTTCTGGAACAGGGCAAAACCCTGGTTGATCGGGTCGTTGGCCGCCAGCTTCGGATCCGGCAACAACGCCGGAAAACGCTCCGCCACTGTCTTCAACTGCTTGATCGCGGAAATCTGGAATGGCCACTGCTCAGGGCTGATAGCCCCGGCTTGCGGGTTGGTCCACACCAGGTAGAACGGCCCTGCACTGGGTTTGCCATCTGCCAGCGCCGGCCATGGTTGAGCAGGATCCTCCACCGCCAGCCAGGCGCGTGCACCCTGGTGTTCCAGCAACGGCGCGGCGGTGAGTTCGGCGGCGAATCCATCCAGGGCCACCGCTTGCACGTGGCTCTCGGGTTTCAAGCCAGGTAGGAGTACGGCCAGCGGCACTGCGCGATAACTCATGCTGCGCTTGTAGGAGACGTCATCGGCGATCTGCACCGTCTGCGCTTGCGGGTGCTTGAGCAAGTCGGCGGTCTCCCAGGTCTTGCGGGAGTGGTCGAGTTCGATGGTCAATTGGGCCGCCGCAGTGGGGAGGCTGATGAGCAAGGCGAGGAGGGCAAGGATGGCTTTCAAGAAAGGGCCCGGTGTCGAGTGGCGATGCTGCTCACGATACCGCAAATCTGCACGCAAAAAGACAGCCCCTGCAGGACCGCTATGCGCAATGTCCTTGCAGGCGCTGCCAAAAACTGCAGACCCGGTGCTGTGAATGCACGGCATGTGGGCGTGGAGGTGTCACCCAATAACCTTGGTTAAATTGGGCAAGATCAGAATCAGTGTGGTGGCGAACAGAATGAGTCCCGCCTGACGTACTTTCGAATGTTTGAACATGGCTGACTGCCTTTTGTTGTTATTCCTGAGCGTCAAATGCGTGCCGGTTTTATTTCAGTATGGCGAGATGACGTGTCGCTTTTCTTACAGTTGCTCCAGCAAAACCCGGCAGCAACTTCCTACTGATTCAACCTTAGAGGCCTTGTTCTTCGCGGCTTAGACTCATTTCGTATCAGCTAATCAGCATTTCTGCTTAAAAAGGCATGAGGCATATCGCCATCTTGGCGCCAATGCCTTGGCTAGACAGCTAAAACGATTAATCAGGGGATTACCTTAGGTACCTACCGTTCGTCCGAGCGAGGGGGTCAAAAGCAATGAGCGCATCCGTCATTGAAACCGTGTCAATCGGGCCTAAGGTAGGGCACACATGCACACTGGTTCGAGGACGTCATGACCCAAGCGTTGATCTTTGATGCAATACGCACCCCCCGTGGCAAAGGCAAGCCGGACGGTGCCTTGCACAGCGTCAAGCCGGTAAACCTGGTGGCCGGCCTGCTCACCGCGCTGGCCCGACGCAGTGACCTCGACACTCATCAAGTGGACGACATCGTGCTCGGCTGCGTGACCCCGGTAGGCGACCAGGGCGCCGACATCGCCAAGACCGCGGCGCTGGTGGCGGACTGGGACATCAGCGTCGCCGGCGTGCAGGTCAACCGCTTCTGCGCGTCAGGCCTGGAGGCGGTGAACCTGGGGGCGATGAAAGTCCGCTCCGGCTTCGAGGACCTGGTGGTGGTCGGCGGTGTCGAGTCCATGTCCCGCGTGCCCATGGGCAGTGACGGCGGCGCCTGGGTGCTCGACCCGCAGACCAATATGCACAGTCACTTCACCCCACAGGGTATTGGCGCGGACCTGATCGCCACCCTGGAAGGTTTCACCCGCGAGGACGTCGACGCCTTTGCCCTGCATTCGCAGCAGAAAGCGGCGAGGGCGCGTGCAGACGGTGCCTTCGACAAGTCGCTGATCGCGGTGCAGGACCAGAACGGCATCGTGCTGCTGGACCATGACGAATTCATTCGCGGCGATTCCACCCTTGAAGGCCTCGGCAAGCTCAAGCCTAGTTTCGAAATGATGGGGCAGATGGGCTTCGATGCCACCGCGTTGCGGGTCTACAGCCATGTAGAGCGCATCCATCACGTACACACCCCCGGCAACAGTTCCGGCATCGTCGACGGGGCGGCGCTGATGTTGATCGGCTCCGAAGCCAAGGGGCGTGAACTGGGCCTGCAACCCCGGGCACGTATCGTTGCCACGGCGGTCACCAGTACCGATCCGACCATCATGCTCACCGGTCCCGCACCCGCCACGCGCAAGGCCCTGGCTAAGGCCGGCCTGCGCGTCGAAGACATCGACCTGTTCGAGGTCAACGAAGCGTTTGCCTCGGTGGTGCTCAAGTTCATCAAGGACATGGGCATCGACGCCGCACGTGTGAACGTCAACGGCGGCTCGATTGCCATGGGGCACCCGCTGGGGGCGACCGGCTGCGCGATCCTCGGCACCCTGCTCGACGAACTCGAAGTACGCCAGCAGCGCTATGGCCTGGCCACCCTGTGTGTTGGCGGTGGCATGGGCATCGCCACCATTATCGAACGCCTCTGAGCCCAAGGAATTTGTCATGACCCAAGCCATTCGTTACGAAAAAGGCCAGGACGGCATCGTGGTGCTGACCCTCGACATGCCCGGCCAAAGCGCCAACACCATGAACGGCGTGTACCGCGCGGCCATGGCGGCCACGGTCGAGCGCCTGGAGACGGAAAGGGACAGCATCGCCGGCGTCGTCATCACCTCGGCGAAGAAAACGTTTTTTGCCGGTGGCGACCTCAATGAACTGATCAAGGTCGACAAGGCCCACGCCAAGGATTTCTATGACGGTGTGCGGGTGTTGAAAGCGCAACTGCGGCGCCTGGAAACCCTCGGTAAACCCGTGGTGGCCGCCATCAATGGTGCGGCACTCGGCGGCGGCTGGGAGATTTGCCTGGCATGCCATTACCGCGTCGCGCTGGACGACAAGTCGGTGCAGTTGGGCTTGCCGGAAGTCACCCTGGGCCTGCTGCCGGGGGGCGGCGGGGTGGTGCGCATGGTGCGTATGCTGGGGCTGGAAAAGGCCTTGCCGTATTTGCTCGAAGGCAAGAAAGTGCGGCCGCAACAGGCGCTGCAAGCCGGCTTGATCAACGAACTGGCGGCGGATCGCGATGAGTTGCTGGCCAAGTCCCGCGCCTGGATTCTGGCCAATCCGGACGCCAGGCAACCGTGGGATAACAAGGCCTACCAGATTCCGGGCGGCACCCCTTCGAACCCGAAAATTGCGCAGATGCTGGCAATTGCGCCGTCGATTTTGCGCAGTAAAACCAACGGCTGTTTCCCCGCCCCGGAGAAAATTCTCTGTGCGGCCGTCGAAGGCGCCCAGGTAGACTTCGACACCGCGCACCTGATCGAAACCCGTTACTTCACCGAGTTGGTGACGGGGCAGGTGGCAAAAAACATGATCGGCACCTTCTGGTTCCAGCTTAACGAGATCAACGCCGGCAGCTCGAGGCCGCAAGGGTTTGCGCCGTATATCACGCGTAAAGTCGGCGTGCTCGGTGCGGGGATGATGGGGGCGGGCATTGCCTATGTCAGCGCCAGCGCAGGCATCGAGGTGGTGCTCAAGGACATCAACCTGGCGGCCGCCGAGAAGGGCAAGGCGCATTCGGCGGCGCTGCTGGACAAGAAGGTCAGCCGTGGGCAATTGACCGCCGAGCAGCGGGAAACCATCCTGGCACGGATTCGTCCTACGGACTCCGATGCCGATCTGGCGGGCTGCGACTTGATCATCGAAGCGGTATTCGAAGATCGTGAACTCAAGGCCAAGGTCTCGGCCGCTGCGCAAAGCGTGGTCGGCGCCGACGCCGTGATCGCCTCCAACACCTCCACCTTGCCCATCAGCGGCCTGGCCACGGCGGTGCCGGATCAGGCCAGGTTCATTGGCCTGCACTTCTTCAGCCCGGTGGACAAGATGCCGCTGGTGGAAATCATCAAGGGCGCACGCACCAGTGACGAAACCCTGGCCCGTGGTTTGGATTTTGTCCTGCAAATCAAGAAAACCCCGATCGTGGTCAATGACAGCCGTGGCTTCTTCACTTCACGGGTGTTCGGCACCTTTACTAACGAAGGCATTGCCATGCTCGGTGAGGGCGTGGCCGCGCCGATGATCGAGACCGAAGCGCGCAAGGCCGGCATGCCGGTGGGGCCGTTGGCGGTGTCTGACGAAGTGTCCCTCAGCCTGATGAGCCATATCCGGCAGCAGACGGCCAAGGACCTGCAGGCGGAGGGCAAGGCGCTGCCTGCGCACCCGGCGACCGCGGTGATCGATCTGTTGGTCAATGAATACAAGCGGCTGGGCAAGGCGGCGGGAGGCGGTTTCTATGAGTACCCCAGCGGCGGGCAAAAGTACCTGTGGCCAGAGTTGAAAAGCCGCTTTGAGCGACCCGACCAACGCATCTCTGCACAGGATGTACGCGACCGCCTGCTGTTTATCCAGGCCATCGAGACGGTGCGCTGTGTGGAGGAGGGGGTGTTGATGTACACGGCGGACGCGAACGTGGGGTCTGTTTTCGGCATTGGTTTCGCGGCCTGGAGCGGTGGCGCGCTGCAGTTCATCAACCAATACGGCTTGAACGACTTTGTTGCCCGCGCCCGCTACCTGGCGCAGCAGTATGGCGAACGTTTCACGCCGCCGGCGCTGTTGCTGGAGAAAGCGGCGCAGGGTGAAGTGTTCCGGTGAAGCTGGGGGGCTTGCCTTGAAGGGGTATTTCAAGGCAGGCTCTGGGGGTGTGCAATATTCCCATCACCGTGTCAGGTATTTTTTATGTCGCTACGCGTCTGTATCCTGGAAACCGATATCCTGCGTCCAGGCTTGATCGATCAATACCAAGGGTACGGGCAGATGTTCAAGCGCCTGTTCGCCAAGCAGCCGATTCCCGCCGAGTTCGTGGTGTACAACGTGGTGAACGGTGAATACCCCTCGGACGACGAAGTCTTCGACGCGTACCTGGTCACCGGCAGCAAAGCCGACTCCTTCGGCACTGACCCATGGATCCAGACCCTCAAGACCTACCTGCTCGACCGTTACGAGCGTGGCGACAAGCTGCTCGGCATCTGCTTCGGTCATCAGTTGCTGGCACTGTTGCTGGGCGGCAAGACCGAGCGCGCCGGCCAGGGCTGGGGCATGGGCATTCACGACTACCAACTGGATGCCAAGGCCCCTTGGATGAGCCCTGAAGTACCGGAATTGACCCTATTGATCAGCCATCAGGACCAGGTCACCACGTTGCCGGAGAATGCCACGGTCATCGCCTCCAGCGCTTTTTGCCCGTTCGCGGCGTACCACATCGGTGACCAGGTGCTGTGTTTCCAGGGCCACCCGGAATTTGTCCATGATTATTCCCGCGAGTTGCTGGAGATTCTCCAGACAACCCTGGGCGAAAAAGTCTATACGAACGGCGTGGCCAGCCTCGAGCGCGACCACCACGGTGCAACCGTGGCGGAATGGATGATGCGGTTTGTGGCGCACAAATCCTAAAGCCAACCCGACCGTTTGAAACTGGCCCACAATGCCGTGCAACCCGTCGCAATAAACCCGAGTACCGCAAAGTAGCCGTAGTGCCATTGCAGCTCGGGCATGTTCTGGAAGTTCATCCCGTAAATCCCCGCCACTGCGGTGGGGAACGCCAGGATCGCCGCCCATGCGGCAAACTTGCGCTGCACCACGCTCTGGCGCGAAGCCTCCAATAACACACCGATTTCGATGGTCTGGCTGGCGATATCGCGCAGGGTGGTCAGGTCTTCCATCTGCCGCGTCACGTGAATCTGCACGTCACGGAAATACGGGCGCATGTTCTTGTCGATGAACGGGAAGCTGAGCTTCTGCAACTCCTGACTGATCTCCACCATCGGCGCCACATAACGCTTGAGTCGCAACACGTCGCGGCGCAGGCCGTGGATCTTCTGGATATCCCGCTCGCTTAGCGAACTGCACAACACGTTGCGCTCCAGCTCATCGATCTCGGCATGGATCGCTTCGCTCACCGGCTGGTAGTTTTCGGTGACGAAATCCAGCAGCGCATACAGTACGAAGTCTTCCCCATGCTCCAGCAACAGCGGCCGCGCCTCACAACGCTGGCGCACAAAGCCGTAGGACGCCGAGTGCCCATTGCGCGCGGTGATGATGTAGCCGTTGCCGGCAAAGATATGCGTCTCGATAAACTCCAGCTTGCCGTTCTCGCGCACCGGCGAGTAGGTGACGATAAACAGCGCATCGCCAAAGGTTTCCAGCTTGGGGCGGCTGTGTTTTTCCAGGGCGTCTTCGATGGCCAGTTCATGCAGGTTGAACTGACGTTGCAGGTTGGCCAGCTCCCGGGCGTCGGGTTCTTCCAGGCCTATCCATACAAAGTGATCGGGTTTGGCGGCCCAGGCCGCGCCTTCATCGAGAGTGATATCCGTGACTTTCTTACCGGCGCTGTAGACGGCGGCCGCAACAACTCTACCCATGGTGCTGATCGCTTCTTATTGGGAGGACAAGTGTTGGGCAGCTTAGCCTGAATGGCGTTCCGTCGTTGCGTCGAGCTTTTTGTAGTGTGCGAGCTTGCTCGCGCTGGGGTGCGAAGCGCCTTCAAGCGGTGTTCAGGCTGCCCGCAACTCGCGGTCCATCTCGTCAATACAGGCTTCCATCTGTGCATGACACGCCTGCATCAACGCCGGGATGTCATCCGAAGTCATGCCAACGGTAGGAATTGGCGGCAGCGACCGTATGAGCACATCCCCACTGTTCCAGCGATTGAGCTGCATATGCGTGACGTAATTGCTGACACACACCTGCACAATCGGCACACCCGCCGCAATCGCCATATGGAACGCACCTTTCTTGAACGGCAGCAATCCTTTGCCCAGGTTGCGCGTGCCTTCCGGGAACACCCAGATCGAGGTGTCTTCATGCTGCAACGTGTGGGTGGTGGTGAGCATCGCACGGCGTGCCTTGTGCGCATTGCCCCGGTCAATCAACACATTGCCCGCCAGCCAGAACAACTGGCCGAACAGCGGCACCCACTTCAGGCTTTTCTTGGCGATGCACACCGTACGGTGGGGCACCACGGTGCCGAACACAAATAGGTCATAGTTGGACTGGTGGTTGGCGATGATCACGCAGGTGCCGGGCTTGTTGCGCAGCGAGTCCACATCGGCCTTCACCTTGAGCCGCAGGATCCACATGGCCGGCACCGCGTACAGGCGTGCGCACAGGCGACTGTTGTCCGGGTTGAACGGCCGGCACACACCAACCAGCACGCCGAGCACGCCGGCAAGCATAAAGTGCAGGCTCATCAACAACATACGCAACAGAAAAAGCATCGACACGGCCCACCGGGACAAAAGGTGGCGCAGTGTACGGTTGTGCACTGTATTCGGCAATTACCCCGGTAGAGGTAGGAGATAGCCGATGTTTAAGCGCATGTTTCAACATCTGTCGATACGGGCAAGCTAGAGCGGCTGAAGATGATTCGGACTAGGTTGTAAGAAAAAGCCCGACGCAAGGTCGGGCTTCGGTGCATCAGGCGTAGGGATTAACTCAGGATATGCCCCTGGTCCTGGATGATGGCGTCGTCCAAGGCTTCCAACAGTTCTTTACGGACTTTCAACTTGGTGTGCTTGTGGGCGTTCATGTTGAGCTTCTTCAACTGACGCGCCGCTTCCAGCGCCGCCGCGTGCAGCTCTTCCGGTGCCACCACCTTGTCGAGGAAGCCCGCTTGCAACGCGCCCTGCGGGTCAAACATCTCGGCATTGATCACCGAACGATGGAACGCCGACTTGCGCAGGCGATCCCGCGCCAACTCGATACCGGCGTGGTGCATGGTCATGCCAATCGCCACCTCGTTCAGGCCAATGCTGAACGGGCCTTCCACGCCAATCCGATAGTCCGCCGACAGCAGCAGGAAGGCACCCTTGGCCACCGCATGCCCAGGGCACGCCACAATCACCGGGAACGGGTGCGACAACAGGCGACGCGCCAACGTCGAACCGGACGTCACCAGGCTGATCGCCTCTTTAGGGCCGGCGGTCATCACCTTCAAATCATAACCACCCGACAAAATCCCCGGCGTACCGGTGATCACCACCACCGCCCGGTCCTTCTCCGCCTGGTCCAGCGCTTCATTAAAGGCACTGACCACCGCCGGAGAAATGGCATTCACCTTGCCGTTGCTCAAGGTCAGGGTCGCGATACCGTCTTCGAGGTGGTAGGCAATCAACTCACTCATGACGCGGTTCCTTGTAGGACTTGTTATAGAAGAATGCAGCAGACGTTACCCACCACGCCCGCCCCGGTAAAGCGCTGTGACTGACTGGCCAGTCAGGGTTTTCCCCTGCACAGCGCATCGAAATGCCTGGGGCAGGGCACAATCGCCGCCCCAGACACCTACCGCCGATGCCTGAGAATGGCACAATCAACGCCCCTTGCCGGGCGGTGAGCGGCATAACCGGCTAAGCGCATGAATATTCTGAAAAAAACCTTTGCCATCAGAAAGGCTTTCGACTACATTAGCGCGCCTCGACAGACTGAACTGGTTTGACGAGATACGGTGAAGTGTCCGAGTGGCTTAAGGAGCACGCCTGGAAAGTGTGTATACAAGAAATTGTATCGAGAGTTCGAATCTCTCCTTCACCGCCAAATTTGAAACGACTAAACCCCTGAAAACGTTGAAGTTTTCAGGGGTTTTGTGTTTTCAGAGGGTCAAAAAAGGCTCATATGGGAACATCCATGGGAACGTTAGGATTCTGCTGAAGCGTCCTATCTATGATTTTTCTCTTTCAGCACTGCAGGATCGGACAGACTCACACTTACGACTGTTACGGAGTGCATGAACAACTTGGGCTCAACTATTCGCGGCACTAAAAAGCTATTACTCTGCCTTGCTTGGCCGGTGATCAATCTGGTCATCTACTGGCGAGGGAGCGATGACAGTATCCAATTTAGAAAAGTACCGGGAAGATCTGAAGGCTTTGCTTCAGGAAGGGCGGGTGGTTCTCCAAGCGCTTATCTATGAGTCGGAAGGCCCGGAAAAATGGCGGGACCGTAAGGCAGGAGTCGGATGGACTGCGGAAAAAATTGAAATTTATGAAGATAAGCTCAAACCCTTCCGGATTTGCTACCACCACTGGTATTCCGAAGCGCTCGTTGTTGTAAAGCAGCTTCTTCCAGACAGGTACGCGGACTTCGTAAAATTTTACGAGCGACCAAAAACGCGAAAGTCATTTGATGTCGAGACTTATCGAATTGAGGACGCATGCCAATCGCTTTCATCGACTCGGTATGATGGGAATGTGATCGTTGATATGTCATCCGCCGTTTCATTGCTACAGCAGCAGATTGCTATCCTTGAATCAGTAGAAAAACGTTTCGAGAGTTCACTTTTTGATATTAAGCAATTGGTACAGGCTGATCTCTTTGATTCTGAACTTGAAGTTGCAACAGAGCTGCTAAAAAACAAGTTTTCTCGTGCTGCCGGCGCTGTGGCTGGAGTTGTGCTGGAAGGCCACATGAAGCAGGTCTGTGATAACCACAATTTGCCCAAGAAATCAGGAACTATTGCGGTGCTAAACGATGCGCTTAAAGCGGCTGGTGTCATTGAAATGCCGCAGTTTAGACAGATTCAGTATCTTGGCGATATTCGTAATAAATGTGGTCATAAGAATCCGACCGACCCAACGGTTGAGGAAGTCAGCGAGCTTATTGCAGGAGTCGATAAGGTTATAAAAACCATCTTCTAAACCCTTGGCCTGGGGCAAGTTGGTTTCCTTGAATATAAGCTTCGAATCTCTCCTTCACCGCCACATTTGAAATGACTAAACCCCTGAAAACGTTAAGTTTTTCAGGGGTTTGTGTTTTCAGAGGGTCAAAAAACGCCTATATGGGAACATCCATGGGAACACGGGAAGCCCACTGATTGATAAGCGGCGGGCACTGAGGGCCACATTTGGGTGGTGAAAGGACGATCTGGGAACGTGAATAGGGCAGAGTGAATCTAATCGAAGGCAAAGGGGAATTCCCAGGCGCAACCGTCTTTCAAACGATCAAACAGCCCTTGCTGGTCGTCCAACGAGCTATGGTCGGCCAAGTCCAAGTAATAATTCAGCCCGTCATGCACGTAGTAAACGAGCCATTCACCCGTTAACGCCCCCCTCTTTTTTCTCTCCTCGATTGCCCCGTAGACAAAAGAGTGTGAAATTCGATTGGCAACAGCCTCTCGATAGGTATCCATATCCGTATCGTCTTCTGCCATTAGAATTTCTCGGAACATGGCTTGCAGTAACCCTTGCTTCTTCGCAAACCCTCCAAACCACCTGTTGTTTATGTTTTCGGGCAAGTGATATGCGTCGAAGTAATGCTTGTGCCAAAAGCGCCCCAGAATAGGCCCTCTAAATTTCTCAGCGGCTTTTGTACCTGTAGGTCGGCTGGTGGCTGTTTTCTCGAGAAAAGCAATCTCGTCTAATACCGAAAATTTATTGATCCGCCGGAGTAATGATCCGTTGTGTAGCCGCATAGCCAGGCACTGGCTGACTCGATCCCAGTAGGGCTGCGCTAGGGTTACGTTCTTTTTAAGCAGCAACGATTCGTATCTATGCAGTAACGGCATAAGCTCATCTCAATGACGCTGAAAGACATCTATAAACCAAGTGCGTGTTGAAGCAAACCAACGATGTCCGGGCCGTCCTCATTTATCCATGTTCAATAGTGCTGTCGGATCATGTCCGCACTGGTGTGGCCCATCTGCTCTGCAATCCAGTCAACCGAGGCAACGCCCGTGGTAAGCAGTTGGCTGGCATAGGTGTGCCGGCACTGGCCAGGACCGCGATAGCGAACGCCGGCCGCTTTCAAGTGTGCTTTAAAGAACCTGTCCCTCACGACGAAGTCACTGACGTGCGGCAGGCCACTTTTGGTGTTCAGGAATACAAAGTGCAACTTGTGCTTGCGAACGGTCTTGTTGTCCCGCTCGACGACGTCCACCGTATCCACGGTCTTGAGCTGGTTGATGGCGTCCAGCTTCCGCAGGGCATCCCACGCGGGCTCCAGCAGACGCACCTTGCGAGTAGAACGACGAGTTTTCGTCACGCGATAGGCTCCCCGCACCTTGGATCGGCGGAAAGTCACAGTCCCCTGTTTCAGATCGACATCCTCCCAGGCCAGGGCAATAGTCTCCGATACCGTCGGCGACCAAGCCGACTTTGACCTGGTAGGCGCGGACAGCAGCTTCGGTGGTGTCGCCGTAGTCACCGTCCGCCACCAGGTTGGCCCCGTGTCTGTTGAGGTTCTTTTGCAGGATCAGCACTGCTTGCGAGCGATCCCCGTGGCGAAGGGTTGTCATAGTTGCTCTACCTTCCGGTTGAAAAACTTCTTGGCCGCAGCGCGGGTACCTTCGACGCCCAGCAACCCGATCACCCCACCGAAAAAAGGCGCAGTGGACGTCGGTATGCCGAGCAACGCCAGGCCATGGCTCGCCGCCAGGGCTAGCGTGCCGCACAGCGGTGCCTCGATCAGCATGCGGCGCAGGGTGCCGCCGCCATACATGATCCGTAGGGCCGCGATGACCAAGGCGAGGACTCCGGCGTAGAGAGTCGGCCAGTTCTGTTCGAGCCAGGCGGCGAGCCAGGCCCAGGTGTCGGGACGTTCAGGCATGCGCTTCATTCCGTTGTCCAGGGTTGGTGGGTTCAAGGGCTTGGTGCTGCGGTGTCAGTCCCATAGATTCACCATCTGCCGTTGGGGCGCGCTGGTTTGGGCTTCGGGCATGTTGACGACCAGGCCTTGCGGCAGGATTGGGCCGTGGTCGGCCAGGCCAGGGTTGGCTTCAAGCACGGCCTCGGTGACGCCTGCGGTACGGCCGTAGTGACGCCAGCAGAGGGCATCGACGGTGTCGTTTTGGATGGTGCGAGTGGCGACGGGCATCAGATCAGCTCCACTGTGGTGCGGGTGCGGCCGAGGAAGTCGCGTACCGCCCAGCGCAGGTCCCGGCGGTAATCGTCGATGGTCGGGGCGGTTTCTTCGGCTTTGTCGCTGCCGGTATTGGTCGCGCTGTAATCGCGGTACCGCTCGCAGACTTCAGCGCCGGTACCGGCCTCGATCGCACGGCGGTACAGGTGAACCTTTACCGATACCTCCTTGATGCGATCCCCCGGCACGTCAGCCAAGGTGGCGTGGCCAGCGGCTTGTTGCGCGACGCGCCATTCGCTCAGTTCGTTATTGAGGTTGATCGCCGCGGCGATCACGGCGGTTTCCAGGCGGGCCGGAGTGACGCTGGCGTCGATGCGCAGGGTGGCGCGCAAGCCGTCCAGGTCAATCGACGGCCAGAACGTGTCGGTGTTGATATGGCCGCCGGTGACTGGGCCGCTGGCTACAAATGCGCTCATGGAACGGCACTCAAAATAGATCGCCGGTGGTCGGGGCTTCACGTTCAGGAGGAGCGGCCTGGCCGATCCGCCCCGAGCCGGCTGGGTGCGTGGGGACGCTCGGTCAGCTGCCAGTGGCAGCGTGTTTTTTCAGGAGGCGCTCGGCGCCGTCCAAATCTTTTTTGCCGCCGCAACCCTCGTGCAGCTCGATCGCCCGCTTGAGCAGGTCGATACCGGCCTGAATCTGTCCGGGCTGGCCTGGCTCCTCGGCGGTGATGCCATCCAATGTCGCGCGGCCGGTTGCCAGGTACAGCTTGGCGCGGGCCTGGTCGGGCATGTCTTCGGCGTCGGTCAGTTCGACGGTGCGGTGCAAGACGCTCAGGTCGAAACTGCCATTGGCCTTTTGCGCCTTCAGCGCGGCCGTGGCGATTTCCTCTGCCACCAGGCAACCGGTGGTGCGTTCGAAACGGTCCGGCATGATCAGCTTGTGCTTGAGCACGTAGTCAGCGATGTCCAGAGCGCCGCTGTAGTCCTCGACGTCAACGCGCCAGACCATGACGGTGGTCATGACGTCATCCTGGGCACCATTGCCTGCTGCAAGCACTCCCTCGACGTACGGGATGTACTCGGGCAACAACTGTGCTTTGAGTGCAGCCTTGCCCTCGTTGGACTGGATGGCTTTCAGGCGCAGCCGGTCTTGCAGCAGCTGATTCAACTGGTGCTCGTATGCAGTGGCGCCGGCCATGGATTGCTGTGGTGCCGTTTTCGCTGCCTCCATGGCCGCGCGTGCGCGGCGTTGGTGGGCTTGGGCGATGCTGAGTGCCATGGGGTTAACCCTCGCTGCCTGCGTCTTCAACCGGCGTGATGTTTTCCAGCAGGCAGCCCAGGCCGTATTCCTCGACCACATAAGC
This sequence comes from Pseudomonas sp. FW305-3-2-15-C-LB1, assembly GCF_058787615.1. Lineage (NCBI taxonomy): Bacteria > Pseudomonadati > Pseudomonadota > Gammaproteobacteria > Pseudomonadales > Pseudomonadaceae > Pseudomonas > Pseudomonas sp. FW305-3-2-15-C-LB1. The sequence continues at coordinate 537,077 of NZ_JBYSZX010000002.1, read as the reverse complement.
TTCGTTCGACGATTCGAAGTTGCTGACGCGGTTCCACTCCGGCTCTTCCTTGAGGTAGCGGCGGCGCCCGCCGATCTGCCAGTACACCGACAGGTTGGCGAAGGTGGTGATGAGGATCGTGCCTTCGGGGATGTACGGCACCTCGTACAGCGGCAAGCCACCGACGCGGCGTTGCGAGATGATCAGGTCGCTCGCCAGGGTGTTGGTGGCGTCCTGGTCCTTGTTGACCAGGGCCAGGAACTTGTCGTGGACCAGTTCGCGGCCGGTCAGCACGACCAGGCCAGGGTTGCGGCGATACCAAGGGTCGAGCAACTGGATGGCGTCGTAGACCAGGGCGTCGATGTTCTTGAAGTCGCCGGTTTTGCCGATGGTGATCTTGCCGGCGACAGCACCTTCCTTCAGCACACGGTCGGGTGCGTGGGTGCGGTACTGCTGGAGCCAACCGACGTTGACGTCTTCCAGCAGCGGGTGCGCTGTGCGGTCGGTTTGCTCTGCGGCCGAAACACCGTAGAAACCGATCTGGATACGGTCGAGCGCCTGACGTTGGGCTATGGCGCTGGACAGGCGGGTTTGGAAGTCCGGGAACTTGGCCCAGGCGTCGAGCTGTTTGTAGCTGACGAAGGTATCGAAGTCGGTCTGCTCTGCCTTGTACTTATCGCTCGACAGAGTGCCGATGCTGCGCGGCTCACGCTTTTTGACGTTGGTGTTGGTACGGCTGGCAACGGTGCCACCTACGCCCAGGCCAACCTTTTCGCCTTCCTGTTCATCGACGCCGATGACGTTGACCTTGGTCAGGAACTCGCTCGACTCCTGAATCTTTGTTTCCAGGCGCTGCTGGATGGTTGGGTCGACGCTGAATGTGGCGGTGGCCGATTCAACGCCGTTGAGCAGTGCGACCTGGCTGAGGTAGCCGGTGAAGAGTTTTCGAGTGTCGTTACGCATGGGTGTCTCCGATAGTGGGCTGGGCGGTGTAGGCCGCAGGTCAGAACTCAGCCAGGGCTTGTTTGCCGCCGCCGGTTACCGGTGGGCGCTGGGTTTGGGAGTGGTCTTGGGTTTTGCCGAGGGTGGTTTTCAGCTCGACCAGTTCTTTGCTGAGCTGCTCGACCTTGGTGTTCAGTTCGCCGGAGAATTTCTTCTCGGCAGCCAACTGATCGGGCAGATCCTTGACGTGATCGGCAATCGCTTCGACGGCTTGGCCGATTTGGGCGAAATCGGCGTCGTCCTTCGCCTGTTTGCCGCCGAGCAGTGCCTGCACTTTGCTGAAGAGTTGTGCGCCGAGGCTGGGCTTGTCTTCGATTTCCTCAAACTGCAACTCGGTTTCCACTGCCTCAGTGAACATCGACGTCGCGGAGTAATGACGGTCTTTGAATGGACTGGATTCTGGCTTCTGCGCGGAGAAAGACAGTACATCGGTGCCCAGGCTGGCCGGGGAGTCGGTCACCGCCACGCCGACGATATAGGCCTCGCCGGTGTCCGAGAAGCTGTCGTCGATTTCGATCGAGGTGTAAATCTTCTGCTTGGCCTTGTTCATGGCGATCAGGTCGGGCGTCGGCTCGACCTGGGCGAACAGTGCCAGCTTCTTCTGGCCGTTGATTTCCACTACTTCGGTCTTGACCGCGAGCACGTCACCGTAGGCCTTGAAAGGGCTGTCGGGCAGCAGGCTACGGAAGTGCTCCAGCCAGATGCGGGCGCCATAGGTGGACGGGTTGAAGTTTTTTGCGGCCTGTTCCAACCAGCTGCGTTTGATGGTGCGCTTGTCAGAGGTAGCGCCCTCGACGGCGACGCGGAACCAATTACTGCGGAATTTCTTCATGCCGGGAATCCTCAATGCGTTGGGCGCATGCTCTGACGTAAGCGATGCGTTGCAATGAGGGCATGGTCGTGACGCGCGCGAGTCGCAGCAATGAGTTGTGGTTGTAAGGAGCAAATCTACAAGGCTAACGCGAGGGTTATCAGGCGATTCGTATAGCCAGTATCACTGTGCCATTATTCGTGGTGAAATTGATTTTTACGCAGATCTCACACTGAAAAGGATTTTTGAAATGGCAGCTCCAGGAAAACCAGAATCAAACCGAATTAAGTTTGCTTACTATCTCGCAGGGTGGGCATACGGAGGCGATAAAGTGGCGCTCCGTGCTGCTGCGAAGTCTGTACTCACATCTGAATATCAAAAAGAAATGAAAGGCAATATATTTTGCCCGGAGTGTTGCGTTGGTTTATTCAGATCCCCAGAGGATGGAGATAAAGACGCAAATGGGCGAGCTGCGTACTTCGCCCACAGTAGGACACACCGACCACCATGCGGACTACGAGTGAAGAAGCGCGACGGGCAAAGATTTACGACCGAAGAAGAAGCTAAACAAGCCATTGATGATGAACTGCTCGTTGTTGTTAAAAGCTTTATGAAAGAAAAACCTGTCGCGCCGGTATTGCCAGGACAAGTTTACGATGGTCCTGTCGTTGAAGATATAGATGGTGAACCTACAGATGTTCCTATTAAGAGGCATAATGGGGAGCAAATTAAGCTTCCTAGCAGGATAACTACAGTTCGAGGGCTGTGTAGAAGTTTTGATAAGAATTATTATAAATATTATTTTTTGCCTGACGCCCAGTATCCTCAACTTTTAAGTGATGCCTTGATGGATGTGTCGAACGTTCGGGAGTTAAACGAAAAGTCTAAACTGTATTTCGGTCGTATAAAGCGCATATTTAAAATGGGGGATGGTAATCCTTGGAATATACAAATGACTCGCCTTCAATATGAAAACGATGGTGATTATCAAGATTTCACTTTGAAGATGTCTATTCGTGACTCCAAGGAGCACGGCATAACGGATGCATCCATTGGTCGTATCGTGATGATGTACGGTCCTATTTCAAAAAATGGAAGCGGTTTAGCTATAAGTGATCTTGGGTGGGGGGAGTTTGCCCTGCTTCCTGCCAAATATGATCAGGTACTCTTCCCTGAAAATGCTGAACCTTATCAGGAAACTCTAGAAGAACTTCTAGCCGATGCGACAGGCCTCACACTAGAGGAGATTGAAGAGTGGATGCTAGATGAAGAGCAAGAAATTACCGATGATGGTGTTTTAGTGGGTCATATAGTAAATTTCCGCGATGATACGCCTGAGAGAGTTATGAGTCGGGTTAGTGGTAGAACGGGAGAGTACACAGCGAACGTCGGTATCATCGATTTAGATGAGGGTGAATAGGGAAATTATCGTACCCTCTAGTTAGCTTGGAACTAATCGTTATTCACGGAAGTGAGGTTGTGTAAGCAAAGGCTACAGGTGGTAACCCTACCTTATAGCCTTTGTGTTCGGCAGCATTTGGTTTATGACAACCGAATTACTTCCCATTGATCCCCGACGCCAATCCAAGTTCCTGTATTGGATGGGTTGGCGCATCTGCGAGATTGCCGAGGCTACGGGCGAAAAGGAAAAAACGCTACACAGCTGGAAGGCTCGCGACGAGTGGGACCGGGCGGATAACGTCGAGCGCATCGGCGGGGCGCTGGAAGCGCGTCTGGTGCAGTTGATCCTCAAGGAAGGCAAGAGCGGCGGGGACTTCAAAGAGATCGACCTGCTGCACCGGCAGTTGGAGCGACAGGCCCGCATTCAGCGCTTCCAGGGTGGCGGTACCGAAACCGAACTCAACCCCAACCTCGCCAAGCGCAACGAAGGACCGAAGAAGAAGACGCCGAAAAACGACATCAGCGAAGACCAGATCGAGCTGCTGCGCGAAGCGTTTATCGATGGGTGTTTCGACTACCAGAAAGACTGGCACCGGGCGGGCAATCAGCGCACCCGCGTCATCCTAAAAAGCCGGCAGATCGGCGCCACTTACTACTTCGCCCGAGAGGCGTTTATTGATGCGCTGGAAACAGGGCGCAATCAGATTTTCTTGTCGGCGTCGAAGAACCAGGCCTACTTATTCCGTGGGTACATCCAGGCGTTTGCCCGCGAGGTCATCGGCGTCGAGTTGACTGGTGATCCCATCGTGTTGCCGAACGGCGCCGAACTGTTTTTTCTCGGTACCAACGCGCGCACGGCCCAGGGCTACCACGGCAATTTCTACTTCGACGAATTCTTCTGGACGTTCAAGTTTGAGGAACTGAACAAGGTTGCGTCGGGGATGGCGATGCACAAGAAGTGGCGCAAAACCTACTTCTCGACGCCGTCGACCATGGCCCATGAGGCCTACACCTTCTGGACGGGCGAGCGCTTCAACAAGGGCAAGCCGGCGGCGCAACACACCAAAGTCGACGTATCCCACGGGGCGCTCCAGCAGGGTCGTTTCTGCGAGGACCGGTTGTGGCGTCAGATCGTCACCATCTTGGACGCGGAGGAGGGTGGGTGCGACCTGTTCGACATTGAGGAACTGCGCCGGGAGTACAGCCCTGAGGCGTTCGCCAACCTGCTGATGTGCGAGTTCGTCGACGACGGCGCGAGCATTTTCCCGCTGACGGTGTTGCAGCCGTGCATGGTCGACAGCTGGGTCGAGTGGGCCGAGGACTACAAGCCGTTTGCCATGCGGCCGTTCGGCGACCGCCAGGTGTGGGTGGGGTATGACCCGGCTGAAACCGGCGATTGCTCGGGCCTGGTGGTGGTCGCGCCGCCTCTGGTACCAGGGGGCAAGTTCCGGGTACTGGAGCGTCATCAGTTCCGAGGCATGGACTTCGCGGCCCAGGCCAGCGTGATCAAAGCCGTCTGCGACCGGTACTGGGTGACGTACATCGGCATTGACGTCACGGGTCTCGGCAGCGGCGTGGCGCAACTGGTGCGCCAATTCTTCCCCAATGTCACCACGTTCAGCTATTCGCCTGAGGTCAAGACCCGCCTGGTGCTGAAGGCCTACGACGTGATCCACCGGGGCCGGCTGGAGTTCGACGCCGGCTGGACCGACATGGCCCAGTCGTTGATGGCGATCCGTAAGACCATCACCGCAGGCGGTCGCCAATTCACCTACACCGCCGGCCGCAACGACAACACCGGCCACGCTGACCTGGCGTGGGCGCTCTTTCATGCATTGCACAACGAACCGCTGGAGGGGCAGACCACTGCCAACACCGGGCGGATGGAGATTTTTTGATGTCGAACCGCCGCAGAAATACCAAGCAAGTGGCCCAGGCTTCCACGGTTGCAACGCAGGAGTTCATTCCTCGCAGTGATAGCAAGATGGAGGCGTTCAGCTTCGGCGATCCGTCACCAGTGTTGAGTGGCCGGGAGGTGTTTGATTATCTGGAGTGCTGGTTTAACGGGCGGTGGTACGAGCCGCCGCTGTCGCTGGACGGCCTGGCACGGTCTGTGGGCTCCAGCGTGCATCTGCATTCGGGGTTGATGTTCAAGCGCAACCTGCTGAGCAAAACGTTTATCCCACACCGACTGCTGTCGCGGGCAGCGTTTGAACAGTTTGCTCTGGATTTTCTGTGCCTGGGCAACGGCTACCTGGAAGGGCGGCGCTCGCTGCTCGGCCCGTTGCGCGAGCTCGTGCCGCCGTTGGCGAAGTACATGCGCTCGGGCAAGGACGGGCGGCAGTTCATGGTCCAGGGCTGGAAAGAGGAGCATGAGTTTGAACCGGGCACCGTTTTTCATCTGCGGGAAGCGGATCTGCACCAGGAAGTGTACGGCCTGCCCGAGTGGATCAGCGCCTTGCAGTCGGCGTTGCTGAATGAGTCGGCCACGCTGTTCCGCCGCAAGTACTACGAGAACGGCAGTCACGCCGGCTTCATCCTCTACATGACCGACGCCGCGCAGAACGAAGCGGATGTCGATTCACTGCGCAAGGCGCTCAAGGATTCCAAGGGGCCGGGTAACTTCCGCAACCTGTTTGTGTACTCGCCGAACGGCAAAAAGGACGGGTTGCAGATCATTCCGGTCAGTGAAGTGACGGCCAAGGACGAATTCAATTCGATCAAAAACCAGACCCGCGACGATGTGCTGGCCAGCTTGCGCATTCCGCCGCAGTTGATGGGCATTGTGCCGCAGAACGCGGGAGGGTTTGGGTCGATCAGGGAGGCGGCGCAAATCTATGCAGCCAATGAACTGGAGCCGATTCAGGCGCGTATGGCGCAGGTGAATGACTGGCTCGGGGAGGAGGTCGTACGGTTCAAGCCCTATGAAATTCCCGTGGGGGCCTAAAACCCCCTGCGCAGCAAACGAGGCGACGAACCGGTGCGTCAACACCGGTTCGACGCTGAATCACTCGAACCAGCCGAGTGCTCCAACCAAGGCCTCGCCCCACTGCGCAGGGGGTGCGAAGCCTAAGCGAATCCAATTGTCGAAACAAGGATCACTTATGAGCACACCGATAATCCCGTGGATGGGCGGCAAACGTCGCCTGGCAGATCGTCTTATTCCGCTGTTTCCACCCCATGAATGCTACGTCGAGGTTTTTGCCGGCGGTGCCGCGCTTTACTTCATGCGGCCCCAGGCCGCGCCGGTTGAGGTTCTCAATGACATCAACGGCGACTTGGTGACTCTGTATCGCGTGGTGCAGAACCACTTGGAGGAGTTCGTGCGCCAGTTCAAGTGGGCGCTCAGCTCTCGTCAGGTGTTCGAATGGCAGAAGATGACCAGGCCGGAAACGCTCACCGACATCCAGCGGGCGGCGCGGTTTTTCTACCTGCAGCACCATGCGTTTGCGGGGAAGGTTAGCGGGCAGACATTTGGCACAGCCACCACTGGGCCCGCGATCAATCTGCTACGGATTGAGGAGAACCTCTCCGCCGCGTGGCAGCGCCTCTCAGGCACCTACGTTGAAAACCTGGGCTGGCTGGAATGCGCGGAACGGTACGACCGGCCGCATACCTTTCACTACATGGATCCGCCTTACTGGCAGACCGCAGGCTATGGGGTGGACTTTCCCTTTGAAAACTACGAGCGGATGGCCGAATTTATGCGGCGTTGCAAGGGCAAGGTAATGGTGAGTATCAACGACCACCCTGATATCCGACGGGTATTTGATGGGTTTCACTTTGAGACTGTGGACATTCGGTACACTTCGGCGAATCAGCGGCATCTGCGGGCCGATATTAGTGAGGAACTAGTAATAATGAACTGGGAGCCATCTTTACTAGATCGGCTTTTTTGAAGGGGACTATATATTCAATATAAAAATAGCCGCCATCACGGCGGCTATTTGACAGCAGTTATGTAAGTTTTTCTAAGGTGTTTCTTTCTCGGATTTTGAGCCGCTTCTTATAATTGAATCCATTTGCGTGGCTTCATGGTGCCTAACAATTAAGTTGATTAGCGCGCTTCGGCTTTGACGTTTCGAGGTTTGGATTCCAACTACTTCGGCTAACTTTTGAATGCTTGCTGTTGAAACAAATAGAGCGTCATCATTTAGATATGTTTCTATTTCCTGGGTGCTCATCGTTCTCAACTTGTCGCTGATATCGTCAGGCAGGTTAATGCTGTACTGTCGATTTTTTTGTATTTCCTGTTTGGCTGAATTATTCACCAGCTTCTGAATATGGTTGATGTTGTGAGTTATGTCGTTGTTCGGCAATGATCGCAACAGTTTTGAAGTGAGTTCTAAGATGTTGGCTAGTTCATGACTTTTCATATGGGCCTCCCTTATATGATCCGGGTAACAAACTCATCAACAACGGCACCCATATAACCTGCTTGTTTGCCTGCGTTCTGGTGTGAGCGGGGTAAGTCAGTTACAGCAAATACAGGAAGATTCATGTCGGCAGCTGCAGAAATGCCATCGCCGTCAGTAATATAATTATCAAACAGGGCGCCGGGGCCTAGCTGTGAGCTAATGTTAGTCATTATCTGTTGATGGCCGTTTTTTGGACCTCCATTGTACTCGTCAACCATGTTAAATACGACCCCACCGAATTTTGTAGGGTTATATTTTCCAGGAAGGCCTGCGTAACCCCACATAGAATCATAATCTTTATTGAATTGATCCATGTACTGATTAATCAAGGTTATACCCACGGTTGACAAAAAGTCAGGAATTGAGGGTACTACATAATAATCACTAGCAAAAAAAGCGTTTTGCGTCACTAGATTTACATTCGGTGGGCAGTCTAACAAAACGTAATCATAATCGTCTGCTACGGCGTCAAGAATGTTTTTTATGATGGAGATTTTCTCTATTTCAAACTTTGTGTCTTCTCTGTGATCCTTGCCTACGCGCTTTTCTCGTGCGAGTTTCATATCAAGCAAGGTCAGTTCTTGATGGGATAGTATTACTCCTACTCGGGCATATACTTTTCCAGCTCTCGCTCTGACGCTTTCCTGAAGTATTACGTCCTCTGGTTTCGCTAACTTTCTATCAAAGTATCCGTCGAAGATGTCTTTCAAAGTTGGCTTGTTGTTGGTGTAAGCATGAGAGATATACGAACTTGCTCCAATCGCCAAAAAAGAGAGATTGCATTGTGGGTCAAGATCTATAAGTAAAACTCTTTTTTTGTGACGGGTGGCTAAGCCGGCTGCTAAGTGAAGGGTGAGCGTGGTTTTTCCCACTCCACCTTTCCAGTTGATCATGCTCACTACTTTCGACATGTTTCATTCCTTGAGGTCTGTTTTATATCTGTTGCCGGTCTCTGATTCCGAGCCAGCAAATCCAAGCTACTCCATTACTTCCAGTGGTGTCCATCTGACATTACTAGAGGCTGCCTGGGCCTGAAATTTGAATTTACACAGCGGTAGCGAATTGCGCGCGCTTGGATGACCTGCGCCGCGCCGTCGTCCCCCCACCTCGCCTGCGGGCTAAATGGGTCGTTTTTTCTGCGCCCCTGCGGACCACTCCCGGCGGCTTAGGCTGGGCGCTTGCATGGCGTTGTGGGGAGGTTGAAAGCCTGCGGAACCCTGCACCGAGGGGGTATTTCTTCGAAAGGTCTGGATGCGTTGCTGTGCAGGTAGAGGGGGGGATTTCAAAAAGAGTAATTTCAGTAACCACGTCTGGGGAATGGGCTGGAGGCCGCGTATTCCGTGGGGTTCGGTATTACAAAAAGGAGTAACAGAGAAGTAATTGAAAATGTAATTTTTTGCCAACCTGTTGTTTTTAAAGAGTTTTTATAAAAATGAGAATTACGTTTATAAAGAGTAATCAGATTACTTCAATATTACTTAAAAATTACCTTTTGGCCGAAATGCAAAACCCTTTAATTTCAATGGCTTGAGCGTAATAAATGGTCAAGATTACTTATGTTACTCTTTTTTTGCCCCCCTCTAGATTTCGAATTCCAGCCCCCTATACGTGTGATGCGCACGCGTATTGAGGTGCATGCTGATGCGCATGGGAATGGCGTGGGAACACTTTCGCGCAACTGGCACCGCTGGAGCCATTGTATTCCGGGGCCTCGGCTGAGCAATTGAGGGTGCGGGTACTTTCGAATCTCTCCTTCACCGCCAAATTCTTGAAGAAATCCCGCGAGTTAGACGCTCTGCGGGATTTTTTTTGCTCTCGATTTCGCAGCCTACCCCCGTCTGTGCCCCGGTCGAGTGGTGCCTTTTGGGCATTGCCTATTCTCATACCCGAATTTCATCAAAGGTTGCTGAAAAGGGCTTGCTGCCTCACCTGGCATGATGCTGCGAACGAACCGTTGCGCTTTCGATCATGTCTGTGCGAATGGCTGACGGTTGCCCAACACTGTTGCGTGCATAGCTGCATAACGTGACCGGCAGCTCTGCTATTTCCAGGAAAATGCCATCCATGGCCAGGGTGTAGCGTTCATCGTCAATATCGCCACAGGTGGTCCTGCTCGCCGAATGCACGCTGTAGTAGTAATGCTGGCTAAAACCGCTGTGCTGGTTTTCCCAGGCGATGTGATAGCGGTGCTTGATCTGCGGTGCCGGTGCGGGGTTGGTCAGGAAGACCGAATGGGTGAATACATTGCGCAGGAGTGCTTGGGTCAGCGGTTGCTCGGCCTTTTGCACGCCGAGTATGCACAGCACATGCGGCCCCAGCACGGGGCCGATGGACTGGTCGATGTAGGCCTCGTCAGAGGCGGCGGCGACTTGGTAGCCGTGGGTGCGTGCACAATCGTTGATGTCATTTACGGCCTTGAATCGGTAGAACGGCTCCTGGATCGAGAATCTCAGGTTCCAGGTTGGACGGGTTATTTGGCCGGCGGCATCACGTTGTAAATGCACATACGGCTTCAGGTTCCATGGTTCGTCCAGCGTGATTTCAACGGCCTTGAGCTGGCAGGTCGGGGTGTCATTACGGAACACACCGTCTACAAAGCAGTAGTACAAGTGGTTGGCGGGATAGCTGTAGTTGAATTTGGCGGCTTCACACACCGAGTTGTTCTGACAGCTATTGAGAATGTCCTTCTGAATGGCGGACGCGACCTTGCTGATGATACTGGTGATTTCATTGGTATTCCGGTCCAGCATCGGACTGCCGGAGCTGCCTGGGCGCAGACCGTTGCAGCGGTTGCGCAAGGCGTTGGGGAACACACCGGGTTGTTCGGCAAAACTGTTGATAGTCGACTCCACGCAGGCGCTCATGCGTAGTCCCTTTTTCAGAAACCCGGTCGGCGCTCCCACATTGATCACTTCTCGATCCGACGTGTGACGTTGAGATGCCAGCCTGAGTGGCATGATCCCGCTGGCCACCAGCGCGGCCAGTGACGTATCCAGTTCGAGCACGGCTAAATCGGTGCCCGCCATGCTGCTCCAATGTGCTGTTTTGACGGCGTAGGTGACATGCCGTTCAGGTGTGTCATGAAAGTAATTGAAGGTGACATCGGCGGTGAACGCCCGGCGCAGCAGCGCCGTACCGTAGCTGAAGAACACGCAGTGCCCGCTGGTCAGCACATAAGCCGGGCCGGTGGCCTTGCCCCGGCGATCATGAGTGTCAAGCAGAACGGCATTGCAGGTCTGGCCTAAGGCGTTTTTCAGTGAACCGATGCCGGTCCATTGCGGGTAACGGTGGTGTTTATTCTCAAGTGCCATGGACGGTGACTGTTCGGTAAGTCCTTCGGCCAGGTCTCTGGCGTGGCAGGGCCAGACGATGCTGAGCAACAGGAGATACAGGAAAACGCAAGCGCTGTGAGTACGTGACATAAGGGCCCCGACAAGGAAGTCATTGATTGGCTGAAACTACCCAATCAGGCCATGGCAAGTGCCATACAGGACTATTGCGTGAGCCCTTGAGAGAAGGTGCTGATCCCAGTGATCATGGCGTCACCACCTTTTGACTGCATCGTCTCAGATATGCAGCCACGCCAGGCTTCCCAGCACCACCGCGACACCCGCCGCCGTATACGACAGGCGCTTCAACCATTCCCGCCTGGTCAGCAAGGTAATCGCCGCCAGCGAAATCGCGATCTGAATCGCGGTCATCGCCTGGGCCCAGCGATGGTGCTGGTGCAGCGCCTGTTCCGACTTTTCATCCCATTGCTTTGACGTCGCCTCAAGCTTTTCGGCCTGTTTGCGCACGTCTTCCTTCTGGCTTCTGTAGCGCTCTATCTCTTCCTTGTAATGCACCGCGTCCACGCCGGGAATGTGGGTGGCCAGTTCTGCCAGGTTTTGCCGGCTGGATTTGGCCTGGTAGTAGTTCCACTGGTTGGCGGCTTCGGTCTTGAAGATGGCGGCGTTGTTCTTGTCCATTGCCGCTTCGCTTTCGGTGGAGCCGGCCTGGTAGCTGAGCATGGCGCCGAGGGTGGCCATGAGGGCGGTCATCACGGCGATGCGGCTGGCGAAGGTGTCACCACGGCCGTGGGCATGTTCGGTGGTGTGTTCGATGTGTTTTTCGTGGGGGCTGGGGACTTCGAAGGCTTCGGGCATGGGGGCGTCTGTGAAGGGACTGAGGGAGTCTGATTCTTCACCAGTGAAGCTGTCTCAATCCTGTACGTAACGCTGCAAACCTTCCACCAGGGCATCGAACATCACGCGGCAGCGCGGGCTGTTGCGCAGGTCTTCGTGCATGGTCACCCAGGTGTCCAGCTTGAGTGCAAAGCCTTCTGGCAGGACCCGGCGCAGGCAGGGATCGCGCTTGGCCAGTTGGACCTGGCAGCCGCCGATACCGGCACCGGCGCGGATCAGCGCCAATTGTGCCAGGTCGCTGTCGCTGCTGAGGGCGAAGGCGCTGCGCTCGAAGCCCGTGATGGCCAGGCTGCGGATAAATGCGTTTTCCTGGTCGAAACCGATCACTGAGTGGCCGGCCAGGTCCTGCATCAACAGGGGCGTGCCGTGTTGCTGCAGGTAATCGTCGCGGGCATGCAGGCCCACTTCGATCAAGCCGATGCGTCGCGCCAGCAGTTGCTCCTGGCTGGGGCGGACCATGCGCACGGCGATGTCGGCTTCCAGTTGCAACAGGTCGCTCAGGCGGTTGGTCAGCACCAGTTCGACCTTGAGGTGCGGGTGTGCCTGGCGCACTTGCGTGAGGATCGGCGGCAGCACTTCCACGCCGATCACTTCACTGGCGGACACGCGCACCACGCCGCGCACTTCATCACCCTGGGCAGACGCTGCACGCTCAAGTGCCGCCGCTGTGCGTTCCATGGTTTCGGCGTGGGCGCGCAGGGTCCGGGCTACCGCCGTGGGCAACAAGCCGCTCGGTGAACGGGTAAACAGCACCACGCCCAGCGCCGTTTCCAGCGCGGCAATGTGCCGGCCGACCGTGGGCTGTGTAATGCCGAGTTGCCGCGCGGCTCCCGACAACGATCCTTCTCGGAAAACGCCGAGGAACGACCGGTAAAGCTCCCAACCAATATTCGTTGCCATGCATAAATGTATAGCGCCTGGGCGATCTTCGACAATTCCTCTATAGCGCCGGCACGCAGAAAATGTCCCCATCAACCCCTGTGGGAGAGTGTGATGAACAAAGTATTGGTGTTGGGTGCAACCGGTGGCATTGGTGGCGAAGTCGCACGGCAGCTGCTCGCGGCGGGTTGGCAGGTACGTGCGTTGACCCGTGATGTCGACAAGGCCCGTGGCCAGAACGCCGCATTTGACTGGCTTGAGGGTGATGCACTCAACCGCGATGACGTACTTGCTGCAGCCCGAGGCTGTGAAGTGATCGTGCACGCGGTCAACCCGCCGGGCTATCGGCACTGGGCCGAGCGGGTGCTGCCGATGATCGACAACACCATCGCGGCGGCCGTTGCGGAAGGCGCCACCATTGTGTTGCCCGGTACCGTCTACAACTTTGGGCCGGACGCGTTTCCCGTACTGCACGAAGACTCCCCTCAACACCCGCAAACCCGCAAGGGCGCGATCCGTGTGCAACTGGAGCAGCGTTTATACGAAGCTTCAGGCAACGGGGCGAGGGTGCTGATCGTGCGCGCCGGTGACTTTTTCGGTGCGCAGGCGGCCAACAGCTGGTTTTCCCAGGGCTTGGTCAAACCTGGCAACCTCGTGCGCAGCGTCAATTATCCGGGTGCGCCAGGTGTGGCCCATCAGTGGGCGTACCTGCCCGATGTGGCGCGTACGATGGTTGAACTGCTCGAGCGCCGTGAAACCCTGGAGGCGTTCGCGCGTTTTCATATGGCGGGGCAGGTGGACACGGATGGCACACAGCTGAGCCGGGCGATCCAGCGCGTGGTGCTGCGTAGGACGGGGCAACAGCCTGTCGTCAGGATGTTCCCCTGGTGGCTGCTCAAAATAGCTTCGCCCTTTGTCGTCACCTTCCGTGAAATGCTGGAGATGCGTTACCTGTGGCAAACCCCTGTGCTGCTCGATAACACGCGGCTGGTTGCGGTATTGGGCGCTGAACCTTGCACGCCGCTGGATGAAGCGGTGGAGACGACCCTGGCCGGCATGGGTTGCCTGCCTCGAGCGGTGTGAAGTTTGGCTCGAAGTGGCCTGTGGCATCGCCCTCTACGGCACTGGCCCATGCGCGGATCCAGGTGGAAGCCTTGAGCAAGGGCTGCAATGGGTGGGCTGAGGGCGCGGATTTTCCAGAGTTACACTTTATAGCTCCAGTTGACTGGCGTTGATGCCGAAGGCCTTGGCAATTTTTTCCCGTGTTGCACGGCGAGGTTTGTTCACCGACTCTTGTTGGGCAAATGCGGATTGGGAAATGCCCAGGCGTTTGGCAACCTCTTCCTGGGTCAGGTTCAGGTGTTCGCGCCATGCACGGATAGGGGTTGCCCCATCCACCAGGCGGCTTACCACCGCATGGGGAATCAGATTTGGATCGTTCTGCCGGGCCAGATAATGTTCATAGGGAATCACCACAAAGGCTGGCTTGCCCTCCGTATTGTGGATGATCTGTACGGCAGTAGGTTCGCTCGTCACGCTTCTTGACCTCTTCAATGCTGACCACATGGATATCGCGATCCCAATCGAAAAGGACTCGGTAATTACCCACGCGCAAGCGATAACCATGGGGGTAATTGACCAATGCCTTGACGTTGGCTGCCTCGGGCATGCGCTCAAGCGCTGACACCGCATCGCGTACCTGTTGCTGATGATACGTATGCAACCGAAGCAGTTGCTTTACGGATTTTCTAGTCCAGTGGATGGAGTTCATTGGAAGATTAATAAGTCTTTTATAAGGTTATCAAGCGATATTTTCAGACGCCGGCCAGTGGCGGTTCGCGCTGCCCTCACAAACCGTAGACGGTCGCCGCACACACCGACCGGTATAACTGTTGCCAGTTATGAGGCACTGATATGAAGGGCCATCAACTCGGGAATCGAATCGATACAAAGTCATGGCGGTTGCCTGCGTGGGACCCGCACCGCTATTGTGCTGAATCCTTTTAGTCTTTCCCTTAGGTTGTCGTGATGAATGCACCGCGTACCGCAGTCGGTCCGATCAAGGCCGTGATTTTCGATATGGACGGGTTGTTGCTGGACACGGAAGGCATCTACACAGAAGTCACGCAAATCATCGCCGAACGCTACGGTCGCATCTACGACTGGGGCATCAAGCAGCACATCATCGGGCGTGGTGCCCAGGACCTGGCGGACTACGTGGTGAAGGCGCTGGACCTGCCGATCACACCGGCTCAATTCCTGGAGATCCGCGAACCGCTGATGAGCGAGCGTTTCCCCAAGGCCTTGGGCATGCCCGGCGCCGAAGCCTTGGTGCGGCACTTGAAGGCGCACAATATCCCGATTGCCGTGGGCACCAGTTCGTCGCGCAATTCGTTTGGCCACAAGACCACCTTGCACCGCGAATGGTTTGGCCTGTTCGACACCATCGTCACCGCTGACGACCCGGAAGTCGGCGCCGCCAAACCCGCGCCAGACATCTTCCTCACCGCCGCCCGCCGCCTGGGCGTTGCGCCCGAGGATTGCCTGGTGTTCGAAGACTCACCCTTCGGCGTCACTGCTGCCAAAGCTGCCCATATGACCGCCATCGCCGTGCCGGATGAAGCCATGGCCGACAGCAAGTACCACCACGCCGACCAGATCATCCGCAAGCTCGCGGACTTTGACCTGGCGGCCTACGGCCTGCCACCTCGAGCCTGATTGATCGCGGTTGAAAATGTGGGAGGGGCGGTGCGACGATTCTACTTGCCCCCTCCCACATTTGATTGGCAGTGTTCAGGAAGCCCTAGGCGCTGAAGCCTCCATCGATGGTCAAGCTTGCACCGGTGATATAGCCCGCTTCCGGTCCTGCGAGGTAAGCCACAAAACTGGCAATCTCCTCCACATGCCCATACCGCCCCACCGCCATCAACCCAATCAGACTCTCGGCAAAGTCACTGTTGGCCGGGTTCATATCGGTATCCACCGGCCCACGTTGCACGTTGTTGATGGTGATCCCCCGTGGCCCCAGATCCCGCGCCAGGCCCTTGGTCAAGCCCACCAGCGCTGCCTTGCTCATCGCATATGGGCCACCGCCACCAAACGGCATGCGTTCGGCATTGGTGCTGCCGATATTGATCACGCGGCCGCCTTCACCCATATGCCTGGCCGCTTCCTGGGTTGCGATAAACACGCTGCGTACGTTAATTGCCAGGGTCTGGTCAAAGTCTTCCAGCTTGAAATCCTCCAGCGGCGCGATGGCCAGCACGCCGGCGTTGTTCACCAGTATATCCAGACGCCCAAAGGCTTCGACGGTGGCGTTGACCGCATTGCGTATCGCATCGGCATCGGCGCTGTCGGCATGGATCGCCAGGGCTTTGCCGCCTTCGCTGATCACGCTGTTCTGCAGTTCTTCGGCCTTGGCGGCCGAGCTGACGTAGGTAAAGGCAACGGCTGCGCCCTGCGCGGCAAGACGTTTGACGATGGCGGCGCCGATGCCGCGAGAACCGCCTTGAATCAAGGCGACTTTGCCGCTGAGGTTTTGGGTGGTCATGTCGATCTCCAAGCTGTTCAAGGCGGGATGCCTTGTTGTTGGAACCGAGTATCGACCTCGCCAGCCCCTCCCGGTAGACCAGGATTGCTATAGTCTGTGTAAACCAAAAGTTTAGAGTGGTCGATATGGAAAGCTTTGGCAGTATCGAATGTTTCGTGCGCAGCGCTGAAGGTGGCAGCTTTGCCGAAGCGGCGCGGCACCTGAGCCTGACACCGGCGGCGGTGGGCAAAAGTGTCGCCAAGCTCGAAGCGCGTTTGGGCGTACGCCTGTTCCAGCGCAGCACCCGGCGCCTTACCCTCACCGAAGCCGGCAAGCTGTTTCTCGAAGAGGTCAGCGGCAGCCTTACCACCATCCAGAACGCCGTGGCCAACCTGGCCAGCGCTGAAGGGCGGCCGGTGGGCACGTTGAAAGTGAGCATGGGTACGGTGTTTGGCAATCGCTACGTGGTGCCGCTATTGGGCGCGTTCATGCGCCGCTTCCCGGACATCAGCCCGGACTGGCATTTCGATAACCGCCAGGTCGACCTGATCGGCCAGGGTTTCGATGCCGCCATCGGTGGTGGCTTCGAGCTGCCCCAGGGAGTGGTGGCGCGCAAGTTGACCCCGGCCCATCGCGTGCTGGTGGCGTCACCGGACTATCTGGCACAGCGTCCCCCGGTGCGGGTGCCCGAAGACCTGGCGCGTTGCCACGGGATTCTCATCCGTTCACCGCAGACCGGACGCGTGCGCTCCTGGCAATTGACCAGTACCGAGCGTGAACACCGCCCGCTGGTGCTTAGACCGAGCATGACCATGAGCGATTCCGAAGCCGCCTGCTGCGCCAGCGCCCAAGGCCTGGGCGTCGCCTTGGTGAGCATGCCTATGGCCGTGCCATTCCTGGACAGCCGTGCGGTGGTTCGAGTGCTGCCCGACTGGTACGTCGACGACGGCAACATCTCCATCTACTACGCCGAACACAAACTGCTGCCCGGCAAGACCCGCGCGTTTGTGGATTTCATCATCGAGCAATTCGCCGAGCAGCAGTTGAACCAACGCTTCAGCGCGGCCAACCGATGACTTTTTTCGCCCTTGGCGTTGCGTAAGTCCTGATCTTCGACGTCGACAACCCCAGCCGCACCAGCGACTCGGCAATGGTCACCGCCGCTGTCACCCCATCCACCACCGGCACACCGGTGCGCTGGCGAATCTGCTCATCCAGCCCGGCCATGCCGCCACAGCCCAGGCAGATCACCTCGGCCTTGTCTTCGCTGATGGCCAGTTCCGCCTGGCGCACGATGGCCTCCATCGCTGCCAGCGGGTTTTCTTCCAACTCCAGCACCGCCATGCCACTGGCGCGCACCGAGGCGCAGCGCTGGTACAGGCCGGCCAGTTTCAGGCGGTCTTCGATCAGCGGCACCGTGCGGTCCAGGGTGGTCACTACCGAGTAGGCGTGACCCAGGAACATCGCGGTGCTGGCGGCGGCTTCGGTGATGTCCACCACCGGCACGTTGAGCAATTCCTGCAAGCCTTCACGACCATGCTCGCCGTACCCGGCCTGGATCACTGCATCAAACGGCTGGTCATAGGCCATCACCCGGTCCATCACCGCGATGGCCGCCAGATAGCTTTCAAAGTTGCCCTCCACCGATTCGGCGCCGAAGTACGGCGTGAGCCCGACAATCTCGGTGCCCGGCGCAGCCACGGCGCGCGCCTGCTGGGCGATGGTTTCAGTGATGGATTCGGTGGTGTTGACGTTGACCACGAGGATACGCATGGAAGGTCCTTGATTAATGACTGACGTTATCGACGGCAATGCTTTCGCCGCTGACATCGGCGTAGAACGGCTGGCGCTTGGCGATCAGCAAGTACAACAGCCCTGCAATACCGGCGCCAAACATCCAGGAAAACGGTGACACGTTGGCAAAACCCGGTAACAAGGCCAGGAGAATGGCGATCACCGCCGCAGGAATAAACGCTGCCACCGCACGCAAATTGACTCCACGGCTGTAGTAATAAACGCCGCGCGGGTCTTCGCTGTACAACTGCGGCACGTCCACCTGGCTTTTACGGATCAACCAGTAATCGACCATGATCACCCCATACAGTGGCCCCAACAGCGCGCCCAGGCCGGACAGGAAGTACACGATCACCAGGGGGCTGTTGTAGAGGTTCCACGGCAGGATCAGCACCGCCACGGTGGCGCTGATCAACCCGGCGCGACGGAAGTTCAGGTACTTGGGCGCCAGGTTGCTCAGCACAAAGGCCGGCGCGACGAAGTTGGCCATGATGTTCACGGCCACGGTGACGATCAGGAACGCCAGGCAGCCCAGCACCAGGAAAAAGGTATTCGGGATGGCCGCGATGATCTCGGTCGGGCTTTCGATCACTCGGCCATTGAGCTGGAATTGCCCGCCGCACAGCAGCACGGTGATCGCGGCAAACACCAGGATATTCACTGGCAGGCCCCAGAAATTACCCACCTGAATGGTCTTGCGGCACGGCGAGGAGCGGGCGAAGTCACAGAAATTGAGGATCAGCGTGCCGTAGATCGCCAGCCACAGCGCGCCGCCGGCAAAGATATTGCGCCACATCTCGCCGCCGCTCAGCGGCTCGCGGATAGACCAGGCGATGGTCCCGCCGGTTTGGAAATACATCCAACCGGCCAACGACGCCACGGTGAGCAAAATCACCGGTCCGGCGAAGCCTTCGTAGCGGCGTACCATTTCCATGCCGTAGGCCAGGATCACCAATTGCACCAGCCAGATTGCCACGAAACACACCCAGCCGAGGGACGATAGGCCCAGGATCGAATTGTGGTCGTATTCGGCAAAGCCGGGATGAATCGCCGTCAGCAACACGCGGAACACCACCGACGCCAGGTAGGTCTGGATGCCGAACCAGGCAATCGCAATCACCGCGCGGATCAACGCCGGAATCTGCGCGCCATGAATGCCGAAGCTGATACGGCTGATCACTGGAAACGGCACACCGGTTTTCTGGCCCATATAACCCGACAGGTTCATGAAGAAGTACACCAGCGCCGCACCGATGCCGAGAGACAACAGAATCTGCCAGCCGCCCAGGCCCAGCGCATACAAACCAATGGCGAACGAGTAGTTGGCGATGTTGTGCACGTCATTGGTCCACAGCGCAAAGATGCTATAGCGACCCCAGCGCCGGCCTTCAACCTTGGTGGGCGCCAGGTCCTTGTTGTGCAGGCGTGGGCTCAGCACCAGAGGGCCGTGCTCGATGGCTTCGGGCTTCAGGGAGGAGGGCAGATCCAGTGCGATGTTATTCGAGAGGCTTGTACGCATTCCGGCAGGCTCCAGCACATCGGCAGCCAGGCCGCAGATGGCAAAGTGTATGTATGTTTTGTACTTATTGTATACAAAGCGTGTTTCACCTTAAGCCACTTGCGTGCCAGTTTTTGATCTATGAAAACCTGGGGTAATTTCTTTTTTATAGGTTTATTGAATAACTAGCTGAATTCAAAGCGATATAAATTGACCGTTTGAACAGTTATTTATTTTTTGGTGGGAGCCGGGCTATTTGTAAAGACAAAAGACAGGAGGGGAGAGGTGTTACGTAATGGTGCGCAACAAGATGGATTGCACACATAAATGGCACCGATGGTTACATATGTGTGTACACGTTCAGTGGCTAACATAACTCAAATGTGGGAGGGGGCTTGCCCCCGATTACGGAGTGTCAGTCACTATTGACCTGGCTGACCCACCGCTATCGGGGGCAAGCCCCCTTCCACATTTTTTACAGCGCAACTTCAGGCCTTGCTGATGATATTCCCTGCATGCAACCCGCATTCCTTCTGCGTGGCTTCCTCCCACCACCAGCGACCTTCACGCTCATGCTGGTTCGGCAACACCGGGCGGGTGCAGGGCTCGCAGCCGATGCTGATGAAGCCGCGCTCATGCAGGCTGTTGTAAGGCAGTTCCAACATGCGGATGTAACCCCAGACTTCCTCACTGGTCATCTGCGCCAGCGGGTTGAACTTGTACAGGGTGCGTTCCGGGGTAGAGAAGGCCGTGTCGATTTCCAGCGCCGCCACCTGGCTGCGGGTGCCGGGGCTCTGGTCGCGGCGCTGGCCGGTGGCCCAGGCAGTGACGCCGGCGAGTTTACGGCGCAGCGGTTCGATCTTGCGTACGCCGCAGCATTCGCCGTGGCCGTCCTTATAGAAGCTGAACAGGCCTTTCTCTTTGACGAAAGGTTCCAGCTTGCTCTGGTCCGGCGAGATCAACTCGATATCGATCTTGTAGAACTCGCGCACCTGCTCAATGAACCGATAGGTCTCCGGGTGCAAGCGCCCGGTGTCGAGGCTGAACACCTTAACGTTCTTGTTCAGCTTCCAGGCCATGTCTACCAGCACCACGTCCTCGGCGCCGCTGAAGGAAATCCACAGGTCATCACCGAACTGGCTGAACGCCAGCTTGAGAATGTCCTGGGCGGATTTGTTGGCATAAGTCGCGGCGAGTTCAGCGACGTCGAAGGCTTGGTTCATCAGGACGGTTCCTACAGGTCAGTGGCGCTGAGCGCTCTATAGGGGAGCGATGGTATCAAAATCCGCCCTGCGTTGCGGCGGCGAGCATGAATCGCTAGAGTTCGGCAGTCCTTTTGCTCGCTCAACCAACAACATCTATAAGGGAGTGTCTTGTGGAAATTGCCTGTCTCGACCTGGAAGGGGTACTGGTTCCGGAAATCTGGATCGCCTTCGCCGAAAAAACCGGTATTGAATCCCTGCGCGCCACCACCCGGGACATTCCCGACTACGACGTGCTGATGAAGCAGCGCCTGCGCATCCTCGACGAGCACGGGCTCAAGCTCGCCGACATCCAGGCAGTGATCGCCACCCTCAAACCGCTGGATGGCGCCGTCGAGTTCGTCAACTGGCTGCGCGAGCGCTTCCAGGTGGTGATCCTGTCCGACACCTTCTACGAATTCTCCCAGCCGCTGATGCGTCAGCTGGGTTTCCCGACCCTGCTGTGCCACCGGCTGATTACCGACGAAACTGACCGTGTGGTGAGTTACCAACTGCGCCAGAAAGATCCGAAGCGCCAGTCGGTATTGGCCTTCAAGACCCTCTACTACCGCGTGATCGCCGCCGGCGACTCCTACAACGACACCACCATGCTGGGCGAAGCCGACCGTGGGATTCTGTTCCACGCGCCGGAAAACGTGATTCGCGAATTCCCGCAATTCCCGGCGGTGCATACCTTCGAGGATTTGAAGAAAGAATTCATCAAGGCCTCGAATCGGTCGTTGAGCCTGTAAGGCTTTCAGCGCGGCTGATGGCCTCTTCGCAGGCAAGCCAGCTCCCACACTTGACCGAGTTCCATCATGAGAATGCAGTCAAATGTGGGAGCGGGCTTGCCCGCGAAGAGGCCAGCCCAGTCACTACAAACCGTCCAGTGTCTCCAACAACACCCGCACCTTCGTCAGCGACTCCTGGTACTCCGCCTCCCATTCCGAGTCCGCGACAATCCCGCCGCCGCCCCAGCAACAAACCTGGCCATCCTTCACCAGCAAACTGCGAATGGCGATGGAACTGTCCATCTCGCCGCGCACATCCAGATACACCAGCGAGCCGCAGTACAACCCACGGCGAGTCGGCTCCAGCTCGTCGATGATCTGCATCGCGCGGATCTTCGGCGCGCCGGTGATGGAGCCGCCGGGGAAGCTGCCGGCGATCAGGTCGAGCGCGTCCTTGCCGTCGGCCAGCTCGCCGATGACGCTGCTCACCAGGTGGTGCACGTTGGGGTAGCTTTCCAGGCTGAACAGCTCCGGCACGCTGACCGAGCCGGTGCGGCAGGTGCGCCCCAGGTCGTTGCGCAGCAGGTCGACAATCATCAGGTTTTCGGCGCGGTCCTTGGGGCTGGCCAGCAGTTCGGCGGCGTTGGCGGCGTCTTCCTCAGGCGTCAGGCCGCGTGGGCGGGTGCCTTTGATGGGGCGGGTTTCGACCTGGCGTTTGCTGATGTGCACGAAACGCTCTGGCGACAAGCTCAGCACCGCGCCGTCGTCCGGCAGGCTCTGGAACCCGGAGAACGGCGTCGGGCAAGCTTCGCGCAGGGCGCAGTAAGCGACCCATGGATCGCCGATGCACGGGGCCCGGAAACGCTGGGCAAAGTTCACCTGGTAGCAGTCGCCGGCCTGGATGTAATCCTGGATGCGCACGATAGCCTGGCGGTAGGCCTCGGCGGTGAGGTCCGGCGCCATGGGACCGTTCAACTTGAAGATTGCCGCGCTGTCGGCGACCGGCTGGCCGAACAGAGTGATCAAGCGTTGCTGCTCGCTATCGGCCAGTGTCGGATGAAACACGAGCTGGCTGGTCTGCGCCTGATGATCACTGATCAATGCCCAGGCATACAGCCCGAAGCGCGCATCCGGCAGGTGCAGGTCATCCGCGGCAAGGTGCGGCATGTGCTCCAGGTGTCGGCCAAAGTCATAGCTCAGGTAACCGATCAACCCACCGGCAAACGGCAGCTCATAACCAGCAGGCAGATCCGCCTCGCCCAACTGCGTAAGATTTGCACGCAAGCGTTGCAGGAAATCACTGCCGCTTTCGTCGTGCGATACCGTCAATGTCGTGTGTGGCCACGCGCTCAACAGGTCATACCGTCCGCGCTCGGCTGCCGGTCGGCCGCTGTCCAGCAGCACTGCGCCAGGCGCATGGCGAATCGCCGCGAAATACTCGGCGGGGTTGGCCCGGTAGGGCAGCGGGTGTACGGAGCAGGTCAACATGCGGGGTGGATCAGCCATTGGCGCGGGGGAGGGGATTGTAGTCCCCCGTAGGATTTGCTCCTAGGGGGGATGTCGGGGATAGACAGATTGAAGACCTGATCAGCCTTCGACGGGGGGAATATGCCCAAACATTTCCTGCACGAACTTCACCCGTTCTTCCGGGGTTTCCGTCACGCCAGCGGCGTTCAGCGCTTCCAACCGTGCTTCCACCGCATGGGTGCGCAGGGTCAGGCCGCAGTCATTGGCAATCTGGATATTCAGCCCAGGCCGCGCATTCAGTTCCAGGATCAACGGGCCTTTTTCCTGGTCCAGCACCATGTCCACGCCGATATAGCCCAGCCCGCACAGCTCATAGCAGCCGGCGGCGAGCTTCATGAAACCGTCCCAGTTGGGCAGCTGCACGCCATCCACCGCATTGGTGGTGTCGGGGTGTTTGGTAATGATGTTGTTCAGCCAGGTGCCGCGCAGGGTCAGGCCGGTGGCGAGGTCCACGCCGACGCCAATTGCACCCTGGTGCAGGTTGGCCTTGCCGCCCGACTGGCGGGTCGGCAAGCGCAGCATCGCCATCACCGGGTAGCCCATCAGCACGATGATGCGAATGTCCGGCACGCCTTCATAGCTGATGCTCTTGAAGATCTGGTCGGGCACCACACGGTATTCGATCAACGCACGATCACGGTGGCCGCCCAGGGAATACAGGCCAGTGAGGATGCTGGAAATCTGATGCTCGATCTCTTCATGGCTGATGATCTTGCCCGACACCGTGCGATAGCGCCCTTCAAAGCGGTCGGCGACCACC
The DNA here is from genome assembly GCF_058787615.1 of Pseudomonas sp. FW305-3-2-15-C-LB1. Lineage (NCBI taxonomy): Bacteria > Pseudomonadati > Pseudomonadota > Gammaproteobacteria > Pseudomonadales > Pseudomonadaceae > Pseudomonas > Pseudomonas sp. FW305-3-2-15-C-LB1. Next base: position 513,323 of record NZ_JBYSZX010000002.1, on the reverse strand, counting down.
AGGATGCCGTCCCCGCCGGCGCCCTGGGCCGGCTTGATCACGAAGTCGCTGCGCCCGCCGATGATCTCGTCGAGCTTGTCGATTTCTTTCTCGGTGCTGATCACCCCGTACATTTCCGGTACATGGATGCCGGCCGCCAGCGCGCGCTCCTTGGTGATGATCTTGTCATCCACGATCGGGTACAGGCTGCGCTTGTTGTACTTGAGCACGTAGTCGGCGTTACGCCGGTTGATGCCCATGATCCCGCGCGCTTCCAGGGCTTTCCAGGTCTTCCAGAAACCGAACATTACCGGTCAGCCTTCAAGAACGCCTTGAAACGCACCAGCTCGGTCAGGCGGTAACCGCGATAACGCCCCATGGCCAGCATGAACCCCACCAGGATCAGCAGGACCGCCGGGAAGGTGAACACGAAGTAGATCAGCTCCGGCACGCTCATGATCAGGTGCGCCAGGGACGCCGCGAACAGCGTACCAATCGCCACTTTCAGCGCATGGTTGGCGCCGCGTTCCTCCCAGGTGATGGACAGGCGTTCGATGGTCATGGTCAGGATCACCATCGGGAACAGCGCCACCGACAACCCGCGCTCCAGCCCCAGCTTATGGCTGAACAGGCTGATGGCCGCAATCAGCACTACCACGAAGGTCAGCACCACCGACAACCTTGGCAGCATCTGCAATTTCAGGTGTTCCAGGTACGACCTGAGGGACAGCCCCAGCGCCGTGATAATCGTAAACAGCACAATCCCGAAGCCCAGCTGCGTCTCGCGGAAGGCCAGGGCGATCAGCACCGGGGTGAACGTGCCGAGTGTCTGCAGGCCGATCAGGTTGCGCAGGATGAGGATCACCAGCACGCCAATCGGGATCATCACCATGATCATGAAGGTCTGCTGAGTTTGCAGCGGCAGGCCGTACAGCGAGTATTCGAGGAAGTTGGCGTCGGTGTTCTCGTCGGTCAGCTTGGCCAGGCGAATCGCGTTCATCTCGCTGTTGTTCAGGCTGAAGGTCACCATGGCCTTCTTGCCGCCCTCGACGGTGATCAGGTTTTCATCACCGGTCCACCACAGCAGGCGGTCGGCGGGCAGGCCCTGTTCGCCGGTTTCCGGGTTGAAGTACAACCAGTCATTGCCGTTGAAGCTGCGCAACCACAGTTCCGGGGTTTGCGGCTGGTCGGCGACCAGGCGGATGGTGTGGACCTTTTCCACCGGCACGTGGGCGATGGACAGCAGCAGCTCGACGATCTTGGCCTTGTGTGGCGTCGAAGGGTCGCCCGCCAGCAGCAGTTTCACATTGTCGTCGTTGAGGTTATTGGTGCGCTTGATCGCTTCGGTGATAAACGTCTCGACGTCGGCCGAGTGCTGGCGGATCGGCGCCAGCAGGGCTTCGGCGGCAATCTTTTCCGGGCCTTCCACGGCGATGCTGTCGCGGAAGGTGGGGCCTTTGACCTTGACCTTCTCGCCGCTGTAGCGCTTGGTGAGCACCAGGCGGTAGTACAGGGTCTGGTTACCCTTGGCGCGGCGCGCCGACCAGGTGACCTTGCGGTTGCCGTCGATGCGGTTGACGCTCACCCCGTAGTTATTCGAGATGAAGCTTTCGTTGAGGCTGACGAAGTCGCGGCTCAGGGGCGGCACGAACATCTGGATCTTCACCGGGTCTTTCGGGTTGGCGACGAACTCGACCTTGGCGTCGATGTTCCACAAGTCGTCGGTGGCGTCCTCGGTGACGGGGATCCCCAGCACGAAGATCTGATAAGCGGTGACCGAAATACCCAAAACCACCAGGATGGTGATCAGGATCTTCAGGTGCAGGGTCAGAGAGCGCATTCGGTTTACTCGGCGGTATGAGCGTCGGCGGCGCAGGCGGGTTTGCCTGCTGCGTATTTAAGACTGGGGTCGACCAGCGCATCAAAGCGTTTCAGCGCTTCGGAGCCGATCAGCAGCGGGTATTGGAATGCGCTGCGGTCAGTCAAGTTCACTTCGATGCTGCGTAAAGCAGTGCCCATGCAGATATCCAGGGCAATCACCGGACGGGCGGTGTAGTTCTTGTCCTCATCGGGGTCGTAGTCACCGGCGCGGCGCTTGATCTTGCTGACGCGGGCCAGGGGACGCTCGATGGGATGGGAATGGGCGGTGTCGATGGCCAGGTAGAAGCGCACCCAGGATTCGCCGTTGCGCTTGAAGCGCTTGATATCACGGGCACTGAGCGAGGCGGTCTTGGCACCGGTATCCAGTTTGGCGGCGACTTCCAGGTCGATACCGGCCAATTGGGCGTATTCGTTGAGGCCATACACGGTCTTCTCGGCGGCAGCGCCGAGGCTGGGTGCGGTCAACAGGCACATCAATAGAAGGAAGGGTTTGAGTCTCATAGATCCCGAGGCGGCAGTGCGATGTTCAATTCAAGGCGACTGGCATTGCTGCGCAAACTCCCTCGTACGCCGTTTCATCCAATGATGTCAGGCAAAAGTGCCGGGCATTCTAACATGATGCTTTTTTGGCGCCAGCGCTGGCAGGCGGCCATGCCCTGATAGGGTGCAACCCTGGTTATTAGACGATTGTCGACAATATGTATTTATTCTTTGACTATCCTGGACTGATTGGCTAGTTTTTGCGGAATTGCTTTCAAAGGTGTTGACAATATGCTGGATCAGCTGGAATCCCCAGTGGTGGCGCAAGACGTTTCCCAGACCATGTCCGAGAACGTCTTCCGGCGTATCCAGGCCGCCATCGTCAAGGGCGAGATCGCCCCGGGCAGCAAGATCTCCGAGCCGGAGCTGGCGCGCACCTACGGCATCAGCCGTGGCCCGCTGCGTGAGGCGATCCACCGCCTGGAAGGCCAGCGCCTGCTGGTGCGCGTGCCCCACGTCGGCGCGCGGGTGGTGTCGTTGAGCCACGACGAACTGATCGAGCTCTATGAAATCCGCGAATCCCTCGAAGGCATGGCTTGTCGCCTGGCTGCCGAGCGCATGACCGACGCGGAAATCGAAGAATTGCGCCAAGTGCTGCACACCCACGAGCGCGACGAAGCCTTCCAGGCCGGCCTGGGCTATTACCAGCAGGAGGGCGACTTCGACTTCCATTACCGGATCATCCAGGGCGCCGGCAACCGCACCCTGACCCAGATGCTCTGCGGCGAGCTGTACCAATTGGTGCGTATGTACCGCATCCAGTTTTCCGCCACCCCCAATCGTCCGCGCCAGGCCTTTGCCGAGCACCACCGCATTCTCGACGCGATTGCCGATCGCGACGGTGAACTGGCCGAACTGTTGATGCGCCGGCATATCGGCGCATCCAAACGCAATATTGCCCGTCACTTCCCGGACGGCACTCCCCCATCACGAGGTGAATGATGAGTTCCAATAACAAGACGACTCCCGGCCAGCGTTTCCGTGACGCGGTCGCCAGTGAACACCCGCTGCAGGTGGTGGGTGCGATCAACGCCAACCACGCACTGCTGGCCAAGCGCGCCGGGTTCAAGGCGATCTACCTGTCGGGTGGCGGGGTTGCGGCTGGCTCCCTCGGTGTGCCGGATCTGGGCATCACCGGCCTGGACGATGTGCTGACCGACGTACGCCGCATCACCGACGTGTGCGACCTGCCGCTGCTGGTGGACGTGGACACCGGCTTCGGCTCCTCGGCATTCAATGTGGCGCGCACCGTCAAGTCGATGATCAAGTTCGGCGCGGCCGCCATCCATATCGAAGATCAGGTGGGCGCCAAGCGTTGCGGTCATCGCCCGAACAAGGAAATCGTGTCCCAGCAGGAAATGGTCGACCGTATCAAGGCCGCCGTGGATGCGCGCACCGATGACAGCTTCGTGATCATGGCGCGTACCGATGCGCTGGCCGTCGAAGGCCTGGAATCCGCGCTGGAACGTGCCGCCGCCTGCATCGAGGCCGGCGCCGACATGGTGTTCCCGGAAGCCATCACCGAGCTGGAGATGTACAAACTGTTCGCCTCCCGCGTGAAAGCGCCGATCCTGGCCAACATCACCGAGTTCGGCGCCACGCCGCTGTACACCACCGAACAGTTGAAATCTGCCGATGTTTCCATCGTGCTGTACCCGCTTTCGGCCTTCCGCGCCATGAACAAGGCCGCCGAGAATGTCTACACCGCGATCCGTCGCGACGGTACCCAACAGAACGTGATCGACACCATGCAGACCCGCATGGAGCTTTACGATCGCATCGACTACCACACCTTCGAGCAGAAGCTCGATGCGCTGTTTGCCGCGAAAAAATAACCCGGCGCACTCCCGAATAAATTCAAGATTGGAGAACAGACATGGCTGAAGCAAAAGTATTGAGTGGTGCCGGCCTGCGTGGCCAGGTGGCCGGGCAGACCGCACTGTCCACCGTGGGCCAGGCGGGTGCCGGCCTGACCTATCGCGGCTACGACGTGCGCGAACTGGCCGCCGATGCGCAATTTGAAGAAGTCGCCTACCTGCTGCTGTACGGCGAGTTGCCGACCAAGACCGAGCTGGCCGCCTACAGCGCCAGGCTGGGCAAGCTGCGCGACCTGCCGCAAGCGCTGAAGGAAGTGCTGGAGCGTATCCCCGCCGACGCCCACCCGATGGACGTAATGCGCACCGGTTGCTCGTTCCTGGGCAATATCGAGCCGGAAAAAGACTTCAGCGTGCAGCGCGACGTTACCGACCGCCTGCTCGCTGCCTTCCCGGCGATCATGTGCTACTGGTACCGCTTCAGCCACGACGGCAAGCGCATCGACTGCGTGACCGACGAGCCGAGCATCGGCGGCCACTTCCTGCACCTGCTGCACGGCAAGAAGCCCAGCGAGTTGCACGTCAAGGTGATGAACGTGTCGCTGATCCTCTACGCGGAACACGAATTCAACGCCTCGACGTTCACCGCCCGGGTGTGTGCCTCGACCCTGTCCGACCTGTATTCCTGCGTCACCGCCGCCATCGGCTCGCTGCGCGGCCCGCTGCACGGCGGCGCCAACGAAGCGGCGATGGAAATGATCGAGCGTTTCTCGTCCGCTGAAGAGGCGGTCGAAGGCACCCTCGGCATGCTGGCGCGCAAGGACAAGATCATGGGCTTTGGCCACGCGATCTACAAAGACAGCGACCCGCGTAATGAAGTGATCAAGGGCTGGTCGAAAAAACTTGCGGACGAGGTGGGCGACAAGGTGCTGTTCCCGGTTTCCGAAGCCATCGACAAGACTATGTGGGAACAGAAGAAGCTGTTCCCCAACGCTGACTTCTACCATGCCTCGGCGTACCACTTCATGGGCATCCCGACCAAGCTGTTCACCCCGATCTTCGTGTGCTCGCGCCTGACGGGCTGGGCGGCGCATGTGTTCGAACAGCGCGCCAACAACCGCATCATCCGTCCAAGCGCCGAATACACCGGCGTCGAGCAGCGCAAGTTCGTGCCAATCGAACGTCGCTGAATGGGAATGCCGACGATCCCGAATTGTTAACCGGATCAAATGTGGGAGGGGGCTTGCCCCCGATTGCTGTCTGTCAGTTGATGCAGCGGGCACTGACCCACCGCTATCGGGGGCAAGCCCCCTCCCACATTGTGACCGCATTTCAATTCTGGATCGGTGCAGGTCCTCCCTTTGTTATCACCGTGACCGAGTCCTGACGATGAACACTGAATTCCGCAAACCGCTTCCCGGCAGCCGCCTGGATTTCTTCGACGCCCGTGCGGCCGTCGAGGCAATCACCCCTGGCGCCTACGCCACCTTGCCTTACACCTCCCGCGTCCTCGCGGAAAACCTGGTGCGCCGCTGCGACCCAGCCACCCTCAATGCTTCCTTGAGCCAACTGATCGAACGCAAGCGCGACCTCGACTTCCCATGGTTCCCGGCGCGTGTGGTGTGCCACGACATCCTCGGCCAGACCGCTCTGGTCGACCTCGCCGGCCTGCGTGACGCCATCGCCCTGCAAGGCGGTGACCCGGCCCAGGTCAACCCGGTAGTGCCGACCCAACTGATCGTCGACCACTCCCTGGCCGTCGAAGCCGGTGGTTTTGACCCGGACGCGTTCGAAAAAAACCGCGCCATCGAAGACCGTCGCAACGAAGACCGTTTCCACTTCATCGAGTGGACCAAGAAGGCCTTCAAGAACGTCGATGTGATCCCGCCCGGCAACGGCATCATGCACCAGATCAACCTGGAGAAAATGTCCCCGGTGATCCAGGTGCGCGACGGCGTGGCCTTCCCCGATACCTGCGTCGGCACCGACAGCCACACCCCGCACGTGGATGCCCTGGGCGTGATCGCCATCGGTGTCGGCGGCCTGGAAGCCGAGAGCGTGATGCTCGGTCGCGCCTCGTGGATGCGCCTGCCGGAAAGCGTCGGCGTCGAATTGACCGGCAAGCTGCAACCGGGCATCACCGCCACCGACATGGTGCTGGCGCTGACCGAGTTCCTGCGTAAACAGAAAGTGGTTGGCGCCTGGCTGGAGTTCTTCGGCGAAGGTGCTTCGGCACTCACGCTCGGCGACCGTGCAACCATCTCCAACATGGCCCCGGAATACGGCGCGACTGCGGCGATGTTCTACATCGACCAACAGACCATCGCCTACCTGAAACTCACCGGCCGCGAAGACGAACAAGTCACGCTGGTGGAGCAGTACGCTCGCCACACCGGCCTGTGGGCCGATGACCTCAAGGGCGCGCAGTACGAGCGAGGGCTGACCTTCGATCTGTCCAGCGTCGTACGCAACATGGCCGGCCCGAGCAACCCCCATGCTCGCGTTGCCACCAGCGATCTGGCGTCCAAGGGTATTTCCGGCCAGTGGGACGAAGTGCCAGGCCAAATGCCTGACGGCGCAGTGATCATCGCCGCCATCACCAGTTGCACCAACACCAGCAACCCGCGCAACGTGATCGCCGCCGGCCTGCTGGCGCGCAACGCCAACAAGCTGGGGCTGGCCCGCAAGCCGTGGGTCAAATCGTCCCTGGCACCCGGCTCGAAAACCGTGGCGATGTACCTGGAAGAAGCCGGCCTGGGCCATGAGCTGGAAAAACTCGGCTTCGGTGTGGTGGCGTTTGCCTGCACCACCTGCAACGGCATGTCCGGCGCACTCGACCCGGTGATCCAGCAGGAGATCATCGACCGCGACCTGTACGCCACCGCCGTGCTCTCGGGCAACCGTAACTTCGACGGGCGTATTCATCCCTACGCCAAGCAAGCGTTTCTCGCGTCGCCGCCGCTGGTGGTCGCGTATGCGATTGCCGGCACCATCCGCTTCGACATCGAGAAAGACGTGCTTGGCCTCGACGCGAATGGCAAGGAAATCCGCCTGCAGGACATCTGGCCGAGCGACGAAGAGATCGACGCAGTGGTCAAGGCCTCGGTCAAGCCGGAGCAGTTCCGCCAGGTCTACATCCCGATGTTCGCCATCCACGAAGACACTGGCCCGAAAGTCGCGCCGCTGTACGAATGGCGTCCGCAAAGCACCTATATCCGCCGCCCACCTTACTGGGAAGGTGCTCTGGCCGGTGCCCGTCCGCTCAAGGGCATGCGCCCGCTGGCGGTGCTGCCGGACAACATCACCACCGACCACCTGTCGCCCTCCAACGCGATCATGCTCGACAGCGCCGCCGGCGAATACCTGGCGAAAATGGGCCTGCCGGAAGTCGACTTCAACTCCTACGCGACGCATCGGGGCGATCACTTGACCGCGCAGCGCGCCACCTTCGCCAACCCGAAACTGTTCAACGAAATGGTGGTGGAAAACGGCAAGGTCAAGCAGGGTTCCCTGGCGCGCATCGAGCCGGAAGGCCAGGTCACGCGGATGTGGGAGGCCATCGAAACGTACATGGAGCGCAAGCAACCGCTGATCATCATTGCCGGCGCGGACTACGGCCAGGGCTCGTCTCGCGACTGGGCGGCCAAGGGCGTGCGGCTGGCCGGTGTCGAGGCGATTGCCGCCGAAGGTTTCGAGCGCATCCACCGCACCAACCTGGTGGGCATGGGCGTGTTGCCGCTGGAGTTCCTGCCGGGCACCGACCGCCACACCCTGAAGATCGATGGCAGCGAGACCTATGATGTGGTCGGCGCACGTACTCCGAGGGCGCAGTTGACCCTGGTGATCAACCGCAAGAATGGCGAACGTGTCGAGGTGCCGGTGACCTGCCGCCTCGACACCGCCGAAGAAGTGTCGATCTACGAGGCGGGCGGCGTGTTGCAACGCTTTGCCCAGGACTTCCTGGAATCGGCGGCGACGGCCTGAGGGGACACCATGGCACACGTAGCGCAAATCAAGATCCCCGCCACCTACATGCGTGGCGGCACCAGCAAGGGCGTGTTTTTCAGCCTCACAGACCTGCCCGAATCGGCGCAGGTACCGGGCGCCGCACGCGATGCCTTGCTATTGCGGGTGATCGGCAGCCCCGACCCCTACGACAAGCAAATCGACGGCATGGGCGGCGCCACCTCGAGCACCAGCAAGACGGTGATCCTGGCCAAGAGCACCCGCGCCGATCACGACGTGGATTACCTGTTCGGCCAGGTCTCCATCGACAAACCCTTTGTCGACTGGAGCGGCAACTGCGGCAACCTGTCGGCGGCGGTCGGTTCCTTTGCCATCAGCGCCGGCCTGGTCGATCCGACACGCCTGCCCCACAACGGCGTGGCTGTGGTGCGTATCTGGCAAGCCAACATCGGCAAGACCATCATTGCCCACGTGCCGATCACTGACGGCGCGGTGCAGGAAACCGGCGACTTCGAACTGGATGGCGTGACCTTCCCGGCCGCCGAAGTGCAGTTGGAATTCATGGACCCGGCGGCGGAAGAAGAGGGCGGCGGTGGTTCGATGTTCCCCACTGGCAACCTGGTGGACGACCTGGAAGTGCCTGGCGTCGGCACCTTCAAGGCGACGCTGATCAACGCCGGTATCCCGACCATTTTCATCAACGCCGAAGACCTCGGCTACACCGGCACCGAGCTGCAAGGCGCGATCAACAGCGACCCGAAAGCCCTGGCAATGTTCGAGACCGTGCGGGCTTATGGCGCGTTGCGCATGGGCCTGATCCAGCACCTGGACGAAGCCGCCCAACGCCAACACACGCCGAAGGTGGCGTTTGTGGCCAAGCCGGCCGACTACGTGGCGTCCAGTGGCAAGGCGATCAAGGCGGGTGATGTGGACCTGCTGGTGCGTGCGCTGTCCATGGGCAAATTGCACCACGCGATGATGGGCACGGCGGCGGTGGCGATCGGCACGGCGGCGGCGATTTCCGGCACCCTGGTCAACCTCGCGGCCGGTGGTGTGGAGCGCAATGCCGTGCGCTTCGGGCACCCGTCCGGCACCTTGCGCGTCGGCGCAGAGGCCACCCAGGTGAACGGCGAGTGGGTGGTGAAGAAAGCCATCATGAGCCGCAGCGCCCGGGTGCTGATGGAAGGTTTCGTACGCGTGCCCGGCGACGCTTTCTAACAACCCACACTGTCCCCAGTGTGGGAGGGGGCTTGCCCCCTCCCACATTGGATCTTCATACCCCCAAGCAGGCGGCCAGACCTGCGATGGAGCGATCAACCGTGATCCTGAGGACTAACCCAACCTTTTAGGAGTACTGCCATGAGCGCCAACGTCGACCAGAACAACCGTCCCGACTACGACCAGGTCCTGCAGGACATCGCCGATTATGTCCTCACTTACCGGATCGACTCTCAGGATGCATTGGACACCGCCCGCAACTGCCTGATGGACACCTTGGGTTGCGGCCTGCTGGCCCTGCGTTTCCCGGAGTGCACCAAGCACCTGGGGCCGATGGTCGAGGGCACGGTGGTGCCGTTTGGCGCTCGTGTACCAGGCACTTCGTTCCGGCTAGATCCGGTCAAGGCGGCGTGGGACATCGGCTGCATCGTACGCTGGCTCGACTACAACGACACCTGGCTTGCCGCCGAGTGGGGACACCCCTCGGATAACCTCGGCGGCATCCTCGCTGTGGCCGACCACTTGTCGCAAAAGCGCATCGCCAACGGCGAGGCACCGCTGACCCTGCGCGCGGTGCTGGAAGCAATGATCATGGCCCACGAAATCCAGGGCGTGATTGCCCTGGAAAACTCGTTCAACCGCGTTGGCCTCGACCATGTGCTGTTGGTGAAAGTCGCTTCAACGGCGGTGACGGCCAAACTGATGGGGGCCAACCGTGAACAACTGATGGCGGCCTTGTCCCACGCGTTTGTCGATGGGCAGGCATTGCGCACGTATCGGCATGCACCGAATGCCGGTTCGCGCAAATCCTGGGCGGCGGGAGATGCTTCCAGCCGGGGCGTGCGTCTGGCGGATATCGCGATGCGCGGCGAGATGGGCATCCCTGGCGTGTTGAGCGCGCCGCAGTGGGGGTTCTATGACGTACTGTTCAGCCATACCAACAAGGACCTGGCGCTCAAACCGAAGGACAAGCGTGGGTTCAGTCTGTCCCAGCCCTACGGCACCTATGTGATGGAGAACGTGCTGTTCAAGATCAGCTTCCCCGCCGAGTTCCATGCGCAAACGGCCTGCGAAGCGGCGGTGACCTTGCATCCGTTGGTCAAGGATCGCTTGCATGAAATCGAGCGTATCGTGATCACCACCCATGAATCGGCGATTCGCATCATCTCCAAGGTCGGACAACTGGCCAACGCCGCTGACCGTGACCACTGCCTGCAATACATGACCGCCGTGCCACTGGCGTTCGGCAATCTGGTGGCCGAGCAGTACGAAGACGAATTCCACGCCGCCCATCCGATCATCGATGAACTGCGGGATAAAATGGTCATCGTCGAGGATCCGCGCTACAGCCGCGAATACCTGGAGGCGGACAAGCGTTCCATCGCCAACGCGGTGCAGGTGTTCTTCAAGGACGGTACGCATACCGAACAGGTGGCGGTGGAGTACCCGATCGGCCATCGCCGCCGCCGGGTGGAGGGCATTCCGTTATTGGAAGACAAGTTCAAGGCCAACCTGGCCACACGGTTTACCGCGCAGCGCAGTGCCGAGATTTTTGCGTTGTGCAAGGATCAGGCGCGGCTCGAGGCGACACCGGTAAACCGGTTTGTGGATCTGATCGTGATCTAGCAGACACCACGTATTCACCTGTGCAAATCCAATGAATGTGGGAGGGGGCCTCCCACAGTTGACCGTGTTCACTCGAATCGCAGTATGACTCTGCGGTTGTGTTTGCTCTTCTTCTCGATCTTCTCGCAGAACACCCGGCCGATTTCTTCGGTGTTGAGCACATGGGTGCCGCCGCATGGTTGGATATCGATACCGGCGATTTCAATCACCCGCACCGCTCCCTGGACCACCGGTGGCGCCACCGCCTGGGTGCGGGTGATCTGCAGCAGGGTGGCGTACTCGGTGGCCGGCATCGACAGGGTTTTCACCGGGTGGGCCTGCTCGATCAGCGCGTTGAGGTCGCGGGTGATGCTGTCTTTGTCGAGGGTCATTTCCGGCAGGTCGAAGTCCAGGCGGCCTTTGTCTGCACTGATGCTGCATCCGGTGACCGGCGCGTCAATGATCGAGCACAACAGGTGCAGGCAGGTGTGCATCTTCATGTGCTGGTAGCGCCGGTCCCAGTCGAGGCCGGCGTCCACCTGCACCCCGGCGGTCAATTGTTCGGGGCAGTGTTCCACCTGGTGCCAGATGATCGAGCGCTGCACCGGGTCGCGCACTGTGCCGGTCACTTCGACCCGCGTACCGTCCGCCAGGGTGAGGTGCCCCGTGTCGCCTGGCTGCCCGCCCCCGGTGGGGTAGAACAACGTGTGTTCCAGGGCGACGCCGTGTTCGCTGATGGCAATCACTCGGGCGCTGAAGGCGTTCTGGTAGGGTGCGCTGTCGAACAGCGCCAGGGTTTCCATGGTGTGCACGGACATGTTCAACCTCCGACGATCAATGGGCTGGCTTGCAACAGGGAGCGCACCATCGCACTCAAGCCAGGCGGGGAAAGCAGGGTGATTTCAAATTCAGGGCCGCAGACCTTCAGGTTCAGCGGCAGGCGTGGCAGGTGGTTGCCCGATTCGATGCGATGCAGGCGAAATTGCAGGTGGTGACGTTCCTTCACCGTAGGCTCCAGCATCAGCCCGGGCAAGGGATGGAAGTCGGCGTCCAGCACCGTGACCTTGTGGCTGGTATTGATCTCGCCGACCACGTGCAGACGCTCATCCAGGGCGAAGGCGCCCAGGTATTTACTGTGGTCCGACTCGTCGTTTTTTTGCAGTTGGATCTGGTTTACCACCTTCACCTTGGTGCCGGCGGGCACGTCCTGGGTGATCACGCAGGACGGGCTGATAAACACGTTGTCGCCGATCAACACATAGCCGAGCACGCGGGCGCCGGAACCGACCTCGACGTTATTACCCAGACGTGGATGGCGCTTGCCGTCGGGGTTGTTGGCGATGCCGCGGGCGCCCAGGGTCACGCCGCAGAGGATGTAGCAGTCGTTGCCGATCTCACACGTTTCGCCGATCACGGTGCCGTAGCCGTGGTCCAGTACGAAGCGCCGACCGATACGCGCCGCCGGGTGGATCTCGGCGCCGGAAAGCACCTTGCCCTGGTTGCTCAGCTTGAGGGCGATACGGGAGAAGACGCCGTTGGTCTGGTCGGGGAAATGCCACACCAGGTGCGCCAGCCGGTAATACAGCACCGCCTTGAACGACGCGTAGGACTCCAGGATCAGCTCACCGCGCCCGCGTGATGCCGGGTCGCGGTAGGCGTAGGCGATCAAATCCTCGGCCACCGCCTGGGCGGCATTCTGTACCAGCGGCGCCAGATGCGGCTCCAGCTGTTTCATCTGTGCCGGCGTGAGGGTCTTGATGAGGTGAGTCAGCAACTCATCGTGCAACTGTTGCATGTCGATAAAGCCACCCATTGAGGCACCCCCTTAGTCTGATTGGTTGGAAGAGCGCTTATTCGAAACTGGGCAGGTAGCTGTCGGCATTGTCGTAGACCATGGTCAGCACCACCGTTTCGGGTGGCAGTTCCGGGGCGAGTTGGGCGACAGCCACCATGTTGGCGGCCGAGGACAAGCCCAGGCTGATGGCGTCGGTGCGCATGATGCGTTTCATCATGTCGATGCAGTCCTGGCGCGAGACCTTGAGCATGCCGTCGATCACGTCCAGGTTGAGGATGCTCGGGATCAGGCCGATCGACAGGCCCTGGACATGGTGCGGCGCATGCTGGTTTTTCAGCAGGTCGCATTCTTCCGGTTCCACCCCCATGACGCGCAGCCCCGGCCAGGCGGCTTTGAGGGTTTCGCCGATGCCTGTGATATGCCCGCCCGTGCCGATCCCGCTGACAAAGTAGTCAGCACGACGCTCGCCGAACGCACGCAGGATTTCCGGCGCGGTGGTGTCGCGATGGGTCTGCGGGTTGGCGCCGTTGCGTTGCTGGTTGAGCATCACGTAGCTGGGGTTTTCCAGCTGCAGCTCCATGCACTTTTCGCCATGGGAGTTGTTGCCCAGGCGGCTGTCCGACAGCACCACCTTGGCCCCGTACAGGCGCAGCAGCTTCTGTTTTTCGGGGCTGTAGTTGTCGGGGATCACCAGCACGACCTTGTAGCCCAGTACATTGCCGGCCATGACCAGGCCGATACCGGTATTGCCGCCGCTGGGCTCGATGATGGTTTGCCCGGAGTCACGGATCAGCACGCCCCGGCGTTCGGCGTCGAGGATCATGCCCAGGGCGATGCGCGCCTTGTGGCTGCCGCCCGGGTTGAGGGATTCGAGCTTGGCATAGACCTCGATGCCGAGGTCTTCGGAGAACTGCGCCAGGCGCACGATCGGCGTTTGGCCGATGACCTCGAGAATGGAGTTGTGCAACATCATTCAGTCCTCGGCTCAATACAAGGGCATGTCAGGTTCGACGTCGCGAACCCAATGCTTCATGCCGCCCTGCAGGACTTTGGTATTGGCGAAACCCGCCGCCAGCAAGGTGCTGGCGGCTTGCTCGGCGCGGGTGCCGGCGTAGCAGATCAGGTAGTGGGTGTTGTCCCGGCTGAGGCGGTCGAGCTGATTGTCCAGTTCGGCCAGGGGGATATGCACCACACCTGGCAATTTGCACACCTCCAGTTCGCTGGCATCACGCACGTCCAGCAACACATCGACGCTGCGCGGGTGTTCGAGCAATTGCTTGAGTACACGGGGCTTTATGTAGCGCTCTTCGGCCAGGGACGGCTGGCTGGGCACAGCGTCCGCACAGACAGCCGGCGCCACGCTTTCGCTGTGGCGCAGTTCGGAGCAGCACGGGCAGTCGGCACGCCGCTTGAAGCGGATCTCGCTGAACTTCATTGCCAGCGCATCGAAGCGCATCAAGCGGCCGGACAGCGGTTCACCGATGCCGATCAACAGCTTGATGGCCTCGGTGGCCTGGATCATCCCGACCACACCGGGCAACACGCCGATCACGCCACCGGCGCTGCAATTGGGCGCCAGTTCGGCGGGCGGCGCGCTGGGGAACAGGCAGCGGTAGCAGGGGCCACCTTTATAGTTGAGTACGCTGATCTGCCCGTCGAAACGGTAGATGGCGCCGTATACCAAAGGCTTGCCCAATTGCACGCAGGCGTCGTTGACCAGGTAGCGGGTGTCGAAGTTGTCGGTGCCGTCGATCACCAGGTCATAGGCGCCCACCAGTTCCGGGGCGTTATCGGCGTTCAGGGCGGTGTCGTGGGCGTTGATCTGGATATGGCGGTTGAGGTCTTGCAGACGTTGCTTGGCGGACTCGACCTTGGGCATGCCGAGGGTGCTGTTGCCATGCACGATCTGGCGTTGCAGGTTGCTGCTTTCCACCACATCGAAGTCCACCAGCCCCAGGGTGCCGACGCCGGCTGCTGCCAGGTACAGGCTGATCGGTGAGCCCAGGCCACCGGTGCCGATGATCAGCACCTTGGCTTTCTTGAGGTTCAACTGGCCTTCGCGGCCGACGCCGGGCAGGGTGATATGGCGCACGTAGCGTTGCACTTCTTCATTGCTAAGGGCATCGACATCCATACCGCCCGACGTGGCGAGCAGTACTTCGATCCGGGCTTTTTCCGGAAGCGGATCGTCGGCGCCGACCAGTTCTTCTTCGGCGGTAAACAGAAAGTGCTCCTTGAGCTGGTTGTTCTTCTCGTGGAACAGGTGCGCACGCAACTGCGGGTGGCTGCTGCAGAGGTTTTCAATGACTTCGCGCAATGTCGTTCCGGCGCCCTCGAGGGTCGATTCCGGCAGCTTGGCCACGCGAACCAGAATGTCGGGGAAAGAGACAGCGTTCATGGACAACTCCGTGTGCAGGTCGTTGAAAGGTTGAAGGGCGAAATGCTTGCCATCCCAGGCAAACAGCTTGGAACCCAGGGACTGGCCCTGGCGAACGTCCACCACCAGGTAGCTGACGGGGTAGATCGGTTCGCCCATGAACAGCGCCTTGTCCTCGTCTTCGTCGCTGAAATAGGCGCCGACATCCGGGTGGGAGTGGTAGATCACCACCACTGGGTTGTTGCTGCGAAACGCTTTGCTCAGCAGCAGGGTGTCGGCCACCGAGAATGTGTAGCCGTTGGCGGCGTTGCGCGGGTACATCTCGGGGTTCTTGCTGTGCAACTCGTTCTGGATATTGCTGCCCAGGTACACGCTGCCGTCGGCGAAGACAAAACCACAGCACTCCTCGGGGTAGCTGCGGCTGGCGTGGGCGTAGATCTGTTCCAGGGCTTCGGGGCGGAGGACGTCCATGTTTCTCTCGCATGGTGGTAGGAGGGTCAATTTTTCTTGGCCAGGAGTTTTTCAACCGGCAGCTTGGTGATCGCAAAGCCGGCCAGCAGGATGGCCGAGTACAGCATCAGGTCGCGGGAAATCGACACGCCTTCGTACCAGGCGCCGATGATCACCGCGAACACCGGGAAGATGATGAACACGAACGACAGGATGATCGGGCTCAAGCGCTTGAGCAGCATGAAGTACACGATGAACCCACCCACCGAGGCCACCAGTCCCAGGTAGAACAGCGCACCCCATGACCGCAGGGTGATGGCTTCGAAGGTCGGCGCTTCAAACCACAGCCCGGCGACGAACAGCATCAGCCCGGCAATACCGATGGGCAGCGTGTTGTAGGTGATTACGCTGATGGCGCTGCCTTTTTGCTTGGTGATGACGTAGCACAAGGCATGCATGATCGCGGCGGTCAGAATCGCCAGCACCCCGAAGAACTCGGCGTGGTCCAGGTGCAGGCCCTGGCTCTTGATGATCATGTAGAGGCTGCCGAAGCCGATACCGATGCCGACCACCTGGGAAAAGTAGATGCGTTCGCGCAGGAACAGCGCGGAGAAAATCAGGATGAACACCGGCATGCAACTGAACAGCAGCGCGGTAAGGCCGGACGAAACATGCATCTCGCCGTAGTTGAGCAGGTAGTAGGGCACGCTGAAGTAGGACAGGGTCACGAACACGAAGAACCAGCGGCTCTCGCGGGGAAACAGGACCGGCTCGCGGCGCACCATGGCAAAGCACAGGAACAGCGGGAAGGCGATGAGGAAGCGCAGGCCGGCGGAGGTGAGCGGCGGCACGCTCTCCACGGCAATCTTGATGCCCAGCCAGGTTGTGCCCCAGCTCAGGCATACGATCAGGAACATCACACTGGTGATCAGCCCGGCCAGCCACTGTTTTTGGGTTTTGGTCTTGGCGGTGTTTTCGAGAACGGCGGACATTGGCATCGTTTATTGCTTCCCTGAGCCGGAATTGAACTCTATATTGAGCTTGTAATGAGTTGTAAAATTCGGCGATTGAACCCGTAAAAGCACACTATTAGGGCGAAAGATGGCTGTCAAAACAAATATTGACATGGTGTCAATTATGCGTGAGGGGTTGTCCAACGGTCAGGGCGTGAAGTACAAGCGCCTGTCCGATGTCATGGAACGGGGCATCCTTGAAGGCTTGATTGAGCCAGGAAGAAAACTGCCGCCCCACCGGGTGCTTTCCGACAATCTTGGCGTCACGATCGGCACCATCAGCCGCGCCTATGGCGAACTGGAACGCCTGGGACTGGTGGTGGCGCGGGTCGGTGACGGCACGTTCGTGCGCAAGCGTGGGATGGAGCGCCAGCGCGATGAAGGCTTTCGCAACTTCAGTGAAGAACCGCGCCAATACTTCGACATGAGCCGGAATATGCACATCCCGGGGCAGGAGACAGTGTTCCTGGCCCAGAGCTTTCAAACCCTGTCGACCAACGCCAAGTTCCTCCAGGACATCAGTGCCTACACACCGGATGCCGGCTTGCCGCGCTACCGTGAAGCGGGGGCACAATGGCTGGTGCAACGCGATTTTCATCCGATCCCCGAGCAGGTCATCTGCGTCAACGGCGGCCAGCATGGCTTGCTCTGCTCGATGATGGCGCTGTTACGGGCCGGAGATACCGTTGTGACTGAGCAACTCACATACCCCGGCCTGATCACCGCCGCCCGCATGCTCGGTATTCGCTTGATCGGGCTGGAGATGGACGAAGAGGGTGTACTGCCGAGCGCGCTGGACGAAGTCTGTCGTAATCACCGGATTTCAGCGCTGTACTGCACGCCGACCATACAGAACCCCACCACCGCCGTGCTCTCGGTGGCGCGTCGCGAAGCGTTGGTCAAAGTCTGTCGCGAACACAATCTGCTGATTCTTGAGGACGAAGCCCACGGCGTACTGGTGGAGGATCGGCCGCCGCCCCTCAGCCATTTCGCCCCTGAGCGTACGATTCTGATCAGCAGCCTGAGCAAGGCGGTGTCCGCCGGGCTGCGTGTGGGCTATGTACATGCGCCGCCCGCGCTGGTCAGCCGTATTTCGGCGGCCCTGCGTTCCACCTGCTGGATGGCCACCCCCGTCACCCTCGAGCTGGCGACCCAGTGGATCGAGAACGGCACGGCGGAATACCTGCTGCGCCAGCAGATCAACGAGATCAGCCGCCGCAAGGCCCTGGTCCGCGACCTGCTGATGGGCCTGGAATACCGCACTCACCTCAACAGCCCGCACTTCTGGATCGAAGTGCCGGAGCCGTGGCGGGCGTCGGAGATCGAGGCCGAGCTCAAGCAGAACAATTACCTGATCGCCACCGCCGAGGCGTTTGCCGTGGGGCAGACGGCGGTGCCGCAGTTTATCCGGGCGAGTATCTGCAATACGTCGGGGGATGATCAGTTATTGCGGGCGGGGTTTGATGCGCTGGCCACGGCGCTGGGGCAGGGCGGGGGACGCTTCCAGTTGTAGCAGGGTTTGTTGTGGCGAGCCCGCTCGCCACGGTGCAACAGCGTATCAAGGCGTTATTTGAAGCGCCGCTCCACGCCTTTCTCCACCAGAATCTTCGCCGAAATCTCTTCCACCGAGAAATGCGTGGAATTGATGTGCGCAATATTCTCGCGACGGAACAGATTTTCTACCTCGCGCACTTCGAACTCACACTGGGCATAGCTCGAATAGCGACTGTTGGGCTTGCGCTCATTACGGATCGCCGTCAGCCGGTCCGGGTCGATGGTCAGCCCGAACAGCTTGTGCGAATGCGCGCGCAGGGCCGCCGGGAGCGTCAGGTGCTCCATGTCGTCTTCAGTCAGCGGGTAGTTGGCCGCACGGATGCCGAATTGCATGGCCATGTACAGACAGGTGGGCGTTTTGCCGCAGCGCGACACGCCCACCAGGATCAGGTCAGCCTTGTCGTAGTAATGGGTACGGGCGCCGTCGTCGTTGTCGAGGGCGAAGTTCACCGCCTCGATACGCTCCATGTAGTTGGAGTTATGCCCAATGGAATGCGACTTTCCGACCGAATACGAGGAGTGTTCGCTCAACTCCTGCTCCAATGGCGCCAGGAAGGTCGAGAAAATATCGATCATGAAACCATTCGACGTTGCGAGAATCTCACGGATGTCTTGATTGACGATGGTGTCGAAAATGATCGGTCGAAAACCGTCTTTTTCAGCCGCCAGATTGATTTGTTGTACCATGGCCCGCGCTTTATCCACGCTGTCGATGTACGGCCGCGTGAATTTGGCGAAGGTAATGTTTTCGAACTGCGCGAGCAGGCTCTGGCCCAGTGTTTCGGCTGTGATGCCGGTACCGTCGGAGATAAAGAAAGCAGATCGTTTCATTTGAGCCCTGGGCCTTAAGCTGATGGCGAATCTTGGATATGATAGGCGCGATTTTGCCGTCCCGCGGTGGGCCGCATTCTCACTTATTTTCCAGGTCCAGGCCACAAGCGCTGGCGACAGCTCCTATTGAGCAGCCGGCGTCCTGAGCTTTTCCAACACAGAAAGTGGAGAGATCACCTTGGTAGAGTACGTAGTTTCCCTCGATAAGCTCGGCGTCCATGATGTAGAGCACGTAGGGGGCAAGAACGCATCCCTCGGCGAGATGATCAGTAATCTTGCAGGCGCTGGCGTGTCGGTGCCCGGTGGTTTCGCCACCACGGCCCAGGCTTACCGCGATTTCCTCGAACTGAGTGGCCTCAACGCTCAGATCCACGCCGCGCTGGACGCCCTGGATGTCGATGACGTCAACGCCCTGGCCAAGACCGGTGCCCAGATCCGCCAATGGATCATGGAAGCCGAGTTCCCCGAGAAGCTCAACGAAGAGATCCGTACCGCCTTCGCCACCCTGTCGGCCGGCAACCCGGACATGGCTGTCGCCGTGCGTTCCTCGGCTACCGCCGAAGACTTGCCGGACGCCTCCTTCGCCGGCCAGCAAGAGACCTTCCTGAACATCCGCGGCGTGGAAAACGTCATCCGCGCCGCCAAGGAAGTGTTCGCCTCGCTGTTCAACGATCGCGCCATTTCCTACCGTGTTCACCAGGGTTTCGACCACAAGCTGGTGGCCTTGTCTGCCGGTGTACAGCGCATGGTGCGTTCGGAAACCGGCACGGCTGGCGTGATGTTCACCCTCGATACCGAATCGGGCTTCCGTGACGTGGTGTTCATCACCGGCGCCTACGGCCTGGGTGAAACCGTCGTACAGGGCGCGGTCAACCCCGACGAATTCTACGTACACAAGGGCACCCTCGAAGTGGGTCGCCCGGCCATCCTGCGCCGTAACCTGGGCAGCAAGGCCATCAAGATGATCTACGGCGACGAGGCCAAGGCCGGTCGTTCCGTGAAAACCGTTGAAGTCGACAAGGCCGAACGTGCGCGTTTCTGCCTGACCGACGCTGAAGTCAGCGAGCTGGCCAAACAAGCGATGATCATCGAAAAGCACTACAAGTGCCCGATGGACATCGAGTGGGCCAAGGACGGTGACGACGGCAAGCTGTACATCGTGCAGGCCCGTCCGGAAACCGTGAAAAGCCGCACCTCGGCCAATGTCATGGAACGCTACCTGCTCAAAGAAACCGGCACCGTGCTGGTGGAAGGCCGTGCCATCGGCCAGCGCATAGGCGCCGGCAAGGTGCGGATCATCAAGGACGTGTCCGAAATGGACAAAGTCCAGCCGGGCGACGTACTGGTCTCCGACATGACCGACCCGGACTGGGAACCGGTAATGAAGCGCGCCAGCGCCATCGTCACCAACCGTGGCGGGCGCACCTGCCACGCAGCGATCATCGCCCGTGAGCTGGGGATTCCTGCGGTAGTCGGTTGCGGCAACGCCACCCAGTTGCTCAAAGACGGCCAGGGCGTGACCGTGTCCTGCGCCGAAGGCGATACCGGCTTCATCTTCGAAGGTGAACTGGGCTTCGACATCAAGCAGAACTCCATCGACGCCATGCCGGACCTGCCGTTCAAGATCATGATGAACGTCGGCAACCCGGACCGTGCCTTCGACTTCGCACAGTTGCCGAACGCCGGTGTGGGCCTGGCCCGCCTGGAGTTCATCATCAACCGTATGATCGGCGTGCACCCCAAGGCCCTGTTGAACTACGACGGCCTGCCGCTGGACATCAAGGAAAGCGTCGACAAGCGCATCGCCGGCTACAACGACCCGGTGGGCTTCTACGTCGAGAAGCTGGTGGAAGGCATCAGCACCCTGGCGGCGGCGTTCTACCCGAAAAAGGTCATCGTGCGCCTGTCGGACTTCAAGTCCAACGAATACGCCAACCTGATCGGCGGCAAGCTCTACGAACCGGAAGAAGAAAACCCGATGCTGGGCTTCCGTGGCGCCTCGCGTTATATCAGCGAAGCGTTCCGTGACTGCTTCGAGCTCGAATGCCGCGCCCTCAAGCGCGTGCGCAACGAAATGGGCCTGACCAACGTCGAGATCATGGTGCCGTTCGTGCGCACCTTGGGCGAAGCGAGCCAAGTGGTCGACCTGCTGGCAGAAAACGGCCTGTCCCGTGGCGAAAACGGCCTGCGCGTGATCATGATGTGCGAATTGCCGTCCAACGCCATCCTGGCCGAAGAGTTCCTCGAGTTCTTCGACGGTTTCTCCATCGGTTCCAACGACCTGACCCAGCTGACCCTGGGCCTGGACCGCGACTCCGGAATCATCGCCCATCTGTTCGACGAGCGAAATCCTGCGGTCAAGAAGCTGCTGGCCAACGCCATCCAGGCCTGTAACAAGGCAGGCAAGTACATCGGCATCTGCGGCCAAGGTCCTTCCGACCACCCTGACCTGGCCAAATGGCTGATGGAACAGGGCATCGAAAGCGTCTCGTTGAACCCTGATTCCGTGTTGGAAACCTGGTTCTTCCTGGCGGAAGGCCAGGCGTCCGCCTAAGATCGTCATGTCAAAAGTGCCGGTCACCCGATGAGGATGACCGGCATTCTTATCTGTGCAGGGCGGAACTCCTTCCGGACGCCGCCCTTTTTTGTGCAAGAGCATTATGCAAAGCAGCAGCAACCTGTTTCCCGTCGCCCTGATCAGCGCTGAGCGTCGTGGCGACCTGAGTGAAGACGTGTACCGCCTCAAGCCCGGTAACAGCCCCGACGGCACCGTCGAGCTGGCAGTTACCCGTTTGGGCCTGGCCGATGTCCCGGAAAACCGGGGCATTGCGGTTATTTTATTGCATGGCAGTTTTTCCAATCGCCGCTTCTGGTATTCGCCCAAAGGCATCGGCCTGGGCGCTTACCTGGCACGCCAGGGATTTGATGTGTGGATCCCGGAAATGCGTGGTCATGGTTTGTCCAAGCGCAATCATGACTACGCACGCAACCGCGTCGCTGACTATGCGCGCTACGACTTGCCGGCCATTGGCGCGTTCGTGCGCGAGCAAAACGGGCAGGTTCCTCACTGGATCGGTCATTCCCTGGGTGGCACCAGTCTGGCGGCGGCGCTTGGCGGGCGGCACCTTGGCGCGCCAGCCGTGGCTTCGGTGGCGTTGTTTGGCTGCCAGGTCAGCCGCACCCACTGGCCGTTGAAGCTGCCACCGGTGGAATGGACGGGGCGCTTGCTCTTGAAACGCTTCGGCGAAGTCTCCGGCTCGCGCCTCAAGCGTGGCCCGGAGGACGAGCCGGCAGGCGTGATGATCGAAGCCATGCGCTGGAATGGCCTGTTTGGCCGCTTTGGCGAAGGCAAGAACGACTGGTGGAAAGGCCTGGCGGAGGTCGATGTGCCGTTGCTGTCGGTCAGTGCTGCCGGCGATCGTCAAGACCCCGACTGGGCCTGTCGCAAGCTGTTCGAGCAGGTCGGTTCCGAGCACCGTCAATACTTCTGCCTCGGCCGTCAGCAAGGGTTTACCGAGGATTTCGGGCACGTTGAAATGCTCGTCAGCAAAGCCGCACAGGCTGAAGTGTGGCCACTGGTGGCGCAATGGCTGAAGGACCCGCTCGCCCCATTGTTCGGCGTGCAGCCCGAGGTGTTGGCCACTGTTTGAGGGCAGGGCTCTGCCAAGGGCGTTTCACTCGTGTGTGGTTGCGGCTAAGATATGACGCGTTAAACGCTTCTGGTCATATTCAGTCGCGCAGTGGCTATTGCGTTGCGACGAAGTGGATGGGATGTTTCGCACCTGCTTGGGCTGGCGCTTCTTTCGAAAGACACCTCTTTGACGGAAAGGAATTGTTCAATGAACCATTATGTGACCCCCGACCTGTGCGACGCCTACCCGGAGCTGGTGCAGGTGCTCGAGCCGATGTTCAGCAACTTCGGCGGCCGAGACTCCTTCGGCGGTGAGATTGTCACCATCAAATGCTTCGAAGATAACTCCCTGGTCAAGGAACAAGCCGACCAGCCTGGTGCTGGCAAGGTGCTGGTGGTCGACGGTGGAGGATCCCTGCGCCGTGCGCTGCTGGGCGACATGATCGCCGAAAAAGCTGCGAAAAACGGCTGGGAAGGGCTGGTGATCTACGGCTGCATTCGTGATGTGGATGTCATCGCCCAGACCGACCTTGGCGTGCAGGCCCTGGCCAGTCACCCGATGAAGACCGACAAGCGTGGTATTGGCGATCTGAACGTGGTGGTCACCTTTGCAGGCGTGACGTTCCGCCCGGGTGAGTACATCTACGCCGACAATAACGGCGTGATTGTGTCGCCCAGCCCACTGAAAATGCCTGAATAAACTGCTGTAAGCGACGGGGTGAGGATGTTCGAGGAAGAAAACGCGCAATGGGGGCTTGTGCATGCCCTGGTGCTGGATGGTAAAGGCGGTGCGCGTTCGATTGCCCGGACAGAGCTCGACAACTTGCAACTGCAGTCCCAGGAAAGCCTGTGGCTGCATTGGGATCGCAGTCATCCGCAGACCCAGACCTGGCTGCGCAAATCCAGTGGCTTGAGCGAGTTCGCCTGTGACCTCTTGCTGGAGGAGAACACCCGCCCGCGCCTGTTGCCGTTGCCGGACTCGCAATTGCTGCTGTTCTTGCGTGGGGTCAACCTCAACCCCGGTGCCGAACCGGAGGACATGGTTTCGGTGCGGATTTTCGCCGCGGCCAACCGTGTGATTTCCCTGCGGTTGCGTCCGTTGCGCGCCACGGATGAGTTGCTGGTGCAGCTGGCGGATGGCAAGGGACCGAAGACGGCCTCTGAACTCATCCTTTATATGGCTCAGTACCTGACTAATAAAGTGCAGGATCTGGTCAGTGACCTGTCTGAAATCGTCGACGTAGAGGAAGAAAAACTCGATACCGACGAACGGTATACCCCGGAACATGGCAGCGTCCTGCAGATCCGTCGACGGGCAGCCGGGCTGAAGCGATTCCTCGCGCCGCAGCGGGATATTTTTGCCCAGCTCACGCGGATCAAACTGCCGTGGTTCTGTGACGACGATGCCGACTATTGGAACGAATTGAACAACAGCCTCACCCGTTATCTGGAAGAGCTTGAATTGACCCGAGAGCGCGTGGGGCTTGTGCTGGAGGCCGAAGACCGGCGTTTGAGCGTGCGCATGAACCGCACCATGTACCGCTTCGGGATCATCACCGGAATCTTCCTGCCGATGAGTTTTCTCACCGGCCTGCTGGGTATCAATGTGGGTGGGATTCCGTTCTCTGCCAGCCCCTATGGATTCATGATTGCGTGCCTGTTGATGGTCTCGGTGGCGCTTGGGCAATGGTGGCTTTTTCGACGATTGCGCTGGGTTTGACCTGAATATGACCTGAACGTAGGAAGGGTCCTATGTGACCCCAAGAAATTTACCCTCGTCTTTTAAATCACTTGCGAGAGGTCCTTATGCACGATCCGTTCGAACAGTCTTTGCGTGACATGCTCAATGCCTCGCCGTCCAACCGCGACGACGATGCCTGCCTGGGCCGCGTGCTGAAAACCGCCAACCGTCAGGTGGGCGCGGGTGATCTGTTCGGTCTGCTCGGGCGCTGGGTGCCGGCGTTGATGATGGCCCTGAACAACGGTTCGGCCCATGTCTCACCGGTTTCCCGTGATAAACCTCTTGCTCGCACTGCTGATAAGGCTGATTGAATATGGAACTTGATCTCTGGACCCAGAGCCTGGTCACCGCGATGACCGCATTGTGGACCAAGGTGGCGAATTTCATTCCCAACCTGTTTGGTGCCCTGGTGCTGGTGTTGCTGGGCTTTGTCGTGGCCAAGCTGCTCGACACCCTGCTGTCCAAACTGCTCGCGAAACTGGGCCTCGACCGCCTGATGGCAGGCACCGGTCTGACCAAACTGTTGGGGCGTGCCGGGCTGCAGGTACCCATCTCGACGTTGATCGGCAAGATCGTTTATTGGTTTGTTTTGCTGATTTTCCTGGTTTCTGCGGCTCAATCCCTTGGACTTGAGCGAGTTTCAGCTACGCTCGACATGCTGGCGCTGTACTTGCCGAAGGTTTTCGGCGGCGCGCTGGTGCTGCTGGTAGGTGTTTTGCTGGCGCAACTGGCCAATGGGCTGGTGCGCGGCGCCGCCGAAGGCGTGGGTTTGGACTATGCTGCGGGCCTGGGGCGGATTGCCCAGGGCCTGGTGATTATCATCAGTATTTCGGTCGCGATCAGCCAGTTGGAGGTCAAGACTGACCTGCTCAACCACGTGATTGTGATCGTTTTGATTACCGTTGGTCTGGCCGTTGCGCTGGCCATGGGCTTGGGAAGCCGGGAAATTGCCGGTCAGATTCTTGCGGGAATCTATGTGCGTGAGTTGTACCAGGTGGGCCAACAGGTGCGTGTGGGCGAGGTTGAAGGGCAAATCGAGGAGATCGGCACGGTCAAGACGACGGTGCTGACCGATGACGGCGACCTGGTGTCGCTGTCCAACCGGATTCTCCTGGAGCAGCAGGTCAATAGCCGCTAACCCGGCAAACCCTGCTAATGTACGCCGCCGCGAGCCTGGGTGATCGGGCTGTGGCGGACATTGACCTGACTGTCGGCACGACTTGTTTTGAATAAAGCCCAAACGCTGTCCACGCGCTATGACCCCCGTGAGCTCTCTGATGAGGAGCTGGTCGCGCGTTCGCACACGGAGCTGTTTCACGTCACTCGCGCGTACGAAGAATTGATGCGCAGATATCAACGCACTTTGTTCAACGTTTGTTCAAGGTATTTGGGGAACGATAGAGATGCGGATGATGTCTGTCAGGAAGTGATGCTCAAGGTGTTGTACGGCCTGAAGAACTTCGAAGGCAAATCGAAGTTCAAGACATGGCTGTACAGCATCACGTACAACGAGTGCATCACGCAGTATCGGAAGGAACGGCGAAAGCGTCGCTTGATGGACGCCTTGAGTCTTGACCCCCTTGAGGAGGCGTCTGAAGAGAAGGCGCCGGCACCCGAGGAGAAGGGCGGACTTGATCGCTGGTTGGTGTATGTGAACCCGATTGACCGGGAAATTCTGGTGCTACGATTTGTCGCAGAGCTGGAGTTTCAGGAAATCGCTGACATCATGCACATGGGTTTGAGTGCTACAAAAATGCGTTACAAGCGTGCTCTTGATAAATTACGTGAGAAATTTGCGGGCGAGACTGAAACTTAGTGCGTGGCAAATATCTCTTACGTGTAGGCAAGTTCTGTTAGACTTGTCGCCGAGTTGTCCCCCGGTTTGTGGGACTGCTTTACAATCACCAGATGGGGATTTAACGGATGAAACTGAAAAACACCTTGGGCTTGGCCATTGGTTCTCTTATTGCCGCTACTTCTTTCGGCGTTCTGGCACAAGGCCAAGGCGCAGTTGAAGGCGAGCTGTTCTACAAGAAGCAGTACAACGATAGCGTCAAGCACATCGAAGACGGCTTCAATCCTGGCGCTCGCATCGGTTACTTCCTGACCGACGACCTGTCCTTGAACCTGTCCTACGACAAGACCAACCACACCCGTTCGAACGACGGTACTGGTAACCAGAAGATCAAAGGCGATACCGGCAGCCTGGTTGCCCAGTATCACTTCGGTCAAGCTGGCGTAGACAGCCTGCGTCCATACGTAGAAGGCGGTTTCGGTCACCAGAGCCGTACCAACGTTCAGGCTGACGGCCACAGCGGTCGCGACCAGACTACTTTCGCTACCGTTGGTACTGGCGTGAAGTACTACTTCACCAACAACCTGTACGCACGTGCCGGTGTTGAAGCTGACTACGGTCTGGACAACGGCAAGTGGGACTACTCCGCACTGGTCGGCCTGGGCGTAAACTTCGGCGGTAACGCTGGCGCAGTTGCTCCAGCTCCTACCCCAGCACCAGCTCCAGAGCCAACTCCAGAGCCAGAAGCTCCAGTTGCTCAGGTTGTTCGTGTTGAGCTGGACGTCAAGTTCGACTTCGACAAGTCGGTTGTTAAGCCTAACAGCTACGGCGACGTGAAAAACCTGGCCGACTTCATGGCTCAGTACCCAGCTACCAACGTAGAAGTTGCTGGTCACACTGACTCCGTAGGTCCAGACGCTTACAACCAGAAGCTGTCCCAGCGTCGTGCTGACGCTGTTAAGCAAGTCCTGGTTAAAGACGGCGTTGCTCCTAGCCGTATCACCGCAGTAGGTTACGGTGAGTCCCGCCCAGTTGCTGACAACGCAACTGAAGCTGGTCGTGCCATCAACCGTCGTGTAGAAGCGTCGGTAGAAGCTACAGCTCAGTAATTACTGAGTGGTAGAAAAAAGCCCGGCTCAGGCCGGGCTTTTTTTCGCCTGGAATTTGCTTCAGGCGCTGGCGGCTTGTGTAAGGCAAGCGACTTGCCCAGGGGCTGCCACATGGCCAATCACCAGGATGGCCGGGCTCTTCAAGGCAAATGCCTGCGCATCTGCATACATCCGTGACAACTCGCTGCGGCATTCCCGTTGTTGTGGTAGTGATGCGTTTTCGATCATCGCCACCGGCATATCCGCTGCCATCCCGCCGTCCAGCAATTGCTGGCGAATCTCCTCAAGCTTCGCCACGCCCATGTACACCACCAAGGTCGTGCCACCCTCTGCCAGGGCTCGCCAATTCAAGCTGCTGTCGTCCTGGGTGTGTGCCGTCACCAGGGTCACGCCACGGCTCACCCCGCGCAGCGTCAGCGGAACCGCGCAATTTGTCGCGCCTGCCAGGCCCGCCGTGATCCCGTTGACCAACTCCACCTCGACGCCCCGTTCACGCAGCCACATGGCTTCCTCACCGCCACGCCCGAAAATGCACGGGTCGCCGCCCTTGAGCCGCACCACGCATTTGCCCTGGCGCGCATAGCGCAGCATCAGGCGATGGATAAAGTCCTGCGGTGTCGAGCGACAGCCACCGCGTTTACCCACGGTGATCACCCGTGCTTCAACGCAGTGTTCCAGTACCGCCGGGTTGACCAGGTCATCGATCAGCACCACATGCGCCTCACGCAGGGCGCGTACGGCCTTGAGGGTCAACAGTTCCGGGTCACCGGGACCCGCGCCCACCAACCAGACTCTTGCGTTCATGGATTTTTCCTCGTCCAGGGATGACGTCAGCGGTGAAAGAGTGAATACAACAGCACTAGATTGATCAACATCGACAGCAGTCCCAGAGTGCGCCAGACCTTCAAGGGTTCACGCTCCAGCAAGGGCTTGGGGCGAATGCTCAGTTCCTGCCGGTCCGCCTGTTCCAGCACACGCAACCATTCTTCGGCGGTTTCGTAACGATGCGCAGGTTGAGCCGCCACTGCCCGGTCCAGGCTGAGGGGTAGCCAATCCGGCAGATCGGGGCGGTAGCGGCTGGCGCTGAAGGGCTGGTTGAACCGGGGCCGTTGGAAGGCTTCGATTTCACCGTAGGGGTAGTGCCCGGTCAGCAGGTAATACAGGCTGACACCGGCACTGTATAAATCCTGTTGGGCCGTAGGCCGGTCGCCATTGAACGCCTCGGGCGCGATAAAGCTTGGTGTGCCGGGCAATGCATGGACGCGGTCTTCCGACAGGCCCGGGCAGTACGCCAGGCCGAAATCCAACACACGCAGTTCGCCGTCATCCCCCAGTAGCAGGTTTTCCGGCTTGATATCGCGGTGCAGGATCTGCCGCCGGTGCAACATGCCCACTGCCCGCAGCAAGCGCTCGGCGATCGACTGCCATTGCGCCAGGGGCAATGGGCCGTGCTGCTGGAACAGTTCGGCCAGGGTCTGGCCGGGGTATTCCCGCATCACGTAGTACAGATGCTGGCGTCCGCTGGCGGCATGGACTTCAGGAAACGCCCGGCCGGCGACGCGTCGTAGAAACCATTCTTCCGCGAGCAAGGCCTGGCCGGCATCGCTGTCATCATCGCGGCTCAGCGGCAGGGTTTTCAGCAGCCAGGGTTGCTGCTGGGCATCCCGCACCCGGTACAGTAACGACTGTCGGCTTTGCGCCAATACGCCTTGCACCTGCCAGCCTTCAAAGTGTTGCCCGGCTTTCAACGGCGGTGGCAGCGGCCATTGCTGCAATTGCACCAGGGCGTCGCCGAGGGTCGCCGCGCCGAGGGTGTCGATACGCACGAGCAGGGCGCTGGCATTGTCCTGGCTACCCGCCAGGTGCGCGGCGTTCACCAGGGTGTTGACCGCCAGATCCAGGTCGGTTTGCTCGCGCAGAATCGAACGGATGCTGTGATCACCCAGGGTTGCCCACACGCCATCACTGAGCAGCAGGAAACATTCGCCTTCGCGCAACTGGCCGTCGAGAAAATCCACTACCAGGTGTTGATCCAGGCCGAGGGCACGCTTGAGCACATGCTCCATGCCCGGCTGCTCCCATACGTGATCCTCACTGAGGCGCTGCAATTCGCCATCCAGCCAGCGATACGCCCGGCAATCGCCGACATGCGCGAGGGTGAAGCGCTGGCCGCGAAACACCAGGGCGCTCAGGGTGGTCAGCAACGGCTGGCCACCGCCATTGGCCTGCAGCCAGCGATTCTGGGCCGACAGCAAGCGTTCCAGGGCCTGGGCCACGCTCCAGGTCTGCGGCGTGGCGTAGTAATCCAGGGCCAGCGCCTGCAAGGTCGAGCGCGCGGCCAGGCCGCCGTCGGCGCACTGACTCACTCCATCGGCGATGGCGCACAAGTAGCCTTTGCTCGCCGCCAGTTCGGCCACGGGTGTCACCACCCGCAGTGCGTCCTGGTTTTGTGCCCGAGGGCCGATGGCACTGGCCTGAGCGATGCTCAGTTGCAGGCTCATCAGACCCGTGCAGCCGTCACGGCGGCCGAGCCCCAGGTGGTTCTCCAGCGACGTTTAACGCCATGCAGGCCGAACCAGGCCAATACACCCAGGCTCGCGAACAGCCACAGCGCCATCTGATAGCTGCCGGTGCTTTGCTTGATCGCGCCCATGCCAGCTGCCAGGGCGAAACCTCCAATGCCGCCGGCCATGCCGATCAGGCCGGTCATCACGCCGATCTCACGGCGGAAACGCTGCGGCACCAGTTGGAACACCGCACCGTTACCGGCGCCCAGGCCAAGCATGGTGCAGACAAACAGCGCCAGCGCCGCATAAGAGCTTGGCAGGTTGAAACCCACCGCCGCGATGCAGATTGCTGCCACGCTGTACATGCCCAGCAACGTACGAATCCCGCCGAAGCGGTCCGCCAGCGCACCGCCCAGTGGGCGCATCAGGCTGCCGCCGAACACGCAGGCGGCGGTGTAGTACCCCGCGGTCACCGGGCTCAGGCCGTACTGGTCGTTGAAGTAACCGGGCAGGGCGCTCGCCAGGCCGATAAAGCCGCCGAAGGTCACGCTGTAGAAAAACATGAACCACCAGCTGTCACGGTCGCCCAGGGCCTTTAAGTAGTCGGCCATGGATTTGGCTTTTGGCCGTTCAGGGGCATTGCGCGCCAGCCAGGCAAACACGATCAGCGTCAGCACCAGCGGAATCAGAGCGAAGCCGAACACGTTGCTCCAGCCAAACGCGGCCGCCAACACAGGCGCCAGCAACGCGGCGAACACCGTGCCTGAATTGCCCGCACCGGCGATGCCCATGGCCTTGCCCTGGTGTTCGGCCGGGTACCATTGGGAGGCCAGCGGCAACGCGACAGCAAAGGATGCACCGGCCATACCGAGGAACAGTCCCAGCAGCAGCGCTTGTTCGTAGCTATGGATGCCCAGTTTCCAGGCGCCGAACAGGGCACAGATCACAATCACCTGGCCGATCAGCCCGGCGGTCTTGGGCGACAGCTTGTCCGCCAGCATGCCCATCAGGAAGCGCAGCACCGCGCCCGCCAGGATCGGTGTCGCCACCACCAGGCCGCGTTGTTGGGTGGTCAGGTGCAGGTCTGCGGCAATCTGTACCGCCAGTGGGCCTAGCAGGTACCAGACCATGAAGCTCAGGTCGAAATACAGGAACGCGGCAAACAGGGTCGGGGTGTGCCCGGATTTCCAGAAGCTTGATTTCATCACGCACCTCAACGGTTGGGAGTCTTGTAAGAAGGCCAAAACGAAAAAACGCCGCCACCGGGTTCGCGAGGGCAAACCGGGTGTGCGACGTCTTTGTCGTGGAGGGGCAACCGCCGTTGGTTACCTGTGCGGAATACTTAGCAAGAGCTGAGCCAAATCAGCCGAGCAGCTCGCTCATGGCGATAATCTGCTCCGCCACCTGGATCAGTTTCTGCTGGCGGCTCATGGCCTGGCGACGCATCAGGGTGTAGGCCTCTTCTTCGTTGCAGGCCTTCATTTTCATCAGCATGCCCTTGGCCAGCTCGATGCGCTTGCGCTCGGCCAATTGCTGGTCGCGCGCCTGGAGCTGGGCGCGCAAGGCCTGGTCGCTTTCGAAGCGCGCCATGGCCACATCGAGGATCGGCTGCAGGCGCTGGGCCTGGATGCCTTCGACGATGTAGGCGCTGACGCCGGACTTGATCGCCTGGCGCATTACGTTCGGGTCATGTTCGTCGGTAAACATCACGATGGGCCGGGGTTGGTCTCGGCTGACCAATACCACCTGCTCCATCACATCACGGCCCGGTGACTCGGTATCGATCAGGATCACGTCCGGGCGCACCGTTTCGACGCGTGCGGGCAGGTCGATGGTCAGGCCGGACTCATCGATGACATCAAAACCGGCCTCGATCAGCGCCGACCTGAGGCGGCCGACCTTGCGCGGGGTGTCATTGATCAACAGGATTCGCAGCATGGAGATTCTCCTGTCAGCGCCAGGCCTGGCGGTTGGAATCATTGGCCAGGGCATGCAGGCGGAAGCTGCGGGCGTATTCGGTTGGGTTGGAACCGTCCCAGATCTTGCCGTCGATCAGCTGGCTGCTGCGCATGTCCTGGGCCTTTACCGGGATCCCCAGCGCACCTGCCGCCTGACGATACAGCGCCAGTTGCTGCACCTGGCGGGCAACGCCGAGGTAGTCGGGGTCCTCGCGCAACAGGCCCCAACGCCGGAACTGGGTCATGAACCACATGCCATCGGAGAGGTAAGGCAGGTTCACCTCGCCACCGGCGAAAAAACGCAGGGCGTGGGGATCCTGCCACTGGTTGCCCAGGCCATCGTCATAGGCGCCCAGCAGGCGCGGTTCGATGCAGTCGAGCGGGGCGTCGAGGTACTCGCGACCACTGAGCAATTGTGCGGTGGAACGGCGGTTTTCGGTGCTTTCTTCGATAAACCGGCTGGCCTCCAGGATCGCCATCACCAGCACGCGCGCAGTATTGGGGTACTGGTCGACGAACGTCCGGGTGCATCCGAGGACCTTTTCCGGGTGATCCGGCCAGATCGCCTGGCTTGTCGCCAAGGTAAACCCCTGGTTTTGCTTGACTGCGCTGGCGCACCAGGGCTCGCCGACGCAAAACCCGTCAATGCGTCCGGCTTGCAGGTGCGCAACCATTTGCGGTGGCGGGACCACCACACTGTCCACGTCCTGCAAGGGGTGAATACCTTGGCTCGCCAGCCAGTAATACAGCCACATGGCGTGAGTACCTGTGGGAAAGGTCTGCGCGAAGGTCAGTTTTGTTCGGCTTTGGTGCACGTGGCGGTCGAGCGCCTCAGGAGTGATCACCCCTTGTCGCTGCAAGCCGTGGGACAGGTTGATGCTCTGGCCGTTCTGGTTGAGCCCCATCAGCACGGCCATGTCGGTGGGCGCGACTCCGCCGATGCCCAGGTGCACGGCATAGATCAGCCCGTACAGGCTGTGGGCGGCGTCCAGTTCGCCGCTGACCAGTTTGTCGCGCAGGTTGGCCCAGGACGATTGGCGCTTGAGGTTCAGGGTCAGGCCGTAGGGTTGAGCGAAGCCCTGGGTGGCCGCTACGACCACCGAGGCGCAGTCGCTCAGGGCCATGAAACCCAGGTCAAGGCTGCTCTTTTCAGGGGCATCACTGCCGTTGACCCAGGCCCGCGGGTCGTTCATCGGGCTGTTGCCGACCGAATCGTTCATCAACACCTACCTTTTCTTTCAAAAAAAAGCGTCGTTCCCTCAGATGGCGATGTAAGCCAATGCGGGTAACGACGCCTTTGTCCGTAGCGCGCTCCGCCGTTGGCGCGTGCTCTCATGCAGAGTTCGTAGCAAGGCACATGCCACGGGTGGTGAGGCCCGGCTGGCCGTCAGCTTTCCATCAAGATTGAAACCGGGCGGGCTTTCAGTATGGCCGCTCTCTTACTGCCAGACTGCCCAGGAACCCTCACGGTGCACGCCGAATCCCTTGTAACGATGCTCCGTCTCCGGTTTCACCGTTGGTTGTGGTTTGCCGGCCTGTGGTTGGGAAGTGCGCTGGCTTGGGCCGAGCTTCACCAGGTTCGGGATGAAAGCCTGTATACCGTGTTCACTGCGCTGTCGGAGCCGCTGGGGGTGCCCATCGTTGTCAGCCAGGCGGTGGCGCGCAAACGTCTGAGCACCGCACTGGATTTCGATGCGCCGCAACAGGCGTTGGAGGCGCTTGCGCAAGAGCAGGGGTTGATCTGGTACAGCGACGGGCAAGCGCTGCATATCTACGATGCTGACGAGGCAAAGAGCTCTGCGGTGACCTTGCGGCATATTACGGTCGACAAGTTGCGTGGCCTTATGCGCCGCTCGGGTATCGATGAGTCACGCCATCCCCTGCGTGAAAGTGGGGCACGCACATTTTATGTGTCCGGCCCACCTAACTACGTCGATCAGGTGATGCGCCTGGCCCAATTGATGGACCGGCAAAGAGCCGATCTGCGTGTGGGCGCGCAGGCCTTTGGTGTGGTTCAGGTGCTTAACACCGATGTGGCGGACCGTCAGTACGGCGCGCGCGACAACCCGGTTACCGTGCCGGGAATGGCGTCGATGATCGAGACCCTGCTGGCCAGCGAGCACAAGGGGTTGCTGGCCGACAAGAGCCTTGGTGTGATCGCCTACCCGGACAGCAACAGCCTGCTGATCAAGGGCAAGCCGGCCCAGGTGACCTTCATCCAGAAACTGGTGGCTGAACTCGACATACCCAAGCGATCGATCGAAGTGTCGTTATGGCTGGTGGATGTTGAGCGTGACGAGCTGGAAAAACTGGGCCTGGGCAGGGATGAAGACGCCCGGATGTCGACCACGCGAATCCTTGCGCCTCAGGATGACAACCGCGTGATGGCCAGGATCGGTGCATTGGAGCGTCGTCGACGGGCGAAGGTGGTGACACTGCCCGTGATTCTCACTCAGGAGAACGTCCCGGCGGTGTTTCAGGATAGCCATACCTTTTATCTACCGCCCCCCGGAAACGACCGGACTGACTGGAAACCTGTGCGCTATGGCACTCAGGTCAGCGTACTGCCGCGTTTTTCAGAAGCTAACCAGATCGAAATGCGCCTTGAGATTGAGGAAGGGCGCCAGATGAGTGAGAAGGGGCGGCGTGAAAAAAATACCGCGGTGGGGCAGGTGGGGGTCAACAGTGTGGTGCGTGTGCCCCAGGGCAGGCGTCTGTGGTTGGGCGCGTTTCAACGAGAGGCAGAACGGCGGGCGACTACTCGCCCGGATCAAGTGCGTCTGTTTGTGATTCAGGCCAGGGCCGTGGGCAGTGAGACGCTGGGGCCGGGTGGGGGGGCAGGGCCACCGCCTTTGACGGCAGCGCAATACGAGCGTGTTCAACGTGCGTTTGTACGGCCTGAGCGCGATGTCTCACCGTGAACAAGGTGTTAGCCCGATGCATCTGGAAATTCTTCTTCAGGAACAATTGATCAGCCGCCGGCGCCTGGCAAAGTTTGCGCCCGGGAAGGTGTTGCCTTTGATGCCAGAGATAATCCATTGCGTGGAGGTTCGGGTTAACGGGCAATTACTGGCCTTGGGTGAGTTGGTGCAGTTGGAAGACCGGTTGGGGGTTGAGTTGCACGAGGTTTACCACGCCTGGCTACCTGAAGTTGATGGGTAGCGAAACGTCTTACAGCGTGGTTCCAAAAAAACGCGCGATGTCTGCGCTTTTTCCTAACGTGAGCCTTGAGGCAGGTTTTTATAGTCGTGGCAGGGGCACTTGAACCCGTAATGCAAATGAGGACTTCAATGTCAGTAGTCGGATGCCGAGGTAATCATGGCTGTCATGGATGATGGAGGGACGACGACTTCCCTGGTTTTTGCGCGTTGGACCCTGCACGACGATGGTCGCCTGACCGGTGAGGACGCAGATGTTCAGCTGCCGCCCAAGGAAGGGCTGGTGTTGCGGTTGTTGCTGATGTCCGGTGGCGTGTTGATGACCAAGGATCGCTTGCTGGAGCTGGCCTGGCCGCAGGGGGAAGTTGCCGAAGAGTCGCTGACACGCTGCATTTATTCACTGCGCAAGTACCTTGGCACCGACAAGGGGTTTATCAAGACGATTTACGGTCGGGGGTACCGTTTCATTTGCCCGGTGACGATCGAGGGCCCCTCGTCTGGCCGTATGGACCATGTGTGCTCGGCATGCGGCCATACCCGCAATGGAGTGGCAGGCCGTGGCTAGGTTCTGGAGCAAGGGCTTGGTGTTGGGTGTGATGATGACCGGCAATCAGGCGCTGGCCTATTGCTGGGAGGAGGCGGCCAGCCGCTACAACATCGAGCCCGAATTGCTGCAGGCGATCGCTGCGGTGGAGTCGGGCTTTCGTGCGCATGCGATAAACGATACGAACCGTAATGGCACTCGGGACATCGGCCTGATGCAGATCAACAGCAGCCATTTGCCGCGCCTGCTCGAGCGAGGTATTACCGAGGAGCGGTTGCTCAATGAGCCTTGCCTGTCGGTGGAGGTAGGGGCTTCGATTCTCGCCGAGTTCATCCAGCGCTTTGGCTACAACTGGACGGCGGTAGGCTCCTACAACGCAGGCCCGGGTTCCGGGCCCGCGCGTGAGGCGTTGCGCATGCAATATGCCCAGAAAATCTGGGCGTATTACGAGCAGTTGGTAGCGCACCGCTACTGACGATTGAGGTTCGCGCCTCGCGCGCAACCCGTGACCCCGGCTATAATCGCCGCCACCTTTCGCCGCCATCCGAGTCTAGCCCGCCCATGTATACCCTGGCCCGCCAGCTGTTGTTCAAACTCTCCCCGGAAACCTCCCACGATCTGTCCCTGGACCTGATCGGTGCCGGTGGCCGCCTGGGGCTCAATGGCCTGGTATGCAAGGTACCGGCAAAAATGCCGGTCTCGGTGATGGGGCTCGACTTCCCCAACCCGGTCGGCCTGGCGGCTGGCCTGGATAAGAACGGTGCGGCCATCGATGGTTTTGCACAGCTGGGTTTCGGTTTCGTTGAAATCGGCACCGTGACGCCACGCCCACAGCCGGGTAACCCCAAGCCACGTATCTTCCGCCTGCCGGAAGCCGAGGCGATCATCAATCGCATGGGTTTCAACAACCTGGGCGTTGATCACCTGCTGTCGCGGGTTCAGGCGGCGAAGTACAAGGGCATCCTGGGCATCAATATCGGCAAGAACTTCGATACGCCGGTCGAGCGTGCGGTGGATGATTACCTGATCTGCCTGGACAAGGTCTACGCCCACGCCAGCTATGTCACGGTCAACGTCAGCTCGCCCAATACCCCGGGCCTGCGCAGCCTGCAGTTCGGCGACTCCCTCAAGCAACTGCTCGAAGCCTTGCGCCAGCGCCAGGAAGACCTGGCCGTGCGTCATGGCAAGCGCGTGCCGCTGGCGATCAAGATCGCGCCGGACATGAGCGACGAAGAAACCGTGCTGGTGGCCCAGGCCCTGGTGGACTCGGGGATGGACGCAGTCATCGCGACCAACACCACCCTCAGCCGCGTAGGCGTCGAAGGCCTGGCCCATGGCGACGAAGCGGGCGGCCTGTCGGGGGCGCCGGTGCGTGACAAGAGCACCCATATCGTCAAGGTGCTGGCTGCGGAGCTGGCCGGGCGCTTGCCGATCATCGCCGTCGGCGGTATTACCGAAGGCAAGCATGCGGCCGAGAAGATTGCCGCGGGTGCAAGCCTGGTGCAGTTGTATTCCGGCTTCATCTACAAAGGCCCGGCGCTGATTCGCCAGTCGGTAGATGCCATCGCGGCATTGCCAAAAGCCTGAAAACCATCCATTAAAAAGGGCTCCTGAAAAGGAGCCCCCTGGGCCGAAGCCCGCCGCCCGGATGGGGCGTGCATGGTAAGTCGTTATAAATCCAGAGGTGGTGTCGGAATTAATTGCCCTTGATTAGCCGACGGCGTGAAGTTCGTTGAGTCTGTGGATTCCCGCAGTGCCAGTCATACCGTCCCAGTTGTCGCCGCGTCCTTCTCGCCAGCCGTTGATCCAGGCTTGGCGTACCGACGGTAGAGTAAATGGGCAAAGCTCACGGGATTTGCCATGAACGCCGTATTGATATCCGCGTAAAAATGCTCTTTCCAACGGATCACGCTTAAGTCTTCTCATAGGGTGTTTCCCTCACTTGTTGACTGTCTTGATATCCTTCGGCCTCGTCCGAGACCGGGCAGAGTTTTTCTGCCGTTGGTGGGCTCGCTGCCGGCGTGGCGAGCCGATGTGTCGGCGTCGTTACGGCGCCAACCTGTGTTGAGTTCTAACCAATAGGTCACATGGATTCAATGATCGTTTTGTCATAAGCACGTAACGATAACGATGCTATAGCGATAAGCTGGGATGGTTTTTCGCCCCTTTTATCGGGCAAAGCCAGCTATGATGCACCCTGCATAGAGGATGGGTTTTATCCTTTAGTGAGAATGTCCGCCCGTTGCAGTCAGTTATTATTCGACGAAGGGTCGGAATATTTCTTTTTGTTACAGCCAATTGTTTCTCTGCCCCGTCATTACAGGCCCAAAGGCCCGGCAGCCGGGGTGGGACGGCACATTCGTGCCACGCGAGCACTCTTCAAGAAAAGTGCTTGATTGAAAACCGAGCCGGCGATGCGTCGCCCGTTCATTTATTGCTGAAAAGCCTGGAATGCCCCATGTCGGACCGTTTTGAACTCTTCCTCACCTGCCCCAAGGGCCTCGAAGGCCTGCTGATCGAGGAAGCCGTCGGGCTTGGCCTTGAGGACGCCCGCGAGCACACCTCGGCTGTGCGCGGCATGGCCGACATGGAAACCGCCTACCGCCTGTGCCTCTGGTCGCGCCTGGCCAACCGCGTGCTGCTGGTGCTCAAGCGCTTCCCGATGAAGGACGCCGAAGACCTCTACCACGGCGTGCTGGATATCGAGTGGGCCGACCACATGGTGCCGGATGGCAGCCTGGCGGTTGAATTCAGCGGCCACGGTTCGGGCATCGACAACACCCACTTCGGTGCGCTGAAGGTCAAGGATGCGATTGTCGACAAGCTGCGCACCCCGACTGGCGAGCGCCCGTCCATCGACAAGATCAACCCGGACCTGCGCATCCACCTGCGCCTGGACCGTGGCGAAGCGATCCTGTCCCTCGACCTGTCCGGCCACAGCCTGCACCAGCGCGGTTATCGCTTGCAGCAGGGGGCGGCACCGTTGAAGGAAAACCTGGCGGCCGCGATCCTGATTCGTGCCGGCTGGCCGCGCATCGCCGCTGAAGGCGGCGCGCTGAGTGACCCGATGTGCGGCGTGGGCACCTTCCTGGTGGAAGGCGCCATGATCGCTGCCGACATGGCCCCCAACCTGAACCGCGAGCTGTGGGGTTTCACCACCTGGCTCGGTCATGTCCCGGCGCTGTGGAAGAAGCTGCACGCCGAAGCCGCTGAACGCGCCGCCATCGGCATGAACAAGCCGCCGCTGTGGATCCGTGGCTACGAAGCCGATCCGCGCTTGATCCAGCCTGCGCGCAATAACATCGAGCGGGCCGGCCTGAGCCACTGGATCAAGGTGTACCAGGGCGAAGTAGGCACCTTCGAACCGCGCCCGGACCAGAACCAGAAAGGCCTGGTCATCTGCAACCCGCCGTACGGCGAGCGCCTGGGTGACGAAGCCAGCCTGTTGTACCTCTACCAGAATCTCGGCGAGCGTCTGCGTCAGGCGTGCATGGGCTGGGAAGCCGCAGTGTTCACCGGCGCGCCGGACCTGGGCAAGCGCATGGGCATCCGTAGCCACAAGCAGTATTCGTTCTGGAACGGCGCGTTGCCGTGCAAGTTGCTGCTGATCAAGGTCAACCCGGACCAGTTCGTCACCGGCGAACGTCGTACCCCGGAACAGCGCCAGGCCGAGCGTGAGCAAGCTGCCTACGATCAGGCCCCAGCCGAGCCGCAAGAGCGCCAGTACAACAAGAACGGCAACCCGATCAAACCTGCTCCGGCCCCGGTGGTCGAGCAGGCGCGCCTGAGCGAAGGCGGGCAGATGTTTGCCAACCGCCTGCAAAAGAACCTCAAGCTGCTGGGCAAGTGGGCCAAACGCGAAGGCGTGGATTGCTACCGCGTGTACGATGCCGACATGCCGGAATACTCCATGGCCATCGACCTGTATCACGATTGGGTGCATGTACAGGAATACGCGGCGCCCAAGTCCATTGACCCGGAAAAAGCCTCCGCGCGTATGTTCGATGCGCTGGCGGCCATTCCCCAGGCGCTGAACATCGACAAGAGCCGCGTGGTGGTCAAGCGCCGTGAGCGTCAGAGCGGTACCAAGCAGTACGAGCGCCAGAGCGCCCAGGGCAAGTTCACCGAAGTCAGCGAAGGCGGCGTAAAGCTGCTGGTCAACCTCACCGACTACCTGGACACCGGCCTGTTCCTCGACCACCGCCCGATGCGCCTGCGCATCCAGAAAGAGGCAGCCGGCAAGCGTTTCCTCAATCTGTATTGCTACACCGCCACCGCCAGTGTGCATGCGGCCAAGGGCGGCGCGCGCAGCACCACCAGCGTCGACCTGTCCAAGACTTACCTGGACTGGGCACGCCGCAACTTGTCCCTCAACGGCTTCTCCGACAAGAACCGTCTGGAGCAGGGTGACGTGATGGCCTGGCTGGAGGCCAGCCGCGATGAGTTCGACCTGATCTTCATTGACCCGCCGACCTTCTCCAACTCCAAGCGCATGGAAGGTATCTTCGACGTGCAGCGCGACCACGTGCAGTTGCTCGACCTGGCCATGGCGCGCCTGGCGCCGGGCGGCGTGCTGTACTTCTCGAACAACTTCCGCAAGTTCGCACTGGAGGACAACCTGAGCGAACGCTACGCGGTCGAGGAAATCAGCGACAAGACCATCGACCCGGATTTCGCACGCAATGCGAAGATCCACCGGGCATGGAAAATCACCGCGCGCTGAACACGGCTGTCAATCAGGCCGCAAGCCTGGATTATTCCGGGTTTGCGGCTTTTTTACGCTGGTCAAATTCAAGGCCGGTGGCTATAACTTAAGGCCAAGCCAAAGTGACACCCCCCGCACGCTGGCGCTGTGAGTGTTGCCT
Source organism: Pseudomonas sp. FW305-3-2-15-C-LB1 (assembly GCF_058787615.1). NCBI lineage: Bacteria > Pseudomonadati > Pseudomonadota > Gammaproteobacteria > Pseudomonadales > Pseudomonadaceae > Pseudomonas > Pseudomonas sp. FW305-3-2-15-C-LB1. The sequence goes on along the minus strand of NZ_JBYSZX010000002.1, from coordinate 472,992 downwards.
ATGCCGTTGCAAGCCGTACGCCCGAAAATCCTAGGCTTTATCAGTGAGCAGGCGTCGGCTTGGCTGGTGGCATTGGTGGTGTTGCTGGCAGGGTTTGCCTTGACGGCTGTTGTGGCCTGGGCGGCCGCCGACCTCTATCAGCAGCAGGTGCGCCAACGCTTTCAGTTGTTGGTCAACGAACGCTACACCCGCCTGCAGGAACGCTTCGACGACCAGGAACAACGCCTGAACAGCCTGCGGCGTTTCTTCGTCAACTCCGATGACGTGTCCCGCGAAGAGTTTGACGGTTTTGCCCAGCCCTTGTTGCTGCGCGCGCGCGCTTACTCCTGGGCGCCCCGGGTGTATCGCGAACAGCGCGGTCAGTTTGAGCAAGCCGTGTCCGCGCAGCGCGGCACACCTTTCATGATCTGTGAGTTGAATTCCACGGGTGAGTTGGCCCCTGCGCCCGAGCGCGATGAATACGTACCGGTACTGTACAGCCAGACCCAAAGCCTGTTGGGCGCACCCCTCGGCTTTGACCTGCTGGCCCAGCCCCTGCGGCGTTCGGTGCTTGAGCGTGCGCAAAACACCGGCAAGCTGGCGGTGTCCCAGCCCATGCAACTGGTGGGTGTGGAACCGGACTATGCCACCGGGGTTTTATTGGTCGCGCCGGTCAGTCATTTGCCCAGCTCCGACCAATCCCAGAATGAGCCCTACGGCTATGTCATGGCGGTGATCAGCATGCGCCAACTGGTGGCCGACGGTTTGCCCAAGCCGGACCGCGACAACCTGGTGATGCAGATCGTCGACACCTCCGACGTGCAAAAGCGCGTGCTTTTCGAGTCCGGCAATGCCGTGGCCAGCGGTGATCTGGTCGGGGCGCGCCGCCTCACGCTGGGTGACCATGTGTATGCCCTCACACTGCGTCCGAGCCAGGTGTTCGACCAGGCCAACCATTCCTCGTTGAGCACGATCCTGACCATGGGCGGCCTGCTCAGCCTGTTGCTCAGCGCGTTGCTCTATGTGCTGGTCAGCCAACGCCAGCGCGCGTTGAAACTGGTGGAGCAGCGCACGGCGCAGTTGCGCCTGCGCGAGCAGGAATTACGCGGCGCCCACGGCCAATTGCGCAGTGTGCTGAATGCCGCGACGCAGGTCGCGATCATTGCCACCGACCTGCGCGGTGTCATCAATACCTTCAATGCCGGTGCCGAGCAGATGCTGGGGTTCAAGGCCGAGCAGGTGGTGGGCACGCACACCCTGGAAAGCCTGCACCTGGCGTCGGAACTGGAAGCGCGTTCCGCCAGCCTCAGTGTAGCCTTGGGCAAACGCATCCCGGCAAGCCAGGCGATGCTGGTGGAAAGCCCCGACAACCTGCACCAAGCCCGCGAGTGGACCCTGGTTCGTGAGGATCGCAGCCAACTGACGGTAAACATGCTGGCCACCGTGTTGCTGGACGACCACGGTTTGTGGATCGGTCACCTGGCGATTTACCTGGACATTACCGAACAAAAGCGCGCCTACGAGGCATTGGCGGCCAGGGATCGGCTGCTCAAGAAACTCAGCGCCCATGTGCCCGGCGGCATCTTCCAGTTCACCCTGGAGCCTCAAGACAACTGGAAATTCATCTACGCCAGCGACGGCATGCGCGATATCTATGAAATCGAGACCGGCGTGCTGCAGCAGGATGCGAAGAAGGTCTTCGAGCGCATCCACCCGCTGGATGCGGAGCGGGTACGCGCATCGATCCGCTTGTCGGCGTTGCAGTTGAGCCATTGGCGGGAGGAGTACCGGGTACTCTTGCCGCAACGCGGACTGCGCTGGATTCGCGGCGAAGCGACGCCGGAAGAGTTACCCGGAGGAGGGACGCTGTGGCATGGCTACGTGTCGGATATTTCCGATCTGAAGCGGGTGGAGGAAGAGCTGCGTGCACTCTCCATCACCGACTCCCTGACCGGGATCCACAACCGCCGCTATTTCCAGGACCGCCTCAAGGCCGAGATGGTCAGGCTCAACCGCACCTCGGGGGCCTTGTCGGTGATCATGCTCGATATCGATCACTTCAAGCGCATCAACGACCAGCATGGGCATGCCGTCGGCGATGGGGTATTGCAGGAGTTGTGCAAACGCATCAGCCAGCGCCTGCGCCGCACCGATGTGTTCTGCCGCCTGGGTGGCGAGGAGTTCATGGTGCTGTGCCCGCACACCGATGGTGCTCAGGCCTACAGCCTGGCGATGGAATTGTGGGCGTCGTTGCGCAGCGTGCCGATGGAGCCGGTCGGTATTGTCACCGCGAGCTTCGGCGTGGCCAGTTGGCGGGTGGACGAAGGTATCGATGGGCTGCTGCTGCGCGCTGACTCGGCCGTGTACGTGGCCAAGCAGGCGGGCAGGGATCGGGTGGAAGCGCAGTCGGTTTGCTGACTGGCCCCGTCGTGGTGAGCGGGCTTCTGGGGTGAGCGGACAAGCCCGTTCACCCCAGTATGTTTCAGAGGGCCGGTGCTGCCGCAGCCACCTTCGGCTGGCGGTACAGGTCGAGCAACACCTGATCCAACACCGACGAAGCACCCCATGGCTTCGGGTCGTTGAGGATAGCCACCACGGCCCAGGTATTGCCGTTGTTGTCGCGGCTGAACCCGGCGATGGCGCGCACGGTGTTCAGGGTGCCGGTCTTGATATGGGCTTCGCCGCGCATGGCGGTGGTCTTCAGGCGTTTGCGCATGGTGCCGTCGGTGCCGGCAATCGGCATCGAACTGATGTACTCGGCAGCGTAGGGGCTTTTCCACGCGGCTTGCAGCATGGCCGCCATCTCGCGGGCGCTGACCCGTTCGGCGCGGGACAGGCCTGAGCCGTTCTCCATCACCAGGTGCGGCGCGGTGATGCCTTTCTTCGCCAGCCACTGGCGCACCACGCGTTGCGCAGCCTTGGCATCGTCGCCATCGGCGTCATTGCGGAACTGCGCGCCCAGGCTCAGGAACAACTGCTGGGCCATGGTGTTGTTACTGTATTTGTTGATATCGCGGATAATTTCCGCCAGGTCCGGCGAAAAGGCCCGGGCCAATACCTTGGCATCCTTGGGCACCGGTGCCTGGATGTCACGGCCCTGGATGGTGCCGCCCAGTTCCTTCCAGATCGCCCGGACGGCGCCGGCGGTGTAGGTGGCGTGGTCCAGCAGCGACAGGTAGGTCTGCGAACTGCAGCCATCGGCCAATTGGCCGCTGACCGTTACCGTCACGTTGCCGTCGGCGGCGGTGACCGGGTTATAGCGTACGTCGCCGGTGCACTGCTTGGCGTTGGACACCTTGACCTGGTTGTCGATACGGATGCTGGCAATCGGCGGCTCGACCGATACCAGTACCCGGCCCGAATCATTGCGGGTCACGAAGCGCAGGGCCTTGAGGTTGACCAGCAGCGCGTCCGGCTTGACCAGGAAGGGCTTGTTCTCGTCGTTGCCGTCGTCGTTGAATTCCGGCAACAGCGGCTGGTTGAAGAAGCTGCGGTCCAGCACCAGGTCACCAGTGACTTGCTGCACGCCGTTGGCGCGCAGGTCGCGCATCAGCAGCCAGAGTTTTTCCATGTTCAGCTTGGGGTCGCCGCCACCCTTGAGGTACAGGTTGCCGTGCAACACGCCACCGCTGAGGGTGCCGTCGGTGTAGAACTCGGTTTTCCACTGGTGGTTGGGGCCGAGCATTTCCAGCGCCGCATAGGTGGTGACCAGCTTCATGGTCGAGGCCGGGTTCACTGAGACATCGGCGTTGAAAACGGTCGGTGTACCGGGGCCGTTCAGGGGAATCATCACCAGGGACAGCGCGGTGTTTTGCAGCTTGGCTTTGGCGAGTGCCTGCTGAACATTCGGTGGCAGGGTATTGTTGACGGGGGCAGCGGAGGTGGAAAAGGCCAGCGGAAGGAGAAGACCGGCGAGCAAGACGGAACGCAAAGATTTGATCATAAGAAGTAAAACCCTACTGCTGAGGAGGGTGAAAAAGGCGAGGGGTAAATAAGAAAAATCCCTCAATAGTCATGAAAGTGTCGGCATTATGCCCCAAGGTTGATCTACTTGTAGCTGAACGATAGCTGGTATTGCGCGTTTTTTTTAGCGCCATTGTGCCGCCTGTCCCAGAGAGTCGGGCAATCGCCGCCTTAAACTGCTAAAGTGCCGCCCGTTATTACTTATGAGGATTGTTCCAATGGCGACTAACCGTTCCCAGCGTCTGCGCAAAAAACTGTGCGTTGATGAATTTCAAGAGCTGGGTTTCGAACTGAACCTGGACTTCAAAGAAGGCCTGAGTGAAGAAGCTATCGACGCTTTCCTCGAAGCATTCATCAAAGAAGCCATGGAAGCCAATGGTCTGGGCTACGTCGGCGGCGATGACTACGGTCTGGTTTGCCTGCAGAAGCGTGGCTCGGTCTCCGAAGAGCAACGTGCTGCCGTTGAAGCCTGGCTGAAAACCCGTTCCGAGCTGACCAAGGCTGAAGTCAGCCCGCTGCTGGACGTGTGGTATCCGGAAAAGCCGATCAACGCGGCTAAGTGATACTGAAAAAACGGCGACCCCAGGGTCGCCGTTTTTTTATGCCTTGCGCCAATTCAGAATCAGCAGCGTCAACACCCCCGCCACAATCCCCCAGAACGCCGACCCGATGGAAAACAGCGTCAGGCCAGACGCCGTGACCATGAAGGTGATCAGCGCCGCTTCACGTTCCTTCGGCTCATTCATGGCGATGCTCAGGCCATTGATGATCGAGCCAAACAGCGCCAGCGCCGCGATCGACAGCACCAGTTCCTTGGGCAAGGCTGCGAACAGCGCCGCCAAGGTCGCGCCGAATACCCCGGCAATCCCGTAGAACACCCCGCACCACACGGCTGCGGTATAGCGCTTGTTGCGGTCTTCATGGGCATGGGGCCCGGTGCAGATCGCTGCGCTGATGGCGGCCAGGTTGATGCCGTGGGAGCCGAACGGCGACAACACCAGCGATGCCAGCCCGGTGGCGGTGATCAGCGGCGAGGCCGGCACGTTGTAGCCGTCGGCCCGCAGCACGGCGATGCCGGGCATGTTCTGCGAGGTCATCGCCACCACGAACAACGGGATGCCGATGCTGATGGTCGCCGCCAGCGAAAAGTGCGGCGTGGTCCATACCGGCGTCGCCACTTCCAGGTGGAAACCGCTGAAGTCCAGCAGCCCCATCAACCCCGACAGCGCGGTGCCGATCAGCAGCGCGGCCAGCACCGCATAACGCGGCGACAGGCGCTTGATCACCAGGTAGGTGAAGAACATTCCCAGCACCAGCCCGGTGCGATGCTGCGCGGCGACGAAGATCTCGCTGCCGATCTTGAACAGGATGCCCGCCAGCAGGGCCGCCGCCAATGACGCCGGGATACGCTTGACCAGTTTTTCAAAGCTGCCGGTCAAGCCGCAGATCGTCACCAGCACCGCGCAGGTGATGTACGCGCCGATGGCTTCGCCGTAGCTCACACCGCCCAGGCTGGTGATCAGCAGCGCGGCACCTGGCGTCGACCAGGCAATGGTGATGGGGGTGCGATAGCGCAGGGACAGGCCGATGCTGCACACCGCCATGCCGATGGAGATCGCCCAGATCCATGAGGAAATCTGCGCCGTGGTCAAACCGGCGGCTTGCCCGGCCTGGAACATCAGGACCAGGGAGCTGGTGTAGCCGGTCATCATGGCGATGAAGCCGGCGACGACGGCCGAGGGTGAAGTGTCGGCCAGCGGGCGCAGAGGCGCTTGGGCGGCATCGGTCATGAACAGGTGTTCCTTTTACCAGGGAAGTTGCGGATTCAAGCCTAAACTCAAACGCAGCGACCCATTGCAATACAGCCGACGCCGCAAACAGCCGTACAGTGTGTTGGCGCATTGGGTTGTGTACAATGTGCCCTGTTTTTAGGTGATACTTGCCAGCGACACGCTGTTGCCGTATTACCGTTAATTCGCCGCCGTTCTCCAAACCCGAGTGCCCATGAACGAACAGTTGCAACCTCTCAAGAAACAACCGCGTGCCGGCAAGGCCGGTCGCAGCGGAACCCAGGACGATATCGTCTACGCGCATATCTTCGAGGCGATCCTCGAACAACGCCTGGCACCCGGTACCAAGTTGAGCGAAGAGGCACTGGGCGAAATCTTCGGCGTCAGCCGCACCATCATTCGCCGCGCGTTGTCGCGCCTGGCCCATGAAGGCGTGGTGCTGCTGCGGCCCAATCGCGGTGCGGTAGTGGCCAGCCCAAGCGTCGAGGAGGCACGCCAGGTGTTCCTCGCGCGGCGCCTGGTGGAGCGGGCGATCACTGAATTGGCGGTGCAACACGCGACAGCCGAGCAACTGGCCGAACTGCGCCAGATGGTCAATGACGAACGCGACAGCTTCTCCCGTGGCGATCGCGGTGCCGGTATCCGCCTCTCCGGCGAGTTCCACCTCAAGCTGGCCGAAGCGGCGAAGAACGCGCCGCTGATCAGCTTCCAGCGCAGCCTGGTGTCCCAGACTTCATTGATCATCGCCCAGTACGAAAGCGGCAACCGCTCGCACTGTTCCTACGATGAACACACCCAGCTGATCGACGCAATCGAGGCACGAGATGCGGCGTTGGCAGTGAACTTGATGATGCATCACATGGATCACATCGACAGCAAGCTCAACCTCGATGAAGAGAGCGCGTCGGATGATCTGCATGCGGTGTTTTCGCATTTGTTGCAGACCAAGAAGCCGGGGCGTTCGTCCATAAAGTTGTAAATACGACCAACAATGTGGGAGTGGGCAAGCCCCCTCCCACATTTGTTTTGGGGTGTTTATGGGATTAGCGCTGGTGCACCAATTGCCCCGCCGCATAAGTCTGCAACACCGTCCGATCATCCCCCAGTGTCATCAATACAAACAACGTCTCGGCAATGTTCTTCGCCTGCTTCAGGCGATAGCTCAGCAGTGGCGTGGCGTTGTAGTCCAGCACCAGGAAGTCCGCATCGGTGCCCGGTTGCAGCGTGCCGATCTTGTCTTCCAGCCGCAGCGCCCGCGCACCGCCCAGGGTCGCCAGGTACAGCGACTTGAACGGGCTCAAGCGCGCGCCCTGCAACTGCATGACTTTGTAGGCTTCGTTCAGGGTTTGCAGCAGCGAGAAACTGGTGCCGCCCCCCACATCGGTGCCCAGGCCCACATTCAGCTTGTGCTTCTCGGCCATCGGCAGGTTGAACAAACCGCTGCCGAGGAAGAAGTTCGAGGTCGGGCAAAATGCGACCGCTGAACCGGCCTCTGCCAGACGCGCGCACTCGTCATCACACAGGTGCACGCCATGGGCAAACACCGAGCGCTCGCCCAGCAACTTGTAGTGGTCGTAGACATCCAGATAGCCACTGCGCTCCGGGAACAGCTCCTTCACCCACTCGACTTCCTGCTTGTTCTCGCTGATGTGGGTCTGCATGTACAGGTCCGGGTATTCCCCCAGCAGTTGCCCGGCCAGTGCCAGTTGCTCCGGCGTACTGGTCGGGGCGAAGCGTGGCGTCACCGCATAATGCAGGCGACCCTTGCCGTGCCAGCGCTCGATCAGCGCCTTGCTTTCCTGGTAGCCGGATTCGGCGGTGTCGGTCAGGTAGTCCGGCGCGTTGCGGTCCATCATCACCTTGCCGGCGATCATGCGCAGGTCGAGTTTTTCTGCTGCTTCAAAGAATGCATTCACCGATTGCGGATGCACACTGCCGAACACCAGCGCGGTGGTGGTGCCGTTGCGCAGCAGTTCCTTGATGAAGATATCCGCGACTTCTTCGGCGTGAGCCTTATCGGCGAACTGGCTTTCGCACGGGAAGGTGTAGGTGTTGAGCCAGTCGAGCAACTGCTCGCCATAGGCGCCGACCATGCCGGTCTGCGGCAGGTGGATGTGGGTGTCGATCAGGCCCGGGGTGATCAACGCGTCCTGGTAATGGGTGATGTCGATGTCGACGGGCAAGGTCGGCAGTAAATCGCTGGCATGGCCGATGGCGCTGATTTGACCGTTTTCGATCACCAGCAGGCCGTCTTCGAAGTACGCGTAGGAGGCTTCGATGCCCACTTCAGCGGGGTCGGCGAGGTTGTGCAGCAGGGCGGCACGGTAGGCTTTGCGAGTCAAAGGCATGGTGATCTCATTTCAAATGGCTTGGCTGCGACGCGAGGCCGGCAGCAGTTTGGCAATGGGTTCGGCGCTGGCGGTGCGCTGGCCGAAATTGGCGTTATAGGTGGCGATGATTTCGCCGGCGATGGAGATGGCGATCTCCACCGGCAACTTGCCCTTCACCTCGGTGAGGCCCATGGGGCAGCGCATGCGTTGCAGTTGCGCGGCGTCGAAGCCGCGATCCCGCAGGCGATGTTCGAACTTGACGCGCTTGGTCTTCGAGCCGATCAGGCCGAAGTAGGCAAAGTCATTGCGCTTGAGCAGGGCGGCGGTGAGTTCCAGGTCCAGCGCGTGGTTGTGGGTCATGACGATGCAATAACTGCCCACCGGCAGATCGGCAATTTCGTCGACCGGCTCTTCGCTGACGATTTTACGCACGCCCTGGGGGATATGTGCCGGAAACTCCTGCTCACGGGAATCGATCCAGCGCACCCGACACGGCAGGCTGGCCAGCAACGGCACCAGCGCCCGGCCGACATGGCCGGCGCCAAACACCGCAATCTGCGCCTGCACCTGGCCCATGGGCTCGAACAGCAGTACGGTCACACCACCGCAGCACTGGCCCAGGCTCGCGCCGAGGCTGAAGCGCTCCAGATGGGTGCTCTGCTGGCCGCGCACGAGCATGTCCCGGGCGATCTGCATCGCCTTGAATTCCAGGTGCCCGCCACCGATGGTGTCGAAAGTCTGGGCGGCGCTGATGACCATCTTCGAACCGGCATTGCGCGGCGTGGAGCCGAGCTCTTCGATGATGGTCACCAGCACGCAGGGTTCACCTTGGTTTTGCAGGTCGGCGAGGGCGCTGATCCAGTTGTTCATGGTCACCTCTTGTGGTGTCTGTCAGGCCGCTATCGGGGGCAAGCCCCCTCCCACACTGGAATGCATTCCAATGTGGGAGGGGGCTTGCCCCCGATGGCAGCGCCTCGGTCTAAAGCGAAGCCATCTCGGTATCCGCCTCAACCACCTTCGCCGCAGTCAACTGCCGCATCTGCTCACACCCCCACAACACTCGCTCTGGCGTGGCCGGTGCATCGACCCTGGGCTGATGGCGATAGTCACCCAGGCTCGCCACGGCATCCTTGATCGCACACCACGAAGCAATCCCGAGCATAAAGGGCGGTTCGCCCACGGCCTTGGAATGGAACACCGTGTCTTCGGGGTTCTTGCGGTTTTCCACCAGCTTCACCCGCAGGTCCAGCGGCATGTCGGCCACGGCCGGGATCTTGTAGCTGGCCGGGCCATTGGTCATCAGCTTGCCCTTTTCGTTCCACACCAGCTCTTCCATGGTCAGCCAGCCCATGCCCTGGATGAAGCCGCCCTCGACCTGGCCGATGTCGATGGCCGGGTTCAGCGAGGCGCCTACGTCATGGAGGATGTCGGTGCGCAGCATCTTGTATTCGCCGGTCAGGGTGTCGACGATCACTTCGCAGCACGCGGCGCCGAACGCGTAGTAGTAGAACGGCCGACCCCGTGACTGGCTGCGGTCGTAGAAGATTTTCGGGGTCTTGTAGAAACCTGTGCTCGACAGCGACACCTGGGCGAAATACGCCTGCTGGATCAACGCCTCAAACGTCAGGATCTGCTCGCGCACGCGCACATGGCCGTTGTGGAACTCCACGTCCGCTTCGCTCACGTCGTACTTGCGTGCGGCGAATTCCACCAGGCGCTGCTTGATGGTTTCGGCGGCGTTCTGTGCGGCCTTGCCATTCAGGTCGGCACCGCTGGAGGCGGCGGTCGGTGAGGTGTTGGGCACCTTGTCGGTGTTGGTGGCGGTGATCTGTACGCGGTCGATGTCCACCTGGAACACCTCGGCCACCACCTGCGCGACCTTGGTGTTCAAGCCCTGGCCCATTTCGGTGCCGCCGTGGTTCAGGTGGATGCTGCCATCGGTGTAGATATGGATCAGCGCACCGGCCTGGTTGAGGAAACTCGCGGTAAACGAGATACCGAATTTCACCGGGGTCAGCGCCAGGCCTTTTTTCAGGATCGGGCTGTGGGCGTTGTACAGGCGAATCGCTTCGCGGCGCTCGGCGTATTGGCTGCTGGCTTCCAGTTCGGCGGTCATCTCGTCGAGCATGTTGTGCTCGACGGTCTGGTAGTAGTGGGTGACGTTGCGCTCGGTCTTGCCGTAGTAATTGGCTTTGCGCACCGCCAGCGGGTCCAGCGCCAGGTGGCGGGCGATGGCGTCCATCACTTCCTCGATGGCCACCATGCCTTGCGGGCCGCCGAAGCCGCGATACGCGGTGTTGGACGCGGTATTGGTCTTGCAGCGGTGCCCGTTGACGGTGGCGTCGCCCAGGTAATACGCGTTGTCGGCGTGGAACATGGCGCGGTCGACAATCGAGTTGGACAGGTCCGGCGAACAGCCGCAGTTGCCCGCCAGTTCCAGGTTGATCCCGTGCAGGCGACCGCTGTCGTCGAAGCCGACGTCGTATTCGATATAGAAGGGGTGGCGCTTGCCGGTCATCAGCATGTCTTCGACGCGCGGCAGGCGCATCTTGGTCGGCTGGCCGGTCAGGCGTGCGACCACCGCGCACAGGCACGCCGGGCTTGCCGCCTGGGTTTCCTTGCCGCCGAAACCACCGCCCATGCGGCGCATGTCCACCACGATCTTGTTCATCGACACGTCCAGCACTTCGGCCACCAGTTTCTGCACTTCGGTGGGGTTCTGCGTGGAGCAGTAGACGATCATGCCGCCGTCTTCGGTGGGCATCACCGAAGAGATCTGGGTTTCCAGGTAAAAGTGTTCCTGGCCGCCGATGTGCAGGGTGCCCTGGATGCGGTTTTTCGCAGTGGCCAGTGCGCCGGTCGAATCGCCGCGCTGGTGGGTGTGACTGTCGAGTACGAAATGTTTTTTACGCAACGCCTCGACCACATCCAGCACCGGTTCAAGGTCTTCGTACTCGATTACCGCCGCCATGGCGGCCTTGCGTGCGGTTTCCAGGTCACGGGCAGCAACAGCCAGCACCACTTGGCCGACGAACTGCACCGTATCAATCGCCAGCAAGGGGTCGCCGGGCATCAATGGGCCGATGTCTTTAAGGCCCGGCACGTCCTCATGGGTGATGACAATGCGCACGCCGTCAATGGCGTAGCAGGGCGCCGTGTCAATGCTGATGATGCGGGCGTGGGCGCGGTCGGACATGCGCGCATACAGGTGCAACTGGTTGGGGAATTCCAGGCGGTCATCGATGTACTGCGCTTCGCCGGATACGTGCTTGGCGGCGCTGTCATGCTTGACGCTGCGGCCGACCCCGGAAGTAAGATCCTGGGCAAACAGTTCGGCGAGTTCGGCCTGGGTTTTAACGACGGCGTGATGGTTAGACATAAGCGGTCACCCGAGTCTCGATGTGCGGTGTTTGCAACTCGATGAAGTACTTGCGCAGCAGGTTCTGTGCGCTGAGCAGGCGGTATTCCTTGCTGGCGCGGAAGTCCGACAGCGGGGTGAAGTCCTGGGCCAGGGCGGCGCAGGCTTTCTCCACGGTGGCGCTGTTCCAGGTGGCGCCGACCAATACGGCCTCGCAGCTTTTGGCGCGCTTGGGCGTGGCGGCCATGCCGCCGAACGCCACGCGGGCCTCGCGGATCACGCCGTTGTCGAGCTTGAGGTTGAACGCGGCGCAGACGGCGGAAATATCGTCGTCCAGGCGCTTGGAGACCTTGTAGGCGCGGAACAGCGTGTGGCCCTTGGGAACGATGATCTTCTCGATGAACTCGCTGTCCTGGCGGGCAGTGACGCGGTAATCGATGAAGTAGTCTTCGAGTGCCAGGATGCGGCGTGTGTCGCCCTTGCACAGCACAATCTGCGCGCCGAGGGCGATCAGCAGCGGCGGCGAATCACCGATCGGCGACGCATTGCCGATATTGCCGCCGAGGGTGCCCTGGTTGCGGATCTGCAGGGAGGCGAAGCGGTGCAGCAGGTCGCCGAAGTCCGGGTATTCGTGGTGCAGCGCGGTGTAGCAGTCGGAGAGGGCGGTGGCAGCGCCGATTTCCAGACGGTCGTCGAAGTCGTCGATGCGCTTCATTTCTTCAATGTTGCCGACGTAGATCATCACCGGCAAGGTGCGATGGAACTGGGTCACTTCCAGCGCCAGGTCGGTGCCACCGGCCAGCAGGCGGGCCTGCGGGTAGGCGTCGTAGAGGTCGGCCAGGTCGGCGACGGTGAGCGGCACCAGGCAGCGTTTGTCGCCACTGTTGAGTTCACCGGTCTGGGTCGGCGCAATGGCTTTGAGGCGGGCGATGGTCTGCGCCTCACGGCTGTCGAACTGATCCTGGGGCTTGTTGCAGCAGGCCTGTTCGGCTGCGGCGAGGATCGGGCGGTAGCCGGTGCAGCGGCACAGGTTGCCGGCCAGGGCTTCATGGGCTTTCTGGCTGTCGGGGGCATCACTGTTCTTTTGCAGGGCGAACAGCGACATCACGAAACCGGGGGTGCAAAAGCCGCATTGCGAACCGTGGCACTCGACCATCGCCTGTTGCACGCTGTGCAGTTGGCCCTGGTGCTTGAGGTCTTCGACGCTGATCAGTTGCTTGCCGTGCAGCGACGAGACAAAGGTCAGGCAGGAGTTGAGGCTGCGATAACGGATCCGCTCGGCGCCTTGATCGTCGGTGTGCAACTCGCCGACCACCACCGTGCACGCGCCGCAATCGCCGCTGGCGCAGCCTTCCTTGGTACCGGATTTGCCCAAATGCTCGCGTAAATAGTTGAGCACGGTCAGGTTGGGGTCCAGGGCGTGCTCGCTACGGAGTTCCTGGTTAAGTAAAAACTGGATCACGGAAGGCCTCGCAGACTCATTATTGTTGTTAACCGCTTTGCGCCGAATCTAGTCATCTCTGACTTTTCGGTCAACGATTTTCTGACCAGAAGGTCAAGAAATTGCGATCGCAACACTTTCAATTATGGTTCAGTCTTCTGGAACCGGCGTTTTTTGGGGCTTGTGGCTATTCATCGTTGCTTATTCCGTGCCAAATTCGCCACGGTGGGCGTAGCGCCATCAGCCAGCCAATGCGCTACACTGCCGCGCTTGTACCGATAGAAGATTTTGAAGGGAAAACATGACGTTCAAGGCGCCGGACAGTCTCGCCGAGCAAATTGCTCACCACCTCGCCGAACGCATCATTCGCGGCGATCTCAAGCCTGGGGAGCGGATCCAGGAACAGAAGGTCACGCTGGCGCTCAATGTCAGCCGTGGTTCCGTGCGCGAAGCCTTGCTGATCCTCGAACGCCGCCACCTGATCGCGATCCTGCCGCGCCGTGGCGCCCATGTCACCGAGTTGACGGCGCACAAGGTGCAGAGCCTGTGCACCTTGATGGGCGAGCTGTACATCCTGCTCGGCAATGCGGTCGCCCAGGGCTGGCAGGTGCAGGCCGACATGGCGCCGTTCCTGCAGATCCAGCAGCGCCTGGTGACCAGTTACGAGCGCGAGGACATCCGCGCTTTCGTTGAAGAAAGCTTCAACGTGATGCGCGCCGCGTACCCCTTCGCCAATAACCCGTACTTGCAGGAAACCGTCGAGAACCTGCAGCCGGCGATGAATCGCGCCTATTACCTGGCCCTGGATCAGCGCAAGGCCTCCATGAGCGAATACCTGGCGTTGTTCGAGCAACTGCTCGCCGCCGTACTCGCCCGTGACTTGCCGCAGATCCGCCAAGTGCTCTCGGCCTACGGCGAGCGCAGTTGCTCGCTGGTCATTGCTGCGTTGGCGGACGCCTAAACGTGCGGCTCAAGTGCATCAAACTGGCGGGGTTCAAATCCTTCGTCGACCCGACCACGGTGAACTTCCCCAGTAACATGGCGGCGGTGGTCGGGCCCAATGGTTGCGGCAAGTCGAACATTATCGACGCCGTCCGCTGGGTGATGGGCGAGAGCTCGGCCAAGAACCTGCGCGGCGAGTCGATGACCGACGTCATCTTCAACGGCTCCACCAGCCGCAAGCCGGTGAGCCAGGCCAGCATCGAACTGGTGTTCGACAACTCCGACGGCACTCTGATCGGCGAGTACGCAGCCTACGCGGAGATCTCCATTCGCCGCAAAGTGACCCGCGACAGCCAGAACAGCTACTTCCTCAACGGTACCAAGTGTCGCCGTCGCGACATCACCGATATTTTCCTCGGCACCGGCCTGGGCCCACGCAGCTACTCGATCATCGAGCAGGGCATGATCTCCAAGCTGATCGAAGCCAAGCCCGAGGACCTGCGTAACTTCATCGAAGAAGCGGCTGGCATCTCCAAGTACAAGGAGCGCCGCCGCGAGACCGAAAACCGTATCCGCCGCACCCACGAGAACCTCGCCCGCCTGACCGACCTGCGCGAAGAGCTGGAGCGCCAGTTGGAGCGCCTGCACCGCCAGGCCCAGGCCGCCGAGAAGTATCAGGAATACAAAGGCGAGGAGCGCCAGCTCAAGGCACAACTGTCGGCCCTGCGCTGGCAGGCGCTGAACGACCAGGTGGGCCAGCGCGAAGCGATCATCGGCACCCAGGAAATCAGCTTTGAAGCCCTGGTGGCCGAGCAGCGCAATGCCGACGCCAGTATCGAACGCCTGCGTGACGGTCACCATGACCTGTCCGAGCGCTTCAATCTGGTGCAGGGCCGCTTCTATTCGGTGGGTGGCGATATCGCCCGCGTCGAGCAGAGCATCCAGCACGGCCAGCAGCGCCTGCGCCAGTTGCAGGATGACCTCAAGGAAGCCGAGCGCGCGCGCCTGGAGACCGAATCCCACCTGGGCCACGACCGCACCTTGCTGCTGACCCTGGGCGAAGAGCTGGACATGCTCACCCCCGAGCAGGAAGTCACCAGCGCCGCCGCCGAAGAAGCCGCCGCCGCCCTGGAAGAAGCCGAAGCCACCATGCACGGCTGGCAGGAGCAGTGGGACACCTTCAACCTGAAGTCTGCCGAACCCCGGCGTCAGGCCGAAGTGCAGCAGTCACGCATCCAGCAACTGGAAACCAGCATGGAGCGCCTGGCCGAGCGCCAACGCCGCATGCAGGAAGAGCGCGCGTTGCTGTCCGCCGACCCGGAAGACGCGGCGATCATGGAGCTGAGCGAGCAACTGGCCGAAAGCGAAATGACGCTGGAAGAGCTGGAAGCCAGCGAAGAACAACAAGTGGAGCGCCTGGAGCAATTGCGTCAGCAGTTGCAGCAGGCGACCCAGGCACAGCAACAGGCCCAGGGTGATTTGCAGCGGCTCAATGGCCGGCTCGCCTCCCTTGAAGCGTTGCAGCAGGCTGCATTGGACCCGGGCACCGGCACCGCCGAGTGGCTGCGTGATCAACATCTGGCCGAACGCCCGCGCTTGGCCGAAGGTTTGAAGGTAGAAGCCGGTTGGGAGCTGGCGGTGGAAACCGTCCTGGGTGCCGACCTGCAAGCGGTGTTGGTGGATGACTTTGGCGGCTTCGACCTGGCCGGTTTTGCCCAGGGCGACCTGCGTTTGCTCAGCCCTGCCGCCGATGGCACGCGGGTGCCGGGCAGTTTGCTGGATAAAGTTGAAGCGGCGATTGATCTGTCGCCGTGGCTGGGCCAGGTCAAGCCGGTGGATTCCCTGGAGCAGGCCCTGGCCCAGCGCGGTCAGTTGGGCGCCGGCGAAAGCCTGATCAGCCGTGACGGCTATTGGGTCGGCCGCCACTTCCTGCGCGTGCGCCGCGCCAGTGAAGCGGAAAGCGGCGTGTTGGCCCGTGGTCAGGAAATCGTCAACCTGATCGCCGAGCGCGAAGAGCGCGAAGCCACCCTGGAAAGCCTGGAAACCGAACTGCAAACCCTGCGTGCCACCCAGCGCCAGCAGGAGACCGGCCGCGAGCACCTGCGCCGCCTGTTGCAGGACGAAGCGCGCCAGCAAGGCGAACTCAAGGCCCAGCTCTCCGCGAGCAAAGCCAAGGTCGAGCAACTGACCCTGCGCCGCACCCGTCTCGACGAAGAAGTCGCGGAAATGGGCGAGCAGCGCGCCCTGGAACACGAACAGATCGGCGAAGCGCGCCTGCAGTTGCAGGAAGCCCTCGACAGCATGGCCCTCGACACCGAGCAGCGCGAACTGTTGCTGGCCCAGCGCGACAGCCTGCGCGAACGCCTCGACCGTGTGCGCCAGGAGGCGCGCCAGCACAAGGACCACGCCCACCAGTTGGCCGTGCGCCTGGGGTCGCTCAAGGCCCAGCACGCGTCCACCGCCCAGGCCCTCGAGCGCCTGGAGATGCAGTCCGAACGCCTGACGGAAAAGCGCGAGCAACTGAGCCTTAACCTGGAGGAAGGCGAAGCCCCACTGGAAGAGCTGCGCCTGAAGCTCGAAGAGTTGCTTGACAAGCGCATGACCGTCGACGAAGAGCTCAAGACCGCGCAGATCGCCCTCGAAGACGCCGACCGCGAACTGCGCGACGCCGAAAAACGCCGGACCCAGGCCGAGCAGCAATCCCAGCTTATCCGTGGCCAGCTCGAACAGCAGCGCATGGAGTGGCAAGCCCTGACCGTGCGCCGCAAGACCCTGCAAGACCAATTGCTGGAGGACGGCTACGACCTGCACGGCGTACTCAACACCCTGACCGCCCAGGCCAACGAGAAAGAAGCCGAAGAGGAGCTGGAGCGCATTGCCGCACGTATCCAGCGCCTGGGCGCGATCAACCTGGCGGCCATCGACGAGTACCAGCAGCAATCCGAACGTAAACGTTATCTGGATGCCCAGGACGCCGATCTGGTGGAAGCCCTGGACACCCTGGAAAACGTGATTCGCAAGATCGACAAGGAAACCCGTAACCGTTTCAAGGATACCTTTGATCAGATTAATGGCGGTTTACAGGCGTTATTCCCAAAAGTTTTCGGCGGTGGCAGCGCTTACTTGGAACTGACGGGCGAAGATCTACTCGATACTGGGGTGACGATCATGGCGCGGCCTCCGGGCAAGAAGAACAGCACCATCCATTTGTTGTCCGGCGGCGAGAAAGCCCTGACCGCATTGGCCCTGGTATTTGCCATCTTCAAGTTGAACCCGGCGCCGTTCTGCATGCTCGACGAAGTTGACGCGCCGCTGGATGACGCTAACGTTGGACGCTACGCGCGGTTGGTGAAAGAGATGTCCCAGACCGTGCAGTTCATCTATATCACCCACAACAAGATCGCCATGGAAATGGCGGATCAGTTGATGGGGGTCACGATGCACGAACCGGGCTGTTCGCGTTTGGTGGCGGTGGATGTCGAAGAAGCGATGGCAATGGTGGAGTCTTGACCCATGCCGGCAGAGAATTTTTGTAGCGTGCGGTAAGAGACTTTACCGGCCTGGCGAAAGTGGCAAATGGACATATTTGTTCAAGGCATTTTGACAGACGGTGTAAAGTTATCTTTGGTCGTGCTAGTTTAATGTCAAATTTTCGTATGCGTGGGCAAAACGTCAGTCAGAACATAGAGTTGGCGCCACGTTTTAAAGCGGTTTGCACGTTGCTAAACCCCTTATTTTTCAGCATTTTTTATTAGAGGCACGGGATTACATGGAAATCGGTCTGCGCGAGTGGCTGATCGTCATCGGCATTATTGTCATTGCCGGTATTCTTTTTGATGGCTGGCGCCGGATGCGCGGTGGCAAGGGCAAGCTCAAATTCCGTCTGGACCGCAACCTGTCCAACTTGCCTGACGACGACGGCAGCGCCGAGCTGCTGGGGCCGCCCCGTGTGCTGGACACCCATAAAGAACCGCAATTGGACGAGCACGACTTGCCGTCGATGAGCGCGCCGGTGCGTGAAGCCCGCGAGCCGTCGCCCAAGCGTGGCAAACGCACCGCTCCGGTGGTCGCGGAACCGCGCCAGGCCGACCTGGACCTGGACGTCAATGACGGCCCGAGCTTCAGCAGCCGCGATGATGATTTCCCGGACGAGAACGCCGGCAAGAATGCGCCGCGCCAATCCGTGAACGACCAGCCGGCCGCCGAAGAAGTGCTGGTGATCAGCGTGATCTGCCGCGACGCTGCTGGCTTCAAAGGCCCGGCCCTGTTGCAGAACATCCTCGAAAGCGGCCTGCGGTTTGGCGAGATGGATATCTTCCACCGTCACGAAAGCATGGCCGGCAACGGCGAAGTGCTGTTCTCCATGGCCAATGCGGTCAAGCCGGGCACCTTCGACCTGGACGATATCGATCTGTTCAGCACCCCGGCCGTGAGCTTCTTCCTCGGCCTGCCAGGCCCGCGTCACCCGAAACAGGCATTCGACGTGATGGTGGCCGCGGCCCGCAAGCTGTCCCAGGAACTCAATGGCGAGCTCAAGGACGACCAGCGCAGCGTGCTGACCGCCCAGACCATCGAGCACTACCGTCAGCGCATCGTCGAGTTCGAGCGTCGCGCCCTGACACAGAAGCGCTGAGGTCCGATCTTAAGCGTTGCCTGTAGAATCCGTGCACTAACATATTGAGCAGCTTCGGCTGCTCTTTTGCTTTATGAGAGAACACCCATGACCGCCGCCCACACACGCATCCTCGAACTGCGCGCTGAACTGGATCAGCACAACTACCGCTACCATGTCCTCGACGAGCCGAGCATTCCGGACGCCGAGTACGACCGCTTGTTCCACGAGCTCAAGGCCCTGGAGGCCGAGCATCCGGAACTGGTCACGCGGGATTCACCGACGCAGCGAGTCGGCAGTGCGGCGCTGTCGGCGTTCACCCAGGTCAAGCATGAGATCCCGATGCTCAGCCTGGGCAACGCGTTCGATGAAACCACCATGCTCGAGTTTGATCGCCGGGTCACCGAAGGCCTCGACCTGCCGGTGGGCGACCTGTTCGGCGTTGGCGCAGCGGTGGAATACAGCTGCGAACCGAAGCTGGACGGCCTGGCGGTCAGCCTGCTGTACCAGGATGGCGAGCTGGTTCGCGGCGCCACCCGGGGCGACGGCACCACCGGCGAGGACATCAGCGTCAACGTGCGCACCGTGCGCAATATCCCGCTGAAACTGCACGGCAGCGGCTGGCCGGCAACCCTGGAAGTGCGCGGTGAAGTGTTCATGTCCAAGGCCGGTTTCGAGCGACTCAACGCCGCGCAACTGGAAGTCGGCGGCAAGACCTTCGCCAACCCGCGCAACGCCGCCGCCGGCAGCCTGCGTCAGTTGGACTCGAAGATCACCGCCAGCCGCCCGCTGGAGTTCTGCTGCTACGGCGTGACCACCGACATCAGTGATACCCACATCGGCAACCTGCAACAGTTGAAGAAGTGGGGCATGCCCATCAGTCATGAGCTGAAGCTGGCCAAAGGCATTCAGGATTGCCTGGAGTACTACCGCGACATCGGTGAGCGGCGTAACAGCCTGCCCTATGAAATCGACGGCGTGGTGTTCAAGGTCAATAGCATCGCCTCCCAGCGTGAACTGGGCTTCCGCGCCCGCGAACCGCGCTGGGCCATCGCGCATAAATTCCCGGCCATGGAAGAGCTGACCGAACTGCTCGACGTGGAATTCCAGGTTGGCCGCACCGGCGCCGTGACGCCTGTGGCGCGCTTGAAGCCGGTCAAGGTTGCGGGCGTGACCGTGTCCAACGCCACCCTGCACAACATGGATGAAGTCGCGCGCCTGGGCCTGATGATCGGCGATACCGTGATCATCCGCCGCGCCGGGGATGTGATCCCGCAAGTGGTTTCGGTGGTCACCGAGCGTCGCCCGGAAAATGCCCGCGCCGTGCAGATCCCCGAAAGCTGCCCGGTGTGCGGCTCCCATGTGGAGCGCACGCAACTGGTCAAGCGCAGCAAGGGCAAGGAAACCGTCAGCGAAGGCGCGGTGTACCGCTGCGTCGGGCGCCTGGCCTGTGGCGCGCAGCTCAAGCAGGCGATCATTCATTTCGTCTCGCGCCGCGCCATGGACATCGATGGCCTGGGTGACAAGACCATCGAGCAACTGGTGGATGAAAAACTGATTGGCTCACCGGCCGACCTCTACAAGCTCAAGTACGAGCAGATCATCGACCTGGAAGGCTTTGCCGATATTTCCAGCAAGAAGCTGATCACTGCTATCGAAAACAGCAAGACCCCGACCCTGGCGCGGTTTATCTATGCCCTGGGCATTCCCGACGTGGGCGAGGAGACCGCCAAGGTGTTGGCGCGTTCGCTGGCATCCCTGGAGCGCGTACAGAAGGCCTTGCCGGCAGTGCTGACGTACCTGCCGGACGTGGGCCTGGAAGTGGCGCACGAGATCCACAGCTTCTTTGAAGACAGCCATAACCAGGACGTGATCGGTGCGCTGCTGTCGCCAGACGAATGCGGCCTGCAATTGCAGGACCAGGGCGACCTGAGTGCTGAATTCGCCGCCAGTACCACGCTGGGCGGCTTGCTCGACAAGTTGCATGTGCCAAGCGTCGGCCCCGGCGCCGCGCAGAAACTTGCGGACAAATTCGGCACCTTGGAAGGCGTGATCAAGGCCGACTGGCTGGATATGCGCCAGGCGCTGCCCGAAAAGCAGGCCAAGGCTGTGCGTGAGTTCTTCGATAACGCGGACAACGCCAACCATGCCCTGGCCATCGAGCAGCAGCTCAAGGACTTCGGCATGCACTGGCTGAGCGAGAAGAAGGTCGTCGAAGGCTTGCCCGAAGCGGGGCACACCTGGGTGCTCACCGGTTCCCTGGAGCTGATGAGCCGCGACGTGGCCAAGGAAAAACTCGAAAGCCTCGGCGCCAAGGTAGCGGGTTCCGTCTCGGCGAAAACCCACTGCGTGGTGGCGGGGCCGGGCGCCGGTTCCAAGCTGGCGAAGGCGAGCGAGTTGGGCCTGAAGGTACTGGATGAAGAAGCCTTCGTCGCCTTCCTGGCCAAGCACAACATCACGGTCTGATCCGGGCTTTGTGGCGAGCGGGTTCGCTGTGGAGAGCGGGCTTGCTGTGGCGAGCGGGCTTGCCCCGCGTCGGGCTGCGCAGCAGCCCCCTCCCAACCATCATCAAAGTGGAACGATCCTGAACAGAAAGTGATCTAGTCTCAGTCACTCAGGGAGAGATCGCCATGTTCCGCTACTTCGAGCAACTCAGTTCTCGCATCGCTGCCCCCTTCGTAGCCGGCACATCCCGCGACAGCAAGGTGTGGCAGTGCCGCTGCGGCCAATCTCTGTTCTTTCGCAACAGCCAGTGCCTGGCCTGCCAGGCGCTGCTGGGCTACCAACCCCAGCAAGCCCGGCTGGATTCCCTGCAGCCCGGCCCGGTCGAAGGCACCTGGCTGCAGGACGGCAACCTCGACGCCGGCGCCTTCCGTCGCTGCGCCAACCTCGACACCCCGGCCGCCTGCAACTGGCTGATCCCGGCCCACAGCACCGCGCCGCTGTGTGTGGCCTGTAGCCTGAACCGCACCATTCCTAACCTGTCGATCCCGGAAAACCATGAACGCTGGCGAAAAGTCGAAACCGCCAAGCGCCGGTTGGTCGCGCAATTGATCAGCCTGGGGTTGCAAGTGGTGCCCAAAAGCGTCGACGAAGACACCGGCCTGGCCTTCGATTTTGTCGGTATCGACCTGGAAGGCAACGCGCCCATGACCGGCCACGCGAACGGCCTGATCACCCTCGACATCAAGGAGGCCGACGACGCCCACCGTGAAAAGGTCCGCGTCCAGATGCGCGAACCCTACCGCACGCTGCTCGGTCACTTTCGCCATGAGGTCGGCCATTACTACTGGGATCGCCTGATCGCCAATACCCACTGGCTAGAACCGTTTCGCAACCTGTTCGGCGACGAACGTGCCAGTTATGCCGAAGCCCTCGACCAGCACTACCAGCACGGCCCACGTGCCGACTGGCAGCAAACCTGCGTCAGCGCCTACGCCACCATGCACCCCTGGGAAGACTGGGCAGAAACCTGGGCGCACTACCTGCATATGATGGACGCCGTCGACACCGCCCTCGGCTTTGGCATGAGCGCCCGCGAGATGGACCTGGACTACCAGCCATTTCCCCTCAGCACGCTCTATGATCCCGAACACCCTGGCGGCGCGGCATTCCTGTCATTCGTCAACGCTTGGATCGAACTGGCCGGAATGCTCAACGAACTGTCGCGCAGCATGGGCCAGCCGGATTTCTATCCCTTCGTGCTGCCACCGGCGGTGATCGCCAAGCTGCATTTCATTCACCTGGTGATCCAGGAAGAGGGCGGCCGAGCGGATGAGGTGGTACTGGCACAATGATGAGCACTGTGGGAGGGGGCTTGCCCCCGATGGCGCTGGGTCAGTCACCTGTTTATTGGCTGATGTACCGTCATCGGGGGCAAGCCCCCTCCCACAGATGCTGTTGGCGGTGACAAGTACTTGAACCCCTTCATATTTTTAATCCGTCCCCAACGGTTGTAACTTCCGATGAGATCGGTACAATGGCCCCGCTTGCCGAGAGGCAGGCGTCGTTATGGTGACCCCATCGGTCCCCCCGCAACGATTACCCGTGAACCTGGTCAGAGCCGGAAGGCAGCAGCCACAGCGGGAACATTGTGTGCCGGGGTGTGGCTGGTGGGGTTGCCTCCATAACGCTCTTCCTTGCAGTACCTGTTCAAATTCAAATCAAAAATGCTTTCACGCCATCTGCCATCGGGCAGTCCATGGCGGCATACTCCAGTGCCTGGCATCCGGAGACAGCACACGTGGAAAAAGTCGACGACCTCACTCGCGAAAAACTGCGGGAATGGCAGATGCGCCGCCTGGAGATCAAGGACCGCATTCAATCCCACCCTGAGCAGACCCTGGAATTGTCGAGGGTGCTGGACCTCATGGACGACGAACATGCGGAAATCCTCAGCCAGGCGGAAATGATCCGCTCTGCGCAAGTGGCTGATGAGCCCGCGCAGCCACCGCTGGCGGGCGCTTGCACGCTGCAATTGAACGTGGCCGCGCAGAGTGCCGAAGACTTGCGTCGCTTGCTCGATATGGCTGTGTTCGAACTCCAGCAACAGATCAATGCGATGGCGGCTGCGGCTGACGCAGGCCCTCATTGCGGCGGGATGTCGGGCTCGCTGGGCGAGTATCGGTTTGAACTGGGCGGTCAGGGCAATGCCTGACTCCCTGGTGGCGAGGCACTATGCAACCTGAACACTTCGATTTATCCAGCCCGGTCTTCCTGCCTGTCACGGAGCAAACCTGCACGGCTCTGCTCGGCTCGGACGGCGCCCAGGCCCTGGTCGGCCTGACGAATCCGGAGCTGGCCGCCGTACTGGTCATCCAGAACCTGGCCCAGGCCGCGGAAAAAGACCTGACCTGCGCAGGCGCCGAGCGCATCCTGACCAAGTTGCTCGACTGGTCGGTGGACACGCAGGCAGGGGGCGCCGCGACGCTGCTGTCCGAAGCCCAGCGACTGTTCGACCCGCGCAAGCTCTACTTCGGTTTCAACGCGCTGAAAAGTGTCAACCTGCGCCTGTTGTCGGCTGAAGAGGTCGCCGCGCGAGATTACCTGCTGCCTACGGGAAAATGGGATATCGGCTACAAGGTCCGCCACCTGCGCAGCAATGACCCCTTCAGCCAGCAGATGATCACACCCCGCCAGCGTGAGCGCTGGCTCAGCCCGGCCCAAGACAAACTGGTGCGTACCTTCCGCGCCAACCTCAACGAAGACCTGCACGTCCAAGGCTACGCCGGCATCGGCAAGAGCCACCTGCTCGGCGCCTTGATGGAGTGCCTGCGCCCCGCTCAGACCCTGGTGCTGGCCCGCACGGGGGCAAAACTGGCGACCCTGCGTGAGCGCATGGGGCTGGGGAAGGACAGCAAGGCGGGTTCGACCTTCGCTGCGTTCGCCAAGGCGCTGCTGCAGGGGCCACGCCCTACCGTGCAGGGCACGCCGGCCAGGTTGCCCGGCAAACATGAAGTGTCTGAGGCCCTGAATATCCACGGCTGGCGAGGGCACGAGGGCGTGGCGACGCTGGATATCTGTCTGAAGGTGCTCGAAAGCTATTGCCACTCCAGCCATCACAGCCTGTCGGCCAGGCACCTGCCGCATTTCAAGCACCCGTTGTCCAGCGTGGATACCCAGGCGTTGCTGGAGTATTCCAGCCGGTTGTGGACGTACCTGGAGGCCAACCCACAGTGGGCCGGCCAGACTGCTTTCGCGGCGCTATGGCTGATCAAGCGTGCGAGTCTCGAAGGCTGTGTGGTGCCGCCTCGCTATACCCATGTGTTGATCGATGAAAGCCAGGACATCCCGCCTTCGTTGCTGCAGATCATCGAGCGTGGCCGCCAAGTCTTGATCACCCTCGGCGATGAATACCAATTGGCCAGCGGTGTGATGGTGCGAAGAAAGCGCGAAGTCCGACACACCGACATCAATTATTCGGTGCGCTCGGGTCGCAACGTCGAGCGCCTGGTCAACCCGTTGATCAGTGTGCACTCACAAAAGTGCAAGACCCCCTTCGAAGGCGCACGGGACGCGGACGTCGGCATCGAACATTACCCCCAGGGCTTCGTACCGCCGGAAGGCTGCGTGGTGTTGACCGCCTCCCATTGGGACACCATGAAATGGGCCATCCAGTTGCAGCAGGCCAACTGCCCGTTCGGGTTCTTCGACACTGCGGCGCAGCAGGATCTGCAGCGTTTCATGATCAGCGTCATTGCCTTGTTCAAGCCGGAGTTCTACAGCAACGAGCACAACGACAACGGCCCTCACGCCTATTTCAGTGACATGCATGACTGGCAGCAGGTGCGCGACGCCAGCCAGTTCGACGAGGCGTTTCTGTGGGTCGAGAGCCAGCTGGAAAAAGGCTTCAATGTCGCCGACATCACGCGCTTGAACCGGCTGGGCGGCGTGCCCGGCAAACGTTGCCTGCTGATGCTGGCGGCAGAGGCGGGCGGAATGGAGTTTGACCGGGTGCTGCTGACGCCCGAGTTGCTGACCAACGTGAAGTTCAAGGACGCCTACGCGTTCGACCAACGGCTGTGCGAGGTGTATATCGCCATTTCCCGCGCGCGGATGCAGCTTTACCTGCCTTACGACGTGGTCGAGTGGATTGATTTCCACACGTATCAGAAAACCCGGGAGTTTCACGGTTACTGAGTGATTTAATTCGGCTGTTTCACAACTTTTGCAGGTCGCTCTGGACAACCCAAAACCACCTTGCTAGTTTCCGCCAGCTACTTGTTTCAGAGTGTGACAAGTACGTGAAGTTGATATTGAAGTGCCATCACTTCTTTAACTAACAAGGATGTCTGTGATGAAAAGCCTGCAAGGGTTGCCCCGTCTTATCAGTGCTTCGGTAGGCGCGCCCGGCAAAGCCCGCAACTTGCCCGCCGATGTGCAGTGCGTCCAGTACTTATTCAATCTGATCATTCCGAAAATGGGTTTCCCGCTGGCCGAAAACGGCAAGTGCGATGGCCAATTGGTGCAATGCATCAGCCAGTACCAATTCCGTCATCTCAAATATGCCCACCCTGATGGCGTGATCGACCCGACTGGTAAAACCTTCAACAGCCTGATCGAAGAAGCGGTGAAAGTGCCGGTGAAGGCGTTCCCGAGCATGCGTATCCCGAGCTTTCTGAATGTGTTCGGCAACAATCAGGGCGACGCAGTGCAGGCCACGGTCAATGTGTACCTGGACCGCATGCGCGCGATGATCGAGGCCGAGAAGCGCAACCGCCAATTGATGCTGCAGGCCACGTGCGACGGGGGCATGACCCTCAGCGAGACGGATTTCCAGAATGCCGCTACGCAGTTGGGTGGCGGTATTTCGGTGAACATCATCAAGGCCTTCGCCACGGTGGAATCCGGCGGCCGTTCGGGTTTCGGCCCGGCCAAGTTGCCGGTAATCGCGTTCGAAGGGCACCTGTTTCGCAAGTACACCAAGCACATCTACGACCAGGCGCATCCGCTGCTGTCCTACCCCTACAAGAAAAAAGCCGGGCCGCAGTGGCAGACCAATAACAAGGACCAGACCAAGGCCTGGGAAACCATGGCCACCGCGTTTGCGCTGGATCAGGAAGCCGCGTTGATGTCGGCGTCCTGGGGCATGTTTCAGATCATGGGCTTCAACTACGCGTCCTGCGGCTACAAGACGGTGTTTGAATTCTCTGCGGCATTAAAAGTGAATGCCGGTAACCAACTAAAGGCCTTCCTCGGTTTTTGCAGCAAGAGCCCGGCGTTGATGAAAGCCATGAAAGCCAAGGATTTTACCGGCATGGCGCGTAACTATAATGGCGAGGACTATGGCAACTATGACGTCCTTATGCAGAAAGCCTACGAGAAACTTGAAGGGAAAAAATAAGATGATCCGTTTTCTAGCGATGGGCCTGTTGTCGTTGTGTGCTGTAGCCCCTGCGTTTGCCGGTTCGCCCGCGTTGCATTCGGGCAAGTACGAAGGGCTGATGCTGGCGGTGACGCCTGAGCATCAGGTGGAAGGTTACTACTCGGAGGAGATGGGCGAAGGCGTGACCCGCAGTTGCGCGTTCTACCTGCAGGGCAAACCCGCGGCGTTGACCACCTGGGCCGACGCCACCTACCCCGGCAGCGTGGCACCCTCGTCCGATGGCGTGACCCTGACCGTGGCAGAAGGCCGCCAGCATCCGGGTTGCCTCAATGTGCTGATGCCGGAGATCGCCACCGGCCTGGACCTGAGCCAGACCGCCAACACGAAATGGATCGGCCTGGTGAAGGTGTCCGCCGACAAGGCTTACCTGCTGAAAAAACCAAGCGCCAAGGCCGCCAAGCGTCCGTACATCGTCAAGAATGACGTGGTCGGGGTGCTGGCCTTCAAGGATGGCTGGGCCCAGGTCGAGTTCATCAATGCCGATGACCGTTCGTTTACCGGGTGGATCAGCCAGGATCAGTACAGCCGCCTGGCGGCACCCAAAAGCTGATCAGCCGAAGGTTTCGCGCAACAACCCGGCAAACGCATCCCGTGCCAGGTGCCGCTGGGTGTCCTTGTGCCAGAACAGCAGGTTGTCCACCGCCTGCAGTTCCTCGAATCGGTACGACGCCAATTGGTTGGCCTGTTCATAGCGGGCCAGGATGCCCTCCGGCGCCAGTGCCACGCCAATTCCCGCACTGACACAACCGATGATCGTGCCCCAGCTGGCATAGCTGGCAATGGCCGGCTTGAACGCGTGGGGCTTGACCCAGTTCTCCAGCGCTGCCCGATAAGGGCAGCCGGGCGGCCATACCAGCAGGGTGCGGCCGGCCAGGTCTTCGGCGCTGTGGATCGGTGCGCTGGAGGCGCTGGCGATCAGCACCAGGCGTTCACTGTAGACCACGCTGTGTTCGAGCTTTGCGCGTTTGTTGCCCGCGGCCACCAGCGCCACGTCCAGGCGGTGGTGTTGCAGGTCATCGAGCAGTTCGCCCCAGGCGCCGGTCACCAGCTCCAGGCTGACATCCGGGTAGCGCCGATGGTATTCGGCCAGCAACGGCGGCAGGCGTCCGCTGGCGCTGGACTCCACAGCACCGATACGCAGGGTGCCACGGGGGATGGCATTGGCATCGACGGCGCGTTTGGATTCGTCCACCAGGGCAAGGATCCGTTCGCAATATTCCAGGAAGATCTCACCGGCCGCACTGATCGCCAGCCCGCGTCCGGCACGGATAAACAGCGGTGTGCCCAACTCGCTTTCCAGCTGCTTGATGCGCGTGGTGATGTTGGACGGCACACAATGCAATTGCACGGCGGCCTGGGCCACGCTGCCGGTTTGTGCCACGGCGCGCACCATTTTCAGTTGGGCCAGTTCCATTGCTCAGTTCCAGTGATTTCAGAAGTCAGAAACGGTTAATTGTCCTGCGCGTTGCTCGGGCGAAGACTGACGGCATTCCTTCCCCGTTTTCGGATGCCGTCGATGAACACCCCGTCACCCCTGAAGCTTACGCTAGTCATCGCCAGCGTCATCCTCTGTTGGGCCTATTCGCCGATTGGCGTGCACATGGGCCTGCACAGCTACAGCCCTGGCCAGCTTGCGCTGCTGCGGTTTCTGATCGCCTCGCTGTTCATGGCCGGCGTGGCGCTGGTGCTCGGCATCGGTCGGCCACGCCTGCGGGATCTGCCGTGGCTGTTGGTATTGAGTTTTTTCGGCGTGTTCCTGCACCACACCAGCCTCAATTATGGGCAGCAATTCGTGACGGCGGCGGCGTCCAGTGTGCTGGCACAATCGGCGCCGCTGTTCAGCGTGTTGATCGCGTTCTTCTGCTTGAAGGAGCGGGTCAGCCTCTGGCGCTGGAGCTGCGTGCTGCTGGGGTTGCTCGGCGTGCTGGTGGTGATCTGGGGCGATCACGGCGTGGGTGATATCGACCCGCGCGGCTTGCTGATTCTGCTGGCGGCAGTCTCATGGAGCCTGTACTTCGCCATCCAGAAACACTACGCCCATCGCTACAGCCCGCTGACGATGGCGTGCTACATGGTCTGGGCCGGCACCTTGATGCTCTGCGTGAACCTGCCGGGCCTGCCGGCTGCGGTGGTACAGGCGCCGTTGCCCGAGAACCTCGCGGTGCTGGTGCTCGGGGTTTTCCCCAGCGCCCTGGCGTACCTGGCCTGGGGCTATGTGTTGAAACATGTCGAGGTCAGCCGCGCCTCGGTAGCGATGTACCTGATCCCTCCGGCGGCGATGACGATGGCGGCCACGCTGCTCGGTGAGCACATCGCCCTGCAAGTGGTGCTGGGCGGCGTGATCGTGCTGGCCAGCGTGGCCGCCATCAGCCTGGAGGGGCGCTGGCGGTCAGTCGCTCAGGCAAAACGCGCGCAGCCGGTGGCCATCGAGGTCCTGGGCGACGAAGGTGTAGCCGAAATCCAGGGTGGTCGGTGACTGGATGATGGTTGCGCCGCGCTCTACCCATTGATCATGCAGCGCGTCCACCGCGGCCTGGTCAGCCAGGGACAGGCCCACTTCGCCGCCACCCCCGGTGAGCCGGGCCGCCGGTTCCACGGTATGACGCGACCACAGCCCCAGCTTTACGCCATTGTCGAGAATGAACAGCGCGAAGGTCGGGTTGAGTTCCACGGGCGGCTTGTCCAGCAGGCGGCTATAGAAGTTGGCGCTGGTGGCCGGGCTGTCGACGTACAGCAGGAAGTAATGGGCGAGGGTGTTCATGCAGGCTCCTTGGGAATGCGTGTTCGATTCGATGGAGCCAAGTCTATAAGGCGGCATTGTCAGTTTCTGTCAGGAGTCTCACCGGTGTAGAGCCGGATGATCTGCTCGATCTCGCCCGACTGCTGCATGCGCAGCAAGGTGCGCAGGATCAGCTGCACCGGCACATTCGGGTCGTTGCGCACGATGCAGCCCAGGCGCTGCTCATCAATCACCGCAACCTTGTGCAGCCGCTTGCCGACCGGCATGCGTTGGTTGAACCGCTCGAGCATCCATTCGTTGCTCACCGCAAACTTGAAGCGCCCGGCCACCAGTTTGTGCAGCACCTGCTCTTCGCTGCGCGCGTCGTCGCGGCTGAGCTGGCCGTTGGCGAACAGAGGGTCGAGGGACGCGTAGCGGTAATTGAGCACAGTGCCGATGGCCTGCGGTGCGAGTGTGTCCAGCTGTATCGGCTTCGGGGGGATGTGGGTGCTCACCAACAGGTTGCGCTGCACCATCAGCGGCACGCTCCAGACGTAATCGCCGGACGCGTCGTCGACCCAGGCCTGGGTGACATAACAGCGTACATCGATATCGCCATGCTCCATGGCGCTTGAGATACGCGCCCGTGCCAACACATGGAATTCGGCCGGCCGTCCGACCTGGGTAGCCAGGCTCAACATCAGGTCATACAAAATGCCCTGGGTGGGCCGGCCGCTGTCCAGTTGCACCATGGGCATCGCCCAGCTGTCGGAAACCGAGAAACGCAACGGTGCGGGCGCTGCCAGGCAAGCCGTGGTGATCATCCATAAAGCGCCCAGGACTACGCGCATACACACTCCGGGTTCAGGCCTTTTTGGGGCCAGCCAGGCAAGCTTAGTCAGATTAGGCGAGCGTGCCGGATGCAATTTCCCCCTTGCTCCGCTAGCATTACGGGCTTCCGCTTCCCAGTTGCGACGGTTTTCGATGAGTTATCAGGTTCTTGCACGTAAATGGCGTCCGCGCTCGTTCCGCGAAATGGTCGGCCAGACCCATGTGCTCAAGGCTCTGATCAATGCCTTGGACAGCCAACGGCTGCACCACGCCTACCTGTTCACCGGTACCCGTGGGGTGGGCAAGACCACCATTGCGCGCATCATCGCCAAATGCCTGAACTGTGAAACCGGTATCACTTCGACGCCCTGCGGCACCTGCTCGGTGTGCAAGGAAATCGACGAAGGGCGTTTCGTCGACCTGATCGAGATCGACGCCGCGAGCCGCACCAAGGTCGAAGACACCCGCGAGTTGCTCGACAACGTGCAGTACGCGCCCAGCCGTGGCCGCTTCAAGGTCTACCTGATCGACGAAGTGCACATGCTGTCCAGCCATTCCTTCAACGCCCTGTTGAAAACCCTGGAAGAGCCGCCGCCCTACGTCAAATTCATCCTGGCCACCACCGATCCGCAGAAACTTCCTGCAACGATTCTGTCGCGGTGCCTGCAGTTCTCCCTGAAAAACATGACCCCCGAGCGGGTGGTCGAGCATTTGACCCATGTGCTGGGCGTCGAGAACGTACCGTTCGAAGACGACGCGCTGTGGTTGCTCGGTCGCGCCGCCGATGGTTCGATGCGCGATGCCATGAGCCTCACCGACCAGGCCATCGCCTTTGGTGAAGGCAAGGTCATGGCCGCCGACGTGCGCGCCATGCTCGGCACCCTCGATCACGGCCAGGTCTTCGACGTGCTGCACGCGCTGATCGAAGGCGACGCCAAGGCGCTGCTCGAAGCCGTGCGCCACCTGTCGGAGCAAGGCCCGGACTGGAACGGCGTGCTCTCGGAAATTCTCAATGTGCTGCACCGTGTCGCCATCGCCCAGGCGCTGCCTGAAGGCGTCGACAACGGCCATGGCGATCGCGACCGTGTGCTGGCCCTGGCCCAGGCGCTGCCGGCTGAAGATGTGCAGTTCTACTACCAGATGGGCCTGATCGGCCGCCGCGACTTGCCCCTGGCGCCCGACCCGCGCGGCGGCTTTGAAATGGTGTTGCTGCGAATGCTGGCGTTCCGGCCCGCTGATTCGGCAGACGCGCCGAGACAGCCGCTAAAGCCAGTGGGGATCAGCCAGGCCACAGTTGATTCCGCCAAACCAGTGGCTGGCGCGGCGCAGGTCGCACCAGTGGTTGCTGCACCTGCACCTGCACCTGCACCGGTGCCTGAACCTGTGGCAGCTGCGCCAGTGGTCGAGCCGGCACCCGTTGTCGAGCCCGAGCCGGTCGTCGACCTGCCCTGGAATGATCCGGTCGAAGCAGACGCCGAGGCCGAGCAAGCGCCCGCCGTGGAGCCCGTGCTGGAAACCAGCGGCGAGCAGCCCGAACTGACACCGATGCCCACGCCGACTCCGGATAGCGTGGTGCCGGATGCCCCCGAATGGGTGTCTGCCCCCGTCCCCGAGCCGACCGTGGCCCAGGTGGAAGCCGCCACGCCGGGTATCGACCTCGACGACGAACCCCCGCTGGACGAAGACTACATCGAGCCGGACATGGATTCGGCCTACAGCTACCTGGACGACCTGGCCAGCGAGCACACCGCCGAACCGGCCCCCGAGCCCGAAGCGGAACCCGCTGCGGCCCCCGCCACCGGCCTGGCCCTGCAATGGCTGGAGCTGTTCCCGAAACTGCCGATCTCCGGCATGACCGGCAGCATCGCCGCCAACTGCACATTGATCTCCATCGAAGGCGACCACTGGCTGTTGCATCTGGACCCGGCCCACAGCGCCCTGTTCAACGCGACCCAGCAGCGCCGTCTCAACGATGCGCTGAACCAGTACCATGGGCGCACGCTGACCATCGCCATAGAGCTGATCAAGCCCGAGCAGGAAACCCCGGCCCAGGCCGCGACTCGTCGGCGCATCAACCGCCAGCGTGAGGCCGAGGATTCGATCCATGCCGATCCGCTCATCCAGCAAATGATGCAACAGTTCGGTGCGGTCGTCCGTCACGATACTATTGAACCTGTCGAAGCCCCGGTGCCCCAAGCGTCATAAAACCGGGCTACTTATTGATCCACGTACTTTTGAGGTGATTCCCATGATGAAAGGTGGCATGGCCGGCCTGATGAAGCAGGCGCAGCAGATGCAGGAAAAGATGGCCAAGATGCAGGAAGAACTGGCCAACGCCGAAGTCACCGGTAAAGCCGGTGGCGATATGGTCAGCGTGGTGATGACTGGTCGTCACGACATCAAGCGCGTGAGCATCGACCCGAGCCTGCTCGAAGGCGTCAGCGATGATGACCGCGAAGTGCTGGAAGACTTGTTCGCCGCGGCCGTCAACGACGCTGTGCGCAAGATCGAAGCCAACAGCCAGGACAAAATGTCCGGCGTGACCGCGGGCATGCAACTGCCTCCGGGCATGAAGCTGCCGTTCTGATCGGCGTGCTTTAGCTAGACTTCAATGCCAGGCCTTGTGCCTGGCATTTTTGTTTGTGCCAATTGGATCGAACCCGGGCACGCCACGCATGGTCTGCACCCTATACCGATGGATTCGATAAAGGAGCCCCTTCATGCCTCAAGAACCGACCCTGAACCAGCGCATCGTCCTGGTCTCGCGCCCCCAGGGCGCACCCACCCCGGAAAATTTCCGCCTGGAACGGGTGAACCTGCCGGAGCTGGCAGACGGCCAGGTCCTGCTGAAAACCCTGTACCTGTCCCTCGACCCCTACATGCGCGGCCGCATGAGCGATGCACCGTCCTACGCGGCGCCGGTAGAAATCGACGAAGTGATGACCGGTGGCGCTGTCAGTCGTATCGAGCAGTCGCGTAATCCGAAATTCGAAGTGGGCGACCTGGTGGTGGGTGCTACCGGTTGGCAGAGTCACAGCATTTCCGATGGTCGCAACCTGATGCCGGTGCCCAAGGGCCTGGCCAGCCCGTCGATGGCACTGGGCGTGCTGGGTATGCCGGGCATGACGGCCTACATGGGCCTGATGGACATCGGTCAGCCCAAGGCCGGGGAAACCCTGGTGGTGGCGGCCGCGTCCGGCGCGGTGGGCTCGGTGGTCGGGCAGGTAGCCAAGCTCAAGGGCTTGCGTGTGGTCGGGATCGCGGGGGGCGCAGAAAAGTGCCGCTATGCAGTGGACGAGCTGGGCTTTGATGCCTGCGTCGATCACAAGAGCGCGACCTTTGCCGATGACCTGGCGCAGACGTGCTTCAAGGGCGTCGACATCTATTTTGAAAACGTCGGCGGCAAGGTGTTCGATGCGGTGGTGCCGTTGTTGAATCCGAAGGCTCGCATCCCGCTGTGCGGGCTGATCGCCGGCTACAACGCCCATGAAGCCCCCAGCGGGCCTGATCGTTTGCCGGCACTGCAACGTACCTTGTTGACCAAGCGTGTGCGCATCCAGGGCTTTATCGTGTTCGATGACTACGGTGACCGCCAGCCTGAATTCCTCAGCGCCATGGCGCCGTGGGTGCGCGACGGCAAGATCAAGTTCCGCGAGGATGTGGTCGACGGTCTGGAGCAGGCGCCCGAAGCCTTTATCGGTTTGCTGGAAGGGCGCAATTTCGGCAAGTTGGTGGTACGCGTCGCGCAGGATTGAGTATTTGACGCTAATCCGGGGCGCGGGTATAAACCGCGTCTCGTTGTTTTGTCGGACCCATGCCCATGAGCTTCAGCCCCCTGATTCGCCAACTGATCGACGCCCTGCGCACATTGCCGGGTGTCGGCCAGAAAACCGCCCAGCGTATGGCGCTGCAACTGCTGGAGCGTGATCGCAGCGGCGGCACCCGATTGGCCCAGGCCTTGAGCCAGGCCATGACCGGCGTGGGTCACTGTCGCCAGTGTCGCACCCTCACCGAAGAAGAACTCTGCCCGCAATGCGCCGACCCGCGCCGCGACGACACGCTGCTGTGCGTGGTGGAAGGGCCGATGGATGTATACGCGGTGGAGCAGACCGGCTATCGCGGGCGCTACTTCGTGCTCAAGGGCCACCTGTCGCCCCTGGACGGCCTTGGCCCGGAAGCCATCGGCATTCCGCAACTGGTGGCGCGCATCGAAGAGCAGGGCACCTTTACCGAAGTGATCCTGGCCACCAACCCGACGGTGGAAGGCGAGGCAACCGCGCATTACATTGCCCAACTGCTCACCAACAAAGGTCTGATCACCTCGCGCATTGCCCATGGCGTGCCGCTGGGTGGCGAGTTGGAATTGGTCGATGGCGGCACGCTGGCGCATTCATTCGCCGGCCGCAAACCTATCGCGCTCTGACTCCATGACTTGATAACCAAGCAAGCGCTTGGTAATTTCGCTCCACCTCACCGTGGAGCTTGCCGATGTCTGCCTATCAGGACTACTTCGACCCCAGCCACCAATTGGTCCGCGACAGCGTGCGTCGCTTTGTCGAGCGCGAGATGCTGCCGGGTATCGAGCAATGGGAGGAGGCCGAAAGCTTTCCCCGGGAGTTGTACCTCAAGGCCGGAGCGGCGGGCATCCTCGGTATCGGTTATCCCGAAGCTTTCGGCGGCAGCCACGAAGGTGATCTGTTTGCCAAGGTCGCGGCCAGCGAGGAACTGATGCGCTGTGGCTCCGGTGGCGTGGTGGCAGGCTTGGGGTCGCTCGATATCGGTTTGCCGCCGGTGGTCAAATGGGCCAGGCCCGAGGTCCGCGAACGGGTGGTGCCCCAGGTGCTGGCCGGCGAAAAGATTATCGCCCTGGCAGTCACCGAACCGGGTGGCGGTTCTGATGTGGCCAGCCTGCAAACCCGGGCCATTCGTGACGGCGACCATTACCGCGTCAGCGGTAGCAAGACTTTCATTACCAGCGGCATCCGCGCCGATTTCTACACCGTCGCCGTCCGCACTGGCGGGCCGGGCTTTGCCGGGATCAGCCTGCTGCTGATCGAAAAAGACACTCCCGGTTTTACCGTCGGCCAGCCCCTGAAGAAAATGGGCTGGTGGGCGTCGGACACGGCTGAATTGTTCTTCGACGATTGTCGGGTGCCCGTAGGCAACCTGATCGGCGCCGAAAACATGGGCTTTGCCTGCATCATGGGCAACTTCCAGAGCGAGCGCCTGGCCCTGGCGCTCATGGCCAACATGACCGCGCAACTGGCCCTGGAGGAAAGCCTCAAATGGGCCGCCGAGCGCGAAGCCTTCGGCAAACCCATCGGCAAATTCCAGGTGATCAAGCATCGCCTGGCGGAAATGGCCACCGCCGTGGAGGTCTCTCGGGAGTTCACTTATCGGCAGGCAGCAAAGATGGCCGCCGGTATCAGCGTGATCAAGGAGATATCCATGGCCAAGAACCTTGCCACCGACACCGCCGACCGCGTCACCTACGACGCGGTGCAGATCCTCGGGGGCCAGGGTTATATGCGTGGCAGCCTGGTGGAGCGGTTGTATCGCGACAACCGTATCCTCTCCATCGGTGGCGGCACCCGTGAGGTAATGAATGAAATCATCAGCAAGCAGATGGGCTTCTGATCTTTAGTGCCTTTCAGTGCCTCATCGGGGGCAAGCCCCCTCCCACACTTGACCGGTTCACAGATCAAAATGTGGGAGGGGGCTTGCCCCCGATGGCGTCAGCCCAGGCAAGCGTTATTGTTCAGTCAGCGCAAACTGCGTCAGGCAGAATGTCGCAATCCCCATGTCCTCCAAACGTTGCGACCCCCCCAGCTCCGGCAAATCAATGATCGCCGCGGCCTCGAAGATCTTAGCGCCCATGCGGCGTACCAGGTTCGCCGCCGCGATCAGGGTGCCGCCGGTGGCGATCAGGTCATCGAACATCAACACCGAGTCGCCTTCGCACAGGCTGTCGGCGTGCACTTCGAGGAAGGCCTCGCCGTACTCGGTCTGGTAACCCTCGGCCAGCACGTCAGCGGGCAGCTTGCCCTGCTTGCGGAACAGGATCAGCGGCTTGTTCAGTTGGTAGGCGATGATCGAACCGATCAGGAAACCCCGCGCATCCATGGCGCCGATATGGGTGAAATCGGTCTCGACGTAGCGGTGGGCAAAGGTGTCGGCCACCAGGCGCAGGGCTCGGGGCGATTGGAACAGCGGCGTGATGTCACGAAAGATCACCCCGGGCTTGGGGAAGTCGATGACGGGACGGATCAGGGATTTGATGTCGAACGAATCGAAGGTCATCGTCGAAGAGTCCTGGGGCTGGAAACGGACTCGAAGTATACCTGCGGCCTCGCCGGTTGGCGCGGCCGCAAGTGTCTGCGTCAACCGTCTAACGAACCACCGGCCAGCGCGCACAACTGGATAGGGTCGAGGATATGCACTTCCTTGCCTTCGGCGGCGATCAGCTCGTTCTGCTGGAAACGGGTAAATACGCGGGACACGGTTTCCACCGCCAGGCCCAGGTAGTTGCCGATTTCGTTGCGCGACATGCTCAGGCGGAACTGGTTGGCCGAGAAACCCCGGGCACGGAACCGCGCCGACAGGTTGACCAGGAAGGTCGCGATGCGCTCGTCGGCGGTTTTCTTCGACAACAGCAGCATCATTTGCTGGTCGTCACGAATCTCGCGGCTCATTACGCGCATCAACTGGCGGCGCAGTTGCGGCAATTGCAGGGCCAGCTCGTCAAGGCGCTCGAAGGGGATTTCGCACACCGAGGTTGTCTCCAGCGCCTGGGCCGACACCGGGTGGATCTCGGTGTCCATGCCCGACAAGCCCACCAGTTCGCTGGGCAGGTGGAAACCGGTGAGCTGTTCTTCGCCGCTGTCGCTCAGGCTGAATGTCTTCAACGCACCCGAGCGTACTGCATAAACGGAATCGAACTTATCGCCCTGGCGAAACAGGAACTCACCTTTTTTCAGCGGGCGACCACGTTTAACGATCTCGTCCAGCGCATCCATGTCTTCCAGATTCAACGAAAGTGGCAAGCAGAGGGGGGCCAGGCTGCAATCCTTGCAATGAGCCTGGCTGTGAGCGCGCAGTTTAACTGGCTCGGACATTTCTTAAATCCTTGTGGGAAAACACACATAAGACGTAAGGGTAACGCACTGTGGGCTGGTGAGGCCAGCGTGTACAAAAAACCAGCAACGGTATAAAGAATTTTGTGTCGCCGCCGATACAAAGTCACGAATCCTTGAGCTTGGAGGCTCGATATCATGATTTCCATCGGTGCAACGAACGCTGCACGCACTCAGGTGCAGTCCTTTGCGGAGCCGAAAGACTTGGTAGCAGAAGCCAGGCTCGCCAAGGCTGCCAAAGCGCTCAAGGACCCTACTGAGGCGCCGCTGCGGGAAAAAAAGGACGAGGAGGGGGTGAAGGTGACCTTTTCCGGAGCTGCCTTGAAAGCCCTGACGGAGGCCAAGAAACCCAGCAGCGACATCGAAGACAGCGGTCTGCCGGATAACGTCCAGCAGGTTCTCAAGATGATTCGCAAGCTCAAGGAGCAGATCGCCGAGAAGCAGGCCGAACTGCAAGCCGTGATGGCGGACAAGAGCCTCAGCCCCGACGAGGCACGGATCAAGGTCAGCAATCTGCAAGGGGCGCTTGCCCAGTTGCAAGCGAGCCTGATGACCGCACAAACCTCCCTGGCCAAGGCCATGAAAGGCCTCAGCGGGGAAGACGCGTTGAAGGCCGGCTCCCTCGCTATGGCGTAGGGTGTTTCAGATCACCCGCGAAAACCGCTGCCTGTTCTGGTGTTCCAGGTAGGCATCGAACACCATGCACACCGAACGCACCAGCAGTCGCCCGGCTGGCAACACGCGAATGCCTTGGGCGTCGAGTTCGATCAGGCCATCCTCGGCCATCGCCGTCAGTTGCGGCCAGATGTCGTCGAAATACCCGCGAAAATCCATGTTGAAGGCTTGCTCGATCGTCTCGAATGCCAGGCTGAAATTGCAGATCAACTGCTGAATCACCTCCCGCCGCAAGCGATCGTCCGTGGTACAGACCAGGCCGCGACTGGTGGCCAGTTGCGCGCCGGCCAGGGTGTTCTGGTAGGCGTTGAGGTCACTGCTGTTCTGGCAGTACAGGTCGCCGATCTGGCTGATCGCTGACACCCCGAGCCCGATCAAGTCGCAATGACCGTGGGTGGTATAGCCCTGGAAATTGCGCTGCAGGGTGCCTTCTTCCTGGGCGATGGCCAACTCGTCGTCGGGCAGGGCGAAGTGGTCCATGCCGATGTAACGGTAGCCGGCCTGGGTCAGTTGCTCGATGGTGGTTTGCAGCATCAGCAGCTTTGACGCCGGGGACGGCAGTTCATCGGTGTTGATGCGCCGCTGGGGCATGAAACGTTCGGGCAGGTGAGCGTAGTTGAACACCGACAAGCGGTCGGGTTGCAGCCTGATCACCTCCTCCACGGTGCGCGCAAAATTGATCGGCGTTTGCTTGGGCAGGCCGTAGATCAGGTCGACATTGATCGAGCGAAATTGCAGGGTGCGTGCGGCATCGATCACCGCGCGGGTTTCTTCCAGGCTTTGCAGGCGGTTGACTGCCCGTTGTACCTCGGGGTCGAGGTCTTGCAGGCCGATGCTCACACGGTTGAAACCCAGTTCGCGCAGCAGGCCCATGGTGGCCCAATCCGCTTCGCGTGGGTCGATCTCGATGCCGTAGTCGCCCGAATCGTCATCCAGCAAATTGAAGTGCTGGCGCAGGCAGCTCATCACCTGGCGCAATTCGTCGTGGCTGAGAAAGGTCGGGGTGCCGCCGCCGAAGTGCAGCTGTTCCACCGGCTGTCTGGGGTCGAGGTGGCACGCCACCAGCTGGATTTCCTGCTCCAGGCGTTGCAGGTAGGCCTGGGCGCGGCCACGGTCCTTGGTGATGACCTTGTTGCAGGCGCAGTAGTAGCAGATGTTCGCGCAGAACGGCACATGCACATACAACGACAGCGGCCGCACCGCTTTGCGGCTGTCGCGCAGGGCGTGGAGCAGGTCGAAGGTGCCGACCTGGCTGTCGAATTGTACGGCGGTAGGGTAGGACGTGTAGCGCGGTCCCGCCAGGTCGTAGCGGTGAATCAGATCGGTATCCCAACGAATGGCGTCGAGCATGCGGGCGTTCCCCCGGATAGGCTAGTGGGCCGAGTCTAGGGGCGTGGCGGGGATGGCATCTTGATTTGCATCAACGGGGAGCGGCGCTATGCCACATGGCGATTTAGTGGCCCATCAACCAGTGCTGGTGCGGGCCGGGCAACGTCCAGATACCGAAGAGTATGACCAGCACGCCACCGGTCATCCGCACGCTGCGTTTGCGCAATAATGCAGTAACCCGTTCTGCGGCCAGGCCGGTAGCCAACAGCACCGGCCAGGTCCCCAGCCCGAACGCCAGCATCAGCAACCCGCTGTCCAGCGCATTGCCCTGGCTCGCTGCCCATAGCAGCGTGCTGTAGACCAATCCGCACGGCAACCATCCCCATAACGCGCCCAGCAGCAATGCACGCGGTACGTTGGACACGGGCAGCAAACGGTTGGCGACCGGCTGTATATAGCGCCATAGGCCGCGTCCGAGGCTTTCGATACGGGTGAGACCGCTCCACCAGCCCGCCAGGTACAGGCCCATGCTGATCAAGAGCAGGCCGGCGAGCACGCGCATGAACATCGCCGCCGGGCTGTTCGCCACCGCCCAGCCGGCGAGGCCGATCAACACGCCGGCCGCGGCATAGCTGAGGATGCGTCCCAGGTTGTAGGCCAGCAGCAATTGAAACCGGCGGCCGCGTTGCTCCTTGGGGATCGCCAGGGTCAGCGCGCCCATCAACCCGCCGCACATGCCCAGGCAATGGCCTCCACCGAGAAGGCCGAGGATCAGTGCAGAGACCAGCAGCGGCGCCAGCTCAAGCATGAGGCGGGTCTTTTGGTGGTTGTTCGGAGTGGTTGGCCTCTTCGACGCCGGCCAGGTGGTTCGGGTCCTGGTCGTCGAACAGCACGCTATGGGCCGGGCCGTCGAGGTCGTCGTACTGGCCGCTGTCCACCGCCCAGAAGAAGATGTAGATGGCCACGCCCACTAACAGCAGCGCCGCCGGGATCATTACGTATAAAGCTGGCATCTGCACTCCATGCCCGCACGGCTCACACTGGCAGCGGGCGGGTTACTGAGGGGGCTCGGGCGGCCGGCGCGCTCGGCAGGCGAGTCAGGCGCAGGGCATTGAGCACCACGGTCAACGAACTGAGGGACATGCCGATCGCCGCCCAGATGGGAGTGATCCAGCCCAGGGCGGCAAACGGCAGCATAAGGCCATTGTACAACCCGGCCCACAGCAGGTTTTCAATGATTACCCGGCGAGTGCGCCGCGCCAGAGTAAAGGCTTGCACCAGGGCGTCCAGGCGGTTTGACAGCAACACCGCATCGGCGCTGGTCTTGGCCAGGTCGGTGGCCGTGCCCATCGCCACGCTGATGTCCGCGGCGGCGAGTACCGGCACATCGTTGACACCGTCGCCAAGCATCAGCACTTTGCGGCCTTGCTTGTGCAGTTGCTGAAGGACTTGCAGCTTGTCATCCGGGCGCAGGCCGCCGTGGGCCTCGTCGATACCCAGCTCGGCGGCGACGCTGGCGACCATCGGCGAACTGTCACCGGACAGCAATAGCGTGCGCCAACCCCGCGCCTTGCACGCGGCCAGCAATGCAGGCGCATCACTGCGCAGGCGGTCGTCGAGCACGAACCAGGCCAGGGCGCCGTCGCGGTCGCCGAGCAATAGCCATTGGCCGCAAACCTCCGGCGCTGCCGGGATCGGGCAACCACTGAGTTCGCAGACAAAGCCCGGCTGGCCAATGCGCAATACGCGCTCGCCGACGCGACCTTCAAGGCCCAGTCCTGGCGAACTGACGACCTCATCGGCGGCCACTGGTGCCCGCCCAAAGGCGCGGGCAATCGGGTGTTCGGAGCGGTTTTCCAGGGCGGCGGCGAGGCTCAGGCACAGGTCGGTACTCAAGGTGCCCAGCGGGCGTATGGCTCTCAACGCCAGGCGCCCTTCGGTGAGGGTGCCGGTCTTGTCGAAGATCACCGTGTCGATCTGGTTGAGCCCTTCCAGCACATGGCCGCGCGTCAACAGCAGCCCGAGTTTGTGCAAGGTGCCGGTGGCGGCGGTGAGGGCGGTAGGTGTCGCAAGGGACAACGCGCAGGGGCAGGTCGCCACCAGCATCGCCAGCACAATCCAGAACGCCCGCGACGCATCCAGCTCCCACCACAGTAAGCCGATCAGCGCGGCGGCGATCAGCGAGCACAACAGGAACCACTGTGCGGCGCGGTCGGCGATCTGCGCCAGGCGTGGTTTATCGGCCTGGGCGCGCTCCAGCAGGCGCACGATGGCGGACAGGCGCGTGTCATGACCCAGGGCACGTACTTCGACGGTCAATGCCCCCTCGACATTCAGCGTGCCTGCCGTGACCGCATCGCCGCTTTGGCGCGGTTGCGGCAGGTACTCACCGGTGAGCAGGGATTCATCGATGCTCGATTGCCCGTCGAGGATCACGCCATCCGCCGGCAGCACGGCGCCGGGGTGCACCAGCACGCGGTCGCCCAGGGTCAGTTCGGGGAGCAGGATGCGCTCGCTCTGGCCGTCGGCCTTGAGTCGCAGGCACGAGGCGGGCAGCAGGTTCACCAGTTGCGCCGTCGCGGCGGCCGTGCGCTCCCTGGCGCGGCGCTCCAGGTAACGGCCGGCCAGCAGGAACAACGCAAACATGCCCACCGCATCGAAGTACAACTCGCCCACGCCGGTGATTGCCGTCCAGATGCCCGCCAGGTAAGCCCCGCCGATGGCCAGGGACACTGAGACATCCATGGTCAGGTGGCGCGTGCGCAAGTCGCGCAAGGCGCCCTTGAAAAACGGTGCGCAGCTGTAGAACACGATGGGTGTTGTAAGAAACATCGCCACCCAGCGCAGGATCACGTGCAGCTCCGGGCTCAGGTCGATATTGAATTCCGGCCAGGTAGCCATGGTTGCCATCATTGCCTGGAACCACAGCAAGCCGGCCACGCCCAATTGGCGCAGGGCCAGGCGATTTTCGCCGGCCAGCTGCTCGGCAGCGCGATCGGCCTGATAGGGGTGAGCGGCGTAGCCGATATGGCGCAGTTCACTGAGCAGTTGGCTCAATGGCAGTTGCCCATCAACCCAACGAACGTGCAGGCGGTGGTTGGACAGGTTCAACCGCGCCTCGGCCACGGCGGGCAGGCTGCGCAGGTGTTTCTCGATCAGCCAGCCGCAGGCGGCGCAGCTGATGCCCTCCATCAGCAGGGTGGTTTCGGCCAGCTCGCCCTCGTGGCGCACGAAGGGTTTCTGCACGTCGGCGCGGTCATACAGCGCCAATTCGTCCACCAGTTGCACCGGCAACGCCTCGGGGTTGGCCGAGGCTTCGCTGCGGTGCTGGTAATAACTTTCCAGGCCACCGGCCACGATGGCTTCGGCCA
This sequence comes from Pseudomonas sp. FW305-3-2-15-C-LB1, assembly GCF_058787615.1. Classification (NCBI taxonomy): domain Bacteria; kingdom Pseudomonadati; phylum Pseudomonadota; class Gammaproteobacteria; order Pseudomonadales; family Pseudomonadaceae; genus Pseudomonas; species Pseudomonas sp. FW305-3-2-15-C-LB1. The sequence continues at coordinate 430,634 of NZ_JBYSZX010000002.1, read as the reverse complement.
CGGCCTGGCAGCCGGGGCAGCAGAGTTCGCGGCGCTCACCGAGGATGACCGTGGTGAAACGGCTACCGGAGGGGACGGGGAGGGCGCAGTGGTAGCAGGGGGTGGTCATGGCTTGGGAATCTATGGTGGCTGGTAGGGCCTCATCGGGGGCAAGCCCCCTCCCACATTTGACTGATTTCACCAATAGATATGTGTAAACCCAATCCAGTGTGGGAGGGGGCTTGCCCCCGATGCGCGAAGCGCAGGCTTTTTACTTTTTCAGGTCTTCGGCACCCTGCAACGGTTCATCACCCAGCAGCAAGTCCTTGTCGTGGCTGACTTGTTCTTCCTCGAACATGCGCCAGGTCCGGTCGCCTTCCACGCCGAGCAACTCGACGAACCGCCGGCCTTCGACCTTGTCGGTGACCTGGCCGATGTAGCGGCCGGGCTCGCTGTCGCTGCGGGCCAGGTTGATCTTGCGGTCTTTCTCCGGCTGGGTCGGGGAAATCAGGTTCAATTCCAGGGTTTTCGGGTTGCTGTAGCCGGTGAGGTTGACCTCGACTTCACCGGTCAGCTCATCCAGGTGCACCTTGGCGCGCAGTTGCAAGGTCTGGGCCAGCAGCTCGCGGTCCAGGGAGCGGTTGATGCCTTTGCCGGCCTCGTAGTAGTTGTCGTTGACCAGGTTGTCCGGGTTGTTGACCGCGATGGTCACCATGGACAGGGTCAAGGTCACCGAACAGGCCAGGATGCCGATGATGATCCACGGCCAGAGGTGCTTGTACCAAGGGCTTGCGGCGGTTGCTACGGACATTGTTCGGTTCCCTGTTAGCGGACTTGAGGGCCGATGAATCGGCTCTTGGCTTCAATATGGACGCTGGCGTCATCGGCATCGGTGAGGATGAATTTCACCTCGTTGGTGCTCGACGGCAATTGTTCCGGCGCACTCGACAGCTCCACCGGCATGCTGACGATATCGCCGGCCGCCACCTTGATCTCCCGGCGGCCTTGCAGCTTGAGGTCGGGCAGGCCGGCGGCATCGAGCACGTAGGTGTGGTCGCGTTGGTCCTTGTTCATGATCTTCAGGCTGTAGACGTTTTCGATGCGGCCTTCAGCGTTCTCGCGGTACAGCACGCGGTCCTTGCTCACGTCGAAACCCACCAGAGAGCGCATGAAGAACGCCGCCACCAGCAGGCTGATCATCGCCAGCAACACCAGGGCGTAGCCGATCAGGCGCGGGCGCAGCTTGTGGGTTTTCTGCCCGGACAGGTTGTGCTCGGTGGTGTAGCTGATCAGGCCGCGCGGGTACTCCATCTTGTCCATGATGTTGTCGCAGGCATCGATACAGGCGGCGCAGCCGATGCACTCGATCTGCAGGCCGTCGCGGATGTCGATACCGGTGGGGCACACCTGCACGCACATCGTGCAATCGATGCAATCGCCCAGGCCCTGGGCCTTGTAGTCGGTACCTTTTTTACGCGGGCCGCGCAGTTCGCCGCGGCGTGGGTCGTAGGAAACGATCAGGGTGTCCTTGTCGAACATCACGCTCTGGAAGCGCGCGTACGGGCACATGTAGATGCACACCTGTTCGCGCAGCCAGCCGGCGTTGCCGTAGGTGGCAAGGGTGAAGAAACCCACCCAGAAATACGACCAGCCATCGGCCTGGCCGGTGAAAAAGTCGAACACCAGTTCGCGGATCGGCGAGAAGTAGCCGACAAAGGTCATGCCGGTGACAAAGCCGATCAACAGCCACAGGGTGTGCTTGCTGAATTTGCGCAGGAATTTGTTGGCGCCCATCGGTGCCTTGTCGAGCTTGATGCGCTGGTTGCGGTCGCCTTCGGTGACCTTCTCACACCACATGAAGATCCACGTCCACACGCTCTGCGGGCAGGTGTAGCCGCACCACACGCGACCGGCGTACACCGTGATGAAGAACAGGCCAAACGCGGCAACGATGAGAATGCCCGAGAGCAGGATGAAGTCCTGGGGCCAGAAAGTTGCCCCGAAAATGAAGAACTTGCGCTCGGGCAGGTTCCACCACACGGCCTGGTGGCCACCCCAGTTCAGCCACACCGTGCCGAAGTACAGCAGGAACAGACCGGCCCCGCCGAGCATGCGCAAGTTGCGGAACAGGCCGGTGAAGGCGCGCGTGTAGATTTTCTCTCGCGAGGCGTAGAGGTCGACGGTTTTGGCAGGCGGGGTAACGTCATGTACCGGTATCTGGTTACTCATCATTGCATCCCACGGCGGTGGAGATTTGCCTTGGCCAGTACGTGCCAGCCGGGGTCAAATTAGGGGTGTTGCAGTGGTGTAATGATACGCCCCCGGTGGTGCTGAAAGGGGGCGACCTAAGTGATCTGGATCAATTGATCTGGCAAGTATGGCCGGTTTTGGCTGGCCCGGTTCTCTGAAACACTGCGGATCCAATGTGGGAGGGGGCTTGCCCCCGATAGCGGTGGATCAGCGACAGATGCACTGACTGACACACTGCAATCGGGGGCAAGCCCCCTCCCACATTGGTATTGCAGCGGCTTTTATTGCTCTTCAGCCTTCTTATCCCCATGGGACAAGCTGTACACATACGCCGCCAGCAAGTGCACCTTGTCATTGCCTTGCAGCTGTTCCTGCGCCGGCATCTGGCCCTGGCGGCCCCAACGGATGGTCTGTTGCAGTTGGGCGAAGCTCGAGCCGTAGATGAAGGCGCCCGGGTGGGTCAGGTCGGGCGCGCCCATGGCAGGAGTGCCTTTACCGGCCGGGCCGTGGCAGGCCACGCAGTTGGCGGCGAAGAGTTTCTCGCCGTTGGCCACATCGGCTTTCACGCCTTCGGGCAGTTTGCGCCCGTCGAGGTTGGTGAGCACGAACGCAGCCACATCGCTGACGCCTTGCTCCTTGAGGATATCCAACCAGGCCGGCATTACCGCATGACGGCCCTTCATGATGGTTTCCTTGATGGTGGCCGGCTCGCCGCCCCAGCGCCAGTCGGCATCGGTCAGGTTGGGGAAGCCATAGGCGCCCTTGGCATCGGAACCGTGGCACACCGAGCAGTTGGAGGCGAACAGGCGACCCCCCATCTTCAACGCTTGCGGGTCCTTGGCCACTTCTTCAATCGGCATCGACGCGAATTTGGCGAAGATCGGCCCGAACTTGGCGTCCGACCTGGCCATTTCCTTTTCCCATTCGTGCACGCCGGTCCAGCCGGTCTGGCCATTGGCGAAGGGGGTTTGCTTGTCGGTGTCGAGGTAGTTGTAGCCCGGCAGCAGGCCCTTCCAGTTGCCCAGGCCGGGGTACAGCGCCAGGTAGCCGAGGGCGAAGACGATGGTGCCGACGAACAGCATGAACCACCACTTGGGCAGCGGGTTGTCGTATTCCTCGATGCCGTCGAACGAATGGCCGACGGTCTCGTCGGTTTGCTCGGCGCGCTGGCCCTTGCGGGTCGACAGCAGCAGCCAGGTCAGGGCGAAGATGGTACCCAGACTGAGGACTGTGACGTACAGACTCCAGAACGTAGTCATTCTTTGTTACTCCTAGAAGCTTGCTCGACGTGCTTGATGGCTTCGGGATCATCCGCAAAGGGCAGCAAGGTCGCGTCTTCAAACTCCGACTTGCGCTTGGGGCTGAACACCCACAACGCCAGGCCGATAAAGGCCACCATCACCACAACGGTGCCCAGGCCACGAATCATCCCGATATCCATAGATCACCGTTTGCTTTTGATGATGGTGCCCAGGCCCTGCAGGTAGGCCACCAGTGCGTCCATTTCGGTCTTGCCCTTCACGGCGGCCGCTGCACCGGCGATGTCTTCGTCGGTGTAGGGCACGCCCAGGGTGCGCAAGACCTCCATCTTCTTCGCGGTGTCCTTGCCGTCGAGCTTGTTTTCCACGAGGAACGGGTACGCCGGCATTTTCGACTCAGGCACCACATTGCGCGGGTTGTACAGGTGCGCACGCTGCCAGTCATCGGAGTAACGCCCGCCGACACGGGCCAGGTCCGGGCCGGTACGCTTGGAACCCCACAGGAACGGGTGGTCCCACACGCTTTCACCGGCGACCGAGTAGTGGCCGTAGCGTTCGGTTTCGGCACGGAACGGGCGGATCATCTGCGAGTGGCAGCCGACACAACCGTTGGCGATGTAGACGTCGCGGCCTTCCAGTTCAAGGGCGGTGCGCGGCTTCATGCCTTCCACCGGCTTGTTGGTCACGTCCTGGAAAAACAGCGGAACGATCTGGGTCAGGCCGCCGATACTCACGGCGATGACCATGAAGAAGGCCAGCAGGCCGATATTCTTCTCGACTACTTCATGCTTCATCAGTGAGCTCCCACAACGGCGATCTTGGCGGCGGCTTCGGCTTCTGCCGGGTCGGCGGCACGCACGGTGCGCCAGACGTTGTAGGCCATCAGGAACATGCCGGAGGCAAAGAATGCACCGCCCAGGGCGCGCACGATGTAACCCGGATGGCTGGCTTGCAGCGCTTCGACGAAGGAGTAGGTGAGGGTGCCGTCATCGTTGATGGCTCGCCACATCAGGCCCTGGGTGATGCCGTTGACCCACATCGAGGCGATGTAGAGCACGGTGCCGATGGTGGCCAGCCAGAAGTGCGCGTTGATCAGGCCAACGCTGTGCATCTGCGGACGGCCGAACAGTTTGGGGATCATGTGGTACAGCGCGCCGATGGAGATCATCGCCACCCAACCGAGGGCGCCGGCGTGTACGTGGCCGATGGTCCAGTCGGTGTAGTGGGACAGCGAGTTGACGGTCTTGATCGCCATCATCGGCCCTTCGAAGGTCGACATGCCGTAGAACGCCAGCGACACCACCAGGAAGCGCAGGATCGGGTCGGTGCGCAATTTATGCCAGGCGCCGGACAGGGTCATCATGCCGTTGATCATGCCGCCCCAGCTCGGGGCCAGCAGGATGATCGACATCGCCATGCCCAGGGACTGTGCCCAGTCCGGCAACGCGGTGTAGTGCAAGTGGTGCGGGCCGGCCCAGATGTACAGGGTGATCAGCGCCCAGAAATGCACGATGGACAGGCGGTACGAGTAAATGGGACGTTCGGCCTGTTTCGGCACGAAGTAGTACATCATCCCCAGGAAACCGGTGGTCAGGAAGAAACCCACGGCGTTGTGGCCGTACCACCACTGGATCATCGCGTCCGTGGCCCCGGCGTAGGCCGAGTAGGACTTGAACAGGCTCACCGGCAACGAGGCGTGGTTGACGATGTGCAGCATCGCCGTTACCAGGATGAACGCGCCGTAGAACCAGTTGCCCACGTAGATGTGCTTGGTCTTGCGCTTGACGATGGTGCCGAAGAACACCACGGCGTAGGTCACCCACACGATGGCGAGCAAAATGGCGATGGGCCATTCCAGCTCGGCGTATTCCTTGGTGGTGGTGTAGCCCAGTGGCAGGGTGACGATGGCGCCAACGATGACTGCTTGCCAACCCCAGAAGGTGAAGGCCGCAAGGCTGTCGGAGATCAGTCGCGTCTGGCAGGTTCGCTGCACGACATAGTAGGAGGTGGCAAACAATGCACATCCGCCGAAGGCGAAGATCACCAGGTTGGTGTGCAGCGGGCGCAGGCGGCCAAAGGTCGTCCATGGCAAACCGAAATTCAATTCCGGCCAGACCAGTTGCGAGGCGATGAACACCCCGAGCCCCATGCCAAGGATCCCCCAGACCACCGTCATGATGGCGAACTGGCGGACTACCTTATAGTTATAAGCAGTCGGACTGATTGCTGTGCTCATTCTAAGGTTCCACGGTTTAGGTTTTTTTATAGGTAAAATCGGCCGCAAGTATGTAGAAAGCGAGGGGTCATTGCAACGCAATGACTGACCTGTATCAATGCGTTCCACGCCAGATTCTGCGCCCTTTCCATGTTTGGTGTAAGGACAAAATCGGAAATCGAAAGCTGATCGAGTGGACAGGAAAATTCGAGGGTCGCAACGAATGTCGTTGCGTACGCCAGGATCGGTCCGCTGTGGGAACAAGCGTAGACCCGAAAGTGAGGAGGGGAAAGTTGTGCTTTGGAGGGGTGTGACACTTGGTCGCGTACAGCGCCAGGGTTGCCGCCCCAAAATGGGGCGGCGATCAGAGGTTATTGCGCCTGGCTTTCTGGCGTTGCGCCATCAGCGTTGTGGGACAGGCTGTAAACGTAGGCGGCCAGCAGATGCACCTTGTCATTGCCTTGCAGCACTTCCTGCGCCGGCATCTGGCCCTGGCGGCCGTGGCGGATGGTCTGCTGCAACTGCGCGAGGCTGGTGCCGTAGATGTAGCCGGACGGTTTGGTCAGGTCGGGCGCGCCCATGGCTTCCATGCCGTGGCCTTCCGGCCCGTGGCAGGCGACACAGGTGGTGTTGAAGGCTGCCTGGCCGGCAGCCACATCGGCGCTGCTGTCGGCGGGCAGGGGCAACTTGGCCAGGTCGTGGCGAACAAAGGCCGCAACGTTTTTTACACCCTCATCGCCGAGCATGTCACCCCAGGCCGGCATCGCCGCGTGGCGACCGTTGAGGATGGTGGTCTTGATCGCCTCGGCCGAACCGCCCCAGCGCCAGATGTTGTCCGCCAGGTTCGGGAAGCCAAACGCGCCCTTGGCGTCCGAGCCGTGGCACACCGCGCAGTTGGAGGCGAACAGGCGACCGCCCATTTTCAGCGCTTGCGGGTCTTTGGCCACTTCTTCCACGGGCATGGCCGAGAATTTGGCGAAGATCGGCCCGAACTTGGCGTCGGCCTTGGCCATTTCCTTGTCCCATTCCTTGGCCTGGGTCCAGCCGTCTTCATAGCCCGGCAACACGCCTTTCCAGTTGCCCAGGCCCGGGTAGAGGATCAGGTAGCCGACCGCGAACACCAGGGTGCCGGCGAACAGCATGAACCACCACTGGGGCAGCGGGTTGTCGTATTCCTCGATACCGTCGAAGGCGTGGCCCATGGTCTGGTCGACGCTGCCCTTGGTCTCGCCCTTGCGGGTGCCGACCAGCAGCCAGGTCAAGCCGATCAGGCTGCCGAGGGTCAGTACGCAGATCCATGTACTCCAGAATAGGGTCATGGCCGGGTGCTCCTTATTGCAGGCTCTTCTTGAGCGTCGGATGGAGAGGGTTCATCGGCGAAGGGCAGCAGGCGCGCCTGCTCGAATTCCGCATTGCGCCGGTTGTTGAACACCCACAGCGACAGGCCGATAAAGGCGATGGCAACCACCAGCGTGCCGAGGCCGCGGATGGTGCCTGCATCGAATTCAAATCCCATGGCTCACCTCTTGCTCTTGATGGCGGTGCCGAGCACTTGCAGGTACGAGACCAGCGCGTCCATCTCGGTCTTGCCCTTGAGGCTGGCCACGGCGCCACTGATGTCGTCGTCGGTGTACGGCACGCCGAGGGTGCGCATCACTTTCAACTTGGTCTCGGTGTGGCTGCTGTCGACGGCGGCGGTGACCAGCCATGGATAGGCCGGCATTTTCGACTCGGGCACCACGTTGCGCGGGTTATACAGGTGCGCGCGGTGCCAGTCGTCCGAGTAGCGTGCGCCGACGCGCGCCAGGTCTGGACCGGTGCGCTTGGAGCCCCACAGGAACGGGTGGTCCCACACACTTTCACCGGCGACCGAGTAATGGCCGTAGCGTTCGGTTTCGGCGCGGAACGGGCGGATCATCTGCGAGTGGCACTGTACGCAGCCTTCGCGGATGTAGATGTCGCGGCCTTCCAGTTGCAGCGCGGTGTAGGGTTTCATGCCCTCCACCGGCTTGTTGGTCACGTCCTGGAAGAACAGCGGGACGATCTGGGTCAGGCCACCGATGCTCACGGCAAGCACCATGAGCAGCATCAGCAGGCCGACGTTCTTTTCAATCGTTTCGTGTTTCATCACAGACTCCTCAGGCCAACTGCGCAGTGGTGGCGGCTTCGACAGGCTGCGCCGAACGCACGGTGCGCCAGGTGTTGTAAGCCATCAGGAACATGCCGCTGAGGAAGATCGCACCGCCCACCAGCCGCACGATGAAGCCAGGGTGGCTGGCCACCAGGGTTTCGACGAAGGAGTAGGTCAAGGTGCCGTCTTCGTTGACCGCCCGCCACATCAAGCCCTGGGCGATACCGTTGACCCACATCGAAGCGATGTAGAGCACGGTGCCGATGGTGGCCAGCCAGAAGTGCGCGTTGATCAGGCCGAGGCTGTACATCTGCTCGCGGCCGAAGACTTTCGGGATCATGTGGTACAACGCGCCGATGGAGATCATCGCCACCCAACCGAGGGCGCCGGCGTGTACGTGGCCGATGGTCCAGTCGGTGTAGTGGGAGAGGGCGTTGACGGTCTTGATTGCCATCATCGGGCCTTCGAACGTCGACATGCCGTAGAACGCCAGGGACACCACGAGGAAGCGCAGGATCGGGTCGCTGCGCAACTTATGCCAGGCGCCCGACAGGGTCATCATGCCGTTGATCATGCCGCCCCAGCTCGGTGCCAGCAGCACCAGGGACATCACCATGCCCAGGGACTGTGCCCAGTCCGGCAGCGCGGTGTAGTGCAAGTGGTGCGGGCCGGCCCAGATGTACAGGGTGATCAGCGCCCAGAAGTGCACGATGGACAAGCGATAGGAATACACCGGACGCTCGGCCTGCTTGGGCACGAAGTAATACATCATGCCGAGGAAACCGGCGGTGAGGAAAAAGCCTACCGCGTTATGCCCATACCACCACTGCACCATGGCATCCGTCGCACCGCCATAGAGGGAGTAGGACTTGGTCAGGCTGACCGGGATTTCCAGGTTGTTGACGATATGCAGGATGGCCACGGTGATGATGAACGCACCGAAGAACCAGTTGCCGACGTAGATGTGCTTGGTGTTGCGCTTGGCCACGGTGCCAAAGAACACGATGGCATAGGCCACCCAGACAATGGTGATCAGGATGTCGATCGGCCATTCCAGCTCGGCGTATTCCTTGGAGCTGGTGTAGCCCAGCGGCAGGGAGATCGCTGCCAGCAGGATGACCAACTGCCAGCCCCAGAAGCAGAACGCGGCGATTTTCGGCGCGAACAGCTGCGTCTGGCAGGTACGCTGCACCGAGTAGAAGGAGCTGGCGAACAACGCGCAGCCACCGAAGGCGAAGATCACCGCGTTGGTGTGCAGCGGGCGCAGGCGGCCGAAGCTGGTCCAGGGCAAGTCGAAGTTGAGTGCAGGCCACACCAATTGGGCCGCGAGAAAAACCCCGAGCCCCATGCCGACGATGCCCCACACCACCGTCATAATGGCGAATTGGCGGACCACCTTGTAGTTATAGGCGGTACTTAAAGTAGTGTTCATGGTTCCCCATCCACGGTTCAACCCAAGCAGATGCGGCACTTGGGCTGGAGTTATAGGCAGACTAAAAAGCGAGGCAAGCATGGGCAAAGAGCACAAGGCCAGTATTGACGGGGATCAATGGGCGCAGTGTGTGCGGGAACATGGGTGGTTGTGGGATGTCGCGGCGGGGGCGGCTGAGGCTGCACCCGTGACGCTGATCCTGGCCCACGGCGCCGGTGCACCGATGGACTCATCCTTTATGAGCGATATGGCTGCACGCCTTGCCGGGCATGGCGTCAACGTGTTGCGCTTCGAGTTTCCCTACATGGCCCAGCGCCGGGTTGACGGCGGTAAACGCCCGCCCAACCCGGCCCCGAAGCTACTCGAATGCTGGCGTGAGGTGTATGCCGAGGTGCGACGTCATGTCGCTGGGAAACTGGCCATTGGCGGCAAGTCCATGGGCGGGCGCATGGCCAGTTTGCTGGCTGATGAATTGGGTGCCAATGGGCTGGTGTGCCTGGGCTATCCGTTCTATGCGGTGGGCAAGCCGGAAAAGCCACGCGTCGAACATCTGGTCGGGCTGAAGACGCCAACCTTGATCGTGCAGGGCGAGCGCGATGCACTGGGCAATCGGGCGGCGGTGGAAGGGTATGAGCTGTCGCCGAGCATCGAGGTGATGTGGCTGGTGGCGGGGGATCATGACTTGAAGCCGTTGAAGGCGTCGGGATTCAGTCATGAGCAGCATCTGGAAGCCGCGGCAGTGGGGGTGGCTGGGTTTTTGGCTGGCCTATAGGGCCTCATCGGGGCGGCGCGACGCTTCGACAAGCCCCTCCCACACTTGACCGTGTTCTCACATTCCAATTGTGAACACAGTCAAAGGTGGAGGGGGCTTGCCCCCGATAGCGACCTACCGGTTGAACCGCTCCACCAGCGAGTACTGAGTATTGGCGGTATGCGTCAGCTCTTCACTCAACTGCGCCGAGTTCAGCGCCTGCTCCGAGGTCTGGTCCGCCAACAGCGCAATGGTGCTGATGTTGCGGCTGATCTCTTCGGCCACCGAGCTTTGCTCTTCGGTGGCAGCCGCGATCTGGGTAGTCATATCGGTGATATGCGCCACCGCTTCACTGATGCCCACCAACGCCTGGTCCGCTTCCATCACCCGCGCTACACCTTCTTCGGCCTGGCGATGCCCGGCGTCCATGGTTTGCACGGCGGCAGCGGCGGTCTGCTGCAGCTTGGCGATCAATGCATGGATCTGCCCGGTTGACTCGGCGGTACGCTGGGCCAGTTGGCGGACTTCATCGGCCACCACCGCAAAACCACGGCCCATCTCCCCGGCACGCGCCGCTTCGATGGCGGCGTTGAGCGCCAGCAGGTTGGTCTGGTCGGCAATGCCCTTGATCACGTCGACCACACCGCCGATTTCATCGCTGTCCTTGGCCAACTGGGTCACAGTCACACCGGTCTCACCCACAGCCACGGACAGACGCTGGATCGCCTCGCGGGTTTCCCCGGCGATATCGCGGCCGCGACCGGTCAGGCGGTTGGCCTCTTGGGTCGCATCTGCCGTGCGCTGCACATGGCTGGCGACTTCCTGGGTAGTCGCCGCCATCTGGTTGACCGCCGTGGCCACCTGCTCGGTCTCGACGCGCTGGCGTTCCAGGCCGCTGGAGCTGTTATGGGCCAGGGTGTTGGACTGCGCGGCCTGGTCGTTGAGGTGCTCGGCAGTGTCCTGCAAACGCGTAAGGCAGGTCTTCAGACGCGCCTCCTGGCTGAGGATCGACATTTCCAGGCGCGCCTGGGCGCCACGGCTGTCGGTGTACATCTGCGCGATCAGCGGGTCGGAGGTAGTCTGCTCGGCCAGGCGCAGCAAACGCTTGAGGCCGCGCTGTTGCCAGCTCAGGCCGAGCAGGCCCAGCGGCACCGACAGCCCCGCCGCCAGGGCAAAGCCCCAGTGGGAGTTGAGCGAAGCGCCAATCATGAAACTCAACTGACTCACCAGGATAAACGGCAGCCAGTCCTGCAACACCGGCAACCACTTGTCCCGCTGAGGGATCGCCGACTTGCCCTGGTTGATGCGTTGGTAGAGCGCTTCGGCCCGGCGGATCTGCTCGGCGGTGGGCTTGATGCGCACCGATTCGTAGCCGACCACCTGGTTGCCTTCGAAAACCGGCGTCACATAGGCGTTAACCCAGTAGTGGTCACCGGTCTTGCAGCGATTCTTGACAATGCCCATCCATGGCAAGCCTTGTTTGAGCGTTGACCACATGTGCGCGAACACCGCCGCCGGAACGTCCGGGTGACGCACCAGGTTGTGCGGGGCACGCACCAGTTCGTCGCGAGAGAACCCACTGATTTCGACGAAGGCGTCGTTGCAGTAGGTGATCACGCCTTTGGCATCTGTGGTGGAGATCAACCGTTGCTGAGCGGGGAAGGTACGTTCGCGCTGGGTAACGGGTTGGTTATTACGCATGATTGTTCAATCCGCAAGGCTTTCAGGGGGTATCGGCAAGAACGGCGGTTTATTTAACTTATTTTTGCAACAATCGACGGGGTGCACGTTCCCCAGCAGGAGATCAACCGGCCAGCATCGGGTAGGTAAACAACCCGAAGTGAAGCAGATTCAAGCCAAAGTGCGTGGCCACCGCTGCGCCCAGGCCGCCAAACCGATAGGCCAGGCCGTAACCCACCCCGGCGATGCTCGCCAGCAATACCCAATGCCAGCCTGCGCCGATGTGCACCAGGCCGAACAGCAGCGAGGCCAGAAGCAGCGCCAGGTTCTCGCCGTAAGGGAGGTGTTTGAAACGTCGGCTCAAACCGCCCTGTACGTAACCCCGGAACAGGGCTTCTTCCACCAGCGTCACCAGCAGCAGGTTATTAAGTACCCAGAGCCAGGCCTGTTCCGGCCATTTCGGTGCCCAACTGATCACGCCCAGCAACGCCGCTCCGCCGAGGGCGGCGATGGCGGTGAGGGTCAACGCCAGGGCGGCCACGCAGATCGACAAACGCAACGAACGCCGCGCCACAATCCACGGGCAGGCCAGCAACAGCCAGAAGCCGATCAGCGGTTTGTCCTGGTTCAGGTACATCGAGAAGGGTACTGCATCTTCGGTGAAGCGCTGCGGGGCAATGCCACGCCCGTTATAGAAGCCGGGCAACCAGTGCATCGCCAGGCTCAGGGACAGTACGATAAACAACCCGTGGCCCAGGTAGCGTGCCCACGGCGTGCGTTGCTGGCGTACGGCGTAGCCGGCAATCAGCAGCAGGGCGACGGACACGCCCGCCAGCGCGCCCAATTGCCCGTAGATCAAGGCCAGTAGATAGCCAATGGAAAGAAGCGCCAGGTACAGCCAGGGCAATGCGATCATGGGAAATCCTTGGGAAAAACTGGGCGGCATTATAGCGATCTGTCCTACGGGCCCCACATGAAACTCCTCCATTCAGAGTGATTGCAAAACCTATCACCGGCTGGTTATAGTCCGAGCCTCTTCATCCCTTCACACAAGATCAGCCCATGCCTGCTTCCCAGCGCACAGCGGTAGTCGATTCAGCGGTCAACGCTGCGGTCGTGCCGTGCGGGGACAAGCAGCCTGCGCAGATCAGTCACTACCCTCCACCTGTCAGCAGCACGTCGGTGTACGCAGTCGTATCACCGCCGGGTGTTGGTATTGCGGGCTGATCATCTGATCGCTGTTCCCGTCTGCCCGCCTGAAAAAAACCTAATGCATTTCAGCGTCTGCTGAATCGGCTTTTTTTGCCTGATGACAGGTGGTAACCATGTCTGTTTTTTCGAAACAATCCGTGGCCGCGGCGGCCTCGACGAGCCTGTTTGTCCTGCTGTGGAGCAGTGGGGCGATCTTCTCCAAATGGGGCCTGGCCCACGCGTCACCCTTTGCGTTTCTGCTGATCCGTTTTGCCATTGCCCTCGGGGGCCTGGTGGTGCTGATACCGATCCTCAAGTTGAAACTGCCGCGCCCCGGCAAGCCACTGTTATACGCAGCGGCGACGGGGTTGGTGTTGTTGGGTGCCTACCAGATTTTCTATCTGTTGGCCCTGGACCTCAATGTCACCCCCGGCGTGATGGCAACCATCATGGGCGTACAGCCGATCCTCACCGTGGTGCTGATGGAGCGCCAGCGTTCTTTCAGCCGTGTGCTCGGCCTGGGCCTCGGGTTGGCGGGGCTGATCATGGTGGTGTATCAAGGCATCGGCCTCTCTGGCATGTCCCTGGCGGGCATGCTGTTCGGGTTGCTGGCCCTGGCCAGCATGACCTTTGGCTCGATCATGCAGAAACGCATCACCGACGAGCCCTTGGGCACGCTGCCGGTGCAGTACCTGGCGGGGTTGCTGCTGTGTTCGGTGTTTGTGCCGTTCCAGCCGTTCCATTTTGAACACAGCAGCAGCTTTTACCTGCCGGTGCTGTGGATGGGCTTGGTGGTGTCGTTGCTGGCCACGCTGTTGCTGTACCGCCTGATCGCCCGGAGCAACCTGGTGAATGTCACCAGTCTGTTCTATCTGGTGCCAGCGGTGACGGCGGTGATGGACTACCTGATCTTTGGCAATAGGCTTGGGATGTTGAGCCTGTTGGGGATGGGGTTGATCATCATCGGTTTGGTGTTTGTCTTCCGTAAGCGTTGACACTGTATTGTAGGAGCCCGGCAAGCCGGGCTCCTACAATTTTCGCGGCCGCAACACCAACCACAACGCCCCCGCAATCAACACCCCGCCATACAGATGCGCCATGGACAATGGCTCATCCAGCAACAACGCGCCCCACAACACCCCAAACGGCGGAATCATGAAGGTAACGGTCATCGACTTAACCGGCCCGATGGAGGTCAGCAACCGGAAGTAAAGAATGTAGGCAAACGCCGTACACACCAGCCCCAACCCCAGCAACGCTCCCCACACCTGCCATCCACCCCAACTCGCCGGCGGTTGGCTGATGGCGCTGTAGGCAAAGAACGGCAACAGGAACAACGTCGCGCCGAGCATGCTGCCCAGGGCCGACAGGCGGCTGTCCAAGCCACCGCGCTGATCCAGCCAGCGCCTTGCCAGGAACCCGGCAAAGCCATAACAGGTGGTCGCCAGCAAACAGGCCAGCGCCCCCATCAATAATTCCAGGTCAAACGCCACCGGCCCGGCGCGGGTCAGCACTCCCACGCCAAACAGGCCCAGGCACACCCCGGCGACTTTTGACGGGGTCAGGCGTTCGCTGAAGAACAACCCGCCAATCAACACGCCCATCAACGGCGTGGTGGCGTTGAAGATCGCCGAGTAACCCGCCGGCAGTACTTGGGCAGCGACTGAATACATGGTCGCGGGAATGCCGGAGTTGATCACGCCGAGCAGCAATACAGTCTTGAACTTGCCCTGGAAATCCCAGCTCACCCGCATCACCGCCAGGATCACCAGCAACCCGGCGGCGGCGATCGACACGCGGAAAAACGCCGTCGGCAGCGTGCCGATCTCCGGCGCGATAATGCGCATGAACAGGAAGCTCGCGCCCCAGATGGCGGCGAGCCCCAGCAGGTACAAGGTGTCGACAGGTCTCACGGAACACTCCTACCTCAATAAGGCCGCGAGTGTTGCATGACATGTCTAATGATTACAGGACAAACCGCGTCACCAGCCCATTCAGGTCCACCGCCAGGCGTGACAGTTCCTGGCTGGCGGCCGAGGTCTGGGTGGCACCGGCGGCGGTCTGGGTGGACAGGTCGCGGATGTTCACCAGGCTGCGGTCCACGTCACGTGCCACCAGCGCCTGCTGCTCGGCGGCGCTGGCGATCACCAGGTTGCGCTGGCTGATCTGCGAGATGGCTGCGGTGATTTTCTCCAGGGCGCTACCGGCGCTGTTGGCCCGTTGCAGCGTCTGGCCGGCGTGCTCGGCGCTGCTGTTCAGCGCTTCGACCGTATCCTGGGTGCCGCGCTGGATGCCGGTGATCATCTGCTCGATTTCTTCGGTGGAGTCCTGGGTGCGTTGCGCCAGGGAGCGCACTTCATCGGCTACCACCGCAAAACCACGCCCGGCCTCGCCTGCGCGGGCTGCTTCGATGGCGGCGTTGAGCGCCAGCAGGTTGGTTTGCCCGGCGATGCCGCGGATCACTTCCAGCACCTTGCTGATGTCCTGGGCTTGCACGGCCAGACCTTCGGCCTTGTTCGAGGCGCCGAGCACCTCGTCGACCAGGTTCTGGATCGAGCTGATGGTTTCGCTGATCTGGTAGTGGCCGTGCTTGCTGTCCTCGTCGGAGGCCTGGGACGCCTCGGCGCTGGACACCGCATTGCCTGCCACTTCGTCCACGGCCGCGCTCATTTCGGTGACGGCGGTGGCCGCCTGTTCGATCTCATCGTTCTGCGCCTGCAGGCCACGGGTGCTTTGTTCCATCACCGAGCTCATCTCCTCGGCGGCGGAGGCCAGCTGTTGCGCCGATTCGCTGATGCCCCGGATGGTGCCTCGCAATTGCGCCTGCATGGTCGCCAGGGCGTTGAGCAATTGGGCCGGTTCGTCCTTGCCGCTGACGGCGATGGGCTGGCTCAGGTCGCCGTCGGCAATGGTGCGGGCCACGCTCAGCGCCTGGCCGAGCGGGGCGGTGATGCTGCGGGTCAGCAGCCAGGCGAGCAACAAGGTGGCGATCAAGGCGAACACGATGATCAGGCCGACGATCCACTGTGCACTGGAATAGGTCTGCGCGGCGGAATCCACGGCGGTTTCCACGCCGTTCTGGTTGAAGACGATCAGGTCCTCCAGGCTCTTGCTGAGGATCACGCCCTGGGGAGCGAGGCGGGTGTTGAGCAGGTCAATGGCGTCTTGCTGCTGATCCTTGTCCACCAGGGTGACGATCTGTTCGACGAGGGCCAGGTAAGCGTTCACGTTACCTTCGAGCTGTTTGAGCATCTGGCGTTCTTCGTCGCTGCTGAGCAGGCTTTTGTGATGCTCGAGCAGGGTTTGCAGTGCGCTGCGCTGGCGGGTGATCAGGGCTTTGCTGTTGTCACGGATCCGCGATTCGTCGGTGGTCGCCAGACGCAAGGCTTCCAGGCGGATGCTGGCGACAAAGGCTGCGCTGTCGTGGATGTTCTCGATGCTCGGCATCCACGATTGCTCGATGACCAGCGCGCTTTGGCGCAGCTTGGCCATCTGGCCCAGGCCGAACATGCCCACAATCACCAGCAAGCTGGCCAAAACCCCAAAACTCAGACTGGCACGCAGACCGATCCTCATGTTCCTCAATGACATCTCTATGCTCCTTGGGCGATTAGAACCTGTTCCCGGATCGGTCTTCGGACCTTGTTAGGGTGGGAGAGGGCGCGCTATATATCAAAGTGCCATCAAGGTGGTAATCAGGGTTTCCCTTAGTTGGATCCAACGGTGTATTTGGAGCAGAGCTCCGAGGGAAGTACGCGGGATTCCGGCGCTAAGCGGCAAGGCCGCGTCGTTGTGGGCGTATGGGGAAAACAATGTGCGACTTTTCAGTGTGTTTATTGACCAATTGGTCGAATTAAATAAATTGAAAATAAATGTACAAAATGAACGGAGTTGTACAAGGCTGCACAAAAAATGACTCTTCTCCTGTGTTCGTACACTGGCTAAGCTCAGGGCTTCCCGATGCCCGCTCGAGGTTTCCCGCATGTCGCAATCCGCCCTCGCCATTGCCCAGATGATCCTCGATGGCTTCGACGATTACCGCGAACACTTCCGCCAGATCACCGACGGCGCCCGCGAGCGTTTCGAAAAGGCCCAGTGGCAACAGGGCCAGGCGGCGTCGGCGGCGCGCATCAACCTCTATGAGGAAAAGGTCTCCGAGGTGACCCAGCGGTTGCGTGAGCACTTCAATGACGCCGCGCTGCTCGACATCGATGTGTGGCCCGTGGTCAAAAGTGCCTACATCGGCCTGATCGACCTGCGCTTCGACGATGAACTCTCCGAGACCTGGTACAACTCGATCTTCTGCGGCCTGTTCAGCCACGACCTGATCAGCGACGGCTGCATGTTCATCCACACCACCCGGCCCAGCCTGCGCCGGGCACGGGCCGCGCAGACGCGCACCTACACGCCCGCCGGGCAAATCCCGCAAATGCTCGCGCAGATCTTTGCCGACTACCGCTTCAGCGAACCCTACGCCGACCTCGCAGCCGACCTTCATCGCCTCGAGACCCAGCTGCGGGAAAACCTGCCGGACTGGGTGTGCAAGGACCCGGACCTCAAGGTCGAGCTGTTTTCCTCGGTGCTCTACCGTAATAAAGGCGCCTACCTCGTCGGGCGCATCTACACCCGCGACGAACAATGGCCGCTGGTGATCCCGCTGCTGCACCGTGAAGGGCAGGGCATCCAGATCGATGCGCTGATCACCGATGAAGCCGATGTGTCGATCATCTTCTCGTTCACCCGCTCCTACTTCATGGTCGATGTACCGGTGCCGGCGGAATTCATCGGCTTTCTCAAGCGCATCCTGCCGGGCAAGCACATCGCCGAGTTGTACACCTCCATCGGCTTCTACAAGCACGGCAAGTCGGAGTTCTACCGCGCCCTGATCAACCACCTGGCGACCACCGACGATCAGTTCATCATGGCCCCCGGCGTGCGCGGCATGGTCATGAGCGTGTTCACCCTGCCGGGCTTCAACACCGTGTTCAAGATCATCAAGGACCGTTTTTCACCGTCGAAAAACGTCAACCGCGCCACGGTGATCGAGAAGTACCGCCTGGTCAAAAGCGTCGATCGGGTCGGACGCATGGCTGACACCCAGGAGTTCGCCGATTTCCGTTTTCCCCTGAGCAAATTCGAACCCGAATGCCTCGTCGAATTGCTGGAAGTCGCCGCTGGTACCGTCGAAGTCGAAGGCGATACGGTGCTGATCCGTCACTGCTGGACCGAACGGCGCATGACCCCGCTCAACCTCTACCTCGACAACGCCAACCCCGCCCAGGTGCGCGAAGCTTTGGAAGACTACGGCCTGGCGATCAAACAGCTGGCGGCCGCCAATATCTTCCCTGGCGATATGCTGCTGAAGAACTTCGGCGTTACCCGCCACGGTCGCGTGGTGTTCTACGACTACGACGAAATCTGTTTTCTCACCGAAGCCAACTTCCGTCACATCCCCGCACCGCGCACCCCGGAAGATGAGATGGCCTCAGAACCCTGGTACTCCATCGGCCCGCTGGATGTGTTCCCCGAGGAGTTCCCGCCGTTCCTGTTTGCGGATGCTGGTCAGCGCAAGTTGTTCGATGAGCTGCATGGTGAGCTGTACAACGCCGATTATTGGAAAGGCCTGCAGGAGGCGATTCGCGCCGGTAAGGTGATTGATGTGTTTCCTTACCGGCGCAAGGAACGCGATCAATTTTCCTGAACTTGAATTACTGAGCGATCGTTATTCAGAAAATACCCAATTGGTTTTTGGTCGACCTGACGCCCATATTTTCCAAGTGATCCTGTGCGGGTCTCATATGCTCCTTTGTGGGTAGATAGTGGCCCGAGGTGCTGGATAAGTGAGTTTTCCCTGTGATGGTTTGCTTTAAGTAGCCGGCACTGACGATATTGTTCGACTGACCGGGACCGACGCCGATTTCGGCGATGGCGGGGTGGGAAACCATCTTTGGCGCAACATTTTTACTGATGTTGGCGATCGCCATTTGTCCGTCTCCCGTCACAACAAACTTGGTAACCGTATTCGGTGTCTTCGCCACGTTCAGATCTTCTGACTTTTTTACGTTTGTCACTGTGGCCGTGGCGTTTCGGGGGTTTGTAGCCGCTCCCGCCAGATGCAGCTCAGCGTTCAGGTCTCTTGCCTTAGTATTGGGTAGCTTCGGATAGTTCTTGGAGGTGTAGGAAGACCCAGAGGGGGCTGAGGTCCAGGAACTGTTTGCCGAGTAGGATGTAGGTGCAATGTCCTGGTATTTGTTGGCGTAACTATGAAGGTTTTGGGCGGATGCGTTGTAGTAACGGCTGGAGTCAATGGGCATATGAAATCCTCAGATGTTAAAGGTGAAATCAATCCGGTTTTTGCGGTGGCGTCACAGGCTGCTCATGAAACGCATTCCTCGTACTGCCTGACTGGTCGTGTGAAAGCTCGAGATTCGATTTGCCCTCAAATTAGTGGGCGGTGTCGAGTAGGTCCGGGAGGACGCGTTGTGCGATGGCTTCTCGGTGTACGCGGGCGGGAACTCATAGGGGGGGGGTGGTCCCTGCGGTGCCGAGCGCGGTTGGGCTCGCATGGCTTGATCGTAGCTGGGTAGATGAGATTGGCTGTTTGTCGATTCGATAGGCATAAAAGCTCCGGTTTCATAAGCGATGCAGTGACCTGCCAGAGATTTCTGGCGGGTTGATTTGATCCTGCGTACTTCACTTAAACCATCGGATTTTTACTGTGAAAGGGTCGGATGAGCGACTTGCTCGTGTATGAAATATGTTCATTTGGAGGCGCTACGCGGCCAGTCACTGACTGAGCGTCTCCAGAAATGCCGAAATCTGCGACAATCGCCCCTCGTTTTTCCGTCCGTAGCTATGCAGGCGTGCCCTGCCTCACTCAGAAGACCTTTGCCGCCCTGATGACCGACCAAGCGCCCACCATCGACCAACTGCTCAAAACCCTTGATCACGCCATGCTCGCCGACCGCCACCGTTTGCGTCGGCAGTTGCTTGAGTTGCGCAAAAAGCCCGACGAGGACAAGTTGGTGCAGTGGGTCGCGCGCATGCAGGCGTCCTGCGCACAGGTCACGGCGCGGCGCGCCAGCCTGCCGGTGATTCGTTATGACGACAGCCTGCCGATTGCGGCCAAGCGCGATGAAATCAAAGAAGCGCTGAACAAGCACCAGGTGCTGATCATTGCCGGCGAAACCGGCTCGGGCAAGACCACCCAGTTGCCGAAGATCTGCCTGGAAATCGGTCGCGGCCAGTTCGGTCTCATTGGTCATACCCAGCCCCGCCGGATCGCCGCACGCAGCGTGGCCAGCCGGGTCGCCGAAGAGTTGGCCACGCCATTGGGCGCGCTGGTCGGCTATCAGGTGCGCTTTGAAGACCAGAGCGATTCCAACACCCTGATCAAGCTGATGACCGACGGCATCCTGCTGGCAGAAACCCAGAACGACCGCTACCTGGAACGCTACGACACCATCATCGTCGACGAAGCCCACGAACGCAGCCTGAACATCGACTTCCTGCTGGGCTACCTGAAAACCCTGTTGCCACGTCGCCCGGACCTGAAAGTCATCATCACCTCGGCGACCATCGACCTGGAGCGTTTCTCCAAGCATTTCGACGATGCGCCGATTGTCGAGGTGTCGGGCCGCACCTTCCCGGTGGACACCTGGTATCGCCCACTGACCCTGGAGCAGGACGAGGAGGGCAACCGCGTCGAGGACGACCTCACCGTCGACCAGGCGATCCTCGCCACCCTGGATGAAATAGCCGCCTATGAGCGCAGCGAGCGGCGCAGCCCGGGCGATGTGCTGGTGTTCCTGCCGGGCGAGCGCGAGATTCGTGACGCTGCCGACATGCTGCGCAAGGCCCAGCTCAAGCACACCGAGATCCTGCCGTTGTACGCGCGCCTGTCGCCAGCCGAGCAGCAGCGCATCTTCCAGTCCCATCCGGGCCGACGTGTGGTGTTGGCAACCAACGTCGCGGAAACCTCGCTGACTGTGCCGGGCATTCGTTATGTGATCGACAGCGGCACCGCGCGCATCAGCCGCTACAGCTACCGCGCCAAGGTGCAGCGCCTGCCGATCGAGGCGATTTCCCAGGCCAGCGCCAACCAGCGTAAAGGCCGTTGCGGCCGGGTCGAGCCGGGCATCTGCATTCGTTTGTACAGCGAAGAAGATTTTATCGGCCGCCCGGAATTTACCGACCCGGAAATTCTGCGCACCAACCTCGCCGCCGTGATCCTGCAGATGCTGCATTTGCGTCTCGGCGAAATCACCGACTTCCCGTTTATCGAACCGCCGGACGGCAAGGCGATCAGCGATGGTTTCAACCTGCTGCAAGAGCTGTCGGCGGTCGACCGCAACAGTCAGCTCACCCCGCTGGGCCGCCAGTTGGCGCGCCTGCCGGTGGACCCGCGCATGGGCCG
Source organism: Pseudomonas sp. FW305-3-2-15-C-LB1 (assembly GCF_058787615.1). Taxonomy (NCBI): domain Bacteria; kingdom Pseudomonadati; phylum Pseudomonadota; class Gammaproteobacteria; order Pseudomonadales; family Pseudomonadaceae; genus Pseudomonas; species Pseudomonas sp. FW305-3-2-15-C-LB1. The sequence continues at coordinate 409,330 of NZ_JBYSZX010000002.1, read as the reverse complement.
CATGTTGCTGGAAGCCGCCAAGCTTGGCAGCTTGCAGGAAGTGCTGATCGTCGCCAGCGCCATGTCGATCCAGGACCCGCGTGAGCGCCCGCCGGAGCGTCAGCAGGCCGCCGACCAGGCCCACGCACAGTGGAAGGACCCGGATTCGGACTTCGCCGGCCTGGTCAATTTGTGGCGCGGTTTTGAAGAGCAGCGCCAGGAGCTCACTGCCAGCCCGCTGCGTAACTGGTGCCGCAAGAACTTCCTCAATTACCTGCGCCTGCGCGAGTGGCGTGATTCCCATCGCCAGTTGAGCCTGATCTGCCGCGACATGCAGTTGAGCGTCAATAAAGAGCCGGCGGATTTCCCGAAACTGCACAAGGCGGTGCTGTCCGGTTTGCTCAGCCAGATCGGCCAGAAAACCGAGGACGGCGATTACCTGGGCGCGCGTCAGCGGCGTTTCTGGATTCACCCCTCGTCGGGCATCGGCAAGAAGCGCCCGCAATGGCTGATGACCGCCGAACTGGTGGAAACCACCAAGCTGTATGCGCGCATGGTCGCCAAGATTGACGCCGACTGGATCGAACCGCTGGCCGGGCACCTGATCAAGAAAAACCACTTCGAGCCGCACTGGGAGAAAAAACGCGGCCAGGTCGTGGCCTTCGAGCAGATCACCCTGTTCGGGCTGATTGTGGTCGGGCGCCGTCCGGTGCATTACGGGCCGGTCGACCCGGTGGTGTCTCGCGAACTGTTTATCCGTGAAGGCCTGGTGCGTGGCGAGATCCAGTCGCGGGCCAAGTGCCTGGCGGCCAACCAGCAATTGCTGGAGCAGCTCGACGAGCTGGAGGCCAAGGCGCGCCGGCGCGACATTCTGGCCGACGAGGAAACGCTGTTCGCCTTCTACGATGCGCGCCTGCCGGCAGAGATCCACCAGACCGCGACCTTCGACAGTTGGTACAAGGTCAACAGCCAGAAAGACCCGCAACTGCTGATCATGCGCGAAGAAGACGTACTGGCCCGCGAGGCCAGCGAAGTCACCGCTGCGCATTACCCGGACACCCTGCATTTGGGTGACCTGGAACTGGCCTTGAGTTACCACTTCGAACCCAACCACCCGCGTGACGGTGTGACCTTGCGCGTGCCGGCGCCGCTGTTGCCCGCCTTGCCGGCGGAGCGCCTGGAGTGGTTGGTGCCGGGGGTGATCGAAGCCAAGTGCATCGCCCTGGTGCGCAACTTGCCCAAGGCGCTGCGCAAGAACTTCGTGCCGGTGCCGGACTTCGTCAAGGCGGCCCTGCAACGCATCGAATTCGGCCAGGGCTCGTTGCCCCAGGCCCTTGGCCGCGAATTGTTGCGCATGACCGGGGTGCGGGTCAGCGATGAAGCCTGGGCCGAAGCCGCGCAGCAGGTGGAAAGCCACCTGAAGATGAACCTGGAAGTGGTCGACGGCCAGGGCAAGTTCCTCGGTGAAGGCCGGGATCTCGCCGAACTGACGGCGCGCTTTGCCGAGGCCAGCCAGGCCGCGCTGGCCGTACCGCAAACTGCAAAAAGCCAGCAGCCGGTGGAGGCCAAGGTGTTCGCGGCGGTAGCCGAGAAGACGCAACAGAAGATCGCCGGGTTGTCGATGACGGTGTATCCGGCGCTGGTGGAGGAAAACGGCACGGTCAAGGAAGGGCGTTTCTCCACGGCGGCCGAGGCTGAGTTCCAGCATCGCCGTGCCTTGCAACGCCTGCTGATGCAACAACTGGCGGAACCGGCGAAATTCCTGCGCGGCAAACTGCCGGGCCTGACCGAACTGGGCCTGATGTACCGCGAGTTGGGCCGGATCGATGCGCTGGTGGAAGACATCCTGCTGGCCAGCCTCGACACCTGCGTGCTTGAAGGCGAAGCCAGCCTGCCGCGGGATGGCGCAGGTTTGGCGGCCCTGGCCGAGCGCAAGCGCGGCAGTTGGACCGAACACGCCGAGCGCCTGGCGCGCCTGACCCTGGAGGTGCTGAAACTCTGGCACGGTCTGCAAAAGCGCTTCAAAGGCAAGATCGACCTGGCCCAGGCCGTGGCCTTGAACGACATCAAGCAGCAACTGAGCCACCTGGTGTACCCCGGTTTTGTAAGGGAAACCCCGGCGCAGTGGTTCAAGGAATTGCCGCGTTACCTCAAGGCCATCGAGTTGCGCCTGGAGAAATTGCCGAGCCAGGTGCAGAAGGATCGGGTGTGGAGCGGCGAGCTGGGCGGCCTGTGGACGCAGTACGAAACCCGCCTGAAAAAACATGCCCAGGAAGGCAAGCGCGATCCCCAGCTGGAGCTGTATCGCTGGTGGCTGGAGGAATACCGGGTGTCGTTGTTTGCCCAGCAACTGGGTACCAAAGTGCCGATTTCCGACAAGCGCCTGAGCAAGCAGTGGAGCCTGGTAGAAGCCTGATATTTGCACGGTTTCCAGGGCAATACAGGTCCAGTGTGGGAGGGGGCTTGCCCCCGATTGCGGTCTGTCATTAAAGGATGTGTTGACTGGCCCACCGCTATCGGGGCAAGCCCCCTCCCACAGATAGCGCCAAATTCCGAGGGTTGTGGCAAACTTCGCGGTTATAAATGCCGGGATCGTCGCGAAAGGCTGCGGCGCGATGGAATAAAGCGATGCCAGTTTGGTGTCCGCGGAGCGGAATCGGACTACTTACAGTTTGGTACGACGGTACCAATATCTTCTGCCTGACAGATTTAGAGGAACGACCGTGCATAACGTCGTCATCAGCGGCACTGGCCTGTATACCCCGGCCAACAGCATCTCCAACGAAGAGCTGGTGCAGTCTTTCAATGCTTACGTGCAACAGTTCAACAGCGACAACGCCGCCGCCATCGAGCGCGGTGACGTGCAGCCGCTGACCGAATCCAGCGCCGCCTTCATCGAAAAGGCCTCCGGCATCAAGAGCCGCTTCGTGATGGACAAGGACGGCATTCTCGATCCGCAGCGCATGGCCCCGCGCCTGCCCGAGCGCAGCAACGACGAATGGTCGGTGCTCTGCCAGATGGCCGTCGGCGCCGCTGAACAAGCTCTACAGCGCGCGGGCAAAACCGCTGCCGACATCGACGGCGTGATCGTCGCCTGTTCCAACCTGCAGCGTGCCTACCCGGCCATCGCCATCGAAGTCCAGGAAGCCTTGGGCATCGAAGGGTTTGGTTTTGACATGAACGTGGCCTGTTCCTCGGCCACCTTCGGCATCCAGAACGCCGCCAACAGCATCCAGCTGGGCCAGGCGCGGGCGATCCTGATGGTCAACCCGGAGGTCTGCACCGGCCACCTGAACTTCCGCGACCGCGACAGCCACTTCATCTTTGGCGATGCGGCCACCGCCGTGGTCCTGGAGCGCGCCGACCTGGCAACCTCCGAACACCAGTTCGACGTGGTGAGCACCAAGCTGCTGACCAAGTTCTCCAATAACATCCGCAACAACTTCGGCTTCCTCAACCGCACCGCGGAAGAGGGCATCGGCGCGCCGGACAAACTGTTCGTACAGGAAGGCCGCAAGGTGTTCCGCGACGTATGTCCGATGGTCGCCGAGCTGATCGGCGTGCACCTGGAAGAGAACCAGTTGAACGTGACCGACGTGAAGCGCTTCTGGTTGCACCAGGCCAACCTGAGCATGAACCACCTGATCGTCAAGAAACTGCTGGGCCGCGAAGCCACGGTGGAAGAAGCGCCGGTGATCCTCGATACCTACGCCAATACCAGTTCGGCGGGTTCGGTGATTGCGTTCCACAAGAATCAGGATGACCTGCCCAAGGGCTCCGTGGCGGTGCTCAGCTCGTTTGGCGCGGGCTATTCGATCGGCAGCGTGATCCTGCGCAAACGCTAAGACAGGCGAGGTCTTGAATGGCAGCAGCGGACGACGCGCACCTGCTTGAACGCCTGCTCAAGGGTGAGCAGCGGGCCTACAAGGAATTGGTCACCACCTACCAGAGCGCCATGCGGGCGGTGGCCTATGCCATCGTCGGCCAGCGTCACGCCGACGAAGTCGTGCAGGACGCCTGGCTGTCAGTGGTGCGCAACCTGGCCAGGTTCGAAGGCCGTTCCAGCCTCAAGACCTGGCTGCTGACCATTACCGCCAACGCTGCCAAGGGGCGCTACAAGCAGAACCGTCGCGAAGTGTTGCTCGACGATCTGCCCTCGCCCCACGGCACTATCGGTGACGATCGCTTCACCCCCGACGATGGTCACTGGGCCGTCGCCCCGTATGCCTGGCACCAGGACACCCCGGAAGCCTTGCTCACCGAGGATGAACTGCGCAAATGCCTGGAGCATACGATCCTGAGCCTGTCGGAGTTGCAGAGCAGTGTGCTGGTACTGCGTGAGCGCCAGGGCCTGGAGTTGGAAGAGATCTGTAATCTTCTGACGTTGTCGCTCTCCAATGTCCGTGTGCTGTTGCATCGGGCACGGCTTAAAGTCTTCGCCACGGTGGAGCATTTTGAGGAAACGGGCGAATGTTGACCTGTAAAGAACAAGTGGCACGTTCCAGTGACTATCTCGATGGGCAGTTGACCTTTCGCGAACGTCTGCTGGTGCGTCATCACTTGATGTTCTGCCCGAACTGCCGCCGGTTTATCCGCCAGATGCGCCTGATGCAGGCGACGCTGAGGATAATGCCGGACGAACCGGTAGACGGTGTGGAGGCCTTGGCGCAGCGTCTGGCTGACGAGCGGCTCAAGGATCATAAAGGCGGGGAATAAACAGGCTCGCGTGGGTGGAGCGAACGGATGATGGGGACCGATCCACCTACGCAAGACTGGTACAGCCACCTCGGGCCGTCCTGGCCCAAGGCTTTCAACACTTACTGTTAGAACTTGGCTTCTGCATCCAGCTGCAGGGTGTTGGTGTTGGCATCACGCTGGGTGCGGCTGGCATAGTCGGCCTTGGTCAGGAAGTACGTGGCACCGAGGGCGAAGTTCTTGTCGATGTCGTAGCTGACCTTCATCTTGTGACCGCGCGAACCGGTGGTGCCGTTGGCGAAGTCCGAGTCGGTGAAGGCACCCACCACGGCATTACGCTGAATGTCGCGGTAGTTGTAGTCCAGGTTGAAGCCGAACACTTTCGACTTGGCGCCGATCAGCCAGGCGGTGTCCTGGTCGGTCACGGCGTCGTTGTTTTTCACGTACTGGCCGTAGAACGCCAGCGGTACAGCCAGGCCGCCAATGTCGGCTTGGGCAAAGCCTTCATACAGGCGGAACTGGTTGTCGGCCGAGTTACCGTTGACCGCCAGTGCGCAAGGCGTGGTGGTGGTTGTGCAACGGCTGTCCTTGTCATTCTGGTAGGCGTAGACGCTGCCGCCCAGGGTCATTTTCAGGTTGTCGGTGACCGAGAAGCGTGTGCCCAATTGGCCAGAGGTCAGGCGCAGGTCGTGACGGAACTGCACGCCGTCGCCGTCGACGTTGTCCTTGAGGTTGTAGTTGCCGAGGCTGCCGAACAGTTCGGCGCTGCTGCCCAGTGGGTATTTGTAGGTCAGGGCCAGGCCTTCAGGGTTGATGTCGCTATCCCAGATGACGTCGCCCATGTTCACCCACGGTTGCAGCATCTTGCCGCCGATCACGTGCAGGTTCTTGATCTGGTCCGGGTGGTAGTCGATGTAGCCGAGGTCCAGCCAGATCGACTTCTTGTCGAAGTAGTTGTCCTGGTCCTGGTTGGTCGAGCGCGCATCGTCGCTGCTGCCGGTGGCAATACGGATACCGGTGTCGACCTGCGAGTTGATCTCGGTGTAGGCGCCCAGGCGGGCACGGATGCGCTGACGGTCCTTGTCACGGCCGCCGTTGTTGGATTCGCCCTGGATTTTCACGGTTTCCTGACGGAAACGTACGTCACCCTTGAACTGAGTCTTGGCGGCCCAGGCCAGCTTCTGGTCAAAGCTGCTCAGCTCATTGGTTTTCTTCGCGGTGGCCGCGATCTGTTCGTTGGTCTCTTGTTGAGCTTGCCGTGCGATCTGCTGTTCTTTCTGGTCTTTGGCCAATTCGCTTTGCAGTTCGGTGTACTGCGCTGCGGTGATCTGGCCGTTGGCCTTGAGCATGTCGAGCAATTTAGCGTCGACTGCAGCGCTGGCCGGAACGCTCAGGGCCAGTAACAGGCCGCCGCACAGGACCGCCGCAGTTTTAGTGGAAGCAAGACGCATATCAATCTCCGAAAGTGAGGAGGGATGGCAAACCATCCAGGACACAACCGACCGATGACGGACGGAAAATAGCCGCCGGGTAGAACCAGGCGCTCTAAAAACAGGCGTCAGTATCGCGACCGTTTATGACGGCGCAGTGGCGAAGTGATGTCATCTAGATGACAAATTATTTATGTTCGGAACTATTGGTTTAGAGCCTTGTCGTGCGAATCGGGGATGTGCCAGGGCTGGCAATCGGCGATACTCGCCAGGCTTTCACGCCCCGAACCAGTGAGGATGCCGATGCCGCTGCAACGCCTGGACAGCCTGTCCGAAATTGCCCCGCAAGCCTGGGATGCGCTGGTGCCGCAGGGGCAGCCGTTCGTGCGGCATGCGTTCCTGAGTGCCTTGGAAGACAGCGCCAGCCTGGGCCCGCAATCGGGCTGGCAGCCGGAGCATTTGCTGCACTGGGAGGGTGAGCGGCTGGTGGCGGCGTTGCCCAGCTATCGCAAATGGCATTCCTATGGCGAGTACGTGTTCGATCACGGCTGGGCTGATGCCTGCGAGCGCGCCGGTATCGACTATTACCCCAAGTTGCTCACGGCGGTACCCTTCAGCCCGGTCAGCGGTCCGCGCTTATTGGCCGCGAGTGCCGATGACGGTTTTGAGCTGCTCAAGAGCCTGCCGGGTTACCTCGAGATCGAGGAGCTTTCCAGCGCCCATATCAACTTCACGGATGACCTGGCCGATGCTGCACTGGCCCGGCAAGCGGGCTGGTTGCAACGCCTGGGCTGTCAGTATCACTGGCAGAACCGGGGCTACCGCGACTTCCAGGACTTCCTCGACGCCTTGAGCTCGCGCAAGCGCAAACAGATGCGCAAGGAGCGCGAGCAAGTGGCGGGGCAGGGGATCGATTTCGAGTGGCTGCAAGGCCATGAACTGAGCGAGGCGCAGTGGGATTTTGTCTACGCCTGCTACGCCAACACCTATGCCGTGCGCCGCCAATCTCCCTACCTGACCCGCGCTTTCTTCAGCCTGCTGGCCGAGCGCATGCCCGAAGCGATCCGCGTGGTACTGGCCAAGCAAGGCTCGCGTCCGGTAGCCATGGCCTTCAGCCTGCTCGGCGGCGACAGTTTCTACGGCCGCTACTGGGGCTGCCTGGCAGAGTTTGATCGCCTGCACTTCGAAACCTGCTTCTACCAGGGCATGGACTACGCCATCGCCCACGGCCTGCAACGCTTCGATGCGGGGGCGCAGGGCGAGCACAAGTTGATCCGTGGGTTCGAGCCGGTGATCACGCGGTCGTGGCACTACCTGCGCCATCCGGGACTGAAGAATGCCGTGGAGGATTTTCTCGAGCGTGAACGGGTGGGGATCGTGGCGTATGCACAGGAGGCAAGGGCAGCCCTGCCTTATCGGCAGGGCTGAGCTGCTGGTCTTGTGGCGCTTCCATGCAAGGCTGAAATTGCTATTCTGTATGTACAAAAGTACATACAGGTCGTGCCATGCTATTGAGTGGGATGAATCCAAAAATAAAGCCAATATTATTAAACACGGCATCGATTTCAATGACGTTCCAGATATCTTCAGGCACCCGATGCTGGCCTTACGCGATGATCGAGCGGATTATGGCGAAGAGCGTTGGATCAGTATTGGCTGGATCAAATTGTTAGTGGGTGTGGTCGTATATACCGAGCGGCATGGTGGTGTGATTCGCATCCTTTCTGCCCGAAAAGCAACCAAGAAGGAGGCCAAATACTATGACGCAAACATCGAAAACTGACTGGGAGCGCTTGGCCAAAATGAGTGATGACGAGATCGATACCAGCGATATTCCTGAGCTGGATGCCGATTTTTTCCGGCGTGCCGAGTTACGTGTTCCAGTGAAGCAGGCGGTCACTATCAGGCTGGACGCTGATGTACTGGAGTGGTTCAAAGATCAAGGATCTGGTTACCAGACGCGTATTAACCAGCTATTGCGTCAGTACATGCAGGCCCATCAAGGGTGAATGGCTGTCCGATAAGAGCAGCCCTGCCTTATCGGCAGGGCTGAACCCGTTTGCCTCAGCCCGGCGCCTCCTTGCCCAGCCATCGATAAGTGAACCCACCGATCACCGCACCCAGGATCGGCGCGAGCCAGAACATCCACAATTGCTGGATCGCCCACCCGCCGACGATCAGTGCCGGGCCGGTACTGCGGGCCGGGTTGACCGAGGTATTGGTCACGGGAATGGAGATCAAGTGGATCAGGGTCAGGGCCAGGCCGATGGCGCAGGGTGCCACGCCCTTGGGGACGCGGCGGTCGGTGGCGCCCAGAATGATCACCACAAACATGGCCGTCATCACCAGCTCACACACAAACCCCGCCGCCAGTGAATACCCGCCTGGCGAATGTTCGCCATAGCCGTTGGACGCCAGGCCCGATGCCAGTTCGAACCCCGGCTTGCCGCTGGCAATGAAGTACAGCAACGCAGCGGCGACCGTGCCACCGACCACCTGCGCGACGATGTACGCCGGTAACTCCCTGGCCGGAAACCTTCCGCCCATTACCAGCCCCACCGATACTGCCGGGTTGAGGTGACAACCGCTGATATGCCCGATGGCCACCGCCATGGTCAGCACCGTGAGCCCGAAGGCCAGGGACACGCCCAACAACCCGATCCCGACTGCGGGAAACGCCGCGGCCAGCACCGCACTCCCGCACCCGCCCAACACCAGCCAAAACGTACCCAACCCCTCTGTGACTGAACGCTTGAACAAAGACATGCAACCCGTCCTTGATAGATCGCTCTACCCAATCAGTAAATCAGTGATGCTCCCTGCAGATTTACTTCAGCGCCCGTCTGGGCACTGCACTGAGTACAGCACGGCTATGGCACAAATCCAGGGCTCTAATGTGGGAGGGGGCAAGCCCCCTCCCACAGGTTGGATCGGAAAGGGGTTGTAAGGGTCAGTCGATGCCGACGAAGCCGCCGGTCTGGTGCTGCCACAACCGTGCATACAACCCACCATGGGCCAGCAGTTCGGCATGGCTGCCGCTTTCGGCAATCTGGCCTTTCTCCAGCACCACCAGGCGGTCCATCCGCGCAATGGTCGACAAGCGGTGGGCAATCGCGATCACGGTCTTGCCCTGCATCAGGGTTTCCAGGCTTTCCTGGATCGCGGCTTCCACTTCCGAGTCCAGCGCTGAGGTGGCTTCGTCCATGATCAGGATCGGTGCGTCCTTGAGCAGTACGCGGGCGATGGCGATACGTTGACGCTGCCCGCCGGAGAGTTTCACGCCGCGCTCACCGACATGCGCATCCAGCCCGGTGCGGCCTTCGGAGTCCGACAGCAATGGGATGAACTCATCCGCGCGCGCCTTGTGCACGGCGGCCCAGAGTTCTTCGTCGGTGGCATCGGGCTTGCCGTACAGCAGGTTGTCGCGGATCGAGCGGTGCAGCAGCGACGTGTCCTGGGTGATCATGCCGATCTGTTCGCGCAAGCTTTCCTGCGCGACGTCGGCGATGTTCTGGCCGTCGATCAGGATACGCCCGCCTTGCAGGTCGTACAGGCGCAGCAGCAGGTTGACCAGGGTCGACTTGCCCGCACCGGACGGGCCGATCAGGCCGATCTTTTCACCGGCCTTGATCTCAAGGTCGAGGCCGCCAATGATCCCGCTCTTCTTGCCATAGTGGAAATCCACCTGCTCGAAACGCACTTCGCCATGGGGCACGCTCAGGCGCGGGGCATTGTCGCGGTCGATCACCGCCAGCGGCTGGGCGATGGTCTTCAGGCCATCCTGCACCTGGCCGATGTTTTCGAAAATGCCGTTGACCACCCACATGATCCAGCCGGACATGTTGACGATTCGGATCACCAGGCCGGTGGCCAGGGCGATCGCGCCAACCGAAATCAGCGACTGCGTCCACAGCCACAGCGCCAGGCCAGTGGTGGTCACGATCAGCAGGCCGTTCATGGTGGTGATCACGATGTCCATGCTGGTGACCACGCGGCTGGCCAGCTGGGTTTTTTCGGTCTGCTCGATGATCGCTTCCTTGGCATACTCCTGCTCATAGCGGGTATGGGCGAACAGCTTCAAGGTGGTAATGTTGGTGTAGCCATCGACGATGCGGCCCATCAATTTGGAGCGCGCCTCGGAGGAAATCACCGAGCGCTCCTTCACCCTTGGCACAAAGTAGCGCAGCGCCAGGCTGTAGCAGAGGATCCAGGTCACCAGCGGGATCATCAGGCGCCAGTCGGCCTCGGCAAACAGCACCAGGGAGCTGATGGCGTAGATCGCCACGTGCCAGATCGCATCCACCGCCGCCACGGCGGAGTCGCGCAGGGAGTTGCCGGTTTGCATGATGCGCTGGGCAATACGCCCGGCGAAGTCGTTCTGGAAGAAATTCAGGCTCTGCTTGAGCACGTAGCTGTGGTTCTGCCAGCGGATCAGGCTGGTCATGCCGGGGCTGATGGTCTGGTGCACCAGCAGGTCATGCAGGGCGCCGAAGATCGGGCGCAGCAACAGGGCGACCACGGCCATCCAGATCAGCTCGGTGCTGTGCACCTGAAAGAAGTCGGCGGGCGGCGTGCCCTGGGCGAGGTCGATGATGCGGCTCAGGTAGCTGAACAGCGCCACTTCGATCAGCGCGCCGATCAGGCCCACCACCAGCAAGGCGGCGAAATGCGGCCACACCTGGCGCAGGTAGTAGAGGTAGAAGGGCAGGACTTTATCAGGCGGGGCGGCGCTGGGGGCGTCGCGGAAGATGTCGATCAGTTGTTCAAAGCGACGATAGAGCATTAGGTATGACGCCCGCCGTGCGGGCTCTCCTTTCAAATGCGCACGCAGCCTTGTGGGCTGCGCGCGGAACTGCCTGCCAGGCTCAGTCGAGGCGCTTGGCCGACTTGATCACGACAGGATCGATTGGCACGTTCTGCATGCCTTGCTTAGTGGTGGTCTGGGAGTTGACGATGATGTCGACCACGTCCATGCCCTTGACCACTTTGGCGAACACGGCGTAACCGGCATCGCGGCCTGGGTCGAGGAACGCATTGTCGGCGACGTTGATGAAGAATTGGCTGGTGGCCGAGTTCGGGTCATTGGTGCGCGCCATCGACAAGGTGCCACGTACGTTATGCAGGCCGTTGCTGGCTTCGTTCTTGATTGGCGCGTCGGTCGGCTTCTGCGCCATCTGCGCGGTGAACCCGCCGCCCTGGACCATGAAACCCGGGATCACACGGTGGAAAATCGTGTTGGTGTAGAAGCCCTTGTCGACATAGGCCAGGAAGTTCTTGGTGCTGATTGGCGCCTTGACCGGGTCCAGTTCGATCTCGATATCGCCGTTGGTGGTGGTGATCAATACGTGGGGCGCCTTGGCGGGCTCGGCGGCCATCAGGTTGGCGGCGAACAGAACAGAACCGGCAAAGAAGGCGATTTTTTTCAGCATGGGTCAGTGATCCTGGGTAGTGGTTTCGACTGTCTTTAGAAATTCGAGCAAGGTTGCGTTAAAGACTTCGGGTTGATCCAAGGGCGTGGCATGGCGGGAATCTTCTATCACCACCAGTCGCGCATCGGGCAGCAGTTTTACATAGTTTTGTTTCTGCGCCACAGGGGTGTAGTCGTGGTCGGCGCTGATGACCAGCGTAGGACAGGTAATGCGCGAAAGATGTTCCTGCACCCCCCATCCCACAATCGCATCGAAGCTGGCGAGATAAGCACGTTTGTCGTTCTTTGCCCAGCGTTCGGCCATTTTGCGGCGCAGGTCGGCCTGGTGCGGTTTTGGGAAGAGCCGTTCGCCCAACGCCTTGCCGATTGTGGAGAGGCTCAGCAAGCGTGCCAGGCTCCAGCGCTTGGCCCACTGCCAGTAATCATCGGCACTGCGCACCTTGACCTCGGGGGCGCTGTTGACGATGCAGAGGCTCTTGACCCGCGCCGGTTCGTCCACGGCCAGTTGGAAAGCGATCATGCCACCCATGGACAAGCCCACCACGTGGGCCGGTGGCAGGTCCAGGTGTTCGAACAAGGCGATCAGGTCGTAGGTGAAACCCGGGATGCTGTAGCGTTCGCGCGGTTTGTCCGAGCGGCCGTGGCCGCGCACGTCCACCACGATCAGGCGGTAATGCCGGGCCAGCACTGGAATCTGCAGTTCCCAGTCCTGGCTGCTGGAGCCCAGGCCGTGGATCAGCACCAGCGGCGTGCCGTGGCCATATTCCTCGTAGTGCAGGCTGCATCCTTCATGGTCGAACCAGGCCATGGGCGAACTCCGTTTCAGGCTTGCCGGGGGGCGGCGAAGGGCGCGTCCAGCGGTGCAGTGTCAAAGGTGCGCAGCAGTTCCACGAGGATCTGCGTGGCAGGCCCCAGGGGTTTGTCCTTGTTTGAATACAGGTAGAACGTGGGGTGGCGGCTACCGCCCTGTTCCAGCGGCAGTTGCTTGAGAACGCCTTCGGCGAGTTCGCGCTCGATCATGTGCCGGGGCAACCAGGCGAAGCCCAGGCCGCTGCCGACAAAGGCGGCGGCGGTGGCCAGGCTGCCGACGGTCCAGCGCTGTTCGGCGCCGAGCCAACCCACATCGCGCGGTTGCTGGCGGCCGGAGTCGCGGATCACCACCTGCATCTGGCTTTCCAGGTCCTGGAAGCTCAGTTCGCGGTTCATGCGGTGCAGCGTGTGCTCGGGATGGGCCACTGCGACAAACTCCACGTCGCTCATTTCCGTGCCCAGGTAGCCGGGGATACTGAACCCGCAGATCGCCAGGTCGGCGACGCCTTCCATCAGCAACTCTTCAACGCCAGACAACACCTCTTCCCGCAGGCGCACGCGGCAGCCACGGCTCTGGGGCATGAAGGCGGAAAGAGCGCGCACCAGGCGCGCATTCGGATAGGCCGCGTCCACCACCAGGCGCACTTCGGCTTCCCAGCCCTGCTCCATATGGTGGGCAAGGTCCTCCAGCTGGCTGGCGTTTTTCACCAGTTGCCGGGAGCGGCGCAACAGCACTTCACCAGCGTCGGTGAGTACCGCCTTGCGCCCGTCAATGCGCAACAGCGGTACGCCAAGCTGGTCCTGCATGCGGGCCACGGTGTAGCTCACCGAGGACTGCGAACGGTGCAGCGCTTCGGCCGCCTGGGCGAAGCCGCCATGGTCGACCACGGCTTGCAGCGTGCGCCATTGATCGAGGGTAACGCGGGGCGCTTTCAAGATGGGCTCCTCTTGTCCTAAGCTGGCTGTCCTTATTGGAGACTGCCGAATGAGAAAATTCTGTTGTGTGTTGCTGGCGCTGCTGCCGATGAGTGCGTTTGCCTACCCCATCGACGTGACCAAGAAGATCGACGGCGTGAGCATCGATTACACCGCCTCTGACGTGGACGGCGACATCAGTTCGATCCAACTCAATAACTACGGCACCCACGATGCCGTGTGCTCGGTAACCTTCACCAACGGCCCGGAATCGCCGCGTCGCCGCACGGTCACGGTGCCGGCGGGCAAAAGTACCAACACCACGGTCAAGTTCAACCGCGCCATTATCAAGATGCGTATCGCCCTGGCCTGCACGCCGAAATAAGCCGAGGGCGGAGCATGCTCCGCCTTTGAACAAATTTATAGATGGGTTATAGCAGTTTTTTGCGCTTTTTAATCGAATTGGCTCTGTTTAATCTTCACTCCATCGACTTACAGCAATTACAGATGGAGCCTACAACGCCATGTCCAACGTTCTGATCATCGAAAGCAGCGCTCGCCAGCAGGATTCGATTTCCCGCCAACTGACCCAGCAATTCATCAGCCAATGGCAGGCCGCTCACCCGACAGATCAGATCACCGTCCGTGACGTGGCGCTCAACCCGGTTCCACACCTGGATGCCAACCTGCTCGGCGGCTGGATGAAGCCGGCCGATCAGCGCAACGCCGACGAACAGGCGTCCCTGGATCGTTCCAACGCATTGACCGACGAATTGCTCGCCGCCGACGTCCTGGTGATGGCTGCGCCGATGTACAACTTCGCGATCCCCAGCACCCTCAAAGCCTGGCTGGACCACGTGTTGCGTGCGGGTGTGACCTTCAAGTACACCGCCACCGGCCCTCAGGGTCTGCTGACTGGCAAGCGCGCCATCGTGCTCACCGCTCGCGGCGGCATCCACACCGGCGCCAGCTCCGATCACCAGGAACCGTACCTGCGTCAGGTCATGGCCTTCATCGGGATTCATGACGTCACCTTCATTCATGCCGAAGGGGTGAACCTGAGCGGTGACTTCCAGGAAAAGGGCATCAACCACGCCAAGGCGCTGCTGGCCCAGGTGGCTTGATCCTTTAATCGTCACATAATCGCGCAGTGTTTATATCGCTCCACGCCAACCCTTCAAGTACGCGTAACGAACCTCCCTTTGCACTTTTGCTCCTGAGTGCTACCGCCCGACTGACGCTTTAGCGAGGTCGGGTTTTTTTTGCCCCGAGTTTCTTCAACCGTCGAAAACCGTTAATGTCCCGCCCATTCGAAACGAGGCGCGCATGGGCTACTTACTGGTTGTTACCCTGATTCAGGCATTTTCCTTCAGCTTGATCGGCGAATACCTCGCCGGTCACGTCGACAGCTACTTCGCCGTGCTGGTGCGTGTGCTGCTGGCCGGGCTGGTGTTCATCCCGCTGACCCGCTGGCGCTCGGTGGAACCGGCCTTCATGCGCGGCATGCTGGTGATCGGCGCGCTGCAGTTCGGTGTGACCTATGTGTGCCTGTACTTGAGCTTTCGTGTGCTCACCGTGCCGGAAGTGCTGCTGTTCACCATTCTCACGCCGTTGCACGTGACCCTCATCGAGGACGCCCTCAACCGTCGCTTCAACCCCTGGGCACTGGTCGCCGCACTCGTGGCGGTAGCAGGCGCAGCGGTGATTCGCTTCGACCAGATCACCCCGCATTTCCTTGGCGGTTTCCTGCTGCTGCAATTGGCCAACTTCACCTACGCCGCCGGCCAGGTGATGTACAAGCACCTGGTGGCGCGCTACCCCAGTGACCTGCCGCACTACCGGCGCTTTGGTTACTTCTATGTGGGCGCGTTGTTGGTGGTGTTGCCGGCATTCCTGCTGTTCGGCAAAGCTGACTTCCTGCCGGAGGCGCCGCTGCAATGGGGCGTGCTGGTGTTCCTTGGCCTGGTCAGTACGGCGCTGGGCATGTACTGGTGGAACAAGGGCGCCTGCCTGGTGCAGGGTGGCACCCTGGCGGTGATGAATAACCTGCATGTGCCGGTGGGGTTGCTGCTGAATTTGCTGATCTGGAACCAGCATGAACCGCTGGGGCGGTTGGCGTTGGGTGGGGTGGTGATTCTGGGGGCGGTGTGGATCAGTCGGTTGGGCGCGAAGGCGCCCAACCGCTCCCTGGTTTAGCCAGCGCGACTTTCAGGGGCCGGCAAATGACTGGCCCCCAACACCGCCGGCAACACCCCGGCGCGCAAGTCATTGCCACTCGGCTGCTGATACAGACTCAAGCCAAATTCCGGCAACACCGCCAGCAGGTAATCAAAGATATCCCCCTGGATCCGCTCGTAATCGGCCCATGCCGTGGTGCGGGTGAAGCAGTAGATCTCCAGCGGCACGCCCTGGGCAGTGGTCTGCATCTGGCGCACCATGCAGGTCATGTTCGGCTGGATGTCCGGATGGCTTTTCAGGTAGGCCAGGGCATAGGCGCGGAAGGTGCCGAGGTTGGTCATGCGGCGGCGGTTGGCCGACAGTTGCGCGCTGTGGCCCTGGGCTTCGTTCCAGGCCTTGAGTTCGGCCTGTTTTCGCCCGATGTAGTCGGTGAGCAGGTGCACCTGGGTCATGCGCAGTTCTTCGTCGTCGCGCAGGAAGCGCACGCCGCTGGCGTCGATGAACAGGCTGCGCTTGATGCGGCGCCCGCCGGAGGCCTGCATGCCGCGCCAGTTCTTGAACGACTCGGACATCAGGCGCCAGGTGGGGATGGAGACGATGGTCTTGTCGAAGTTCTGCACCTTGACCGTGTGCAACGTGATGTCTACCACATCACCATCAGCGCCGACCTGGGGCATTTCGATCCAGTCGCCGACCCGCAGCATGTCGTTGCTGGTCAACTGCACGCTGGCGACGAACGACAGCAACGTGTCCTTGTACACCAACAGGATCACCGCCGACATCGCACCCAGCCCCGACAGCAGCAACAGCGGCGAGCGGTCGATCAGGGTGGCGACGATGATGATCGCGCCAAACACGAACAGCACCATCTTCGCCAACTGCACATAGCCCTTGATCGAGCGGGTGCGCGCGTGTTCGGTGCGGGCGTAGATGTCCAGCAGGGCGTTGAGCAGGGCGCTGATGGCCAGCACCAGGAACAGGATGGTCAGCGCCAGGGCCACGTTGCCGATGAACAGGATGGCGGTCTTGCTCAGGTCCGGCACCAGGTACAGGCCGAACTGGATCACCAGTGACGGCGTCATCTGCGCCAGGCGATGGAAGACCTTGTTGTGCCGCAGGTCGTTGAGCCAGTGCAGGGACGGTTGCCGGCCAAGCAGTTTGACGGCGTGGAGGATGAGGTAGCGCGCCACTCGTCCGAGCACCAGGGCCACCACCAGCAACACCAGCAAGCCGAGGCTGGCGTGCAGCAGCGGGTGTTCATCGAGGGCGCCCCAGAGGTCCTGGGCGTTGAGCCAGAGCTGTTTGATATCCATGGGTGAAACCGATTCTTCTGTGGGACAAGACGGGGCGATTAGAGCATTTAAGTGCAACAAAGTTGACGCCATGGACAAATGTCCTGACAAAAAAGCGGCCGATTCACACCGTTCACGTAAAGAAACTCGGTTTGGGCGCCCGAAACCGGTAACCTATGCAGCTGATTTTTTGTATTTCTTCGAGGTAGCACCCGTGTTTTCCCAATTCGCCCTGCACGAACGCCTGCTCAAAGCCGTGGCCGAGCTTAAATTTATCGAGCCTACGCCTGTGCAGGCAGCGGCCATCCCGCTCGCGCTCGAAGGGCGTGACCTGCGGGTGACAGCTCAAACCGGGAGTGGCAAGACCGCCGCTTTTGTCCTGCCTGTGCTGAACCGCCTGATCGGTCCGGCCAAAGTGCGCGTCAGCATCAAGACCCTGATCCTGCTGCCGACCCGCGAGCTGGCCCAGCAGACCTTGAAGGAAGTCGAGCGCTTCTCCCAGTTCACCTTCATCAAGTCCGGCATCATCACCGGCGGTGAAGACTTCAAGGTCCAAGCCGCCATGCTGCGCAAGGTGCCGGACATCCTGATCGGCACCCCGGGGCGCATGATCGAGCAGCTCAACGCCGGCAACCTCGACCTCAAGGAAGTCGAAGTGCTGGTGCTGGACGAAGCCGACCGCATGCTCGACATGGGCTTTGCCGACGATGTACAGCGCCTGGTGGGCGAGTGCGTCAACCGCCAGCAGACCATGCTGTTCTCCGCCACCACCGGCGGTTCCACCCTGCGCGAGATGGTCGCCAAGGTGCTGAACAATCCTGAGCACCTGCAGGTCAACAACGTCAGCGACCTGAACGCGACCACGCGCCAGCAGATCGTCACCGCCGATCACAACGTACATAAAGAGCAGATCCTCAATTGGCTGCTGGCCAACGAGACCTATCAGAAAGCCATTGTGTTCACCAACACCCGCGCCGCCGCCGACCGCATCTACGGCCGCCTGGTGGCCCAGGAATACAAGGCGTTCGTGCTGCACGGCGAGAAAGACCAGAAGGACCGCAAGCTGGCCATCGACCGCCTCAAGGCCGGCGGCGTGAAGATCCTGGTGGCCACCGACGTTGCCGCACGCGGCCTGGACGTGGACGGCCTGGACCTGGTGATCAACTTCGACATGCCCCGCAGCGGCGACGAATACGTGCACCGTATCGGCCGTACCGGGCGTGCCGGCAACGATGGCCTGGCCATCTCGCTGATCTGCCATGGCGACTGGAACCTGATGTCGAGCATCGAGCGCTACCTCAAGCAGTCGTTCGAGCGCCGTACCATCAAGGAGGTCAAAGGCACCTACACCGGGCCGAAGAAGGTCAAGGCCTCGGGCAAGGCCGTTGGCGTGAAGAAGAAAAAGACCGACGCCAAGGGCGATAAGAAGAAAACCGGCGCCAAGTCGCCCACCAAGCGCAAGATCGCCAACCGGCCGAAGACCGACAACCTGTCGCTCGTCAGCAAGGACGGCATGGCACCGCTCAAGCGCCGCAAGCCGCAAGCCCCGGCTGCCGAATAAGGCGAGGGTGATGTGAAAAAACCGGACGATTGTCCGGTTTTTTTATGCCCTCAGTCTTTGGCTTTGGCGGCGGCTTCCTTGAGTTCCTTGAGCCGGGCGTCGATCAACTGGCATTTGTCGGGGAACTCCGCGCTTTGCGTATCCAGGTCCATCTTCTGCAGTTCGTCGTTGATCTCCTTGGCCTTGGTCGGATTCTGTTCGGTCAGCCTGGTCACTTCCTGAGCCAATTGCTCGCGCTTGCTCGTGGCTTCGTCGGGCGTACAGGCCCAGGCGGGCAGGGCGCTAAACAGCGCGGCCGCGACGGCAAGGTTCATCAGGGTTTTCATGGGTACACCTCCTTGGCGGATATGAGCTGTTGAGGCCGCGAACGTCTGGAAAGTTCAGAGAAATAACGTCCGTCTATTCGGCTGAACGGTGACCGACAGGGCGTGTCACACCTCTAGACAGGCTATTTTCCACCCGCCTGCAGGAGGAATCAGGATGACGACTTACAACTGGGATCTGATCGAACGTCTGCTGCATGAAGTGCAGAACGGCGAGGGCAGCTTCGCCCCACGCAAATACGCCGAGCAGGAAGCGGCCGAGAAGGCCACGGCGGGCGAGTCCACCGGTAACCTGGACGCGCTCAAGAAGACCGCGGCAGATTATGAAGCGCTGTTGTTCAAGCGCGGCTTCATCGAGTCGCGCCCTGAAGAGGAGGGCGGCAATGGTGAGAATTTCATCCTGACTCCGCTCGGCGCGCAGCTGTTGGCGCTGATCGACAGTTCGATCCCGGGCAATGATCACCCGCGCCAGGTGCTGGACGAACAGGCGGATGCACTGGACCCAACGACCTTTGCCGAAGTGGCCTCCAAGGCGCAGATCGCCTGACCCGCTACGCCCGGCACCGAGTACGGTGCCGGGCGAACCTGTCAGATCGGTAATCTGCCGCTAAGCTGGCTGACAGCCGGCCCTGCCTAATCTGCTGCCATTCAACCCATGGAATTGAATCGGCATGCACTCCACCACTACCCGACGAACCTTCGTCAAAGGCCTGGCCGCCGGCAGCTTGCTCAGCGGGCTAGGGCTCTGGCGCAGCCCGGTCTGGGCGCTCACCAGTCCCGGTCAGCCCACCGTGCTGGCGGGTACCGAATTTGATTTGTTCATCGACCAGATGCCAGTCAACCTCACCGGTCGCAACCGTACCGCGCTGACCATCAACGGCAGCCTGCCTGGCCCCTTGCTGCGCTGGCGCGAAGGCGACACGGTCACCGTGCGCGTGAAGAACCGCCTGGCCGAGCCGACGTCGATCCACTGGCACGGCATTCTCCTGCCGTCGTCCATGGACGGTGTGCCGGGCTTGAGCTTCAAGGGCATCGAGCCGGGTGGGGTGTTTGTCTACCAGTTCACGCTCAAGCAGCACGGCACCTACTGGTACCACAGCCACTCGGGGTTTCAGGAGCAGCAGGGTGTGTATGGCCCGTTGGTGATCGATCCCAGGGAGCCCGAGCCCTTCACTTACCAACGTGACTACGTGGTGATGCTGTCGGACTGGACCGATGAAGACCCGGTTGCGCTGATGAAAACCCTCAAGAAACAGTCCGACTACTACAACCTGCACAAACCCACCGTGGGCGATTTCGTGCGGGACGTGGGCAAGCAGGGCTGGTCGGCCACCGCCGCCGATCGCCTGATGTGGGCGCAGATGAAGATGAACCCCACCGACCTGGCCGACGTCAGCGGCGAGACCTACACCTACCTGCTCAACGGCCAGCCACCGGAACGCAACTGGACTGGCCTGTTCCGGGCGGGCGAGACCCTGCGCCTGCGCTTCATCAACGGCTCGGCGATGAGCTATTTCGATGTGCGCATCCCGGGGCTGAAAATGACGGTGATCGCCGCCGATGGCCAGCCGGTGCAGCCAGTGAGTGTCGATGAGTTCCGCATTGCCGTGGCGGAGACCTTTGATGTGCTGGTCGAACCTACCGCGGCCGCCTACACCCTGTTTGCGCAGTCGATGGACCGCAGTGGTTACGCCCGCGGCACGCTGGCCCTTCAAGCGGGAGCAATCGCGTCGGTGCCGGCGCTGGACCCGCGCCCCTGGATCACCATGGACGACATGGGCATGGGCGGCATGGACCACGGCGCCATGGCGGATATGCCGGACATGGCGGGCATGGATCACAGCGCCATGTCGATGCAGGCCCATCCGGCCAGCGAGCAAGGCAACCCGCTGGTGGACATGCAGGCCATGAACCCGGTGCCCAAGCTCGACGACCCCGGCATCGGCCTGCGCAACAACGGCCGGCGTGTCCTGACTTACGCCGACTTGCGCAGCACCTTTGAAGACCCTGACGGCCGCGACCCCAGCCGCACCCTTGAGCTGCACCTCACCGGGCACATGGAGAAGTTCGCCTGGTCGTTCAATGGCGTGAAGTTTTCCGATGCCGAACCCTTGCAGCTCACGTATGGCGAGCGGGTCCGGCTGGTGCTGGTCAACGACACCATGATGAGCCATCCCATTCATCTGCATGGCTTGTGGAGTGATCTGGAGGATGAAAACGGCCAGTTCCAGGTGCGCAAGCACACCATCGACATGCCGCCGGGCTCGCGGCGCAGCTACCGGGTAACCGCCGATGCGCTGGGGCGCTGGGCCTATCACTGCCACCTGCTGTACCACATGGAAATGGGCATGTTCCGAGAGGTGCGCGTGCATGAATAAGGACGCAAGCATGAGCCATCGTGTTTTATTCGCCGTTATCGGGCTGGCGTTCGCTCCGTTGGTGCAGGCCGACGAGTTCCAGGGCATGAGCCCGGCGACACCGGCGCTCACCGAGAGCCGCACACCGATCCCGGCGCTGACCGATGCTGATCGCGCGGCGGTGTACAACGCCCCCGGTGGGCACAGGGTTCATGACAGTGGCGTCAATTCGCTGCTGCTGATCAACCAGTTGGAATGGCAGGGCGGTGACGGTGCAGGCGCGCTGAACTGGGATATCAAAGGCTGGGTTGGCGGCGATATCGACCGTCTGTGGCTGCGCAGTGAAGGCGAGCGCAGTGCCGGCCGCACTGAAAGTGCCGAGGTGCAGGCCCTGTGGGGGCACGCCATCAGCCCGTGGTGGGACCTGGTGGGCGGCGTGCGCCATGACTTCAAACCGGGCGACGGCCAGACCTGGGCGGCGTTCGGCGCCCAGGGCATGGCGCTGTACAACTTCGAAGCCGAAGCCACGTTGTTTGTCGGTGATGCGAGTCGTACCGCTGCTCGCCTGGAAGGCGACTACGACATCCTGCTGACCAACCGGCTGATCCTGCAGCCCACCGCTGAACTCAACTTCTATGGACGCAACGACCCGCCGCGCGGCGTCGGTTCGGGCCTGTCGGACAGTGAGCTGGGTTTGAGGTTGCGTTACGAAGTACGCCGTGAGTTCGCGCCCTACGTGGGCGTCAGCTGGAACCGCAGCTACGGCCAGACCGCGCAATACGCACGGGATGAAGGCGAAGACATCAGCCAATGGCGCTGGGTGGTCGGTGTGCGTCTGTGGTTCTGACGGTTTTACCCATCCTATAACTCACTCGCCGCCATGAGCGGCCTGGAGCCTTGCATGTCATTGTTGAAAACTACTGTGCTGTGCGCCGGACTGATCACCAGCCTGGCGGTATCAGCTCATCCAAAGCTGCTGTCGTCCACACCATCGGATGGGGCCAAGGGGGCGCCACCCGCCGTGATTGAACTGCGTTTCTCGGAAAACCTGCTGACGCAGTTTTCTGGCGCCAAACTGACCATGACCGATATGCCCGGCATGTCTCACTCGCCGATGCCGGTGAAAGCCAGCGTCGCCGCCAGTACCGATCCCAAGGTGATGCTGATCAAGCCGGCGTCCGCGCTGACGGCGGGTACTTATCGGGTGGATTGGCGCGCGGTGTCGTCCGATACGCATCCGATCCTGGGGAATGTGATGTTCAGCGTCCAGCCATGAGTGAGGCGGTCTCGATATTCCTGCGTTTTGCGCTTTATCTGGATTTGATGCTGGTGTTCGGCCTGGGGTTGTTTGGCCTCTATGGCGACCGCCGCCTATTGAATCTGCAGCCGCTGTTGCGGCTGGCGGCGTGCCTGGGCGTACTGCTGTCGGTGGCGTCGCTGCTGGTCATGACCCAGGCCATGAGCGGCGCTGAAGATTGGCAAACGCTGTGGCCGCACCTGCAGATGATGCTCTGGCAGACCGAGCTGGGCTGGACCTGGAGCTTGCGAATGGTGGCGTTGGTGCTGGTTGCGCTCAATACCGGACTGGCGCCGCTGTTCGGCGCGATTGCGCTGGTGACGCTGGCGTGGGCTGGACACGGCGTGATGCATGAGGGTACGCAGGGGTTGTGGCACGTCCTCAGCGACAGTGCGCACCTGCTGGCGGCGGCGGGTTGGGTCGGCGCGCTGGCTGCATTCGGGTTGGCGCTGAGGAGTACCTCGTTACCGGCGCTCCACAGGCTGGCCCACGCGCTGGCGGCGTTCGAGCGGATGGGCATGCTGTTCGTAGCGGTGCTGATCGGCACGGGCGTGGCGAATTATCTGTTTGTGGTCGGGCCGAACCTCGATGGCATCACCGGGGGCACCTACGCGCTCCTGTTGTGCGTCAAGTTGGGCGTGTTCGGTGTGATGCTGGGGCTGGCGGCGCTCAATCGCTCGCAATTCACGCCGTTGCTGCAACGCGCCCTGGCGGCGGGCGACACTACCGTGGCAGTCAAAGCACTGCGTCGCAGCATTGCGCTGGAGTCTGCCGCAGTGGTGTTGATCCTGGCGCTGGTGGCCTGGCTGGGGACGTTGGTGCCCGGTTAGGACTGCGCGCTCTTCAAGCATTTAAGTGCCTGGAAATCACTGCGGACCTTGTCGATTTTCTGCGTGAGTTTCTGCCGTTGTTGCAGCGTACTTTCGGCCATCACATCGACAATCAGGCTGCGCGCCGCCGCTTCCGTCCGGGCATAGGCCGTTCTGTACTCCGGGGTCCACAGGCTTTCGCGGTCAACCAGCAACTGCTGGATCTTCTGCGGGAAATCGGCACTGCGGCGTTGTTGCACGGCGTCGATAAATTGCGCCTGCCAGCGGGCGCGATTGCCGATCCATTCCCGGTTCTGCTCGCCCAGGGCGATGGACCACGCGGTTACGCGGTTCTGCTGGCTGGCGCTGAGCGGGCCGATCCAGGCGTCCAGGCGTTTATTCATGCGTTCGGCGCGCTCCTTGATCTGCTGTGCCAGGGGCGGCTTGAGGTATTCGTCCTGGCGTTTGCGCAGGTCCTTGGCCAGCGCGTCGTTCATGTCCTTGACCTGCTGATCATCCAGGCCCTGTAGCAGTTGGATGGCGGAGGGGGTGATCTCGTGGGCGATTTCGTTGATGGCCTGCTTGGCCTCGACGGTACGGGCCTGCAAGGCAGCGTCGGTGACCTGATTGTCATCGGCCATCCGCTGCAGGCGGTCCAGCCAATCCAGGTAACCCGGCAATTGCGTGGTGCAGTGCCAGGCCAGGTGCTGCTTGAGGGTGTCGTTGAACCAGCTCTTCTGCCCGGCGTTCATGTCCAGGTAGTCGTTGAGGGTCCAGGGGATGATCACGTCCAGGTTGCGGTAGGCCAGGCCCACGCGATTGCAGCCGGCGAGCACCAGGCTCAGGCTCAGTAATAGCATCAGTAGTTTGAGCCGACGCAGCATGGGCGGGTCCTTCGCAGAGTGGGTTATCACATGTGAACCCGCAGCGGTTGCAACAGTTCAGCCCATCAATAAAACGACCGCGCAGCCTTCAGCGTCAACAGGCCATCGCATTGCGAATTGTGTCCGGAGTAGGCCGAGCAATCCCCGCCGCTGAGGCTGGAGTCGCTGTAGATCAGATTCAAATCAACGCCCATCCACTCCCGGGAGAATTGCACCGACCAGTCGCTGAAGCTGCGAATGGAGCCGCCGTCCACCGAAACCGGAGTGCCCAACTGATGGGTGGTGTATTTCATACTGACGCCGATGCCAAATGGCTGCGTGCCACCGAGGTCGGCGAACAGGGTGCTGTCCTGGCGGTCCGGGTCGTTGCTGAAGGACGCCCCGAAGCGGTTGCCCAACAGGTTCAGGCCGCCGTAGAACTCCTGGCTGTCGAGGGGGCTGAGCTTGGGGTAGCTGTAGTGGATCAGGCCTACTTCGTAACCCAGGGTCTGGTCGAAGGGGTGTTTGAAACCCATGTAGGAATCGATTTCGAGGTTGCTGGACGAAGACAAGCCCATGTTGGGTGAAAACTGACCGAAGTACAGGCCACTGTCGTGGCTCAGGTCCAGCCCGCCATGGAACGAGTCGCTGCCGGGGGAGGTGGGCTTGACCAGGCCCTGGGCCATGCTTCGGCTGGGTGTGGTGCCCAATTTCAGGTCGAAATCGCCCAATTCACGCTGGAAGACCTGCGCTTCGGCGAGGGGGCTGGCAACCAGGGCAAAGACCAGGAAGATGCAGGATTTGAACATGCTTCACTCCATGAAAAGCGAGGAGCAGTGACGGATGAAATCGGGCAGATGCCCGTGCTAGACGTGTGCAAGCATACCGGCGAATGGCAGGCGGTGAGGCCCGTTCGTCGATTAGAGGTATAGCGGGGGGGACTTGAGGCTCTAGTCCTAGCGCCTTGAAAGTCAAGACGCTTAGGGACCAGGGGGATTGCGCGGTATTACTTTTTACCCAGGCTGATCTGCTTGGACGGGCCGAAAGTCTGGCCGCTTACGCCCTTGGCAATTTGCTGGATTTCGCCGCCGGACTTGAGGAACGCCGCAATCTGGCTGTTGATCGACTCGCTGGTTTCAACGGCGGGAGCTGGCTTTGCTTTGCTGTTGGATGCTTTTACGCGCATGGCGGCCACTAACCTGTAGAAAATTAACTTGGCCAGGCATCGTACAGGAATGACTTGACAATTGCTTGGTAAATATCCTCCTGGAATAAGTGTCGGGTGTGGAAATAGCCAAAGTTCATCTTTGAAATAAGCCTCTAACTTACTGTTTTAACTCGAAACCACGGGGATGGAGGGCGTTCGGCAGCGCTGGAAAATTCAGTCCAGTAATCGGACGAGCGGGGCTGTGCCATTGGAAGGCCACGCCAGCCCGCGATTTTTCAGGCGCCCGCGCGTGGCGAGCGCAACTCGGGTAGAATGCCGCCGACGTAATGAGGGGTTTGGACATGGCTTTAGTCGGGCGCTACAACAGCTTGCAAGTGGTTAAACATACTAACTTCGGTTTGTACCTGGACGGTGCGCAAGATGGCGAAATCCTCTTGCCCAATCGGTATATCCCCAAAGATATTCCCAGTGAAGATGAAGACTGGCTCAACGTTTTCATTTATCTGGACAGCGATGACAAACTTATCGCCACGACTGAAAAACCCAAAGTTCAAGTCGGTGAATTCGCCAGTTTGAAAGTGGTGGAAGTCAACAGTATTGGCGTGTTCCTCGACTGGGGGTTGCCCAAGGATCTACTGCTGCCGTATTCGGAAGAAAAGCGCCAGTTGACGGCCGGTGAATACTGCGTGGTGCATGTCTATCTCGATAAGCACACCAAGCGCATCACCGCCACTGCACGCCTGGATCGCTACCTGGACAAGACACCGTCCAACTACCAGGTGGGCCAGGAAGTCGATCTGCTGGTGGCCGAAGCCACGGACATGGGTTTCAAGGCGATCATCAACAACAAGCACTGGGGCCTGATCCACAAGAACGAAGTGTTCAAGTTCCTGCGCCCGGGCAAGGAAGAAAAAGGCTTTATCAAAGAGATCCGTGCCGACGGTAACATCAGCCTGAGCCTGCAACCGGTTGGCCAGGAAGCGGCCTCCAGCCTGAACTCGAAGATCCTCGCCAAGTTGCGTGAAAACAACGGCACGTTGCCGGTCAGCGACAAGAGCGACCCGGCGGTGATCAGCAACTTGTTCGGCGTGAGCAAGGGCAACTTCAAGAAGGCCATCGGTGCGCTGTATAAGCAGGGCCAGATTGTGATTCATGCCGATCGCATTGAACTAAGCTGAGTGCGTTCTGCTCTTCTGTAGGCGCCCATTGGCGTCTACAGAGGCCGCCTCAATGAATAAGAAAACGCTGTTCGCCTACCTCGGCACGTTGCTCGCCTTCCTGATACTGGACGGCCTCTGGCTCGGCGTCATCATGGGCCCCACCTATAAGTCCCTGTTGGGTCCACTGATGCTGGATCAACCTCGGCTGTTGCCCGCAACGCTGTTCTATCTCCTTTATGTGCTCGGTTGCGTCGTGTTCGTGGTCTTGCCCAGCGCAAGCTGGCAACGCGCCGCCCGCCTGGGCGCCTTGCTCGGCCTGGTCGCCTACGGCACCTATGACCTGAGCAACTGGGCCACGCTGCAAGGTTGGTCCGCTCGATTGGCGATCATGGACATGGCCTGGGGGACGTTCCTGACCGCCGCATGCTGTACGGTGGGCTACCTGTGTGCACAACGAGTGCAACGCTGATTGTGTACAGGATATCTGTGCACCGTTGCTGAGCGTGGCGCCGCCCTATAGCCCGTTATCAGTCCCTTTGGAGCGCCGTGCCAAAGGGATTGCGTTCAATTGGCACGCATTCTGCTGACTATCTCGTATACAAACCATGCCGCCTCCCGTATGCACCCCGTGACGGAAGCGCAGGCCGGTATTTCGAGGAGCCCAGCGATGACCGAACAATTGCCCAAAGGCTACAGCCCACGCCTGTACAACCAGGACTTGGGCCCGCTGCCGCAAAAGTGGAACTGGTACAACATCTTCGCCTTCTGGATGAGCGACGTGCACAGCGTCGGCGGCTACGTGTTCGCCGCCAGCTTGTTCGCCCTGGGGCTGGCCAGTTGGCAGGTGTTGATCGCCTTGCTCGTGGGGATCTGCATTGTGCAGTTGATCGCCAACCTGGTGGCTAAGCCAAGCCAGCAGGCTGCGGTGCCTTATCCGGTGATCTGCCGGCTGGCGTTTGGTGTGTTTGGCGCGAATATTCCGGCGGTGATTCGCGGCCTGATCGCCGTGGCCTGGTACGGGATTCAGACGTACCTGGCGTCGAGTGCCTTGATCATCGTGGTGCTGCGCTTCTTCCCACAGATGGCGGTGTATGCAGAGCCGCATTTTGCAGGCCTGTCCTACCTTGGATGGTTTGGTTTCCTCAGCCTGTGGGTGTTGCAAGCAGCGGTGTTCTGGGCGGGCATGGAGTCGATCCGCCGTTTTATCGATTGGGCCGGGCCGGTGGTGTACGCGGTGATGTTTGCCCTGGCCGGCTGGATCGTGTGGAAGGCCGGTTGGTCGAACATCAGTTTTACCCTGGCGGAAAAATCCCTGTCGGGCTGGCAGGCGTTTGGCCAGGTCGTTGTGGCGACGGCGCTGGTGGTGTCGTATTTCTCCGGGCCAACATTGAACTTCGGTGACTTCAGCCGTTACTGCCGCAGCATGCAGGACGTACGACGCGGCAACTTCTGGGGGCTGCCGGTGAATTTCCTGGCGTTTTCCCTGGTGACCGTGGTGATTGTCTCGGGCACCTTGCCGGTGTTTGGTGAAATGCTGCATGACCCGATCGCCACCGTGTCGCGCATCGACAACAGCATGGCCGTATTGCTCGGGGCCTTTGCCTTCGTCACCGCGACCATCGGCATCAATATCGTCGCCAACTTCGTGTCCCCGGCGTTTGACTTCGCCAACGTCGCACCGAGCAAGATCAGCTGGCGCGCCGGCGGGATGATCGCTGCCGTGGCGTCGATCTTCATCACCCCGTGGAACCTGTTCAATAACCCGCTGATGATCCACTACACCCTGGACATCCTCGCGGCGTTTATCGGGCCGCTGTTCGGGATCCTGCTGGTGGATTTCTATTTGATCAAAAAACAGCAGATCGACGTGGATGCACTGTTCGATGACAGCCCCAGCGGGCGCTACTACTTCGACGGTGGCGTGAACTGGACGGCGATCAAGGCATTGGTGCCCGCGACGCTGGTGGGCGTCGCGATCACCTTCACCCCGGCCTTGCAGGGCATGGCCAACTTTGCCTGGTTTACCGGGTGCTTCCTGGGTGGGCTGTTTTTCCTGGTACTGGCGCGACGTGAACAGGTGCGTGTGCCTGCGCCGCTGGTTGTCGGCTGATCAACACCGAGCCCGCCACCAACAAGCCTGCCCCGGCGACCACCAGCGCCGGTTGCAGGCCACCGCTCAGGTGGCTGCTGACTGACGCCAGCAACGGCCCGCTCAATTGGCCGATGGCAAAGCTGGCGGTCAACAGCCCGGTGCTGCGCTGGTAGCCATGGGGCGCGACGTCCCGCAGCCGGGCCATCACCAACTGCATGCAGGCCAGGAACGGCCCGCCACACAGCAAGACCCCCAGTGCCAGGCCCCAGCCATTGCCCAGCAAGCAGGCAAACACCCCGGCCGCTTGCAGCCATAGCGTGGTCATCAGCCAGCGGCGCGTGGTGTTCGGGTCCTTGCGGCGCAGGGTCGCCACCACCACACCGATCGCGGCGGCCAGGCCGAAGCACGGCCAGAACAGGTCGGCCTGCCAGGCCCCCTTGAACTGCGGGTTGGCCATCTGCGACAGGAACGTCGCCGGGATGATGTAGCCCAGGCCGAACAGTACGTAGATCCAGCACAAATGCGCGATGCTGCCATTAGTGCCCGCGTCGGAGTGGCCGCTAAGGGGGGCGGCGGCAGACGGCTTGGGCAGGAAAGGCAGAATCGCCAGCAACATCACCAGCGCCACTGCGCCATACACCAGCCACAACGTTGCGGAGCTTTGCCCCAGCAGATTGGAGCCCACCGCCAGCAAGCCCGTCAGCAAAATCCCCAGTCCCGGACCGGCAAACACCAAGGCACCCAGGCGCGGACGTCCGGCGGCAATCGCCAGCGGCTGGCTCAGGCTGGTGATCATCACCAATGCCCAGGCACTGGCGACGCCGGTGCCAAAGCGCAGCAACAGGTGTGGCCAAAAGCCATGAGCCCAGTACGACGCCAGGGTCAGCAGCACGCACAGCCACAACCCGCCAAACAACCGGCCACGGACGTGGTGATGGCTGCGCGCGAAGATCGAATCCACCGCGCCGACGAAGTAGCCCAGGTAATTGGCGGCGGCGATCAGGCCCGCACCGGTCAAGTCGATCTGCCCCTCGCTGAGCAGGTGCGGCATTTGCGGGGTGAGGGCGAAGCGGCCAATCCCCATCGCCATCATCAAGGCGACAAAGCTGGCAGTTAAGCGAATCAAGGGAGACATGGTCAGATTTCCTGCGGCTAAGCGAATACCTTCAGGCTAAGGTGGATTGACTTTCTGTAAAATTGAATAATAGTGAGCAACTTGTTCAGTTTTGGAGAAACTCATGGAGTTCAGTCAATTGCGCATTTTCCAGGCCGTGGCGGAAGAGGGCTCCATTACCCGTGCGGCTGACCGCTTGCACCGGGTGCCGTCGAACCTGTCGACGCGCCTCAAGCAAATGGAGGAGCAGCTCGGTGTAGAGCTGTTCGTGCGTGAACGCCAGCGCTTGCAGCTTTCTCCTGCGGGCAAGGTGCTGCTGGACTACAGCACTCGTCTACTGGCCCTGCATGATGAAGCCCATGGCGCCGTGCAAGGTGGGCAACCGGCTGGCGATTTCGTATTGGGCAGCATGTACAGCACGGCCGCGGTGCATTTGCCGAAGCTGTTGGCGGGCTATCACAAGGCTTATCCGATGGTGAACCTTCAGGTGCAATCGGCGCCCAGCGGGGAGTTGCTCGAAGGGTTGATCACCGGTCGCCTGGATGCGGCCTTTGTGGACGGCCCCATCACCATCGCCTCCCTGGACGGCATCGCCCTGTGCGAAGAACGTCTGGTGCTGATTTGCGAAGCCGATCATCCCCCCGTGCGTGGGCCTCAGGATGTAGCGGGGCGCTCGGTGTTCACCTTCCGTCGCAGTTGCGCCTACCGCACCCGCCTGGAGACCTGGTTCTCCCATGAGCGCGTGGCCATGGGCCGGGCGATTGAGATCGAGTCCTACCAAGGCATGCTCGCCTGTGTGATCGCCGGGTCGGGCGTGGCGCTAATGTCCGAATCGATGCTCGACAGCCTGCCTGGCAAGGACAGCGTGTCCGTTCATCCGCTGACAGGGCCTTTTGCCACTGCGACCACCTGGCTGATGTGGCGAAAGGGTATGCTCGGCGCTAACCTCAACGCATGGATCGACCTGCAGCAAGCCGGCAACGCTGCGGTTGTGCAAGACACCCGCGCCATCGCTTGAGCGATCCGTCAGGATTTTGATGAATTCAGTAATAGTTCGTTGTGTTTTCGTTCAAGCAATACGTAGGACTTAGGGCTACTATCACTGTAGGAAAGGGCGACAGAACTTGCGCCTACTCGCATTACCCTCAAAGGGGGCAACCATGAAAGAGAAAATTCAAAACTGGCTCCATGACCTGGGTGTTGCACTGGGCTTGATCGAGCCTCCGCTGCAGCCGGTGCCGATTCGCACAGATGACGAGCAGCGTCGTCCACGTCGGCGATAAAACGCGACCTGTAAATCGCCTCAGAATCCATGTGGGAGCGGGCTTGCTCGCGAAGGCGGTGTGTCAGTCAACATTTTATGTACTGACACACCGCCTTCGCGAGCAAGCCCGCTCCCACAGTCGTTTTGCACCAGGCCAAAGAAATGTGCGACAGCTAACGTCGCCCCGTTTTAGGGTGAGCATCCGCCTCTCTTCAAGCGTTTTGACTAATGGTCAGAATCGGACTACCTGTCAGTCGGAATCAGCTGGCTTATCTAATTCTAGAAATACCCATAGCTTGAAACTCAAGCGCCTATTCATAGCGCCCCAACGTTTTATTGAGTACCTCTTTTCGAGGTGTCAGTCAGAGTTGTTGGAGACAAAGCTATGTTGCTCTCTTCGGTTCCTCCGGTCGCCGCGTCACTCATCACCACAACCGACTGTGTTTTACACGCTGCGCCTGTGTCGAAAGGCTGGAGGGCCGACGCGCCCAGAAACGTCGTGTTTCTTTCGCCGGCATTGACCAGGCAGGCGCTGCTGATACAGATCGCGCTCCTGCGTCCAACAACCATCATTGTTGGAGACCAACCCATCGATGCAGATGTCCTGGAGCAATGGCGTACCTCCCACCCCTTTGGAAACCTCTGTTTGATCCGCAGGGGCACGAGTTTGGACAAGATACGACTGGACCTGTGTGAATCCCACGCCATTCAAGTACTCAACACCCCAGGGGTGAATGCGCCGCATGTGGCCGCCTATATCCTGCGTTGGCTGAGACTGGCGGATGGTTCCATCCCCCGTGACGTGCGTGTACTGGGATACGGCAATGTGGGGAAAGAACTGGTCAACCTGTTGCTTGATCGAGATCCCAATGTTCGGATCAGAGTGCTGGTCCGGCCAGGTCGAGCGTCGGATACTCTCGGCAATCCCGCCTCCGACAGTCGAGTGTCATTTGTCGTGGACTGGTTCGAGGCCTTGGAGGGCGCCGCCGCTGTCGCAGTATGCGTATCCCTCAATGACGAGTCCGTTCATCGCCTCGATCGGGTCCTCATTCAGTGCCTGCACCGCCAAGCCCGCCTGATCTGTGTCGCCAAGCCGGACGTCTTCAGCGACGGTGCGTTGTACGCCCTGGCCGAGGCTGAACATATCCAGCTGGTATTGGACTATGGGCCTGCGACACTGGATGAGTTCCGACAACGCACACAGAGGCTCGGCTGTGAGGTCTCCACTTGGTACCGGCCTGCGACGCTGACTACCCAGGCGTCAACTACCGAGGCCTGCCACCGCGACCTTGACTATGCCGTTTCAATACAGCTGAGTTTGATGGCCTTGCGCGGTCTGGTGAGGCGTAAACTTGCACAGTCATTGACGCTCCCTTCTCTGCCCGCAGCGGCCAGTGCGCCGCGTGTTTCAATCATCGGCAGAGGCATTAATGGCCTGTTCCTGGCCGTGATGCTCCGGTTGGCGAATTATCAGGTCACGGTGTATGGGGGAGATCAGAAGAGCGATGGTGTCAGTTATGCCGATCCGTACTTGGTCGTTGAGTGCAATCGTGCAGGTATCGAGCTGTTTGACAAGTTTCTGGCTGACAACCCAACGCTGGCGAAATTCGCGCAGGCTCGGGATGTTGAGGTTTCGAGCTACGGCCTGGAACTTATCCATCTGAAGAAGGAGATCAAAGCGCTTTTGGGAAGCTCCGGGGTTCGGTTTCCATCACAGCCTTTAAGTCCGGTCCAGATCGCCGCGCAGAGCAGGGAGCACTTCATCGTTATAGCCTGTGAGGAGGAAGGCGTGTCGATAGTTTACTGTTGCGCCCACCACCACATCGCAGCCGGAGGAACCTACGCCGCCGGCACAACGCAAGGACTGTTATGGGCCTCCCTGGTCCAGGAGATCATCCAGGCAAACCAGAACCTGGCGGTTGAATGAAAAAAACGGGCGCGACATCCGACGTCGCGCCCGCTGAAGAAACCCCTCTAAAACCCGCTGTCTCTCAAACCGCGCTGGCCGCCACGCCCTCTGGCCGACGCGACAACACACTCACCACCACAAAGCTCACCAGCCCCACCGCCAGGCTGTAATAGATCGGCGTGTTCGCATCCAGCCCATCCTTGATCATGAATACCAGCGCGGTCACAAAGCCCAGCGTCATGGAAGTAATTGCCCCGGAGGTGGTGGCGCGCTTCCAGAAGATCGCGCCGATCAGCGGGATCAACATGCCGCCCACCAGCAGGTTATAGGCCAGGGTCAGGGCGCTGATCACATCGCTGACTACCAGTGCGATGCCCAGCACGGCAACACCTGTCAGCATCGTGAACAGGCGGTTGACGGCCAGGCTCGACTGTTTGCCGCCACGCAGGCGCGGCAGCAGGTCTTCGGTCAGTACGGTGGAGGCAGCGAGCAGGCCGGCGCTGGCGGTGGACATCATCGCCGCCAGTGCCGCGGCAATCACCAGGCCACGGATGCCATCTGGCAGCGAGGCTTTCACGATAGCGGCAAACGCATTGTTGACGTTGTCCAGGTCCGGGATCAGCACGTGCGCGGCCATACCGATCAGCGCACAGGCCAGGCCGTAGAGGATGCAGTAGAAACCGGCGAAGGTGCCGGCGTACTGGGCGACCTTTTCATCACGGGCGGTGAACACCCGCTGCCAGATGTCCTGGCCGATCAGGATGCCGAAGAAGTAGATCATGAAGTAGGTGATGATCGTGTCCCAGCCGATGGCGGTGAAGCTGAAGCTCGACGCCGGCAGCTTCGCGACCAACTCATCCCAGCCGCCGACGCGGTACAGGCAGATCGGCAGCAGGATAAACATCAGACCGACGGTCTTGATCACGAACTGCACGATGTCGGTCAGGGTCAGCGACCACATGCCGCCGATGGTCGAGTACACCACCACCACGCCACCGCCGAGCAGCACCGAGATCCAGAACGGCAAGCCGAACAACACCTGCAACACAGTGCCGATGGCCAGGATCGACGTCACGCCGATCATCAGTGCATAAGCCAGCATAATCACAGCGCTGGCCTGGCGGGCCATGGGGTTGTAGCGTTTTTCCAGGACCTGGGTCACGGTGAAGATCTTCAGCTTCAACAGCGGCTTGGCCAGGAACAGGTTCAGCGCAATGATGCCCATGCCCAGCGCGGCACACAGCCAGAAGCCGGAAATGCCATGCACATAACCCAGGCGCACGGTGCCGACGGTGGACGCACCGCCCAATACCGTGGCGGCCATGGTGCCCATGTACAGCGACGGGCCCAGGTTGCGCCCGGCCACCAGGTAGTCTTCGTGGGTCTTGGCGCGGCGCATGCCGTAGTAGCCGAGCACGAGCATGCCGGCGGCGTAGATGAGTACGACGAATAAATCCAAAGCCATGACGGCGGTTCTCCGATTATCTTTTTTATGGGCGATCAGGCGGCGGGTTGCAGCGCCGGTTTAACGCGCGCATCCGTGCGCTTGCTGCGAGGGTCGGCGGGCCCGTAGACGGCCGCCGGTTCCGGGAACACACGAAGCAAGGTCAGGTACACCACCGAGGCCAGTCCCAGCGTCACCGGCAGGCTGATATCGATGCCGTCGGCCAGGTTGCCCAGCGGCCCGACAAACTGCCCCGGCAGGTTGACGAAGCACAGACCCACCAGCGCACTCGGAATCCACGCCCCCAGCCCGCGCCAGTTCCAGCCATGGCTGAACCAGTAGCGACCGCCGGTTTCTCCACGGGTGAACACCTGCAAGTCATCCGGGCAGTAAAAGCCGCGACGCACGATCAGGCCGATGATCATCATCACCATCCACGGCGTGGTGCAGGTGATGATCAGCACGGCGAAGGTCGACACGCTCTGCACCAGGTTGGCGGCGAAACGTCCGATAAAGATGAAGGCAATCGACATCACCCCAATCAGCAAGGTGGCCTTGACCCGTGACAGCAGGCGCGGGAACACACTGGACATGTCCAACCCGGTGCCATACAGCGAGGTGGTGCCGGTGGACATGCCGCCGATCACCGCAATCAGGCACACCGGCAGGAAGAACCAGGTCGGTGCCACTGCAAGCAAACCGCCGACGTAGTTATTCGCCGCGATGTAGTCCGGTGCCTTGATCGCCACGATGGTCGCGGTGGCCAGGCCGAACAGGAACGGGATCAACGTCGCGATTTGTGCCAGGACCACCGCCAGCATGATGTGCATTTTCGGCGTTTCACGCGGGATGTAGCGCGACCAGTCGCCGAGGAACGCGCCGAAGGAAATCGGGTTGCTCATGGCGACCAGCGCGGCGCCGATGAAGGCGGCCCAGAAGCCGGTCTGCCCCAGCGCGACGGAGCCTGCGAAGTGGCTGTCGAAAGCCGGCGCGAAGGCGAAGATACCCAGCAGGAACAACAGGCTCGCCGCCCACACCGCAATGCGGTTGACCCACAGCATGAAGCGAAAGCCGTAGATGCACACCGTCAGCACCAGAATGGCGAACACCCCGTAGGCCAGCCCCAGGGTCAGGTCGGTTTCCGGTAGGCCGATCAGACGTTTCGCACCGCCCACCAGCGCATCACCCGAACTCCACACCGACAGTGAGAAGAAGGCAATCGCCGTCAGCAGCGACAGAAACGAGCCGACGATCCGCCCGTGCACACCAAAATGCGCACCGGAAGACACGGCGTTGTTGGTGCCATTGATCGGCCCGAACAGGCCCATGGGCGCCAGGATCAGCGCACCCACCAGCACGCCCAGCACAATCGCCCAGACGCCGGCCTGGAATGACAGGCCAAACAGCACGGGAAAGGAGCCCAGCACGGCGGTGGCAAAGGTATTGGCACCGCCGAAGATCAGTCGGAACAGATCCTTGGGGCCGGCGGTACGTTCGTGGTCCGGGATCTGCTCGACCCCGTTGGTTTCTATTTTTCGAATACTTTTATCGTTGTTTTTATTATTCATGATCAGCTCCGATCACATTGGCTAAGGGGGCGGCAGCCCTTCCGGCATAGCGGACAAATGTTCGTGACAGGCCAGCCACAGGCCTTGTTTTTGTTGTGCGCCAGATCCTTGCCGTGTGAAGACAATGGTCTCGCGTTCCTGGCTTTTGAATTGCTCCCCGTTCATGCGCAGCTCGGTGGCCACGTCATGGATAAATATCGCCACGTCGCCCTGCAGGCTGACCACGGCGTTGCTCGAGGTGCACGACAGCACTTCGAACCCCTCGTCCCGACGCCAGCTGTCCCACAACGCCTGGTAGGCATCGCGGCTGAGCAGCGGCTGGGGGAGGGTGTAGAACACAAAGCTGGCATCGGCCGTGAACGCGCCGAAGTAGGCGGCGCGATCATTGCGGGCGAAGGCCGCCACCAGCTCGGCGGCGGCTTGCAGCACCTCGTGCGTGCTCATCAGCGGTGCGCCACGCCCGGCAATACGCAGAGCATTTCGTACAGCAGGTTGGCACCCAGCAACGAGGTGTTGCCGGTGGTGTCGTAGGGCGGCGAAACTTCTACCAGATCACAACCAATCAGGTCGAGACCTTGGCAGCCACGGATGATCTCGATGGCCTGGATGGTGGTCAGCCCGCCGATTTCCGGGGTGCCGGTGCCCGGAGCCCAGGCCGGGTCGATGCCGTCGATGTCGAAGCTCAGGTACACCGGGCCGCCGCCGACCTTTTCACGCACTTCGGCCATCAGCGGTGCGAGGGAGTGGTGCCAGCATTCTTCGGCCTGGACCACGCGGAAACCCTGTTTGCGGCTCCAGTTGAAGTCTTCGGCGGTGTAGCCCTGGGCGCGCAGGCCGATCTGCACCACACGGTCGCAGTCCAGCAAGCCTTCTTCCACGGCGCGGCGGAAGGTGGTGCCGTGGGCGATTTTCTCGCCGAACATATGGTCGTTCACATCGGCGTGGGCATCGATATGCACCAGCCCGACCTTGCCGTGTTTCTTGTGGATCGCCCGCAGGATCGGCAGGGTGATGGTGTGGTCGCCACCCAGGGTCATCGGGATCACGTCGTGTTCGAGGATCTCGTCGTAGGCTTCTTCGATGATGCGCACGGCGTCGAGCAGGTTGAAGGTGTTGATCGCCACGTCGCCGATGTCCGCCACCGACAGCGAGTCGAACGGTGCGGCGCCGGTGGCCATGTTGTACGGGCGGATCATCACCGATTCGGCACGGATTTCACGCGGCCCGAAGCGGGTGCCGGCGCGCAGCGAGGTGCCGATGTCCAGGGGCACGCCGATGAAGGCAGCGTCCAGGCCCTTGGCGGTTTGCAGGTGGGGAAGTCGCATCATGGTGGCGATGCCGGCAAAGCGCGGCATTTCGTTGCCGCCCAGTGGTTGGTGGAAAATCTTGTCCACGGGAGTGCCTCATCGTTGTTTTGTTTATTAGGGGTCGATTCTGCGAAATACAGGGAAACGAAAGAATCGGCAGGGGCAAATACTTAGTTCAGATTTTTCTAAACTAATGCCTGGGGTAAACTGCGTTTCAATGTGGGAGGGGGCAAGCCCCCTCCCACAGGATTTTGTGTGCCTCTGGAGCCGCCCATGGCCAACGCCTTGCCCGACCTGAAACTCCTGCGCATCTTCGTCAGCGTCGTGCGTCACCAGGGGTTCGCCAATGCCCAGCACGAACTCAACCTGTCCACCTCGGCCATCAGCACCTACATGAGCCAGCTGGAATCGGCATTGGGCCTGGTGCTGTGCCATCGCGGCCGCGGCGGGTTCAGCCTCACCAGCAAGGGCGAGCTGTTCCATCAGGAAACCCTGCGCCTGCTCGGTGAGCTGGAAGGCTTCGAGCAATATGCTGCCGCGTTGAAGGGCGAGTTGCGCGGCACCCTCAAGCTCGGCGTGCTCGATTCCACCGTCAGCGACAAGGCGCTGCCGTTCGCCGAGGTGATAGGCGCCTACAGCCTGGAGCACCCGGCGGTGCATTTGCACTTATCGGTGATGAGCCCCTACGAGCTGCAACTGGGCGTGCAGGACAACCGCCTGGACCTGGCCATCGGTGCCTTCTCCAACCGCATGAGCGGGCTGATCTACATGCCGCTGTACCGCGAACAGCACTGGCTGTATTGCAGCACCCGGCATCCTTTATTCAATGAACGACGTATCCCGGAACAAGTGATTACCCAGCAACGCATGGTCGGACGCGGCTACTGGAGCCAGGCCGAACTGGCGCGCCATGGCTTCAAGCACAGCGCGGCGACAGTGGAAAGTATGGAGGCGCAACTGATCCTGGTGTTGTCCGGTGCCTATATCGGGTACTTGCCCGAACACTATGCCCAGGCCTGGGCCGACAAGGGTGATTTACGTGTGTTGCTGCCGGCGACCTTCGGCTACCAGGCGCCGTTTTCGATGATCATGCGCCGTGGTCGCAGCCGTGAACCGCTGATCCAGACCTTTCGCGACCTCCTCAAAGCCCAGCTCAACCAGGCCTGAAAATCATGTCCAGATCCCAATGCTCCCGTTGTCTCAGGCCTGCCACCCACTGCCTGTGCCCGTTGATCCCCAGCCTGGAAAGCCGCACCCGCGTGTTGCTGTTGCAGCACCCGAGTGAGGTCAACCACGCGCTGAATACCGCAAGGCTGGCCGCGCTGGGCTTGAACAATGCGCAATTGGTGGTGGGGGAGGTGTTCGACGATCTGGCGACATTGTTGAACCCCCCCGGTTATCAGGCGCGGCTGTTGTTTCCGTCGGACGATGCGCAACCCTTGCAACGCTATGCGCCGGACGAACAGCCGATGTTGCTGGTGGTTCCCGACGGCACCTGGCGCAAGGCGCGCAAATTGCTGTACCTCAACCCTTTGCTGGCGGCGTTGCCGCGAGTGACCTTGATGGGCGATGCCGTATCACGCTATCGATTGCGCAAGGCGCCCGGGCCCGGTGCATTGTCCACCGTCGAAGCGATTGCGCAGGCCCTGCAAGTATTGGAAGCCCCCGCCTCCTTCGAGCTATTGCTGCGCCCGTTCGACGCACTGATCGAGCGGCAGATTGCAGCGATGGGCGCAGCGGTCTTCGAGAAGAACCATGGCTGAATCAACGCGCTACATAGCTACCGGAGCCGTCGACAAGTAGTGGATAGGCTGATCATTTCAAGGAGTGTGAAATGATTGAGCCGTTAGCGACACAACAGCAGGAAGACCCGTTGGCCACGTTCATGACGCAGCAGCGAGCGAGGCTGCCCCTGGTCTCAGGCGACGAGTGGGCGACCCTGCAAACCGTGGACGCCTTGCAGGAGAAATTCGCCGCGTTCATGGCCGGGCTGGATGACGATGGCCAGCAAGAATATGTACGCCTGCAACGGGCCTTGATCGAGGCCCAGGCGCAGGTCGAACGAAACATTCGTCAATTCGTCACAAACTTTGAACACCAGAGTCTGGAGCGTTTGCGAACGGGCCTCAAAGACCTCACCGGCCATGTCGTTGATCCCAAGGCCCAGCACATCACCACCACCTATTCCTACGACCGCTTCAATGAGCCCAAGGTCGTCCGGCTTTCGCTGTGGGACGCCGCCTGCATGAACTATGACGGCCTGACGGGTTGGGATTACCCCGGCCATGACGGCGTGGCAACGTCCAGCGGGCTCAGTATCGACCTCAGCCCCGAGAGTTTCATCGCATTGGTGCGCGAACTCAATCTCGGTGGCCAACTCAGAACCCTGCTCGACGACAGCCTGGACAAGGCCAAGCCGTTGGGCCAGGCGATTGTGAGCCTGGGGCGGCTGGAGTTTGAGTTCGCCCTGATTGAAGCCCTGAGAGACTCGAACACCACCCGAATCGACCGGGAAAAATACCGGCATATCAAACAAGCACTGGATCAGGACGAGGAGTGGGGGCGCTGCGAGGAAATGCAGCTGTTCATCCCCGATGGCAAGGACAACATCGGTTGGGTGCCTCAATTCATCGGTAACACCGGGCAAATACTCAGCAGGCCGCCGGGGGACAGCCTGAACATCCCCCACCTGGTGTTTTCCGTTAACGGTTGCAAAGGCGCCTTCAGTTACTTTCCCCGTCGGCCGGGCGGGGGCGATCTGCGCCATTTCGACAACCACCGGGAAGCCTGCCAGGAGTTTTATGTGGCCTTCAGTGCTTTCTACCGGCAGGGCAGGGTGGCGTGGTTGTACGGGGTCATGTCACAGCCCGACAGCGAGCGCTTGACCAGACTCAGACGAGGCGCCACGCGCGAAACCGGACTCAGTCCTTTTGCCGAGGCATTACAGGATTTGTTTCTTAAGGTGTTCGAGTCTCGTCTGGAGGACCGGACCGGCTATACCCGCAAGGTCGTGACCAAAGCACCGCCGGTCAGTTTGGGTGATCTCCATCTGGCGCGCATTGGCGCCAACCTGAAGGGCCTGGCCAACGAAAAACCGGGATTTCTGACGACCCTTGCCGGTATCGCTCGCACCGTTATCAGTGAGGTGCTGGAGCTATTGCTGATGCCGGTACCCGGGCCGCTCAAGGGTTTGGCGCGTGTGCGGGCAGTCGCGTTGTTCGCGGCGCTCGGTGAGGGGGTGCTCAACGGTATTTCCAGCGTGCTCGAGGGGCATGCTGGCGAACTGGTCCTGGCTTTTTCCGACTTGGCCGACCTGTTGATCAGCGGGCGGCTGCATAGCCGCCTGGCGTTCAGTGTAAGGCGGCGCCATCAAGCCTTGTATCAACGCCTCTCGCAAATACCCGCCGCCAGCATCAAGGACAGTACGGGGCTGAGTAGCCCCCAGTTGCTTGAGCGCATGCTGCTGCCCTCCCAGGCGCCTGCGCATGAGCTGCAGGCCGTGCTGGAAACCAGCGGCACATCACGAGAGCAACTGGAGCGTGTCTGGGCAGGCGAGCGCCCATCAGCCTCTCTGGTGGAAGCGGCGCATCGGTT
Source organism: Pseudomonas sp. FW305-3-2-15-C-LB1 (assembly GCF_058787615.1). Lineage (NCBI taxonomy): Bacteria > Pseudomonadati > Pseudomonadota > Gammaproteobacteria > Pseudomonadales > Pseudomonadaceae > Pseudomonas > Pseudomonas sp. FW305-3-2-15-C-LB1. The sequence goes on along the minus strand of NZ_JBYSZX010000002.1, from coordinate 368,773 downwards.
CAACGCCGATCGGATGATTGACTGGGTGGCCGGCTTGGTCGATTCCAACCGGCCAGTGCCCATGGGGGCGTTCGAAGTCCTGGGCCCTTTGCTGACCCAGCTGCCGGCGTGGCCGCTGGATACAGCGTTGAGAATCGTGAATGCGCAAGGCCAGGAGTTGCGACGCTACAGCAGGGATACGGCCCGGCCCACGACGGTCGTGATCACGGTCACCGCCCTGGAGAACCACCGGTTTGGCTATTCGACACCGCAGCGCATCACCGCGCACCTGTCCCACGCGGTGGTACAGCTTTTACCGTCAAGTTTTTCCGCCGGCGAACAGGCCGTTCGTCGGCAACTGGCAGCCCAGGCCCAGGCGTCGCGGTTCGATCTGTTCGAAGCCCTGACCCGGTTTGCCGATATCCATCGTTCGGCCGCTACACGCGCGTCGGTGTCCGTGCGCAAGTGGTTGCCCGACAGCGTTGGGCATGACTACCCGGTGCCCGAGGTGATCGAGGTGCTGCGCGCTTTGCATCCCGACGTCAGCTTGCCGAGATTGCTGGAGGTGCTGGATCAGCATCCGCTGTCGCCCGATCAGCAAGCCCGTCTGCTTGAGGTCCGACAACAACCCGAGGGACTGTACGATGGGCTCAAGGCCGCCGCGCAGATGGCGCGCGCCGAGGCACTCATTGACCGGATCTACCACCGCCGCCGGTTTGACCCGCAAACTCAGGCGTGGGTCCAGGCGTTCGCCCGCAGTGCCTTGGGCACTCTTGGCAAACGCCTGATTGTCGGCCCTCCAACCTATGTGCCCCTGGACCGTGACAGATATGCCGTGTTGGTCCTCGACCATGGCGAGGGAGAATTTTCGCCCTACGATCCGTGTAGACAGAGTGCCGGTGTGCAGCAGGGCGGCGCGGATGCGTTTTTCCGGGTAATGCTGAGCCAACTCTCCGATCATGATCGTGCCAGGTTCGGCGCTGATATGCCGGCAGCCATCACCGGGTTTCGTCATCAAGTGGCCCAGGCCATGCTGCGCAATCGTGCACCGCAAGGCACGTTTTACCCGGTGCTGCGCGAGATCACACAGTACGCGAGCGACGTCGACGCCACGCGTATGGCCTCCGAGCCTGATGCGATGGGTTTGTACCGTTTGGCGTCGGACCGCTATTTGTTCATCGACAGTCAATATTTCAAAGTGACCCAAGCGGATCAGACCCAACCCTGGCGTATCCGCCATCCTGCCCTGGACGACGCGTATGCGCCGGTATTGAGCCATAACGGCGCGGGCGCCTGGCGCCATGAATGGGAGAACCCGCTGACCTGGGACGGGCAACAACCTTTTTACCGCCTGGGGCCCAGGTTTCGCGCATTGGCCCCGGATGCCATCGACAAGGTTCAGCAGATCAGCGGCGTGACCCCGGACATACTGCGCAAGGTGCATGTGCGCAGCGAACCGCCGCCGGTGCTGCTGGTGGAGGCATTCGAGCGCTTGAATATCTTTGAACGGGTCAAGGACGGGCTGGAACAAGGTGCGGAGTTTATCGTCCAGGTGCTTGACGAAATAACCCCTGACGCGGCTGATGCGCTGGTCGGTCGGGCGGGTGTTGCGCGTGAAGATCAGGTCACGACCCTGGAGAGCAAGGTGCACATGGACAAACTGCAGATGCATGCGCAGTTTTTCGATGTGCTGCGCCGCAAGAACCAGCGGTCCGATGACCCTTCGGTACAGGTGATAGTGCGTCAGTTCCCTGGATTGACCGTGGGGATTGCGCAGGACTGGGTGCAACATGCTTCTGCGTCTGAGTTGGAGCGCCTCCGGGAGGGGCGCGTACCGCACACCTTGGCGCAAGAGGCGCGGTGGTGGTCCCGTTGGTTGCGGGTCTGTGGCGCCCTGGAAGGCGTGCACCTGTCGCCGTTGGCGAATGACGACAGTTCTCGGTTGATCCTCCATGAGCTGGCTGGTCTGAAGGGGTGGCCAGCATCGCTGCGGGTTGAACTCTGGGACGCCCGCCGCGTGATCGACAGCGTCGGTCCCGATGATGCTGGCCTTCGGCGGGTCTTGAAACCGAGCGTCGGGCAGTACCTGGCCTACGTCCAACGGGCGGATGGCAGCTTGCAGGCAATGGGCGCGCGCGCGCCCTTCCTGGAGGCCTTGCTCAACGCACTGCCTCTGGCCGAGCGGCAGGCGTTGGGCTACACCCACCCCGGCGCGCTGGAGGAGTTGCGCGCAGAGATGGGCGCCCGCCTGGGGCAGGATTGGTCGGGAATCCAAGCGACACTCAACATGCGGCCAATGCCATCGAGGCTCGCGCCACCCCGCCTGATCAATGGTCGCAAAGGCTATCCACTCAGTGGTGGAACCGAATTCGGGCCGACAGAGCGTGAACAGATCTCACGTATGCGTGAGTTGTACCCTTCTAAAACGGACGCCGAGGTGTGGGCGATGATAGCGGAGGCGGGTGACACGGTCGCTATGCGTGAAGAGATGATCACCAAGCAAGTCAAAGAGCGAGATCAGCTGTACAGGGATTTGCAAGCGTGGCGGGATCAGGCGTCGACAGCCCAGCCGGACAGCGCATCGGCCCGATCACGGGCGTTGGCGGTTGAGCGAATTCAGCGTTGCTGGGCCAAGGAAGCTGTCACGCCGGGAGTGGCCGAGAAGCTCAACCTGGACGATCTGGATTTGGCAAGCTTGCCGACCCTGCGCGCGCACTTTGGTCATGTGACTATGCTGAGTGTGAGAAACAACCGATTGACGGAGTTGCCGGAGCGCTTTCTTTTCAACTTTCCGGCGCTGCGTGTTCTTTATCTCAATGGTAACCAACTCACGCATCTTCCCAATCTGGACCTCCACGCACGCCTGGCAGTGCTCAATCTGTCGAACAACCACCTGCGGTTCAACTATGTGGACGAGGAACGACTGGCTGAGCTGACGGAACTCAGAAGCCTTGATTTGTCGGGAAACCCACTTGGGCAAGGACGACGCTTGAACGTGTATAGGTTGACGAACCTGCGGGAGCTGAACCTGCGCAATTGCGCGTTGAACCAATTGCCGCGCGGTGCCGTGAGTCTCTCCACGTTGGGCAGCTTTGACCTGCGTGACAATCAAATACAGGACCTGGCCGAGACGGACCTGTTCATTTATCCCGAAGTCCATCAGGGAATGAACTTGAGAGGTAATCCGCTTTCCGCCGAGGCGCGACAGTTGTTACGCCGAGTGGGCGAGCGTCGGGGACCTCCCGGTGTTGATTTCGGACTATGGGAGCCGACGGTTCCTTTTGATCGGCGTCCCGACCGCTGGTTGGCGCTGCTCCCTCCTGGAGAAGTACAAGCGCGCCAACTCGATTGGGCGTACTTGCAAAACCAGCCAATGGCGGATTATTTCTTTGAGTTGCTGGCAAGCATTGCCGAATACCCGCAGTTCCTTGACCCTCACCACCGTGTGATGAGGGAGATCATTTCTCACCGAGTCTGGGGGGTGATTGACGATGCGATGTCCCATGAGGGCATGGAGCGAATTGCTTACTTACCGTGTTATCGCACCCTTCGCGGAGGGATTGATGGTTGCCTGTTGTGCTTGCATCAACTTGAGTTGCAAATAGCTCCCTTACGAATACTCGATGCCGGCGTCCAAACGGCCGGGCCAAATCTGTTGCATTACTACCGTGCACTGCGTCGCCTTGAATACATAGATCAGTATCTTTCCAGGCACTTTGAGCCCCAGGGCATGGCATTCGCTTGCACGCGGGTCCTGAGTTATCGCATCGCCCTGGCATCGAGCCTGAATTTGCCGCAAGTACTCCCCCAGCGTTTTGAGGCGGCTGTGCCGGATGCCCGTTCAGTCAATACCGTGCGCACGGCGGTACTGAATAATGAGACGGGAACGAACTGGCCTGAGTTGTTACAGAAAGAGCCTTTCTGGGTGCATTTTATTCAACATAAATATGCCGCAGATCTCGAATTCAAGCTCCGCCGTTTCCAGAAACTATTGGAGGTTGCTGATCAACAACTGGCGAGCGGCTTGATCAGTGAAGGGCAGTACGTGAATCGTCTCAATGGCGTGCGGGACGCGAGGGCATCAGCCGAAAACAAGCGGATTCGGGACTTTACCCACCAGGAATGGACAGCGTTCGTGATCGGATGATTCTTCATGCTTATACCCTAACGCAATAAGCACCGCACTTTGCGTGATATGGCCCGCCAGGCTTTCCCGGTATGATGTGCGCCCCGCAGTCTGGATTGCGAATACGCCATGACCTTGCAGTACCCTACAATCGCCGATTGCGTCGGCAACACGCCCCTGGTCCGCTTGCAACGCATGGCGGGTGAAACCAGCAATACCCTGCTGCTCAAGCTCGAAGGGAACAACCCGGCCGGTTCCGTGAAGGACCGGCCGGCGCTGTCGATGATCACCCGCGCCGAGTTGCGCGGGCAGATCAAGCCTGGCGACACCCTGATCGAAGCGACGTCGGGTAACACCGGGATTGCCCTGGCCATGGCCGCTGCGATCAAGGGCTACAAGATGATCCTGATCATGCCCGACAACGGCAGTGCCGAGCGCAAGGCGGCGATGACTGCCTATGGCGCGCAGTTGGTGCTGGTCACCCAGGAAGAAGGCATGGAGGGCGCGCGCGACCTCGCCGAGCGCATGGCCGCCGAAGGCCGTGGCCTGGTGCTTGACCAGTTCGCCAATGGCGACAACCCCGAGGCGCACTACACCAGCACCGGCCCGGAAATCTGGCGCCAGACCCAGGGCACCATCACCCATTTCGTCAGCTCCATGGGCACCACCGGCACCATCATGGGCAACTCGCGCTACCTCAAGGAGCAGAACCCGGCGATCCAGATCGTTGGCCTGCAACCGATGGAAGGCGCGGCCATCCCGGGTATCCGCCGCTGGCCCGAAGAGTATCTGCCGAAGATCTACAACGCCACGCGCGTGGACCGCATCATCGACATGGCCCAGCGCGAGGCCGAAGACACCACCCGCCGCCTGGCCCGTGAAGAAGGCATCTTCTGCGGTGTATCCTCCGGTGGCGCCGTGGCCGGTATGTTGCGCCTGTCCAAGGAGGTGGAAAACGCGGTGATCGTCGCGATCATCTGTGACCGAGGCGACCGCTACCTGTCGACCGGCATCTTCGACGAACCCAACTGATGGCCAGGCACGAGAGAGGCCTGCGCTTCCAACCGACGGGCGGCAGCCGGGCCCCGCAGATTCCGGTGGGCAAGAAACAACGCCTGACCATCGAGCGCCTGGCCAATGACGGCCGTGGCATTGTGTTCTTCGAAGGGCGCACCTGGTTTGTGAACGGCGCGCTGGCCGGCGAAGAAGTCGAAGCGCGGGTGCTGGGTGCCCACGGCAAAATCGTCGAGGCGCGCACCGAGCGCGTCTTCAAGGCCAGCGAGCTGCGCCGCCCGGCGCCGTGCGCGCACGTTGGCCGTTGCGGCGGTTGCAGCGTGCAGCATTTGCCCCATGCCGAACAGCTTGCCCTGAAACAGCGCATGCTCGCCGAGCAACTGTCCCGCGTGGCGGGCGTGGAACCGCAAGAGTGGGCCGCACCGTTGAGCGGGCCGGAATTCGGCTACCGTCGCCGCGCCCGCGTGGCCGTGCGTTGGGATGCCAAGGCGAAACACCTGGACGTCGGTTTTCGCGCCGTGGCCAGCCAGGACATCGTCGCCATCGATGACTGCCCGGTGCTGGTACAGGCCTTGCAACCGATCATGCAGCGCCTGCCGAACATGCTGCGCCGCCTGAGCAAACCGCAGGCCCTGGGGCATGTGGAATTGTTCAGCGGTACGTCCATTGCGGTGTTGCTGCGGCATATGGCGCCGCTGTCCGAAGCGGACCTGCAGGTATTGAACGAATTCTGCGCTTTCCATGAGGCGCAGTTGTGGCTGCAGGGCGAGGGCCAGCCGGCGCCGGTTGACACCGATGCTGTGTTGGGCTTTCCACTGGAACAGTGGAATCTGGAACTGGCTTACCGGCCAGGCGACTTTGTGCAGGTCAACGCCGGCGTCAATGCCGCGATGGTTGCCCAGGCCCTGGAATGGCTGGCGCCACAACCCGACGAACGGGTGTTGGACCTGTTTTGTGGCCTGGGCAATTTTGCCTTGCCACTGGCGCGCCAGGTACGCGAAGTGGTGGCGGTGGAAGGTGTGCAGACCATGGTGGACCGGGCGGCCGCGAATGCCGTCAGCAACGATTTGCACAATGCGCAGTTTTTTCAAGCCGATTTGTCCCAGCCTTTGATTGACGCAGAATGGGCCAAACAGGGCTTTTCTGCGGTACTCTTGGACCCACCCCGTGACGGTGCGCTGGAGGTTGTGCGCAAGCTTGCGACCTTGGGCGCCAAGCGTCTGGTGTATGTGTCCTGCAACCCGGCCACGCTGGCGCGGGACACGGTTGAGTTGGTCAGGCAAGGCTACCGGCTAAAACGTGCCGGGATCCTCGACATGTTTCCGCAAACCGCGCATGTCGAGGCCATGGCGTTATTTGAAGCGGGCTAGGATGCCTGTTTAATCCGACTGGCCTGCGTTCTCCAGGGCCTTTGATCTGCCAGGGAGTCCGCAGTAAACGTCGGCGATGATTTTGGCGCATCGAAGGTGCGTCGTAGGGAAGGTAAGCAAGATGGTACAGGTGAGAGCACACCAGCCGATCAACACCGACGGCAGTATCAATCTCGAGGCATGGCTGGACCATGCCATCAGTGTCGATCCGGCACTGGACCGTGAAGCCTTGAAAGCAGCCTGCGAGTTCGCTCGTGAGTCTGAGCAGCAAGACAATGCGGCCAAGAACCTATGGGCCGAAGGCACTTCCAGCTTTCGCACCGGGTTGGAAATCGCTGAGATCCTCGCCGATCTCAAGCTGGACCAGGATTCGTTGATCGCCGCCGTGCTCTATCGCGGCGTGCGTGAAGGGCATATCCCGTTGCCCACCGTCAGCCAGCGTTTCGGCACCGTGGTGGCCAAGCTGATCGACGGCGTGCTGCGCATGGCGGCGATCAGTGCCAGCCTGAGCCCGCGCCAGTCCATGGTGCTGGGCACCCAGGGCCAGGTCGAGAACCTGCGCAAGATGCTGGTGGCGATGGTCGATGACGTGCGCGTCGCCCTGATCAAGCTGGCCGAGCGTACCTGCGCGATCCGTGCGGTGAAGACCGCCGACGACGAAAAACGCAACCGTGTTGCCCGCGAAGTCTTCGACATCTATGCGCCGTTGGCGCATCGCCTGGGCATCGGCCATATCAAGTGGGAGCTGGAGGACTTGTCCTTCCGCTACCTCGAACCCGATCAATACAAACAGATTGCCACGTTGCTGCATGAGCGGCGGCTGGACCGTGAGCGCTTCATTACCGATGTGATGAACCAGCTGCGCTCCGAGTTGCAGGCCACTGGCGTCGAAGCCGACATCAGCGGCCGCGCCAAACACATCTATTCCATCTGGCGCAAAATGCAGCGCAAGGGCCTGGCCTTCAGCCAGATCTACGACGTGCGTGCGGTGCGCGTGCTGGTGCCGGAAATGCGCGACTGCTATACCGCGCTGGGGATCGTCCACACCCTGTGGCGGCACATTCCCAAGGAGTTCGACGACTACATCGCCAACCCCAAGGAAAACGGCTATCGCTCGTTGCACACGGCGGTGATCGGCCCCGAGGGCAAGGTGCTGGAAGTGCAGATCCGCACCCACGCCATGCACGAAGAGGCGGAACTTGGGGTATGCGCGCACTGGCGCTACAAGGGCACCGACGTCAAGGCCGGGTCCAACCAGTACGAAGAGAAAATCTCCTGGCTGCGCCAGGTGTTGGAATGGCACGAAGAACTCGGCGACATCGGCGGCCTGGCCGAACAGCTGCGCGTGGATATCGAGCCGGACCGGGTCTACATCTTCACCCCCGACGGCCACGCCATCGACCTGCCCAAGGGTGCCACGCCGCTGGACTTCGCCTACCGCGTGCACACCGAGATCGGCCACAACTGCCGGGGCGCCAAGATCAACGGGCGCATTGTGCCGCTCAACTACAGCCTGCAGACCGGTGAACAGGTCGAGATCATCACCAGCAAGCACGGTACGCCGAGCCGCGACTGGCTGAACCCGAACCTGGGCTACATCACCACGTCGCGGGCGCGCGCGAAGATCGTCCACTGGTTCAAACTGCAGGCGCGCGACCAGAACGTCGCTGCCGGTAAAACCTTGCTCGAGCGCGAACTGGCACGCCTGGGCCTGCCCCAGGTGGACTTCGACAAGCTGGCCGAAAAGGCCAACATGAAGATCGCCGAAGACATGTTCGCCGCCCTCGGTGCCGGCGATCTGCGCCTGGCCCAACTGGTCAACCTGGCCCAGCAACTGGTCGAGCCGGAACGCGGCAGCGAACAGCTGGAACTGATCCCGCGCAAGGCCACCGGCTACAAGCCCGGCAAGCGTGGCGATATCCAGATCCAGGGCGTGGGCAACCTGATGACTCAAATCGCCGGCTGCTGCCAGCCGCTGCCGGGGGATGCCATCGTCGGCTATATCACCCAGGGCCGCGGTGTAAGTATTCACCGCCAGGATTGCGCCTCGGTGCTGCAACTGGGCGGGCGTGAGCCGGAGCGGATCATCCAGGTCAGCTGGGGGCCGGTGCCGGTGCTCACTTACCCGGTGGACATCGTCATCCGTGCCTACGACCGTTCCGGGTTGCTGCGTGACGTGTCGCAGGTGTTGCTCAATGAGCGGATCAACGTACTGGCGGTCAACACCCGCTCGAACAAAGAGGACAACACCGCGCTGATGTCCCTGACCATCGAGATTCCGGGACTGGACGCACTGGGACGGTTGCTGGGGAGGATTTCCCAGTTGCCGAATATCATCGAGACGCGGCGTAACCGTACCCCATGATGTATACGCTCGAAGACCTGCTGCACCTGATGAATCGCCTGCGGGACCCGCAGTACGGGTGCCCGTGGGACATCAGGCAAACCTACGCCACCATCGTCCCGCACACGTTGGAGGAGGCCTACGAAGTCGCCGACGCCATCGAGCGCGGCGACTTCGATCATCTGCAAGGTGAGTTGGGCGACCTGTTGTTCCAGGTGGTGTACTACAGCCAGTTGGCGCGGGAAGAAGGGCGCTTCGAATTTGCCGGGGTGATCGACAGCATCACGCGCAAGCTGATCCGTCGCCATCCCCATGTGTTCCCCACCGGCGACCTGTATGCGCCGCTGGATATCCCGCAGTTGAGCGAAGAACAGGTCAAGGAACGCTGGGAGCAGATCAAGGCCGAGGAGCGCGCGCAGAAGTCCGACGCGCCGGAGCAGCTTTCCCTGCTGGACGATGTACCCACCGCGTTGCCGTCCCTTTCCCGTGCCGCCAAATTGCAAAAGCGCGCCAGCCAGGTCGGGTTCGACTGGCCCTGCGCCTTGCCGGTGGTGGATAACGTGCGCGAAGAGCTGGATGAAGTGCTCGAAGCCATGGCCGATAACGACCCGGCGGCGATTGCCGATGAGGTTGGCGACCTGCTGTTTGCGGCGGTCAACCTGGCCCGTCACCTCAAGGTCGACCCGGAAACTGCGCTACGGGGCGCCAATGCCAAGTTCGAACGACGCTTCCGATTTATCGAACAGGCATTGCGCGATACCCGCCGTCCCATAGAAGATTGCACCCTCGAAGAGTTGGACGCCCTGTGGGGCGAAGCCAAACGTCAGGAAAAGAATGTGTCCAGCTGCGGTTGAGCAGTTGCCTAAGTGAGTAAGCACCATGAGCCTTTCCCTTCGCGACCAGTTGCTCAAAGCAGGTCTGGTCAATCAAAAGCAGGCCAAGCAGGTCGGCAAAGAGAAACAGAAACAGCAGCGCCTGGTCCATAAAGGCCAGATCGAGGCCGACGACACCCAGGCCCGTCTGGCGGCCGAGGCGCACGCCGAGAAGGTCAAGCGCGACCAGGAACTGAACCGCCAGCAGCAGGAAAAAGCCGAGGCCAAGGCCCGCACGGCCCAGGTCAAGCAACTGATCGAGACCTCGCGCCTGCCCAAGCTGACCACCGAGGACTACTACAACTTCGTGGACGACAAGAAGGTCAAGCGCCTGTCGGTCAACACGCTGATGCGCAACAAGCTGAGCAACGGCTCCCTGGCGATCGTGCACCACGGTGGCGGTTATGAGGTGATCCCGCGTGAAGCGGCGCTGAAGATCCAGGAGCGCGCACCGGAGCGTATCGTGCAGCTCAATATCCTTACCGAAAGCCAGGTGCCGGATGAAGATGATCCCTACGCCGCTTACCAGATCCCGGATGATCTGATGTGGTAAGTCTGTAAGCCTTGAGCGGGCTTGCCTGTGGTGAGCGGGCTTGCCCCGCGTTGGGCCGCGAAGCGGCCCCAAAACACAAACCCCGCTCAAAAGGCGGGGTTTGTGCTTTCAGCGCCGCGTGTTACCAGTCCACGGCATAACTCACGCTGAAGGTCCGACCTTCGGCATTCGGGTACGGTGCTCGCGCGTTGGCCTGGGCAAACATGTTCTGGTAATTGCGGTTGCTGAGGTTGTAGATCGCCCCCTCCAGGCGACCCACAGGCAAGCGTACCGAACCCAGCAGGTCGACCAGGGTGTAGCCCTGGATATCGCGGCCATTGTTATCCTTGAACGCGGCGTCATAGTCGGCCAGGCGCATGGCTTGCAGGCGCAGGCTGAAGTCGTCGTGGTCATAGCCGACAAAGGCGGTGGTCTTGGCGGGGGAGATGCGCGTGGCCGGCAAGTCGATCCATTTGCCGTTTTGGCGGGTCTCGCCTTTGGCATACGCGTAAGTACCGCCGACCGACCACTGGTCAGTGACGTTGTACGTCAGGCTGGTTTCAATGCCGCGCACGCGTTCTTTCTGGTTGACCAGGCGCAGCACGCGATCATTGGCGTCATAGAACTGGGTGACATCCGAAGTGTTTTCATACGCCGTGACGTTGGCCAGCCATTTGTCCCAGTTGCCACGCCAGCCCAGCTCATAGCTGTCGACCTTGAGGGCTTGGGCATTGAGCTTCTGAATGTCGTACTGGCTGTTGACGTCCCGCAGGAAACGTTGGATGTCCGGCAGGGAAAAACCCTGGCTGTAGTTGACGAATACATCCTGGTTTTCGCTCAGGTGATACACCGCCCCGAGGTTATAGAGGGTGTCGTCATATTTGAGGGTGCCGCCCGGCAGGGTAGCGCGGTTACCGGTCTGAACGATTTCGCCATAGGCAATGCTGTCGTCGATCCGGCTCTCGATCCACTCGCGGCGCACACCGCCACGCAAGGTCCAGTCGTCGATGTCGTAGGACAGTTGGCCAAAAATCGCCTTGGTGGTAGTGGTGATGTCCGGCCCCATCTCGAACGTGGTGCCGGTCTTGGTGTAGGTCAGGCCATTGACTCGGTACTGGTCGCCGCGCTGGCGTGAGGTTTCGTGATCATAGTCAGCGCCCCAGACCAGATTGCCGGTCGCCGGGCCGATATCCGGCATTTGCGTGTCGATGGCTGCGCGCACGCCATAGACGTCCTGCACGCTGTTGTTGTCGGAAACCCCTGCGCGACCGCGGGACAGGTCGGGGAAAAACAGCGCGTCGGCCCGGCGCCAGTAGCTTTCGACCTGCAAGCCCTGTCCGAAGAACGCTTTGTCGGAGTAGTTGAGGTTGACCGCCTGGTTGTGTGTGAACGGTTGATCGTCCAGGTCCAGGCCTTTGACCGCAACGGCGGTGTTGGTGATGCGTGGGTTCTTGGTGTAACGGGTGTCCTGTTCGTCTTTGTAATCTTGCAGGGACAGGCTGATCTTCTTGTCGTCATCCAGCGTGTAGCCGAAGCGACCTTGCAGGTCGTAGGTCTGGGTATCCATGTTGCTGCCCTGGGACGTGTCCTGGGGAATGCGCTTGCCGTTGCCGTCGAACTGGTCGTTGCGCTGCACGCCGTTCGCCGATACGTACCAGTCCAGCGGGCCCTTGCGCCCAGTAGCGCTTTGGAACGCCTCGTAGGCAAAGCCCTTGTGACTGAAGTTATTGCCGCTGGTCATGCCGATCTTGCTGCTAAAGGCGAGGTCTTCACCTTGGTTACGCTTGGTGATGATATTGATGATGCCGCCTGAGGCGCCCGCGCCATAAACGCTGCTCGCTCCGGAGATCACTTCGATGCGCTCGATGCTTTCCGGCGCAACGCTGTTGAGCTGGCGGAAGTTGTCGCGTGTTGCGTTCTGGGACACGCCGTCGATCAGGATCAGCGTATTGCGTCCGCGCAGGGTCTGGCCGAAGTTGCTCATGCCACCGCTGGAAGGGGCAATGCCTGGCACCAATTGCCCGAGAATATCCGCAACCCGGCGCCCCGCGGCTGTTTGCTGGCGGATCTGGGTTTCGTCGATGACCTGTACGGAGCCTGGAATCGCGGCAATGCTGGTTTCACTGCGCGTGGCCGAGACGACGGTGGCCTGCAATTGCAGGTTGGTGGGCTCGGCCTCGGACTGATCGGCCCAGGCCGGTGCGCTTATCGATCCCATCAGTGGCAGCAGCGCTGCCCATTGCGACTTTCTCATGATCTTGCCTTTCAATTATTAGACGTATTGACAGAAAAAACAGGCATAGCGGGTGTTCGGGTGAACGAGCGGATGATGCGGATACCCAGGGCGGCCAAGGCGTACGTGAGTGCAACCAGCCAGAAGCTGTGTGCCAGGCCTACCATCCCCATGCCGATACCACCCAGCAAGGCACCGCCTAGCGCTCCCGCCTTGGCGGCGCTGTTGCCGATGCCCAGGGCAAACCCCTGTTGGGCGGGCGCAACGGTATTGGCGATCAACGTATAGGCGACCGGCAGCAAGGCGCCTTGCCACATGCCCCACAACAGCCGGCTGGCGATGAAGCCCAGCCATTCGCTGGCCAGCGCCGTGCACGCCAGGGTCAAGGCGCAGGCCCAGGTGACCCATTCGATGATGCGCAGCGTGTGTGCGGGCGGGTGTCGGTCAAACAGGCGACCCCAGAGCGGTGCGGACAGGGCCAGGGTCAGTGCGCTGGCGGCATAGCTGGCACCGATCAACCAGCCTGGCGCATGCAGGACGTCCGCGACGTATAGGGCGTAAAACGGCTGAGGCATCATTTTGGCAGCCTGGATCAGTACGATGATCCCCAACATTGCGCCGAGCCAGCCTTTGGGCAGGGCGGTGGGCGTGGTGGCATGAGTCTTTCGCAGGCGCTGGGTGTCGCTGGGCAAGAACAGGCTGACCAGCGCGCATACCAGGCAGACGGCGGTAGCGCTGTAGCACAGCAGGGCGAATCCGGAGATATCCATCAGCCAGCCACCTAACACCGGACCGGCCAGCGAACCCACGGCGGTGGCGGATTGCAGGCGAGCCATTATGTGTCCGCGCCCACTGTCGCCGCAGCACGCCAGCGCATAGGCTTGGGCGGCCGCGATAAAACCCGCCAGTGCACCTTGTGCCACGCGGATCGCGACCAGCAGCCAGGGATCGAAGGTCAGGGCGGCCAGCGCCTGACAGGCCGCCAGCGCCAGCAGCGCCCGAATGATCATCGGCTTGTGCCCGGTTCTGTCGCCCAGGCGACCCCACAGGGGCGTCAGGATCATTGCTGCCATCATCGGTCCGGCGTATACCAGCGACGACAGCAGGCCGGTGTAATGGGCGCCGGCATCGCCAAGCAGCCTCTGGATCTGCAAAGGCCAGAAGGGGCCGCTCATTTCCATGGCACCCATCGACACCAGCTGGATGACCACCAACAACCGCAGTGCAGTGCTGTTAGCCGGCATGTGCGGCGCCGCTCAGCGGGTTCGGCAGGCGCCCGACGATATCGGCGTGACTGTCCAGCAGCCGCATCCGCATGAACGACTTGGCTGGCCACGGCTGCTCCAGCAGCGCTGCACGTTCGGTTTCCCAGCGTTGGGGAGCGACTTCGTTGCGCATGCGATCAAAGCACTGGCTGACTTGGGCCGCGAGTTCGTTCCACAGTTGTGCCTGGGGAATATCGAAGTAGCGGGCACTGAGCAGCACCAGCTCGCCCAGGTGGCACATGAATACCGTGTGCAGCAGCTTGTCACGGACAAAACCGGCATCGTCGTAAAGGGTCATCCCGGGATCATGCAGTTCGATGTCCAGGCCGTGGGCATGCAAGGTCTGGCGGTCGATGCGAATATCGCCAAAATCACGCAACAGCAGACGGCTCAACTGCCCGTCTGCGGCCATGACCATGAAGGCGTTCTGCTGATGGGCCTCGAACGCCACACCGTAACGCAGGTACATCCCCAGCAGGGCCGGCACAGTGATCGCTGCATAGTCTCGAAAGAACGCGAGCATGGCCGGTGCATTGTCCTGGCCTTTGCTCAAACGTACCCACTGTCTCAGCAAGGGCTGCCCGTGTTGGTCGATGGCAAACAGGCTACCTACCGGAACAGCCATTTCACCCGGTTGTAGCAGGCTCTGGGGGTTGTCGCGGTAGAGCACGGCCAGGTGGCGGGCGTGTTCGTCATTCACTGGTTGGGGGTTGAAATGCACGCCGATCCGCTCGGGAACGATGTTCAGGATGTTCTGGATCGCGGGTTCGCGCGCGAGGATCGTTTGCAGCAAGTGACTGATCCGCGGCCCCATGCGCGCCGAGCGTGGCGATACCGTGCGCTGTACGCTGGTCAGGCGCAGTGAGACCGGGAGCTTGACCATGGGCGCGCCGCCCTGGCCATCAGGCAATACGGTCCGGAAGGACATGGTGGGGTGGGCGGTAAACGCGACGATGTCGGTCAGCACCAGCAGTCGGTCGCCGATTTCGTTGGCGAACAACCGGGGCAGTTCCTGTTGGGCTTGCCAAGGGTGCGCAGGCAGCGGCAAATACTCGCTGGCTTCCAGGCCCTGGGCCGTCAGCGCTGCGGTCAATTGCTGCGCAGCACGTGGAAAGTGGGCTTGCCACCATTGCCAGTAATCAGCGGTATCGGCCAGCGTTTCCACGTGGGCGTACTGGTGGTGCAGCGCGCACAGCAACACCGGGAAGCGCGCTTCGAACTCCGGTGAGAAGTCGATGACCTGGTGGGTGTCCAAACCCAGTTTGGTTTTGTAGTTGGGGTGCCAGGGGTGGCCCAGCGTGCCCCACTGCTCAAGCACGGAAGTCGGGTTGGTAACGCTTGGCTCATCCTTGAGATGACTCAGCAGGTTGTCCTGATGGGACGGGCCCATCGAGGCGTGCAGCCTCAGGCTCCATTGCTCGTGGAAGGCCAGGCAGAGCGTATCGTTGACAAAACTGTCGTCGATCTCGCTGTTCAGGCGGCTCAAGACCTGCGGGGCGGCAGGTGTTTCGAGGGTGTCGTTGAGCAGCGTCAGCAATTGCGATGGGAATTGGATCTTCCGTGCGGCCTGTCCAGTTTGCACAAGCGTCACCGCGCCACGCAGGTCCCAGCTGGCCATGCGCCCGGCACGCAGGTGGTCGAAACGCAGGCAGGCGTGATCGGACAGCGGCAGGTGGTGGCGGCCTTGCTCGTCCTGGGTGAGTGTATCGGGGGCCAGCAGGCCTTCACGGAACAGGGCCTGGATCAGGCGTTGAAAGCTGCGTTCGGCGGCGGGTGCGAGGGTGTCGATCAGGGCGTCGAGGGTGACGTTGTGAGTCTGGAACTGGGGCGTAACCAGTGCTTCACCCCAGCGTTTGAGCAATTGTTGGTCCGGCGTATTGCTGCATCCGTTCGTCATGATGAATTCCGTTTTCATGGGCGTGCTGAAAGGTGGTGGATATTATCGAGAATCATTTCCAATTGTCTATTTGCTGATACAATTTTACTGAATCGTTTATGCCCGCCGTGCAATTTGCCAAAACGAAAAACCCCGCTCGATGGCGGGGTCGTCGGGGGTAGGCCCTACAGCTGCGTGGGGCTGGGGCCTACGAGATTTCAGGTGTTCAGGAGCTTTGTGTCTGGCGTCTCATCTCAAGGGCTTCGAGCTCGTTTTTATAATTATGAGCGTCGCTCTCGTTGTGAAACATGCCGACCAACAGGTCTTGCTGGTGTACATCCCAGATGTGAATCCCATGGCCCAGTGCTTCGTGGGACATATGTTCGTCGTCGCGTTCAGTTACTTTTACAGTCATCTGCTTGCTCCAATCTCTGGTGGATCTGCGGCAAGTCGTCGCAGGCCTTTGTTATATGTTTTGTTAGCTTGCTAAGTAAACCGACTTTTCGCGCAACAAATCATTGCAGCAAACGCAACAGTGCTGCAGGCCGCGTAAACCGCGACATTGCGCCGCAGGGTGCTGAGTTTTATGACGAAAGTTTCATGTTCAAGTCAGGCATTGAACCCTTTGTTGGCCCGGCTATCGCCATCGGGGGCAAGCCCCCTCCCACATTTTGATCGGTGAACACAACCCAGTGTGGGAGGGGGCTTGCCCCCGATAGTGGTAGAGGTTTGAACACCAAATCCATAGGCGAAAAAAAGCCCCGCATTCGCGAGGCTCGTTGTTCCAGCTACCGATCAGCTACCTTTGACAGCCTTGCCGTCAACAGTGCCGTCCTGCAGCATGATGTTGTATTCCTTGCCATCGGTTTCTACCTGGCGCAGGGCAACCAGAATGCCGCCCTGGTCCTTGGCAAACCACATCTGGGTGATGCGCTTGCTTTGCGTCGGGTCACGCACGCGCTCGACCTTGATCGCGTCGATGGAGCCAACCTTGGTCTGGACTTTTTCCGGGCCGATCACGCGGAAGTCGTAGGTGTCGACGTCGGTGCCTTCGACCACGTTGTAGCTCATGCTTTTCTTGCCGGCGGCCACATCGCGTTGCAAGGCCAACTGGTAGGTCGACTTGTCGAGCATGCCGCTTTGCAGGGGCACGTTGACCGGGTCTTTGTTTTCAAAGCCGGTGACTTTCTTGGCGGTCTGGTCGAAATCCAGATTGATTTTCTTCGCCTTGCCCAGGCCGCCGCGTTCGAAGGTGTAGCTCTTCGGTTGCAGGGTGTCCTTGTCAAACAGGATCACGCTGGTTTCGGTGAGGCTGGCGATCATCATGGAAGCCTTGAAATTCAAGGTCCAGGAGCCGTCGCCGTTCTTGGCCAGGCTGCGTTCGGCCGAACCACTCATGGGCAACTGTTTCCAGTCGGCGGTGTAGCTGACGGAGAAGGGGTGAAGGTCTGCTGCTTGCACGGCTGGCAAGGCGAACAGCGCAAAAGCGAAGAGCAAGGCGCGACGCATAAAATCTCCTAGGTTCGAATCAAGTGGCCGCTGGCCGCGAGTAACTGACCGTCCAATAATGCACCCTGGTCACCAAGAATCAACCGCCCCTCGGCAAACCAGCGAACGGCCAGCGGGTAAATCCTGTGTTCCTGGGCGTGAACCCGTTGCGCAAGCGTCTGCGCCGAGTCGTCAGACTCTACCGGAACCACTGCCTGTACGACCAGAGGCCCGCCATCGAGTTCCTCGGTGACAAAGTGCACGCTGCAGCCATGCTCGCTGTCGCCGGCCTCGAGCGCACGCTGGTGCGTGTGCATGCCTTTGTACTTGGGCAGCAGGGAAGGGTGGATATTCAACAAGCGCCCGGCGTAATGCCGCACGAAGTCAGCGCTGAGGATGCGCATGAAGCCGGCGAGTACTACGAGCTTGGGGTTGAAGGCGTCGATCAGTTCGATCAAGGCGCGGTCGAAGGCCTCGCGACCGTCGAACGCCTTGTGATCCAGCGAGCGGGTGTCGATACCCGCGTCCCTGGCGCGTTGCAGGCCGTAGGCGTCGCTGCGGTTGGAGATCACCGCAGCAATGCGCACCGGGTTGTCGCCGGTGCGCGTGCTGTCGATCAGGGCCTGCAAGTTACTGCCGGTGCCGGAGAGCAGCACCACGACATCACAGGTCTGAGACATTAATGAGCCTTGAGATTCTTCAGCTCAACCTGAGCCGCGCCTTCGGCAGCGGTGGCGATCTGGCCGATGACCCAAGGCTGCTCGCCGGCTTCGCGCAGTACGTTCAGCGCGGTTTCAACGTGCTCCTGAGCCACGCAGATGACCATGCCGACGCCGCAGTTCAGCACGCGGTGCATCTCGGTTTCGTCGACGTTGCCTTTCTCTTGCAGCCAGTCGAATACTGCCGGACGCTGCCAGCTGGCCACGTCAACGATGGCCTGGGCGCCTTTTGGCAGCACGCGCGGGATGTTGTCCAGCAGGCCACCGCCGGTGATATGGGCCATGGCCTTGACGGCGCCGGTGTCCTTGATCAGCTTGAGCAACGGCTTGACGTAGATGCGGGTCGGGGCCATCAGCAGGTCCGTCAGCGGCTTGCCGTCGAGCTGGGTGTTCTCGATCTCGGCGCCGGACACTTCGATGATCTTGCGGATCAGCGAGTAACCGTTGGAGTGCGGGCCGGAGGATGGCAGGGCGAGCAGGGCATCGCCGGCGGCAACCTTGGAGCCGTCGATGATCTCGGCTTTTTCCACGACGCCGACGCAGAAGCCGGCCAGGTCGTAGTCTTCACCTTCGTACATGCCTGGCATTTCAGCGGTTTCGCCGCCGACCAGGGAGCAACCCGACAGTTCGCAGCCGGCGCCGATGCCGGTGACCACTTGGGCCGCGGTGTCCACGTTCAGCTTGCCGGTGGCGTAGTAGTCGAGGAAGAACAACGGCTCGGCGCCGCACACCACCAGGTCATTGACGCACATGGCGACCAGGTCGATGCCGATGGTGTCGTGCTTGTTCAGGTTCAGCGCCAGGCGCAGCTTGGTGCCCACGCCGTCGGTGCCGGACACCAGCACAGGCTGCTTGTAGCCGGCCGGGATCTCGCAGAGGGCGCCAAAACCGCCCAGGCCGCCCATGACTTCGGGGCGCGCAGTGCGCTTGGCGACGCTCTTGATGCGTTCGACCAATGCTTCACCGGCGTCGATGTCTACACCGGCGTCCTTGTAGCTCAGGGAGGGTTGCTTGCTCATGATCCAGGCCTTTAGGGGGGATTTCTGGGTAACGACCGAGCGAGCGGGGGCTTTTATAAAGGCCACGCCGTTGACGGTCTGCGAAGGCGCGCGATTTTATCAGGCTTGAGGGGCAGCGGCCATCCTCGGGCCGACGGGCAGGGGCATATGGCGTTAAAAAAATGCTAATCGGGTCTGCTTTGGTGCGTATTAAGGTATAGCCTTTACTGCGCTAGCGTTATGACAGTACGAAAACTTACCAAGACCCTGTGAATGTTTTATCGGTCGCCGTGGTCACAGCCTTGGCAAACCGAGTTCACGCGGTCTGTTCCAGCCGCTAAATTTGTCGTTCGGGAATCTTCCATGCGTCTGTGTAAATTCTTCTTTGTAGGCTGCTTGTCGTTGGTCAGCCTGGCGAGTCATGCCGAAACCCTCAATGGCCTTTACCAAGTACTCGAACCCGTCAGCAGTCAGTCGCCGCAAGAGCGTGACCAGGCGACCCAGCGCGCCGTGCAGACCCTGGTGATCCGCCTGACCGGCGACGCCAAGGCCGCCGAGGGGCCGGGTCTGGCGGCCGTTCGCAAGGATCCGCAACAAATCATCAGCCAGTACGGCTACGACGCCGGCCCGCCGGAAAGCCTGCAAGTGGATTTCGACCCAGTGAGCACCGATCGCGTGCTGCGCGAAGCGGGCCTGTCGATCTGGGGCAGCAATCGGCCGTCGATCCTTGGCTGGTGGCTGAACGACTCCACCGAAGGCAGCAGCCTGGTGGGTGATGGCCAGACCGTCGCCCAGGCGCTGCGCCGTGCCGCGCAACACCGTGGCCTGCCGTTGCGCCTGCCGCTGGGCGACCTGGATGAGCAGGTGGTCGCCACCGCACCGAACCTGGAAAGTGCTGACGCCACACCGTTGCGCGCCGCTTCCGAACGTTACGGCGCCGACGCTTTGCTGGCCGTGCATGCGCGTCAGGAAGGCAACCAATGGCAAGCCAAATGGCGCCTGTGGCTGGGCGACAAGAGCGAGCAGGGCGCCGCGCAAGGGGCCGACACCGGCGCTGTAGCCGACGCGGTGATGCTGGCGATCAGCCAAAAGCTCGCGCCACGCTTTGCGGTCAAACCCGGCGTGAGCACCGAACAATTGCTGGAAGTGCAGGGCATGACCCTGGAGCGTTATGCCGCGCTGGGTCACCTGCTGGAGCCTTTCGGTGGCCAGCCGCAGTTAGTGGATGGCAATCGCATCGTATACCGCGTCAATGGCAGTGCCGATCAGTTGCGTACCCAGTTGAGCCTGGCCAAGTTGCAGGAGATTCCTGCGGGTGAGGCACCGGTCCCGCAACCGGTGGCGGAGGGTGCGCAGCCGGCTGCTGCACCAGAACCTCAGGCGCAAATGCGTTTTCGCTGGTAGCAGTTTTCTTCTTTATATAGATGGAGTGGTTTATGGCGGATACGCGTCGTTGGGTGTGGCTTGGCGGGTTTGTCCTGCTGTGCGTTTTTGTGTTCCTGCTGCATTCGATCCTGACGCCATTCCTGGTCGCGTTGCTGCTGGCTTACCTGTTCGATCCGGTGGTGGATCGCCTGGAAAAAGCCGGGTTGTCGCGGACCTGGGGCGTGGTGGCGGTGTTCGCCCTGTTTACCTTGATCATCACGGCGTTGGTGCTGGTGCTGGTGCCGATGCTGGCCAAGCAGTTGTTCCGCTTGTATGAGCTGGCGCCGCAGATGCTCGATTGGCTGCAGCACACGGCGATGCCGTGGGCCCAGGCCAAGTTGGGGTTGGCGGATGGTTTCTGGAAGTTCGACAAGGTCAAGGCGGCCATCAGCGAACATATGGGCCAGACCACCGATATTGTCGGGGTCATCCTCAGCCAGGCGACGGCGTCCAGCCTGGCGTTGATCGGCTGGCTGACCAACCTGGTGCTGATCCCGGTGGTGGCGTTCTACCTGCTGCGCGACTGGGACATCATGATGGCCAAGATCCGCAGCCTGCTGCCGCGCAACCGTGAGGAGCGCATTGTTTCGCTGGCTGAGGAATGCCATGAGGTGCTCGGCGCCTTCGTGCGCGGGCAGTTGCTGGTGATGCTGGCCCTGGGGATCATCTACGCGGCCGGCTTGATGGCTATCGGCCTGGAGCTGGGTCTGTTGATCGGCCTGATCGCCGGCCTTGCCGCAATCGTGCCTTATATGGGGTTTGTGATTGGGATCGGCGCGGCGCTGGTCGCGGGCTTGTTCCAGTTTGGCGGGGACTTGTACCCGATGCTGGGGATCGTGGCCGTCTTCATGGTCGGCCAGGCGTTGGAAGGCATGGTGCTCACGCCGTTGTTGGTCGGGGATCGGATTGGTCTGCATCCGGTGGCGGTGATCTTTGCGATTCTGGCGGGTGGTGAGTTGTTTGGCTTCACGGGCATCCTGCTGGCGTTGCCGGTGGCGGCGGTGATCATGGTGCTGGTGCGCCATGTGCACGATCTATACAAGGATTCGGATGCTTATACGGGGGTTGAAGATCCCGACCTGTAACTCTATCTTCACAAACCCGGTCAAGGCCGGGTTTGTCTTTTCTGGGGGCGGTCCGTCAAACAATCTGCATAAATCCAACAAGTTAACGCAAACCTTTGATTTTGCTTGGGGTCTGTTGCATTGTGCGCCCGGCGTCACGGGTATAAACTTTGCAAACTTTACACAGAGGCCACTAACGGTTCGTTCGGAGCCGTTCAGTCAGCATGAAACCGATTCAGCTGCCCTTGGGTGTGCGTCTGCGTGACGACGCCACCTTCATCAACTACTACCCAGGCGCCAATGCCGCTGCACTCGGCTATGTCGAGCGGCTCTGCGAAGCCGACGCCGGGTGGACTGAAAGCCTGATCTATCTGTGGGGCAAGCACGGCGTAGGGCGTACCCACCTGTTGCAGGCTGCGTGCCTGCGGTTCGAGCAGATGGGCGAACCGGCGGTGTACCTGCCGTTGGCCGAGTTGATGGATCGCGGTATCGGCATCTTCGATCACCTTGAGCAATACGAACTGGTGTGCCTGGATGACTTGCAGGCGATCGCCGGCAAGGCGGATTGGGAAGAAGCGCTGTTTCACCTGTTCAATCGCTTGCGTGACAGCGGTCGGCGCCTGCTGATTGCCGCGTCGACTTCGCCACGCGAGTTGCCGATCAAGCTGGCCGACCTCAAGTCGCGCATGACCCTGGCGCTGATCTTCCAGATGCGCCCGCTGTCCGACGAAGACAAATTGCGTGCCCTGCAATTGCGGGCCTCCCGTCGCGGCCTGCACCTCACCGACGAAGTCGGGCACTTTATCCTTACTCGAGGCACCCGCAGCATGAGTGCGCTGTTCGATTTGCTCGAGCAGCTCGATCAGGCGTCCTTGCAGGCTCAAAGAAAATTGACGATCCCTTTTCTCAAGGAAACGTTGGGCTGGTAACTCATTGAATTTACGCGGTTCGCCATTTTACGGGCGCCAGAAAACCTGCGTTTCTGCCGGCTGGGCATCGCATTCGAACCGATAAATGGAATTACGGCTTAGATGTCATAGTCCAATCGCGAAGTCACATAGAGCACGATTGAATTTGCAAATCGATGTGATAGAAGGCATAGTCTCGACTTCTTTACATATCAGCCACGGTCGTGCCCATGCTAAATCGCTTCGCACCCCTCGTGCCCCTCGCACTCGTTACCCTGTTGTTTGGTTGCGCCTCCCACCCTCAGCAGGTGGTCGATCAGCAGAAACCACAGGTTCAAAATCAGGCAAAATTCGTTGCTGCACAATCTGCCTCTGTTTATGAGGAAGAAGTCGCAACGGAAAAGGAACTGGCCGACTTCGCCGGCAACAAGCCTTATCAGCTTCCAGTCCTGGCCGACAGCATCCTCGAACGCGGCATGTCCCTGATCGGTACCCGTTACCGTTTCGGTGGTACCTCTGAAGCCGGTTTCGACTGCAGCGGTTTCATCGGCTACCTGTTTCGTGAAGAGGCCGGCATGAATCTGCCGCGCTCCACCCGCGAAATGATCAACGTGAATGCACCGTTGGTCGCACGCAACAACCTCAAGCCTGGCGATCTGCTTTTCTTCAGTACGGCAGGCCGTGGTCGTGTGAGCCACGCCGGTATCTACCTGGGCGATAACCAGTTTATCCACTCCAGCAGCCGTCGCAGTGGCGGTGTCCGGGTCGATAACCTGGGTGACAGCTACTGGAGCAAAACCTTCATCGAAGCCAAGCGCGCACTCGCCATGGCCCCGACGACGGTTACCGCTAGCAAGTAAACTTAAAGTGATACTTGAAGTTTGACGTGTAAGCGCTAGAATCCCTGGACATTGTTGTAATCCGTTCGCGCGAGCTTTGCTTGCGCGTTCTGGTTTTCAGCGTTCGGCAGCGAAAGCCGCATCCAGACCAGGATTGTTCTGCACATGTCGACCTCGGCCCGCCTGATTCTCATTGTTTGCGCCGCGCTCCTCAGCGCCTGCGCAAGCCGCACACCGCCGCCCGCTCCCGTAGCGGTGAAGCCCAAGCCGGTGTTCAACTATTCCACCCAGAATTTCTCGCCCGCAGCTGAAGACGTACTCTTCCGCGCGCTGGGCCTGGTCGGCACGCCTTACCGTTGGGGCGGCAACACGCCGGACTCCGGGTTTGATTGCAGCGGCCTGATCGGGTTTGTCTTCCGCGATGCCGCCGGGATTTCCCTGCCGCGTACCACCCGCGAGTTGATCGTAATGCGCGCGCAGGACGTCAGCGAGCAGAACCTGCAGACCGGCGACCTGCTGTTCTTCGCCACCGGTGGCGGTTCCCAGGTCAGCCACGCCGGAATCTACGTGGGTGAAGGGCGCTTTGTGCATGCGCCACAAACCGGCGGTACGGTGAAGCTGGACACGTTGTCCAAGGCCTATTGGCAGAATGCCTATTTGAGCGCCAAGCGCGTTTTGCCGGGCAACCTGGCACGCAATCCTTAGCGCCAGACTCGAATCGAAATGTGGGAGGGGGCAAGCCCCCTCCCACAGTTGTTTTGTGTCGACTTCAAGTTGCTTTAATTGACGCTCCACCCCCAACCTACTACCCTTCGCCGCTTGTTCCAGGTGCTCTGTGACCCACGGGTCGACAGAGTGAAACAGGGAAGCCGGTGAGTGAGCGCACTTCTACACAGTGCCGCCGCGATTCCGGCGCTGCCCCCGCAACGGTAAATGAGTCAAGACGCTGCCTTTTGCCACTGTATCGCCTGCGATATGGGAAGGCGCAGCGTTGGCCTGCCTTCAGCCAGCACGCCACTCATGAGCCCGGAGACCGGCCTGCAACATCCAACAGCATCACGGTGGGCGATGCTTGGCTGTCTGCTTTTCTTTTTTCCTGCCCGCCGTTTTTGTCCAGCCCCAACGGAGAGCTGCCATGACCGATTCCCCCGACCGCGACGAACGCCACCTGGCGCGCATGCTGCGCAAAAAAGCCGTGATCGACGAGCGCATCGCCAACTCCCCCAACGAATGCGGTCTGCTGCTGGTGCTGACCGGCAACGGCAAAGGTAAAAGCAGCTCCGCGTTCGGCATGTTGGCCCGTGCCATGGGCCACGGCATGCAGTGCGGTGTGGTGCAGTTCATCAAGGGGCGCAACAGCACTGGAGAAGAATTGTTCTTCCGTCGCTTCCCCGAGCAAGTGCGCTTCCATGTAATGGGCGAAGGCTTCACCTGGGAAACCCAGGACCGCCAGCGCGACATCGCCGCCGCCGAGGCCGCCTGGGCAGTCTCCCGCGAATTGCTGCAGGACCCCTCCATCGGCCTGGTGGTGCTGGACGAACTGAACATCGCGCTCAAGCACGGCTACCTCGACCTGGACCAGGTCCTCAGCGACCTGCAAGCCCGTCCACCGATGCAACACGTGGTGGTCACCGGCCGTGGCGCCAAGCCCGAGTTGATCGAAATGGGCGACACCGTCACCGAAATGGGCATGCTCAAGCACGCGTTCCAGGCCGGTATCAAGGCACAGAAGGGCGTCGAACTTTGAATCAGCCCCGTCATTGCCCTGCCGTTTTGATCGCCGCTCCGGCGTCCGGCCAGGGCAAAACCACCGTCACCGCCGCGCTCGCCCGTTTGCACCGCAACCTGGGGCGCAAGGTGCGCGTGTTCAAATGCGGCCCGGACTTTCTCGACCCGATGATCCACGAACGCGCCAGCGGTGCGCCGGTGTATCAGTTGGATATGTGGATGGTGGGCGAGCAGGAAAGTCGTCGTTTGCTGTGGGAAGCGGCGGGGGAGGCAGACCTGATCCTGATCGAAGGCGTGATGGGCCTGTTCGACGGCACACCCTCCAGCGCCGACCTGGCGCGACACTTCGGCGTGCCGGTGCTGGGGGTGATCGACGGCACGGCCATGGCGCAGACCTTCGGCGCGTTGGCATTGGGCCTGGCGCGCTATCAGCCGGATCTGCCATTCGCCGGTGTATTGGCCAACCGTGTCGGCACCCTGCGTCATGCGCAACTGCTCGAAGGCAGCCTCACCGAGGGCCTGCGCTGGTATGGCGCATTGTCACGCGAGACCGGTATCGAACTGCCCAGTCGCCACCTCGGCCTGGTGCAAGCGAGCGAACTGAATGACCTCGATGTACGCCTGGACGCCGCCGCCCAAGCGTTGGGCAGCAGTTGCGAAGTCGCCTTGGCGCCGCCGGTGACGTTCGCTGCGCCCCAAGTGATCGAGGCTGAGCCGTTGCTCAAGGGCGTGCGCATTGCCGTGGCCCGCGATGAGGCCTTCGCCTTTACCTACGGCGCGAGTCTCGACCTGCTGCGCGCAATGGGCGCTGAGCTGACGTTTTTCTCGCCGATTCACGATCGCCAATTGCCTGATGCCGACAGCCTCTACCTGCCCGGCGGTTACCCGGAATTGCACCACCAGGCGCTGTCGGAAAACATCCCGATGCTCGACGCCATTCGCGCTCACCACGCGGTCGGCAAACCCTTGCTTGCCGAATGCGGCGGCATGCTCTACCTGCTGGACTCGCTGACCGATGTCGACGGCATCCGCGCTGAACTGCTCGGCCTGTTGCAGGGCGACGCGGTGATGCAAAAGAAACTGGCGGCCTTGGCCCTGCAAAACGTCGAATTACCGGAAGGCACCCTGCGTGGCCATACCTATCACCACTCCCTGACCACCACTGAATGGCAACCGATTGCCCGTGGCCTGAGCCCCAATGGCGGGCGCGGTGCCGAGGCGGTGTATCGGCAGGGGCGGATGACGGCGTCCTACGTACACTTCTATTTCCCATCCAATCCCCAGGCGGTGGCCGCATTGTTCGCGCCCGATCCAGCACTATGAGCGACAACGCTTTTCCCCAGGCCGACCGCGACGCCGTCTACCGCGCCATCGCCGAACGCCGCGACATGCGCCACTTCAGCGGCGGCACTGTCGCCCCCGAGCTGCTCCACCGCTTGCTCCAGGCCGCACACCAGGCGCCCAGCGTCGGCCTGATGCAGCCCTGGCGCTTTATTCGCATCAGCGATCGCCAGTTGCGTGGGCAGATTCAACAGGTGGTGGAAGAAGAACGCGTACGCACCGCCGAAGCCCTGGGCGAGCGTTCCGATGAGTTCATGAAGCTCAAGGTCGAAGGCATTCACGACTGTGCCGAAGTGCTGGTAGCGGCGTTGATGGATGATCGCGAGCGGCACATCTTCGGGCGTCGCACCCTGCCGGAAATGGACATGGCGTCTTTGTCCTGTGCTATCCAGAATTTGTGGCTGGCGGCGCGGGTCGAAGGCCTGGGCATGGGCTGGGTCTCGTTGTTCGAACCCCAGGCGCTGGCCGATCTGCTGGGTTTGCCGCCCGGTGCGAAACCCCTGGCCGTGTTGTGCCTGGGGCCGGTGGCCGAGTTCTACCCGGCACCGATGTTGCAGCTCGAAGGCTGGACCGAGCCTCGACCGTTGAGTGACATGTTGTATGAAAATGCGTGGGGAGTGAGTCAATGAGTGTGGCCTTGCTGTGTGTCGCTGCAGTCGCGCTGGATGCGCTGCTGGGCGAACCCAGGCGCTGGCATCCGCTGGTGGCGTTCGGCAATTTTGCCGGGCGCATCGAGCAACGTTTCAATACCGGTGGCCGTGGCTGGCGCAGCCATGGCGTGACCGCGTGGTTTATCGCCGTGGTGCCGCTGACGCTGCTGGCCACGGCCTTGTCGTGGGCGCCTTACATTGGCTGGGTACTGGAGATCCTGGCGTTGTACTGCGCCCTTGGCATGCGCAGCCTTGGCGAGCATGTGATCCCGGTGGCCCAGGCCCTGCGCAGTGATGACTTGGAGGCGGCGCGCAAACGCGTGAGCTACCTGGTCAGCCGCCAGACCAGCGAGCTGGACCGCACCGAAGTCGCCCGTGCCGCCACCGAATCGGTGCTGGAGAACGGCAGCGATGCGGTGTTCGCTGCGATTTTCTGGTTTGTGGTGGCCGGTGTGCCGGGCGTGGTGCTTTACCGCCTGAGCAACACCCTCGACGCCATGTGGGGTTATCGTAACGAGCGCTTTGAGCGCTTTGGTTGGGCGGCGGCAAAAATCGACGATGTGCTGAACTACATTCCCGCACGCCTGGTGGCGTTGACCTACGCGTTGCTGGGCAAGACCCGGCTGGCGCTCAAATGCTGGCGCACCCAGGGCCCGACCTGGGACAGCCCCAACGCCGGCCCGGTCATGGCCGCTGGTGCGGGCGCCCTGGGCGTGGAACTGGGCGGTGCCGCGATCTATCACGGCGAAGTGCACCATCGTCCGCAACTGGGCGAAGGCCCGGCGGCGGATGCCGATTCCATCGATCGGGGCTGGCAACTGGTGCAGCGCGGCGTATGGTTGTGGCTGCTGATCCTGTGCGCGGGGGCGCAATTCTATGCTTGAGCATGGTGGCCGGCTGCGCAAGGCAGCGATTCAGTACGGGATAGCCGAAGCCGACTGGCTCGACCTGTCCAGCGGGCTCGCGCCCTGGCCCTGGCCGATCCCCGAAATTCCCCTGCGTGCCTGGGCGCGCCTGCCGGAAACCGACGACGGCCTGGAGCAGGCCGCCAGCGAATACTACGGCGCTGCGCATCTATTGCCGGTACCGGGTTCCCAGGCGGCGATCCAGTTGTTGCCGCGCCTGCGTCGCGCCGGCAAGGTCGGCGTGTTGTCGCCGTGCTATGCCGAACACGCCGAAGCGTGGCGTCGCGCCGGTTACGTGGTGCGCGAAGTGCAGGAACAGGAAGTCGACTTCTTTCTTGATGGCCTCGACGTGCTGGTGGTGGTCAACCCCAATAACCCCACCGGCCTGAGCCTGAGCCCGCAACGCCTGCTGGATTGGCACTCGCGGCTGGCCCAGCGCGGCGGCTGGCTGGTGGTGGATGAGGCCTTCATGGACGTCACCCCGCAAGTGAGCCTGGCCGGCCAGGCGCATCAGGTCGGTTTGATCGTGCTGCGTTCGTTCGGCAAGTTCTTCGGCCTGGCCGGCGTGCGACTGGGCTTTGTGTTGGCCGAGCGCAAGTTGCTCAAGTTGCTCGCCGAGCAGGTCGGCCCCTGGGCGGTCAGCGGGCCGACGCGGGTGCTGGGCGAGGTGTGCCTGCGCGACACCGCCGGGCATGTGCGGCAACGCACGCGTTGCATCGAGGCGGGCCAGCGCTTGTTCGCGTTGCTGGAGCGCCACGGCTTTCCACCCCAGGGCGGCTGTGCCTTGTTCCAATGGCTGATCACGCCCCATGCCGAGCGTGTGCACGAATTCATGGCCCAGCGCGGCATTCTGCTGCGCCTGTTCGTCCACGACAGCAGCCTGCGTTTCGGCCTGCCCGACACTGAGGCCGACTGGCAGCGCCTCGACGACGCCCTGGCCGCCTATAAGGACGCAGCATGAGTACGCTGATGGTGCAGGGCACCACCTCCGATGCCGGCAAAAGTACGTTAGTGACCGCGTTGTGCCGCTGGCTGGTGCGCCAGGGTGTGGCCGTGGCGCCGTTCAAGCCGCAGAACATGGCACTCAACAGCGCCGTGACCGCCGAAGGTGGTGAAATCGGCCGCGCCCAGGCGGTGCAGGCCCAGGCCGCCAACCTGGCGCCTCATACCGACATGAACCCGGTGCTGCTCAAACCCAACAGCGACACCGGCTCCCAAGTGATCATCCACGGCCGTGCCGTGACCACCATGAACGCCGTGGCCTATCACGACTACAAAGCCATTGCGATGCAGGCGGTGCTGGCCTCCCACGCCCGGTTGAGCCAGGCCTATCCCGTGGTCATGGTGGAAGGCGCTGGCTCCCCGGCGGAAATCAACCTGCGCGCCAACGACATCGCCAACATGGGCTTCGCCGAGGCGGTGGATTGCCCGGTGTTGCTGATTGCCGATATCAATCGCGGCGGGGTATTCGCCCACCTGGTCGGCACCCTGGAGCTGCTGTCACCCACGGAACAGGCGCGGGTCAAAGGCTTCATCATCAACCGTTTTCGCGGTGACATCGCGCTGTTGCAACCCGGCCTGGACTGGCTGGAAGCACGCACCGGCAAACCGGTGGTGGGCGTTCTGCCTTACGTGATGGACCTGCACCTGGAAGCCGAGGACGGCATCGACCAACGCCAGATCGACAAGGCGGCCCAGGTGCTCAAGGTGGTGGTCCCGGTGTTGCCGCGCATCAGCAACCATACGGATTTCGACCCGCTGCGCCTGCACCCCCAGGTGGATTTGCAATTCATCGGGCCAGGCCAGCCGATCCCGGCCGCCGACCTGATCATCCTGCCCGGCTCGAAAAGTGTGCGCAGCGACCTGGCCTATCTGCGTGCCAACGGTTGGGACGCCGCCGTGGCGCGTCACTTGCGTTATGGCGGCAAGGTGCTCGGCATTTGCGGCGGCTTGCAGATGCTCGGCGAGCAAGTGCACGACCCGTTGGGCCTGGAAGGGCCTGCCGGTTCCAGTGATGGCCTGGGGCTGCTGGCGTTCAGTACCGCGCTGGAAGAAGAGAAGCAGTTGCGCAATGTGCGGGGGCGCCTGCTGCTGGAGGATGCCGAGGTCAGCGGCTATGAGATCCATGCGGGCGTGACGTCTGGCGACGCGTTGTCGAACGCTGCCGTGTTGCTCGATGACGGTCGCATGGACGGCGCACAAAGTGCCGATGGGCAAATCTTCGGCACCTATTTGCATGGCCTGTTCGAAAGCCCGGCCGCGTGCAGCGCCTTGTTGCGCTGGGTCGGTTTGCAGGACGTGCAGGAAGTGGATTACCACGCCCTGCGCGAGCGCGATATCGAGCGCCTGGCTGATCTGGTGGAAAACCATTTGGATACTGAGTTGTTACGCAAACTATGTGGGATTTAACAGTGAGCGAATGTGCTGAGTATTCAACTGCTGCACTGCAACCCAAAGGTGGGAGGGGGCTTGCCCCCGATGGCGGTGCGTCAGTAGCCGATGGGCTGACTGGCGCCACGCCATCGGGAGCAAGCTCCCTCCCACAGGGAGCCGTGCCAGCTTCGAGGGCCCCACTGGCGAAACGAGGTGTTATGTCATGCTCCAGCTGATCCTCGGTGGTGCCCGGTCCGGCAAAAGCCGCCTCGCCGAAAAGCTTGCCAGCGACAGTGGCTTGCCCGTCACGTACATCGCCACCAGCCAACCGCTGGATGGCGAGATGAGCGCGCGTGTCGCGCTGCATCGCCAGCGTCGCCCCGACCATTGGGGGCTGATCGAAGAACCCGTTGAACTGGCGCGGGTACTGCGTGACAACGCGGCAACCGAGCGCTGCCTGCTGGTGGATTGCCTGACCCTGTGGCTCACCAATCTGCTGATGCTTGAGGATTCGCATCGTCTGGCCGCCGAGCGCGATCAACTGCTGGAAACCCTGGTCGCGCTGCCGGGTGAAATCATTTTTGTCAGCAACGAGACCGGTCTGGGTGTCGTGCCGCTGGGCGAATTGACTCGCCGCTATGTGGATGAAGCCGGTTGGCTGCATCAAGCCTTGGCCGAGCGATGTCAGCGTGTTGTCCTGACCGTCGCCGGCCTGCCCCTGACTTTGAAAGGTACTGCGTTATGACTGACACCTGGTGGCTCAACCCGTGTAAGGCGATTGACACTCAAGCCTACGAACACGCCCTGGCACGCCAACAGCAACTGACCAAACCGGCCGGCTCCCTCGGCCAGTTGGAAGCGCTGGCGGTGCAATTGGCCGGCTTGCAGGGCCAGGTCAAACCGTCAGTGGACGCGCTGTGGATCGCCATCTTCGCCGGTGACCATGGCGTGGTCGCGGAAGGTGTGTCGGCGTTTCCCCAGGAGGTCACCGGGCAGATGCTGCACAACTTCGTCAGCGGTGGTGCGGCTATCAGCGTCTTGGCGCGGCAGCTGGAAGCACAGTTGGAAGTGGTCGACCTGGGCACGGTGACCCCGTCCCTGGACCTGCCCGGTGTGCGTCACCTGAACATCGGCGCGGGCACCGCCAATTTTGTCAACGGCCCGGCCATGACCGAGGCCCAGGGGCAACGTGCCCTGCAAGCCGGTCGCGACAGTGCGCGGCGTGCGTTGGCTAGCGGTGCACAGCTGTTTATCGGCGGCGAGATGGGCATCGGCAACACCACCGCCGCCAGTGCCCTGGCGTGTGCCTTGCTCGACTGCCAGGCCAGTGACCTGACGGGGCCGGGCACCGGCTTGAATGCCCAGGGCGTGAGCCACAAGGTGGCCGTGATCGAGCGCGCACTGGCGGTGCATGCCGCCCAACGCGGCGATGTCTTGCAGACCCTGTTCAATCTCGGCGGCTTCGAGATCGCCGCGCTGGTCGGTGCATACCTGGCGTGTGCCCAGGAAGGCATCGTGGTGTTGGTGGATGGGTTCATCTGTACCGTCGCGGCACTGGTCGCCACGCGCCTGAACCCGGCATGCCGCGAGTGGCTGGTGTTCGGCCATCGCGGCGCCGAGCCTGGCCATCGTCATGTGCTGCAACACCTCGACGCGCAGCCGTTGCTGGAACTGGGCCTGCGCCTGGGCGAAGGCAGTGGTGCGGCGCTGGCAGTGCCGTTGTTGCGCCTTGCCTGTGCATTGCACGGGCAGATGGCGACCTTCGCCGAAGCCGCCGTGGCGGACCGCCCGGCATGATCTTGCACCTCGACCTGCTGCGCCACGGCGAAACCGAGCTGGGTGGCGGCCTGCGCGGCAGCCTGGACGATGCACTCACCGCCAATGGCTGGGTGCAGATGCGCGAGGCCGTGGTGGCGCGGGGGCCGTGGGACCGCCTGATCAGTTCGCCGTTGCAACGCTGTGCGCGATTTGCCGAAGAATTGGGCGCCCGGCTCAAGCTGCCGGTGACGCTGGAGAAGGACCTGCAAGAGCTGCACTTCGGTGCGTGGGAAGGGCAGAGTGCGGCGACCTTGATGGAGACCGACGCCGGAGGGCTGGGGCTGTTCTGGGCCGACCCTTATAGCTTTACACCGCCGGACGGGGAGCCGGTCAGCGCCTTTTCCGAACGGGTTCTGGGTGCTGTCTCACGTTTGCATCAGGCATATGCCGGTGAACGGGTGTTGTTGATCAGTCACGGCGGTGTGATGCGCCTGTTACTGGCGCAGGCGCGTGGCTTGCCCCGGGAGCAGTTGTTGAACGTCGAGGTCTGTCATGGTGGGCTGTTCAGCCTGCAGGTTGCGGCTGACGGAACTCTGAAGGAAGGGGAGTAGACGTGCTGCCATTCTGGATCGCCCTGCAATTTCTCAGCAGCCTGCCGATTCGCCTGCCGGGCATGCCACAGCCTCAGGAACTGGGGCGTTCGCTGCTGTTTTATCCGGTGGTAGGCCTGTTGTTCGGCGTGCTGTTGTGGGCGCTGAACAGCGTATTGATGGGCGCGCCATTGCTGCTGCATGCCGCACTGTTACTGACTGCCTGGGTATTGCTCAGTGGCGGCTTGCACCTGGATGGCCTGGCGGACAGCGCCGATGCCTGGCTGGGCGGCTTCGGTGACCGCGAGCGCACGCTCACGATCATGAAGGACCCGCGCAGCGGGCCGATTGCCGTGGTGACGCTGGGGTTGGTGCTGTTGCTCAAGTTCACTGCGCTGGTAGCTTTGATCGAGCAACACAATGGCGTCGCGCTGATCCTGGCGCCGCTGATCGGCCGCGCCTCGATGCTGGCGCTGTTTCTCACCACGCGCTATGTGCGTGCAGGGGGACTGGGCCAGGCACTGTCGGATCATTTACCGAGGATTGTCGGTCAACAGGTACTGATCCTCAGTGGTCTTGCCTGCATCCTGATTGGCGGCTTCAGCGGCGGGGTTGCGGTATTGCTCGCGGCGGTCTGCTTTCTGGGGCTGCGCCAACTTATGGTCAATCGGCTGGGTGGCACCACGGGCGATACCGCAGGCGCCTTGCTGGAGCTGCTGGAAGTCGCGGTTCTGGTCGGCCTGGCGCTGTAACACTTTCTTGCATTTCCTTAATCGCGGGTATATACACGTTCCATGCTTGCCTCCCAATGTTTATGTACCAACCTGCGACGTGCCGCCCGTGGCGTCAGCAGGCATTACGACGGCGCTCTCGACGGCTTCGGGATCAACGTCGCCCAGTATTCTTTGCTGTGCAACCTGCAACGACTCGACCAGCCGAGCATTTCCAGCCTGGCGGAAGCCATGGGCCTGGATCGCAGCACCTTGGGCCGCAACCTGCGGGTGCTGGAAGGCGAGGGCCTGGTGCAACTGGTGGAAGGCGACGACCTGCGCAATCGCCTGGTGATGTTGACCCGGGAGGGTGAGGCGCGACTCGCCGCCGCATTACCCGCCTGGGAGGCGGCGCAGCAGAAATTGATCGATCAACTCGGCGCGGAAAAACGCGAAACCTTGTTGGCCTTGCTGGACGAACTCGCCTGAAAGGGAGTTTGTTCGAATACAAGCGGGTATATACCCGCGAGCGGAGAATAAGAAATGACCTCGATGTGGCGCACCAGTGGCTGGATTCTTGTGGGGAGTGCGCTGATCCTGGCGTTGTCGTTGGGCGTGCGCCACGGTTTCGGCCTGTTCCTGGCGCCGATGAGCAGCGAGTTTGGCTGGGGCCGCGAGACCTTCGCCTTTGCCATCGCCTTGCAGAATCTGATCTGGGGCTTGGCGCAACCGTTCACCGGCGCCCTGGCTGACCGCTTTGGCGCGACTAAAGCGGTGTTCGTCGGCGGCGTCCTGTACGCGGCGGGCCTGGTGTTGATGGGCATGTCCGATTCGGCGTGGTCGTTGTCCTTAAGTGCCGGCTTGCTGATTGGTATCGGCCTGTCCGGCACCTCGTTCTCGGTGATTCTGGGTGTGGTCGGCCGGGCTGTGGCGCCGGAAAAACGCAGCATGGCGATGGGCATCGCGAGTGCTGCCGGTTCGTTCGGTCAGTTTGCGATGGTGCCGGGCACGCTGGGTTTGATCAGTTGGCTGGGCTGGTCGGCGGCATTGCTCGCACTGGGCTTGATGGTGGCGCTGATCCTGCCGCTGGTTGCCATGCTCAAGGACCGGCCGCTACCAGCGCTGGCCGGCCAGCAGACCCTGCGTGAAGCCTTGAAGGAAGCCTGTTCCCATTCCGGCTTCTGGCTGCTGGCGTTCGGCTTTTTTGTCTGCGGTTTTCAGGTCGTGTTTATCGGCGTGCACCTGCCGGCTTACCTCGTAGACCAGCACTTGCCGGCCACGGTTGGCACCACGGTGCTGGCCCTGATTGGCCTGTTCAATATCTTCGGGACCTACACCGCCGGCTGGCTCGGCGGGCGCATGTCCAAACCGCGCTTGCTGACGGGCTTGTACCTGCTGCGTGCGGTGGTGATCGTGCTGTTTCTGTGGGCGCCGGTCACCGAGATCACGGCCTACCTGTTTGGCATGGCGATGGGCTTCCTGTGGCTATCCACGGTACCGTTGACCAACGGCACCGTGGCGACGCTGTTTGGTGTGCGAAACCTTTCCATGCTGGGTGGGATCGTATTCCTGTTCCACCAGTTGGGTTCGTTCCTGGGTGGCTGGTTGGGCGGGGTGGTCTATGATCGAACCGGCAACTACGATTTGATCTGGCAGGTGGCGATTCTGTTGAGCCTGCTCGCCGCCGCCCTGAACTGGCCGGTGCGTGAGCGGCCGGTGGCGCGCTTGCAGGCGCAGATGGAGGCGGCATGAGTGTAGCGTTACGCGGTCTGATCCTCGTCGCGGGGCTGCTCCTGGTGCTGCTGGCCTGGTGGGGCTGGCAGCATGGCGGGCTGGCGTTGATGCAACTGGGTATGGCGATCTGTTAAGTTCGTGGTCTGAATACTTTTAAGGACACACGACATGCAGATGCGTTGGCTCGCTGTACCCGTCCTGATGGCCATTGGCAGTGCCGCCCTGGCCGCCAGTTGCCCGCCGCTGCTGGAGGGCCAGTTGCCCAAGCTGCGCGCCAAGGAATCCATCGACCTGTGCCAGCGTTTTGCCGGCAAGCCGCTGGTTATCGTCAACACTGCCAGCTTCTGCGGGTTCGCCCCGCAGTTCAAAGGCCTTGAGGCGTTGTACCAACGCTACAAGGGCCAAGGGCTGGAAGTGATCGGCGTGCCGTCCGATGACTTCAAGCAGGAAGCCAAGACTGGCGAAGAGACTGCCAAGGTCTGCTACGTGAATTACGGCGTGACCTTCACCATGACCGAGCCACAGAAGGTCAAGGGGCCGGATGCGGTGCATCTATTCAAGGTGTTGGCGCAGCAGACCGACGCGCCGCCGAAGTGGAATTTCTACAAGTACGTGGTGGATCGGCAGGGCAAGGTGATTGCCAATTTTTCCAGCCTCACCAAGCCGGACAATCCGGATCTGATCAAGGCGGTGGAACAGGCGATCGCCTCCAAACCTTGAGGGCCAGCCATTAAAAAGCCCCGCTTCCTTTGCAGGAGAGCGGGGCTTTTATACACCCGTCTGGATCAGAAGGTGTAGGTCATGCCCAGGCCGAAACCGTTGGCGCTGTTTTCATACTTGGCGCGGTAGCTGGCGGTTGAAGGAGCGGCAGCGGTCTGGTTGACCTTGACGTCCTCTTCCTTCAGGTACGAGTAAGCCAGGTCGATCGTCATGTTATCCATGACTTTGTAACCAAGGCCCACACTGAAGATCGTGCGGTCGCCTGTAGGAATCCGCGGAGAACGATTGGTGTTGTTGGTGGGTGACTGGTCGAAGGTCAAACCGGTGCGCAACACCACTTGGTTGGTCAACTGGTAAGAAGTACCCACTGCGTAGGCCCAGGTATCGTGCCAGTTCTGTTCTTCGGTGATCGCGCTGAGTTGGCTCGGTGCCAATAAACCACCTGCCCCCGTTACACCTTTGTTGTTGACGGTGATCTCTTTCAGGCGACTCCAGCGCGTCCAGGTAGCACCGCCATACAGTTTCCAGGCGTCAGTCAGGTCTTGTGTAACCGACAGGTCGTAGGACTCTGGAGTATCGATTTTCAGCGACGCGTCATAACGGTTGTTACGCAGGAACGGTTGAGTCGCGGCGGGACCACTCACGGTGGTGTGGCCGTCCAGCTTGTACTTGACCTTGGAGTGGTAGGTCAGGCCAACACGTGTGGTATCAGTCGCTTGAACCAATACACCGACATTGAAGCCCAGTGCCGTATCATCGCCCTTGATTTTGACGTTGGTATCGCTGACGGCAGGGTTAAGGGTCTTGTCCGATTCCAGCACACCGGAGATCCGGTTGATGGTCGGGCCAAAGCCGACCGATACGCGGTCGTTGAATGCATAGCTGACAGTTGGCTGGAAGGTGATGACCTTCACTTCGCTCTTGCTGCCGAAACCACGGCCCTGAAAGCCGCTTTCGTAGTCAGTCACCAGGCCGAACGGTGCGTATACACCGAAGCCAACGGCCCACTGATCATTGAGTTTGTTGGTATAGAAACCAAATGGCACTGCGGTGAACGGAACCATGTCACCTTTGTTGGAGCCGCGAGAATTACCACCTGTGTTGCTGATATCGGTCGACGCATCAATGGCAGCAACACCGCCCGTGATTTGCTGGCCATTCAAGCGGGACATACCGGCAGGGTTACCGTAAACCGTGCTTGCATCATCGGCAGAAGAAGAGCGACCTGCGAAACCCGTACCCATTCCGCTGACGCTCTGTTCGTTCAGTGCGAAACCGCTTGCGAACAGGTGGGAGGATGCCATGGCAACGGCGAGGCTAAGTGTGGTCTTGAGCATTACTTTTTTCATTATTAGAACTCCGTGGTGATCACCGCTGCGGAAAGTAACAATAAATTTAACATCGCGCTATAGGCTGTAATGCAGGAGATAGAGCGGTTTTGTAGGACAATCCGACCAAAATTCTGATTTTTTGGCGAATCTTGCAAATTGCCCGGTCAGCAAACCACCTGATTCATGGGTGAAACACAGGTTTGCCAGGCTTGAGTGAAATCGCGCAGCCTTCCTTGTGGATGAAAAATTTCTTTCCAGATACGTGCCATGCCCAGCACATCACCGGGCGGGGGCAGTGCAGGGGTGTGTTGTTCCACCAAAAGCCAGGCGATGGCCGTGGCATAACGCAGGTTGACCGTCAGCTCAAGTTGCGGTGCGCTGAGGAACGCGTGCTGGCTGGCGAGGCCGCGTACCAGGCTGGCGCGCTCGGGGTCCAGCGCCAGGTAGTCGTCCCACAACGCGCGGTGGCGCGGTTCGGTGATGCTGTACAGGCCGTGTCCACGCCGGTCGTGCAAGGCGGAACCGAGTTCCGACTGGCTGGCGGCAATGCCCAGCAGCAGTGACTCGGCCGTCGGGTTATGTCGGCCAAGGTACATCAACGTCGGCCTGATCACATAACGACACAATTCGCTGGCAGCGATACCCATACAAGCCTCAATCCGTGAAAGTGGTCGACGAGGCCTGAGAAGGTGGGGGCTTGGCAGCAGTGGATCGGATCTCAGGCTCGCCGGAAGCGGATCATGCCGCTTGAGTTGAAGTGTAGTGTCATATTTGCGATGTAAAGGACTGTTTTTAAAACATCTTCTTCATTTAGTTATAACGTTTATATCTATTTGAACTTAGTGCAAGAGCTCGGTGGGCAAATTCCGGGCAATAAAAAACCCTGCTTTTTAAACAGGGTTTTTGTGTTTCAGCGACTCGGGTCGATCAGGCAGTCAGTGCCTGACGGGTACGCTCGATCACGGCCTGCAGCGGTTCTGCGCTGGAGTATTGATCGGGGTACAGGCGTTCGCTGTGACGAGCGATGCCGTGTTCGTTGACCAGGGTGAAGCTGAAGCAGCCTTTGCGAGCGGCCATGATCAGACAGTTCATTGGAGCAAAAGCGTTGGTGAGGGTGCGAATGGCATCCTGAGTGTGGATTTGAGCGTTCATAATTATTGGTGTTCCTACAAATGACACAGATAAGAACCGTGCCGTATTAAAACGTTCCAGTGACGTTGATCACCATTGATCGAACGAAGAACCCGACTGGAACAAAGCAGCCAGTTTGAAGCGCTATTAAGTTAGGCGCGCTTGGGCTGGCAGGTAGGTACTTAGGAGGGCAGGCGACACAACAGGGGCAAAGGTTCTGGGCCCAGGGTGAAGATCCTGATCAATTTGCAGGTTGGTTCGGTCAGAGTATGGAAACTTCGCGGCACCCTTTGCTTGTTCAAAGGCAGTGTCGTCGCAAGTGATACCTGGAAACCATCGAGGTGGTCGATCCCGTGTTGTACAAGGGAGTTGTTCGACCAGAATTGACTTTCAGCTTGGTACTAACGCCGCGGATAGTAACGGATTGAAACGGGTAAGGGAAGTGTGTTAGCCAAAAAACTTCAATCAGCCGCCCAGCAGGCCCCGATAAGCCAGTACCGTGGCTGCTGCTGCCAGCGAGCAACCCAGGCCGTAAGCGGCAAGGGTCAAGCGCAGGGATTGGCCGGTCTCGACCACTTTCATAACATCCCTCATATCGTTGATCCGGCCTTCGCCGAGCTCGATGCACAAGCTCACGGCCGTGAACGCCGCCGACAGCAGAATGGCGATGGCGAACAGTGCCCCGTCCGGAGAGGGCAGCGCCGCATTGATTCCCAAGGAAATGGCACAGATGGCCAGGAGCAGCACCGCGAACAACAGAATTCCCTTCATCGACCCCTCCACCGTTGCGCTGTAGGTCGGGGAGTGTGGCGAGCCCGGCAAGATTTGAAAAGTCCCTGGTTGGCCTTGGCGGTAACATCTTTGCAGCAAGTTGCTTCAAAAAACGCCGGTGATATAACCGTCGGATGGGTAGTTGTGCACATTAGTTGCGGGGTGTGTAACCACGCTGTCAACTGCTCTGAGGGGCTGCCATTTGCCTGCAATGGAAATTTAAGTCAATGAAAAATCTGGCTTTTTTTTATTGGTGAAAAAATCGTCAGTTTGACTGCGGCCCCCATTCCATGGGGCTTTGCGCGAGTTAAAGGGGGGTTGTCCACTGAGTTATCCACAGCTTCTGTGGATTGTCCCAAGCGCTTGCTCTAGAACGGGCGTGCAGAGTTTTTTCAGCTTTACCTGTACGAAAAAAAGAGTAGAGTGGCGCGCCTTCCGATCTGTCCCACAGTGCTTTATGAAGTTTCGCTCAGTATCACCTTCTGTTACCGATACCCCTCAAACTGTTACCGCCCCCAAGCGCTTCTCCTTGAAAGTTGCCTTGTGGCTGCTCGACAGTCCGCGCCTGGGTCATAACACCAACGTCAAACACTTCGCCGGGCGCTTGCTCAAGCAGCCCGCCCGTGAAGGCGTGGTCGCTGCCCAAAGTCGCCTGGGCCAACTGATGTGCCGTGAATGTGGGAATGCCCGCGACCGCCGCATCGGCCATGACCTGTTGCGCCTGGCGGCCCGTGCCGGCGACCGTCGCGCCCAGCGTGAACTGGGCCAGGTCGAAGACTGAGCTGTCCTCAGGCCCTGGGCTCCGCTAACCTTGCTTTTTTTCGGTGATGGCAGACATGTCTATGGTTTTTGACTGGACCAGTATCGCCCTGGGCCTCGCCGGCGCTGCCGTGCCTTTATTGGCGGTGTGCTGGCAGCTTCAGCGGCGTCTGACCGCACGCATGACCGGCTGGGAACTGCTCGAAGAGCGCCTGGCCACCGCACAACTGGCCCAGGAGGGCCTCGCCGCGCAGTTGGATGCCAGCCGCGACGAGATCAGCGATCTGAGCCAGGCCAACGCCGCCAAGCAGGCCGACCTGGCTGCCTTACGCCGCGAAGTCGAGCTGCTGCAGATCGACCGCGACAATGCCCGCGACGCCGCCCACGCCTGGAACCTCGACCGCAGCGCCAAGGAGACTGAGCTGCGCCGCCTCGACGCTCTTTCAGCTGCCTTGCGCGCCGAACTGCGCGAACAACAGGACAGCCATCAACAACGCCTAACCGACCTGCAAGGCTCGCGGGATGAGCTGCGCGCGCAGTTCGCCGAGCTGGCCGGCAAGATCTTCGATGAGCGCGAACAGCGCTTTGCCGAAACCAGCCAGGAGCGCCTGGGCCAATTGCTCGACCCGCTGAAGGAGCGCATTCAGTCTTTCGAAAAGCGCGTGGAAGAAAGCTATCAGAACGAGGCGCGCGAGCGTTTTTCCCTGGCTAAAGAGCTGGAGCGCCTACAGCAACTGAACCTGCGTCTGTCGGATGAAGCCACCAACCTGACTCGTGCGTTGAAGGGCCAGAAAACCCAAGGCAACTGGGGGGAGCTGATCCTCGAACGGGTATTGGAGCACGCGGGCCTGGAAAAAGGCCGTGAGTACCAGACCCAGGTCAGCCTCAAGGGCCCGGATGGCGAGCGCTTCCAGCCGGACGTGCTGATCATGTTGCCTGGTGACAAGCAGGTGGTGGTGGATTCCAAGGTCAGCCTCACCGCGTATCAACAATACGTGGCGGCGGATGATGAGGTCATCGGCCAGGCGGCCCTGAAACAGCACGTACTGTCGCTGCGTAATCACGTCAAGGGGCTGGCGAGCAAGGATTACAAGCGCCTGGAGGGCCTGCACAGCTTGGATTTCGTGTTGCTGTTCGTACCTATTGAAGCAGCGTTTTCCGCTGCGTTGCAGGCCGAGCCGAACCTGTTCCAGGAAGCCTTCGACCGCCATATCGTGATCGTCAGCCCGACCACGTTGCTGGCCACCCTGCGCGTGATCGACAGCCTGTGGAAGCAGGAACGCCAGAGCCAGAATGCCCGGGAGATCGCCGAGCGCGCCGGTTGGCTGTACGACAAGTTCGTGTTGTTTATCCAGGACCTGGATGAAGTGGGTAACCGTTTGCAGCAGTTGGATAAGGCTTACAGCGCCGCGCGTAACAAGCTGACAGATGGGCGCGGAAATCTGGTCAGCCGGACTGAGCAATTGAGATTGCTCGGTGCGCGGGCCAGCAAGAGTCTTCCTGCTGATTTGCTGGAACGGGCGATGACCGACTCAGATGGCGTGGCCCATCTGTCCGAGTAACGGTAGGCGTCGGCCTGCCGTCTCCTACAAAGGCAGATGCCGACTCAACAATGCCCGCAACGCTGCCGGTTTCACCGGCTTGGCCAGGTAATCCAGCCCCGCCGCATGCACCTCGGCCACCATCTCCGGGCGGCCGTCGGCGCTGATCACCACGCCGGGAATCGGCTCCGCCAATTGCGCGCGCAGCCAACCCACCAGTTCAGTCCCGGTTTCGCCATGGTCCAGATGGTAGTCCACCAGCGCCAGTTGCGGACGCACGCCATCGGCCAGCAATGCCGCGCATTGCGCCTGGTCGGTGGCGGTCCAGACTTCGCAGCCCCAGCGCGTCAGCAGGCTGCGCATGCCGATCAGGATGCTTTCTTCGTTATCCACGCACAGCACCTGCGCACCGCTCAGCGGCAGGCCGGTTTCCTGCGGCGTCCTGACCTGCGGGCTGGTCTGGTTGCGGGCCAGCGGCACGCGCACGCTGAATACGCTGCCCTTGCCGGGCCATGAACGCACACTCAGGCGGTGGCCCAGCACGCGGCACAGGCCGTCGGCGATCGCCAGGCCCAACCCCAGGCCTTTCTCGGCGCGGGTCTGGTGGCTGTCCAGGCGCTTGAATTCCTCGAAGATCACCTTTTGTTTATCCGGTGGAATTCCCGGGCCACGGTCCCACACTTCCAGGCACAGCGCGTCTTTACGTCGGCGTACGCCGAGTAGCACCGGGCCGTCGGCATAACGGAATGCGTTGGTAAGAAAGTTCTGCAGAATCCGGCGGAGCAACTTGATGTCGCTGTCCACGCGCAAACGACTGCCGCGCAGGCGGAAGCGCAGACCTTGCTCCTGGGCCAGCGCCTTGAACTCGGCGCCCAAGGTGTCGAACAGTTCGTTAAGCACAAAAGGCTGGCGCTGCGGATTGATCTTGCCGTTTTCCAGGCGCGAAATATCCAGCAGGTCGCTGATCAGGTCTTCGGCGGAACGCAGTGAGCTGTCCAGGTGCTGCACCAATTGCCGGGCTTCGCTGGAGAGGCCGTCCTGCTGGTGGGAGAGGGCGGCGGAGAACAGGCGTGCGGCATTCAGGGGTTGCATCAGATCATGGCTGACCGCCGCCAGGAAACGCGTCTTCGACTGGCTGGCGGACTCGGCCACGCCCTTGGCGTCGGTGAGCGCCACGTTCAACTGCGACAGTTCGTGGGTGCGCTCGGTGACCCGTTGTTCCAGGCCTTCGTTGGCCTCTGTAAGGGCTTGCTCGGCTTCACGGAACGCAGTGATGTCGGTGAAACTCATCACGAAGCCACCGCCGGGCATCGGGTTGCCGATCAGCTCGATCACGCGACCATTGGGAAACAAGCGTTCAGACGTGTGCGCACGGCCCTGGCGCATCCAGTGCAGGCGGCGCGCCACATGCACTTCGGCCTCACCTGGCCCGCACAAGCCACGTTCGGCGTTGTAGCGGATGATGTCGGCAATCGGCCGGCCGACGCTGATCAGTCCGTCCGGGTAGTTGAACAGCTCCAGATAACGCCGGTTCCAGGCCACCAACTTGAGGGACTGGTCGACCACGCTGATACCCTGGGTGATGTTCTCGATAGCGCCTTGCAGCAAGGCGCGGTTGAACTGCAGCACTTCCGAGGCTTCGTCGGCGATGCGTACCACGTCCTCCAGTTGCATTTCCCGCCCTTCAATGGCGGCTTTCACCACGGCACGGGTCGAGGAGGCACCGAGTACACCGGCCAGCAACCGCTCTGTGTGGGCGATCCAGTCGTTGTCGGCATTCTGGTTGGGGTTGAAGCCTTTGCCCTGACGATAGGCGAAGCGGATAAAACTCTGCTGGGCGCGTTCTTCACCCACAAAGCGCGCGGCCAGGCTGAGCAAATCACTGATCTGCACCGACAGCATCGAGCGGGCGCTGGCGCGTTGGCTGATTTCCTGGCCAATAAAACGCCCGGCTTGCCAGTGTTCGGAAACCCGCGTGCGCGACAGCATCGACACCCACACGAACAGCGTGAAGTTGCCCGCCAGGGAGAACACGGTGCCCAGGGTCAACGACGTCACGGACAGACCCAGTGGGTGGGAATGCATCCACGTCAGTCCTGGGAAAAGGCTGAGGGACCAGCCCAGGCTTTTCGCCGTTACCGGTAGGACCAAGGTGTAGAACCATAGGAAAGTGCCCGCTGCCAGCCCGGCAAACACGCCGCGTCGGTTGGCCTGTTTCCAATACAGCGCACCGAGCATCGCCGGTGCCAGTTGAGTCACGGCGGCAAAGGCGATCTGGCCGATGGTCGCCAGGCTCGCGGTGGACCCCAGCAGGCGGTAGCTGA
This sequence comes from Pseudomonas sp. FW305-3-2-15-C-LB1, assembly GCF_058787615.1. NCBI lineage: Bacteria > Pseudomonadati > Pseudomonadota > Gammaproteobacteria > Pseudomonadales > Pseudomonadaceae > Pseudomonas > Pseudomonas sp. FW305-3-2-15-C-LB1. The sequence goes on along the minus strand of NZ_JBYSZX010000002.1, from coordinate 325,355 downwards.
CGTAGGCCAGCAACAGGATGATGACGATGCTGACTCGGCGTACCGACAGCATCCAGTGGCGGAACACTTCGAACGGGCGCTCGGCACTGGAGCGGCGCAGCAGCCACGGCAGTAGCATGTCGTTGGAGACCATGGTCGACAAGGCGATGCTCGCCACAATCACCATGCCGGTGGCCGCCGAGGCGCCGCCGATAAAGGCCAGCACCGCCAGCGCCGGGTGGGCTTCGGCCATGGGCAGGCTGATCACGTAGGAGTCCGGCAGCACCGAGCCCGGCAGCATCATCTTGCCGCCCAGGGCGATCGGTACTACAAACAGAGCAGCCAGGATCAGGTAGGCGGGGAACACCCATTTGGCCAGACGCAGGTCCTGAGGGTCGATATTTTCCACCACCGTGACATGAAACTGCCGCGGCAGGCAGATGATCGCCATCATCGCCACGCCGGTCTGCACCACCATCGACGGCCAGTTGACGGTCTCTTTCCAGTATTCCTCCAGCCGTGGCGCCAACATGGCCTGGCTGAACAGGTCGCCGAAACCGTCGTACAGGCCGTAGGTCACAAACGCGCCGACCGCCAGGAAGGCGAACAGCTTGACCAGGGATTCAAACGCGATCGCCAGCACCATGCCCCGGTGGTGCTCCGTCGCGTCGAGGTTGCGCGTACCAAACACGATGGTGAACAGCGCCAGCACCAGCGACACAATCAACGCGGTGTCCTGGGCGCGGGTGCCGGTGGTGTCCGCGCCCGCGCCGATCAACAGGTTCACGCCCAGCACGATGCCTTTGAGTTGCAGGGCGATGTAAGGCAATACGCCGACCAGGCAGATGAGTGCGACCACCACCGCCAGCGATTGGGATTTGCCGTAGCGCGCGGCAATAAAGTCGGCAATGGAGGTGATGTTTTCCTGCTTGCTGATCAGAATCATCTTCTGCAGCACCCAGGGTGCCAGCACCAGCAGCAGCACCGGCCCCAGGTAAATCGGTAAAAACGCCCACAGCTGTTCGGCGGCCTGGCCTACGGCGCCAAAGAAGGTCCAACTGGTGCAATAAACTGCCAGCGACAGGCTGTACACCCAGGCACGCATGCGCGGCGGCAGTGGCGCACGGCGACGGTCACCGTAGAAGGCGATGGCAAACATAATGGCCATATAGGCCAGGGCAACGGCGGCGATCAGCCCGCTGGACAGCGTCATGGTAACTCCGAGCATAGGAACGCCCGGGCATTCCAGGCCCGGTTGGACAGTCTCGCATGATGCCTGGGGTTAGTCAGTGTCGACCAAGGTCGTGTGGGATCGAATGTCGCAGGTCATTCAGCGCGGTGGCAGGGTTTTCTGGCGCAGGATGTAGATTGTCACCAGCACGGCGCTGGTCAGCATGAAGCCGCGCGCCCACGGTAGGGGCACTAAATAGCAGGACACGCCGATGCTCAGCCACATCAAGCCGATGGCGTAGACCTTGCCCTTGAGCGGGATGCCGTTGCCGTCCAGGTAATCACGGATCCACGGGCCAAGGCGCGGGTGTTGCACCAGCCAGTGGTAGAAACGCGGGGAGCTTCGGGCGAAGCAGGCGGCGGCGAGCAGCAGGAAGGGCGTGGTCGGCAATACCGGTAGGAAAATGCCGATGACTCCCAGCGCTACGCTCAGCCAACCAATGGCCAGCAGCAGGTAGCGCAGGAGCAGCGGACGGTTGCCCATGGGTGTCACGGGCAAACGACTCAGTGGTGACGTGGCTTGAGGATCGCCGGTTTTTCGTCAGGGGCGTTGCACAGCAGGTACAGCGCGGTGAGGGCTTCCGGGATCTGCACGATCATGTCGTCCATCAGGTTGGCGTCGGCGGCGATGTCGGAGAACTCCGGCTGGTCGTCGAACAGACCCGAACCGACCATGATCGGCAGCAGCATTTCACTGACTTCTTCCTCGGCGGTTTCGAACCAGGCGGCTTCGCGCAGGAACACGCCTTCCATGAAGCCGATGCACCAGCCGCGCAGGTCGGAGTCATCCGGCTCTTCGCCCAGGTCCAGTTCGCAAGGCAGCTCGAACTCTTCGTCCGAGGCCAGCTGGCGACCGATGTGGGCCTTGAGGGCCAGCAGGGTGGCTTCGATTTCTTCGCGTTGGGCGGCGTCGGTGTAGTGCGGCTCTTCGGCGAACAGCGCGTCGATCCATTCACGGTCAGGCACGACCTCGGAGCAGATCGACAAGGCGGTCAGGTAGCCGTGGGCGGCCACGTAGTCCAGCGCCTCGTCATGCAGCTCATCGGCGTCGAGGAAGGCTTGCAGGCGGGTTAGTTGCTCAGCGAAGGACATTGAAGAGTTACCTTGGGAATAAACGATGCTGAATTCTAGGCTTTCTTGAGCGCCCAGGCCAGCCGCACGGCATTTTAGATCGTGGCGGCTATTCGTCAGTGATGCCCTTTGCCGCAGATCGCTCGGGTATACTGCCGCGTTTTGTGATGCCCTTGCAGGCCAAGCGCCAGCCCGCGAAAACTTCGCTTACGGATTATTTCCCGTGAACGCGTGTTTTTTCGGCCAGCCTGTACAGAGGGATTTCGGCACCATTTTGGAGTTTTACATGCTCGAGCAGGCTCAACGCGTCCTCAAGGACATCTTCGGCTACGACAGTTTTCGTGGCCGCCAGGGTGCGATCATTGAGCGCGTGGCCAGTGGCGGTGACGCACTGGTCCTGATGCCTACCGGTGGCGGCAAGTCTTTGTGCTTCCAGGTGCCGGCGCTGTTGCGCAATGGCTTGGCGGTGGTGGTATCGCCTTTGATTGCATTGATGGACGACCAGGTGGCAACCCTGGAAGAGCTGGGTGTCGCCGCCGCATCGTTGAATTCCACCCTCAGTGCCGAACAGCAGCGTGACCTGGCCGTTCGCATCAAGCGCGGTGAAGTGAAGATGCTCTATCTGGCGCCCGAGCGTCTGGTGCAGCCGCGCATGCTGGCGTTTTTGCAGAGCCTGGAAATCGCCCTGTTCGCCATCGATGAAGCCCACTGCGTATCGCAATGGGGTCATGACTTCCGCCGCGAGTATTTGCAGCTCGGCCAATTGGCGGAGCTGTTTCCCGATGTGCCGCGCATTGCGCTGACCGCGACCGCCGACAAGCGCACCCGGGAAGAAATCGTCGAGCGCCTGCATCTGCAGAACGCCGAACGCTTCCTCTCAAGCTTCGACCGACCGAATATTTTCTATCGCATCGTGCCCAAGGAGCAGCCGCGCAAGCAGTTGCTGGCGTTCCTCTCCGAGCGGCGCAGCGATGCGGGCATCGTCTATTGCCTGTCGCGCAAGAAGGTCGATGAAGTGGCTGCGTTTCTCTGCGAGCAGGGCTACCCGGCGCTGCCGTACCACGCCGGCCTGCCCAACGAAACGCGTTCGGCGCACCAGAAGCGCTTCCTCAACGAGGAAGGCCTGATCATGGTGGCTACCATCGCGTTCGGCATGGGCATCGACAAATCCAACGTGCGCTTCGTGGCGCACATGGATTTGCCCAAATCCCTCGAGGCGTACTACCAGGAAACCGGGCGTGCCGGCCGTGACGGTTTGCCGGCGGATGCGTGGATGGTCTACGGCCTGCAAGACGTGGTGATGCTCAAGCAGATGTTGCAGAACTCCGAAGGCGACGAGCGACACAAGCGCCTGGAGCAGCACAAGCTCGACGCGATGCTCTCGCTGTGTGAGGAAACCCGCTGCCGGCGCCAGACCCTGCTGGCATATTTCGATGAAGACATGCCTGAACCCTGCGGCCACTGCGATAACTGCGTTGATGGCGTGCAGACCTGGGATGCCACCGAGCCGGCACGCCAGGGTTTGTCCGCTATCTACCGCACTGGTCAGCGTTATGGTGTGGGCCATCTGGTGGATGTACTGCTGGGCAAGGACAACGAGAAGGTCCGCAGCTTCGGCCACGAAAAACTCTCGGTCTACGGTGTCGGCAAGGCCCGCGCCGAAGGCGAATGGCGTTCTCTGTTCCGGCAGATGGTCGCGCGTGGATTGGTAGACATCGACATCGAAGGATTCGGCGGCCTGCGTCTGAATGACAGTTGCCGGCCCTTGCTGAAAGGCGAGGTCAGCCTGGAGTTACGCCGCGACCTCAAGCCGCAGACCACCGCAAGGACCAGCACCAGTCAGGCCAGCCAACTGGTGCGTGGCGAGGAACGGGAGCAGTGGGAAGCCTTGCGCACCCTTCGGCGCAAACTGGCACAGGAACACAGCGTGCCGCCGTACGTCATTTTCCCCGACTCGACGCTGTTGGAAATGTTGCGCGAACAGCCCACCACCATGGCCGAGATGGCGCGCGTCAGCGGCGTGGGGGCGCGAAAGCTGGAGCGTTACGGCCAGGCGTTCCTCGAAGTGCTCGGCGGCCATGCCGAAGCGCCGAAGGAGGTCGCCGATATCCGCCACGAACTGATCAGCCTGGCACGCGCCGGCATGACCCCGATCCAGATCGCCGGTCAGTTGCAATGTTCGGAAAAAAACGTCTACACCTTGCTTGCCGAATCCATCGGCAAGCAGCAGTTGTCGTTGGAGCAGGCCCTTGACTTGCCAGAGGATCTGCTCGGTGAGATCCAGGATGCGTTCCTCGACGGCGAGGGCGAATTGCCACCTGTTGCGGAGATTGCGCCGCTGTTTACCGGGCGTGTTCCAGAGGGGGTTTTGTACTGCGTGCGCGCGGCTTTGCAGTCTGAGTTCGAAATTTAGTGTGGCAATTACGACAATGTAACGAATCAGTACATAGCAACTCTTGCCTATGGGCAAAGCTCATGCTTAGCTGACTAATAATTAGCCACACTTTATTTTCAGTCTAAACAATGAGTTTTTTATGTCTTTAACCGATCAACATCGTTTTGGCATGCAGCTGGCGCAAATGTCCCGTGGGTGGCGCGCCGAGCTGGACCGCCGTCTGGCGGGGCTTGGTTTATCCCAGGCGCGCTGGCTGGTTCTGCTGCACTTGGCTCGTTTTGAAGAGGCACCCACCCAGCGTGAGCTGGCGCAAAGCGTCGGCGTCGAAGGGCCTACACTGGCTCGCCTGCTGGACAGCCTTGAAGGCCAAGGCCTGGTGCAACGCCAGGCGGTGGTGGAAGACCGTCGTGCCAAGCGCATCGTGCTGTGTGATACCGCACGCCCCCTGATCGAACAAATCGAAACCATTGCCACCGCCCTGCGCCACGAGCTGTTTGTGGGGGTGGACGAAGCCGACCTGAGCGTGTGCATGCGCGTGCATGGGCACATTCTGGCGAATCTGGAAAAGTCCTGAAAAAAACCACCGGGCGGGCTTGCTGTGGCCAGCGGTGCTGTGGTGGTGAGCAGATTTGTTGTGGCGAGCGGGCTTGTCCCGCGTTGGGCTGCGAAGCGGCCCCACTAAAGTCACCGCGTTTTTCAGCTAGAAATCAGTCGTCTGTTTTTGGGGCCGCTTCGCAGCCCAACGCGGGACAAGCCCGCTCGCCACAATAGCGCCGCTCTCCACACGGGTTCTGAGCAAGACGCTAAAACGTCTGCCCCAGGTTCAGATACACCGCCTTCTGGTTGTCATCGTTGAACCCATAGCTGAAATTCAGCGGCCCCAACGGCGTATCGAACCCCAGGAAAATACTCGCCGCGTTGATATAGCCGCTGTCGAATTCGTTGTCGTTGTTCCACGCCCGGCCGCGTTCAAGTGAAGCGCCCAGGTACAACGGGAAATCCAGTGGCAGGTACGAACGGGGCGTAAGCCTGCGGTAGTACACCGCCCGCATCAGGCTGACGTTCTGCCCCGAGATCGCATCCTGGCGGAAGCCCGATAGCTGTCGCGCCCCGCCCAGCAGGAAGCTGGAAATCACCACATCCGAATCATCCAGGGTGCGCCCGTAGCGTCCACCCAGCACCAGGGTGTCCGGACCGTGGCTCATGGCTTTGTCGAGCTTGAACTCCCACTGGCGGTAGCGCTGGTCCGAGCCCAGGCCGGGTTCGAACTCGCGGTAGGCCAGGCCGATGTCTTCGCCGGTGTGGGGGAAGTACACGTTGTCCAGGGAATCGAAGGAGTACTTCAGTTCATAGAAGCCTTCGCTGAAACTCACGCTGGGCAGGTCGCGGTCGCCGATGCGCACGTCCGCCTTGCCCCAGGCTTCGCCGACGCCGAAGCGGATCTCGCCGCTGTTGCCGATCTGGCGGCCGACGTTCAAGCCAAAACCGTAGCGTTCCAAGCGGTATTCGGAGATGGGGTCGTTGTCCAGGATCAGCTCGACGTTCTGCGCCTGGGCCCTGATGTACGGTGCGACAAAGTAGCGCGAGCCGGTGTCCATCGGCTGGTAGAACTCGCTGTACAGCTCCTGGCGGTCCCCGATCTGTACCCGCGTGAGCCATTCCGCACCGAGCCGGTTGATGCCATTCATGCGGTAGCTGGCGCCGAGGTTGAAGGCGCTGTCGCCGCGCATGTCATCCGACAGGTTCAGGCCCAGGCGCAGGTAGTCGGTGCCGCTGCGCTTGCCCCGCGCGCTGATCACCAGCGTGTTGTCCTGGCCCTTCTTGACCACGCGGTATTGCACTTGCTCGAAATAATCCAGGCCGTACAGGGTGCCCATGTCCGTTTGCAGGCGTCCCAGGTTGAGCGGCTCGCCCAGGGGTTGGCGAATGTAGTAGCGGATCACGTCGTCGCTGACTTTCGAATCGTTCTCCACGCTGATCGCGGTGATCACCGGGGTGCGTTCGCCCGGCGTGCGCGCGGCCACCAATTGCGGGTCGACCGGCTCGGCGGGGCGCAGGTGGGCCAGGCGCATGTCAAGGGCACGGGTGGCGCGGTAGCCGGCGTCGATCATGTCCTTGGCGCGGCCGAAGTCGGTCACGCCATAGGCGGCGAGAGGCGGCTGGATCAGCACGTCCTTGGGGTGCAGGTCCTTGAGTTGTTCCTCGGAATTGCGCCGAGTCATCAAGGTGATGGACTGGTTGAGCACGTCCACCACCGTGGCCAGTTGCTTGCGTGAACGCAGCGGGGTGCCGATGTCCACGACTATGGCGATGTCTACGCCCATCTCTCGCGCCACATCCAGCGGGATATTGTCGGTCATGCCGCCATCCACCAGTAGCCGACCGTCCAGTTCCACCGGTGCGAACACCGCCGGGATCGACATGCTGGCGCGGATCACCTGGGGCAGGTGGCCCTTGCGGAACACCACCTTCTCGCCGGTGGTGATGTCGGTCGCCACCGCCCGGAAGGGGATGGGCAACTTGTCGAAGTTACGCGTGTTGCTGGTGTGGGCGAACATGCTTTCCAGCAGCAGCGCCAGGTTCTGGCCCTGAATCACACCCAGTGGCAGGCCCAGGCTGCCGTCGTCGCGAAAGCTGAGTTTCTGCTTGACCAGGAAGTCCCGGTCATCCTGTTTGCGCCGGAACGGCACGTCTTCCCGCGGCGGTGCGTCGGACAGGGCCTGTTGCCAGTCGATACTCAGCGCCAGCTTTTCCAGTTCATCGATCTTGTAGCCAGAGGCATACAGCCCACCGATCACCGCGCCCATGCTGGTGCCGGCAATCGCGTCGATCTGGATGCCTTGTTCTTCCAGCGCCTTGAGCACGCCGATATGGGCCAGGCCTCGGGCGGCGCCGCCAGACAGCACCAGGCCGATTTTCGGACGGGGCGGTTCAACGGCGTCGACAAGCAGAGGGAGCAGGCACAGCAACAGGCAGGACAGCAGGCGGCGCATCAGGAATCTCGGGGCTGGGCGATAAAGGCCGGTATTATAGCCACTCGATCCGTCGAGCCCGTCATGCCAGGAGCCTTTCAAATTATGTCCACAAGCAAACCCGAGGTCGTCATCACCTATTGCACCCAGTGCCAGTGGCTGCTGCGTGCCGCGTGGCTGGCGCAGGAACTGTTGAGTACGTTTGCCGATGACCTGGGCAAGGTCTCACTGGAGCCGGCCACCGGCGGCGCGTTTCGCATCACCTGTGATGGCGTACAGATCTGGGAGCGCAAGGCGGACGGGGGCTTTCCCGAAGCCAAGGTGCTCAAGCAGCGCGTACGCGACCGGATCGACCCGCAGCGTGACCTGGGGCACAACGACCGTACGCAGTGAACGTCACCGCCCTATCAAGGGCGGTGACCCTCTGGTGCGGCCCTATTTGGCGGCCATCTTTTGTTTGATGAAGCCAATCAGCCACGTCAGTATGAGGCCGCCTATACCACCCCCCACAATGTTGCTGCCAACTGCCGCCACATCCAGCGCTTCACCGCCCGAGGTGCCCGTGAATGCCGCGACGACCTGGCCCAACACCAGTCCGCCGACACCCCCGATCAGTGTATTGAGCCCGGTCCCGAGGCTCTGTTTGGTCATGCCGGCGACGTTGCCGCCGACTGCCCCGCTGATGATCTGTACCAATAAGCTGATGAGCATTTCCATGGTAAAGCTCCCGCATCGCGTTGAGGTTGTGACCACTCGCTTGCAGCAACTTCAGAACACACCCTGGCTGTCATCGAGCTGTCGGATATCCGTTGAACGACTGCTGACTGTTGCGGATGTTTAAAGTATAGATCAGGCCGTTGCAGTGGGCTGTTTGGCCTGGCTGGCGCTGCCCATCAACCCCGACAGCACAATGGCGACGATGATCAGTGCGCCGCCCAGGAGCATGCGCAGCGTCGGCGTTTCGGCAAACAGCAACCAGGCGGCGGTGATGCCGTAGACCGGCTCCATGGCAAATACCACCGAAGCCGTGCGCGCCTTGATCACCGCCAGGCTGGCGACAAACAGGCTGTGGGCCAGGCCCGTGCAGAACACGCCGAGCAAACCGATCCATAGCCAGTCGATTGCCCGTACCTCGGTCAACCCCGGTGCCGCCACCGGCAACAGGCAAACCGCGACCACCACGTTCTGGCACAGCGCCGCCTGCACTGCGGGGATGCGGCCGGAGCTGGCGCGGTTGTTCAGCGATAATAGTGAAAACAACAGCCCCGAGGCGATCCCCCAGAGCAAGCCGCCCGTGGCTTCACTGGCAAGGTTGAAGTCCGGGGTGACCAGCACCAGCCCGACGCTGACCAGCGCCACCAGTACAATTTCGTTGGTGCGGATCCGCTCGCGGAAAATCAGCCCTTCGAGGATTACGGTAAACGCCGGGAACGCGGTGAAGCCCAAGGTTGCGACGGCCACACCGGCTACCTTGACGGCAATAAAGAAGGTCACCCAGTGCGCCGCCAGCAACACACCGCTCACCAGCAGCCGGCGCCAGTCGCGCAGCTCCAGTATCTTCCACGCCGTGTTGCTGGCGAACCGGGCAAACACCGCCAGGGCCACCACGGCAAACGCCGCGCGACCAAACACGATGATGGCTGGCGAAGCGGCCGCGAGTTTGCCGAATACGCCGGTTAGGCCAAACATCAATGCGCCGATATGCAGGGCGCCGAGGGCTGAGCGGGGAGTCATTGCGATCCTTGAGACAAGCGGGTGGCAAGTGCGCAGTCTAGTGGGTCGCCGGTGCGGATGTCTGTCGTGCGGCTCGCGTTTTTTATCGCAGGACTCTTCCTACGCGTTGCGTCGCAAAGCCCCCGGCGACGCGCCAAACTCACGCAGCATCGCGGCAGCAAAGGCGCTTTGCGAGGTGTAGCCGACGCGATCGGCGATGTCGCCGATGGGCAACGGCGTTTGGCGCAGCAGGTCCAAGGCCATGTGCAGGCGCCGACTGCGGATGTAGTCCATCGGCGTTTGTCCGCATTCGGCGATGAAGCGGGCATGCAAGCGTGCCACCGACAGGTCGGCGATGCGCGCCAGGTCCGCCACCTGCAGCGGGTGCGCAAGGTGGCGCTCGATGTGCGCATTGAACGCCGCGTACGGCAGACGCCGTGCCGAAAGGGGTTGGGCCTGGGGATGATTGAGACTGGCCAATAACAGCACGGCGCCTTGCTGGACGATCAGCGGGTCATCCACCGGGCTGTGCGCCAGCCATTGCACCAACTGGTTCTGCCGCGTATCCAGGGCCAGCCGCGCCGGTTGGTCGAGCAAGCGGCGGCTGGCGTCGGCATGTTCGCCCAGCGATTGCAGCAACCAATGCTCGGTGGGCACATCCAGCACCAGGCAGCGGCTGCCATCACGGCTGCCGCACGCATGGTGGGCGGAGAAGGGCAGCACCATCACGCTGCTTTCGCGGACCTGGCTGCCACGCCCATCGACTTCCAGGTCCAGGTGACCGGACAGGCCGAACACCAACTGCGCATGATCATGGCTGTGGGCGAGGGGCGCTTCGAGGTAATGGCGCAGGGTGAGGGCGGGTCCCATAGTGGTCTCCATGCTGGCAAGCCGGCAGTCTACAACGCTTTGCGGCCGGCAGGCGCTGTCATCAGACTGACGCACAGTTGTCATGGGCTATTAATCGCCAGGGCGCAAGCTCGCGAAAACACCGTCGAGGGATGCCCATGACCAGTGCCGAGTTCACCAAGCCCAGCCGCAAGCAACGGGTGCGTACCCTGTGGATTTCCGATGTGCACCTGGGCACGCGGGATTGCCAGGCTGAGCATCTGTCGCAGTTCCTCAAGGGCTATCACGCCGACAAGGTCTACCTGGTGGGCGATATCATCGACGGTTGGAAACTGCGTGGCGGCATGTATTGGCCCCAGGCTCACACCAACGTGATCCGTCGCCTGCTGACCATGGCCAAGCGCGGCACCGAGGTGATCTACGTCACCGGTAACCACGACGAATTCCTGCGCCGTTATTCCAAGCTGATCCTGGGCAATATCCAACTGGTGGACGAAGCCATTCATGTGACTGCCGATGGCCGCCATCTGTTGGTGATCCACGGCGACCAGTTCGACGTGATCACCCGCTATCACCGCTGGCTGGCATTCCTCGGCGATTCGGCCTACGAATTCACCCTCACGCTCAACCGCTGGCTGAACCATTGGCGGGCGCGCTATGGCTACGGCTATTGGTCGCTGTCGGCGTACCTCAAGCACAAGGTCAAGACGGCGGTGAATTTCATCAGTGATTTCGAAGAAGCCATCGCCCACGAAGTGACCAAGCGCGAGCTGCACGGGGTGGTCTGCGGGCATATTCATCATGCGGAGATCCGCAAGGTGGGCGAGGTGGACTACCTCAACTGCGGGGATTGGGTGGAGTCGTGCACGGCATTGATCGAGCACTGGGATGGGAGTATCGAGTTGTATCGGTTGGCGGATGCGCAGGCCAGGGAAGCGCAGCTCAAGGCCGAAATGGTCGCGGGCTGAAGTTGCACACAAGTCAGATGTGGGAGGGGCAAGCCCTCTCCCACATTCATTCCGGGTTTCGTCAGCGGGAAACGTCGGCGATGGCTTCGGCCAGCAGCGTCAACCGCGTCGCATCAATCCCGGCCACATTCGCCCGGCCAGAACTCACCATATACACGCTGTGTTTCTCCCGCAGTTGTGTAACCTGCCCGGCACTCAGGCCGGTATAGGAAAACATCCCACGCTGTGCGCCAATGTGCGCAAACCGCTCCGACAGACCATGGGGTGCCAACGCCTCCACCAGCCCGGAACGCAGGTGCGCGATCCTCGAGCGCATGGCCTCGACCTCGTCGCTCCACTGCTTTTTCAGCTCGGCATCACCCAGGATCGTCGCCACCACCGCCGCACCATGGTCTGGCGGCGTCGACCACAGGTTGCGCGCCGTGTTCGCCAGTTGGCTGCGCACATCCGTCAGCTTCTCGGCATCCGCTGCGCACACGATCAGCGCGCCGACACGGTCGCTGTACAGGCCGAAGTTTTTCGAGCAGGAGCTGGTGACCAGCACTTCCGGCAACTCGGCCGCGAACAGTCGCACCGCCCAGGCATCCTGCTCCAGGCCATCGCCAAAGCCCTGGTAGGCGAAGTCGATCAGCGGCAGCAGTTGGCGCTCGCGCACGATCTGCAGCACCTGGCGCCAGTCATCCTGGGACAGGTCAAAACCGGTCGGGTTGTGGCAGCAGGCGTGCAGCAGCACGACATCGCCCTGGGGCACGCTGGACAAAGTGGCGAGCATCGCCGCCACGTCCAGGCGATTGTCGGCACCCACGTAGGGGTAATGACTGACCTGGAGGCCGGCCTTGGCGAAGATGGTTTCGTGGATCGGCCAGGTCGGGTTGCTCAGCCACACGCCACGGCCCGGTAGGTTGTGCGCAATAAAGTCGGCGCTCAAACGCAGGGCACCGGTGCCGCCTGGGGTCTGGGTGGCGCCGGCACGACGGTCGCGCAGCAGCGGGGAGTCGGCGCCGAGCACCAGTTCGCTGATCAGCTTGCCAAATGCGGCATTGCCGTGGCCGCCGATGTAGGTCTTGGTGGTTTGCGTGTCAACCAGGCGCTGCTCGGCCAGTTTCACCGAGTGCGGAATCGGCGTCAGGCCCTGGTCGTCCTTGTAGACGCCCACGCCCAGGTCGAACTTGTTCGGGTTGGCGTCCTGGGCGTACAGGTCCATCAGCCCGAGGATCGGGTCGCCGGGTACGCGGCCAATGGCATCGAAGTGCATTACTTGCGGCCCTCGGCGTCCTTGGCCACTTCGTCGGTGCGGGCGGCCATGATGAAATCGTTGCGGTGCAGGCCCTTGATGGAGTGGCTCCACCAGGTCACGGTGACCTTGCCCCACTCGGTGAGCAGGCCAGGGTGATGGCCTTCGGCTTCGGAGATTTCACCCATGGCGTTGGTGAACGCCAGGGCGAACTTGAAGTTCTTGAACAGGAAAACCTTTTCCAGTTGCATCACGCCGTCGCGGACTTCGATGTTCCAGTCAGGGATCTGCTTGAGCAGTACCGGCAGTTCTTCATCGCTGACTTGCGGGGCATCGGCGCGGCAGGCTTCGCAATGGGCTTGGTTCAAGGTGGTCATGATGGTGTCCTGAATTCGAGTGTTTGAAGATCAGTAGCGTCACCCTAAAGCAACGCGCGGCCAGGGAACAGACTCACCTGGCCTGAAGATGTAAGGTTCAAGCCGCTTTGGGTTTCGGTGGAAACTTCGGCGCGTGCAGACCCAACTGCATACCGCGTTCGACCATGCCCATGATGTCTTCCTGCGCCACTTCGAACAGGCGCTTCAGATTGGGCAACACGAAATACAACGGTTGCAGGATGTCGATGCGGTACGGCGTGCGCATGGCTTCCAGCGGGTCGAACACCTGGTGTTCGGGCTCGGACGACAGGCTGTACACGGTCTCCTTGGGCGATGACAGAATGCCGCCGCCGTAGATGCGCCGACCTGCGGGCGTGTCCACCAGGCCGAATTCGATGGTCATCCAGTACAGGCGCGCCAGATACACCCGTTGCTCCTTGGTGGCCGCCAGGCCGAGCTTGCCGTAGGTGTGGGTGAATTCGGCGAACCAGGGGTTGGTCAGCAGCGGGCAGTGGCCGAAAATCTCGTGGAAAATATCCGGCTCTTGCAGGTAGTCCAGTTCTTCGCGGGTACGAATAAAGGTCGCCACTGGAAACTGTTTGCTGGCGAGCAATTCGAAGAAGGTCTGGAAGGGTATCAGCGCCGGCACACGGGCGACCTGCCAGCCGGTAGTCTCGGCCAGCACCTTGTTGATTTCACCCAGTTGCGGGATGCGATCGTGTGGCAGGCCGAGCTTGTCAATGCCGTCCAGGTATTCCTGGCAGGCGCGACCCTCGATCACCTTCAACTGGCGAGTGATCAGGGTGTTCCACACCGCGTGTTCTTCCGGCGGGTAGTGGATAAAACCTTGCGCGTCGGGCTCGCGGGCCACGTACTGCGTCTGCTTCATACGGCTCTCCTGCTAGGCATTCGTTCTTGTTATGTCCTGCGATGAGCCTATTGATAACCCGGACGAGGCCGTATTCCATCTGTTTAAAACGCCTTGGCGTAGGAAAACTTACCAATTTCCGTAAAGTATTCGTTACGCTTGTGGGGCTGGCCGTTGCATTGGGCTGGGAAAGTCACTCCGCCTGTCACATAATCTTGACGACTATCTGCGCCCAGCGACAAAAAGACGCGGCGCTTCCCCACTTTTCGGGCCTCTTCATGCGTATCAAAGTGCACTGCCAGAACCGCATTGGCATTCTGCGGGACATCCTCAATCTGCTGGTGGAATACGGCGTCAACGTCGCCAAGGGCGAGGTCGGTGGGGAGCATGGCAACGCCATTTACCTGTACTGCCCGAACCTGGTGAACATGCAGTTTCAGGCCCTGCGCCCGCAATTCGAGGCGATTGCCGGGGTGTTTGGCGTCAAAAGAGTCGGGCTGATGCCCAGCGAGCGCCGGCATATGGAACTCAATGCACTGCTGGGCGCCCTGGAGTTTCCGGTGTTGTCCATCGACATGGGCGGCTCCATCGTCGCCGCCAACCGCGCGGCGGCGCAGTTGCTCGGGGTGCGGGTGGATGAAGTGCCGGGCATTCCGTTGTCGCGCTATGCCGAGGACTTCGACTTGCCGGAGCTGGTGCGCGCGAGCAAGTCGCGGATCAACGGCCTGCGGGTCAAGGTCAAGGGCGACGTGTTCCTGGCGGACATCGCGCCGCTGCAATCCTCCGAGCATGACGACAGCGAGGCCATGGCCGGTGCTGTATTGACCCTGCACCGCGCCGACCGCGTCGGTGAGCGCATCTACAACGTGCGCAAGCAGGAACTGCGTGGCTTCGACAGCATCTTCCAGAGCTCCAAAGTCATGGCCGCGGTGGTGCGCGAGGCCCGGCGCATGGCGCCGCTGGACGCGCCGTTATTAATAGAAGGCGAAACCGGCACCGGCAAGGAACTGCTGGCGCGGGCCTGTCACCTGGCCAGCCCGCGTGGGCAATCGCCGTTGATGGCGCTCAACTGCGCCGGCCTGCCTGAGTCGATGGCCGAAACCGAGCTGTTCGGCTACGGCCCTGGCGCGTTTGAGGGCGCGCGCGCCGAAGGCAAGCTCGGCCTGCTGGAGCTGACGGCGGGCGGTACGTTGTTTCTCGACGGTGTAGGGGAAATGAGCGCGCGCTTGCAGGTGAAACTGCTGCGCTTTTTGCAGGACGGTTGCTTCCGTCGCGTCGGCAGCGATGAAGAGGTGTACCTCGATGTGCGGGTGATCTGCGCCACCCAAGTGGATTTGTCCGAGCTGTGCGCCCGTGGCGAATTTCGCCAGGACCTTTATCACCGCCTCAATGTGCTGTCCCTGCATATCCCGCCGTTGCGCGAATGCCTGGACGGCCTGGCGCCGCTGGTCGAGCACTTTCTCGACCAGGCCAGCCGACAGATCGGTTGCCCGCTGCCCAGGTTGGCGCCCGCCGCAATGGAGCGCCTCAGTCATTACCACTGGCCAGGCAATGTGCGGCAGTTGGAAAACGTGCTGTTCCAGGCGGTGTCGTTGTGCGACGGCGGGACGGTCAAGGTCGAGCACATCCGGTTGCCGGACTATGGCGTGCGTCAGCCGCTTGGCGATTTTTCGCTGGAGGGTGGCCTGGAAGAAATTGTCGGGCGGTTCGAGAAGGCGGTGCTGGAAGCCTTGTACGCCGAGCATCCCAGCAGTCGGCAGATGGGCAAGCGCCTGGGGGTGTCGCACACCACCATCGCCAATAAGCTGCGCGACTACGAAATCCTCAAGACCGATAAATAACCCAATGTGGGAGGGGGCAGGCCCCCTCCCACATTTGATCTTTGTCGTTTTCAAGGACGGGGCTTGCCGCAGGCGGCAGTAGTCCGCCGTTTTTTCGACTCGCGCTCAATGCGGAATTCACCCCACCTCACGGCAAACCCCCGCCCCGCCTGCACTTCTCGCTATTTTCAAAAGTTGGTTCGCAAATTGCTTAAGCCTCATCAGTACAGCGGTGGGCGGCAAGCGTCCGTCAGAAAGAGGAAGAAGCGTGGACAAGTACCTTTATGTGGCAATGACCGGCGCCAGCCAGAATGCTCTGGCGCAGAAGGCCCATGCCAACAACCTGGCGAACATTTCCACCAATGGTTTCCAACGTGACCTGGAGCAGGCGCGTT
Organism: Pseudomonas sp. FW305-3-2-15-C-LB1; assembly: GCF_058787615.1. Taxonomy (NCBI): domain Bacteria; kingdom Pseudomonadati; phylum Pseudomonadota; class Gammaproteobacteria; order Pseudomonadales; family Pseudomonadaceae; genus Pseudomonas; species Pseudomonas sp. FW305-3-2-15-C-LB1. The sequence continues at coordinate 309,484 of NZ_JBYSZX010000002.1, read as the reverse complement.
CGATGCCGGTGTTCGGTGACAGCTTTCCGGCGCGGGCGTTTGCCATGACCGAGCGTCCGGCTACCGACTTCACCCCTGGCGCCATGATCGAGACCGGCCGTGACCTGGACGTGGCCGTCAACGGTGACGGCTGGATGGCCGTGCAGACCCCCGATGGCAGCGAAGCCTACGTGCGCAGCGCCAGCATGAACGTCGATGCGTTGGGCGTGCTGCGCGCCGGCAACGGCATGCCGATCATGGGCAACGGTGGCCCGATTGCCGTGCCGCCCCAGCAGAAAATCGAAGTGGGTGCCGACGGCACCATCAGCATCCGTGCCATGGGCGAAGGCCCGCGGGTGATGGCCGAAGTGGACCGCATCAAGCTGGTCCAGCCGGACCTGAAGAACATGAATAAAGGCCTCGACGGCACCATCCACACCAAGGATGGCCAGCCGGCCCAGGCCGACGCGAACGTCAAGCTGACCTCGGGCTTCCTGCAGGCGAGCAACGTCAATGCCGTGGAAGAGATGACTGCGGTGCTGGCGCTTTCCAAGCAGTTCGAGCTGCACATCAAGATGATGAACAGCGCTAAAGAAGACGATCAGGCCATGACACGCGTCATGCAGATGAGCTGATCCAACACACTAATTTTGCGGCGCAGCGCCAACAAACAGGCGCACGAAGGAGAACAGCATGCTTCCGGCTCTATGGGTTGCCAAAACAGGTCTGTCCGCCCAGGACACCAACCTGACCACCATTTCCAACAACCTGGCCAACGTGTCGACCACGGGTTTCAAACGTGACCGTGCCGAGTTCCAGGACTTGCTCTATCAGATCAAGAAGCAGCCAGGCGCCCAGTCGACCCAGGACAGCGAACTGCCGTCCGGCCTGCAATTGGGTACCGGTGTGCAGATCGTCGGCACCCAGAAGAACTTCAGCGCCGGTAACCTGCAGCAGACCGGCCAGCCGCTGGACATGGCCATCAACGGCCGTGGTTTCTTCCAGATCCTGCAACCGGACGGCACTACTTCCTACACCCGTGACGGTACTTTCCACCTGGACTCCAACGGCCAGATCGTGACCGCCAACGGTTTCGCCCTGGAGCCGGCCGTGATCGTTCCAGCCGACGCCAAGACCTTCACCGTCGGTAACGACGGTACCGTGTCGATCACCGTGGCCGGCAACCCCGCGTCGCAAGTGATCGGCAACCTGCAGACCGCCGACTTCATCAACCCGGCTGGCCTGCAGGCCATGGGCAACAACCTGTTCCTGGAAACCGCCTCCAGCGGCGCGCCGCAAATCGGCACCCCTGGCCTGAACGGTTTCGGCACCACGCTGCAAAGCACCCTGGAAACCTCCAACGTGAGCACCGTTGAGGAGATGGTCAACATGATCACCACCCAACGCGCCTACGAGATGAACTCCAAGGTGATCTCCACCGCCGACCAGATGCTTTCGTTCGTAACGCAGAATCTGTAATCAAGTCTATGGGGCGCTCTTGAGGGCGCCTGCAACACCGTGAGGTAAGGGTCATGAATCGCTATGTTTCTGTTCTGGCATTGAGTGGGATTGCCGTGCTCGCGGGCTGTGTCGCCCCGACGCCAAAACCCAATGACCCGTACTACGCGCCGGTGTTGCCACGCACACCGTTGCCGGCGGCGGCCAACAATGGCTCGATCTACCAGGCCGGTTTCGAACAGAACCTGTACAGCGACCGCAAGGCGTTCCGGGTCGGTGACATCATCACCATTACCCTGAACGAGAAGACCCAGGCCAGCAAGAACGCCAACTCCCAGGTGGGCAAGACCAGCAAGACCGGTATCGGCCTGACCTCGTTGTTCGGTGCCGTGCCGAACACCAACAACCCGCTGGGCGATGGCGACCTGAGCCTGAGCGCCGGCTACAGCGGTGATCGTGCCACCAACGGCAAGAGTTCGGCGGGGCAGGGCAACAGCCTGACCGGTTCGATCACCGTTACCGTGGCCGATGTGCTGCCCAACGGCATCATCGCCGTGCGCGGTGAAAAGTGGATGACCCTCAACACCGGTGACGAGCTGGTGCGCATTGCCGGCATGGTCCGTGCCGATGACATCTCCACCGACAACACTGTGCCGTCCACACGGATTGCCGATGCACGCATTACCTACTCGGGTACGGGTTCGTTTGCTGATGCAAGCCAGCCGGGCTGGTTCGACCGTTTCTTCCTTAGCCCGCTGTTCCCTTTCTAGGTGGCCACTTTGAACTTCAAACAGCTGATGGCGGCCGCACTCCTGCTTTCCTTGAGCGCTGTCGCCCAGGCCGAGCGCCTGAAGGACATCGCCAGCATCTCCGGCGTGCGTTCCAACCAGTTGATCGGCTACGGCCTGGTGGTGGGGCTCAACGGTACGGGTGACCAGACCACCCAGACCCCGTTCACCCTGCAGACCTTCAACAACATGCTCTCGCAGTTCGGCATCAAGGTGCCGGCGGGGTCGGGCAACGTGCAGCTGAAAAACGTCGCGGCAGTGTCGATCAGCGCCGACCTGCCGGCGTTCTCCAAACCGGGCCAGGTGGTGGACATCACCGTGTCGTCCATTGGTAACTCGAAAAGCCTGCGCGGCGGCACCTTGCTGATGACGCCGCTCAAGGGTATCGACGGCAACGTCTACGCCATCGCCCAGGGCAACCTGGTGGTAGGCGGGTTTGACGCCGAAGGTCGCGACGGTTCGAAGATCACCGTCAACGTGCCGTCGGCCGGGCGTATCCCGGGCGGCGCCACGGTTGAACGTACCGTGCCAAGTGGTTTCAACCAGGGCAACAGCCTGACCCTGAACCTCAACCGTTCCGACTTCACCACCGCCAAGCGCGTGGTCGACAAGATCAACGACATGCTCGGCCCGGGCGTGGCCCAGGCCATCGACGGCGGCTCGATCCGTGTGACGGCGCCGCTGGACCCGAGCCAGCGCGTCGACTACCTGTCGATCCTGGAAAACCTTGAAGTCGACCCTGGCCAGGCCGTGGCCAAAGTCATCATCAACTCGCGCACCGGCACCATCGTGATCGGCCAGAACGTCAAGGTCTCGCCTGCGGCCGTGACCCACGGCAGCCTGACCGTGACCATCACCGAAGACCCGATCGTCAGCCAGCCTGGGCCGTTGTCCAACGGCCAGACGGCGGTGGTGCCGCGTTCGCGGGTGAATGCCCAGCAAGAAGCCAAGCCGATGTTCAAGTTCGGTCCTGGCACCACCCTGGACGAGATTGTCCGCGCGGTGAACCAGGTGGGCGCAGCGCCCGGCGACTTGATGGCGATCCTCGAAGCATTGAAACAGGCCGGCGCCTTGCAAGCCGACCTGATCGTGATCTGAGGCCATGGTCATGGATATGCGCAAGAGCGGGATCAGCAGCACGGCGGATTCGGGGTCTTACTCCGACCTGAACCGGCTTAACCAGCTCAAGGTCGGTGCCGACAAGAACAGCGAAGGCAACATGCGCAAGGTCGCGCAGGAGTTCGAATCGCTGTTCTTGAGCGAGATGCTCAAGTCCATGCGTTCGGCTACCGAGGCGCTGGGTAAAGACAACCCGATGAACACGCCGGCCGCCAAGCAGTACCAGGAAATGTACGACCAGCAGTTGGCCGTCTCGATGTCCCGCGAGGGCGGTGGTATCGGCCTGGCCGACGTGCTGATGCGCCAGATGCAGAAGAACAAGCCGGTGGAGGCCCAGGCCGCCACCTTGCAAGGTCCGGCGGCTGCCGAGCCTGCGAAGAAGGTCGACGTGCCGACGGAAATCGCGGCAGGCACCCAGGCCGAAGGGCCGCTGGGCCGCTCCAATGGCCAGCGTCCGTTGTGGGCGTACCGCGTGGCTGAGCCGCAGGCCGGCGCTGCGGCGTCCCACAGCAATGACATGGAGCTGATGAACCAGCGTCGCATCGCCTTGCCGAGCAAGCTGACCGATCGCCTGCTGGCCGGCATCGTGCCCAACGCGCCCGTTGCTATCGATGCCAAAAGCGCGCCGCTGCGTAACAGCGTGGCCGACGACAACGTGATCAACAGCAGCGCGCGCACCTTCGCCGTGCCGAGCGGGCGCATGCAGGTGTACGGTCGCGCCGTGGCCCAGCCACCCTTGGCGCCGGCGAAGAAGGCCTTCAGTTCGCAGGATGAATTTGTCGCCACCATGTTGCCGATGGCCAAGGCCGCCGCGGCGCGCATCGGTGTCGATCCGAAATACCTGGTGGCCCAGGCTGCCCTGGAAACCGGTTGGGGTAAATCGGTGATGCGCGCCGAAGACGGTAGCAGCAGCCACAACCTGTTCGGCATCAAGGCCGGCCAGAGTTGGCAGGGCGGCCAGGCACGTGCGATCACCAGCGAGTTCCGGGATGGGGCGATGGTCAAGGAAACGGCGCAGTTCCGTTCCTACGCCTCATACCAGGACAGCTTCCACGACCTGGTGACCTTGCTGCAAAGCAATGATCGCTATAAAGAAGTCATCAAATCGGCCGACAACCCGGAACAGTTTGTCCGCGAGTTGCAAAAAGCCGGTTACGCCACCGACCCGGCCTATGCCAGCAAGATTTCGCAGATCGCCAAAACGATGGACAGTTACCAGAATTACGCTGCCGCTGGCGCAACCACACATTTATAAGGTCTGAACCATGAGTTTGCTCAGTATCGGGATGTCAGGGCTCAATGCCTCTCAAGGATCGCTGTCGGTCTTGAGTAATAACATTGCCAACGCCAATACTCCGGGTTATTCGCGTCAGCAGACCACCCAGAACGCCAGTGCGGCCAACCAGTACGGTGGTGTGTACATCGGCAGCGGTACCACCCTGGCCGATGTGCGCCGGGTGTATAACGAGTTCCTCGACGCGGCCTACCAGAACAGCACCTCGCTCAACAGCGATGCCAAGGCTTACCTCGACCAGGTCAGCGCTGTCGACAAGACCCTGTCGGACAAGACCACCGGTATGTCGGCTGTGCTCAGTGAGTTCTTCTCGGCCGTGCAGACTGCCTCGGGCAACCCGAGCGATGTCTCGGCCCGCCAGGTGTTGATCACCAAGGCGCAGACGCTGAGCAATCGCTTCAACTCGATCTCTACACAGTTGGGCCAGCAGAAAGAAACCATCAACAGCCAGCTGTCGTCGATGAGCGACCAGGTCAACAAGCTGACGTCGTCCATTGCCTCGCTCAACAAGCAGATCGCCCAGGTGCAGGGTTCGTCGAACACGGCCCCGGCCAACCTGTTGGACGCGCGTGCCGAAGCCGTGCGTTCGCTGAACGAATTGGTCGGCGTGACCGCCACCGAGAAGAATGGCATCTTCAGCGTCAGCACCGGTTCCGGCCAGTCGCTGGTATTGGGTGACCAGTTCAACACCCTCTCCGCCGTACCGAGCAAGAACGACACCAGCCAGTTCACCATCCAGCTCAACGTGGGCGGCGGTGAGTCGCTCGATCTGGGCAACGTGCTCAGCGGCGGTAGCATCGGCGGTCTGTTGCGTTATCGCAGCGATGTCCTGATGCCTGCCATCAATGACCTGGGGCGCATCGCCATCGCCACCGCAGACACCATCAACAACCAGTTGGGCCAGGGCCTGGACCTCAACGGCCAGTTCGGCAGCTCGCTGTTCAAGGACATCAACAGCGCCGCGGCCATTGCCCAGCGCAGCCAGGCTTCGGGTGGCAACAGCGCGGGTTCCGGCAACCTGAACGTGTCGATCAAGGACAGCAGCAAGCTGACCAATTTCGATTACAAGGTCACCTTCAACGACAGCGCCAACCCGAACAACGTCACCGTGGTGCGTTCCGATGGCAAGGCCATGGGGACCTTTGACGTCACCGCCACGCCACCGGCCGTGATCGATGGTTTCACGTTGGCGCTCGACGGCAAGGGGCCGATGGCTACCGGGGACAGCTTCAAGGTCAGCCCGACCGCCAATGGTGCCAAGGACATTGGCACCGTGATGACGGATCCGAACAAGATCGCTTTTGCCGCGCCACTATCCGGGCAGGCCAGTAAGACCAACGAAGGTACCGGCACGTTTACCCCGCCGACCCTGACGGTGCCTTTGGATATCCAGGGCGGCGCCGCCACTGCCCAGTTGCGCACGGGGATTGAACATTCGATGCCGGTGAAGATGGTATTCGGCAAGCCGGCAGCCGACGGCACCCAGCCGTACACACTCAATGATGCCCAGGGCAACCCGATCGGCACCGGCAGCATTGTTCCGGGACAGGGCAACAAGGTCACGATCAACGTGCCGATGCGCGATGCCAACGGTGCCCTGGTGGTGCCGGCCAAGAGCTTCAGTTTCGACACCACGGTGGGCGGTTCGCCGGCCAACGGCGACAGCACGACGTTCTCGTTCAATGCCTCCGGCAAGTCCGACAACCGCAACGCTCTTGACCTGCTCAGCTTGCAGACCAAGGCGACCATCGGCACGGCCGCCGATGGCACCGGCGGCACCAGCCTCGTAGGGGCCAACAGCAAGTTGGTATCTACCGTCGGCGCGAAAGCGGCGGCTGCCGGTACGGACAGCACGGCGACGAACGCATTGCTGACCGCCAACAAGAATGCGCGCAACTCGGTGTCCCAGGTCAACCTGGACGAAGAGGCGGGCGACATGATCAAGTTCCAGCAGTACTACACGGCATCGTCGCAGATCATCAAGGCTGCGCAAGAAACCTTCAGCACATTGATCAATAGTCTTTAAGGGAGCCTGGGACGATGCGTATTTCTACACAGCAGTATTTCGAGACCAGTTCCGCCAAGTATTCGGATAACTATTCGGGTGTGGTGAAGGCCCAGGACCAGGCCAGCTCCGGCGTGCGTGTACAGACCGCCGCGGATGATCCTGTGGCGGCGGCGCGGTTGTTGATGCTGCAGCAGCAGAAAGACATGGTGGCCCAGTCCACTGGCAACATCACCAGCTTGAAAAACTCGCTGACTAACGAAGAGAGTGTTTTAGGTGCGATCAGTGAAGCCATGCAGCGGGCCACGGAGCTGGCACTCAAGGCCGGTGGTGTCGGCAGTGATGCCGATCGTCGCTCGATTGCCAGTGAGGTCGGTGCGATTGAAGATCAGGTCCTGGGCCTGCTCAACAGCAAGGACTCGGCCGGCAACTACTTGTTTTCCGGCTCCAAGACCCAGACGCCGCCGTATGCGCGCAATAACGATGGCACCTACAGCTACCAGGGGGATGAAACCCCGCTGAGCCTGCAGATTTCCAATACGCTGAATGTCAGCGCGGGTGATACCGGCAAGACCATCCTTGAAGGCGCGGCCAACGCCGGTCGCACCCAGGCCCCCTGGGTTGCGCCGAACCCGCAGACCGTGCCGCCTACGGTCAATGACCACAAGGTGGCGCTTTCGGCCGGGCTGGTGACATCGAGCGGCGACTACGCCAACAAATTCGCCGACGGCCAGCCTTACAAGCTGACCTTTACCAGCAGCACGCAATACAAGGTGTCTGACAAGAACGGCAATGACGTGACTTCCGAGATACCGGGCAATGGCACGTTCGACGCCACCAAGGAAGGCAGCACCAGCGTTGCACTGCGGGGGGTGAAATTCGACATCACCATGAACCTCGGGGACGTGGCGCCGGGCGCCAACTCCGATGCGTTGGTCAAGGACCGTACCTTCAGCCTGGAGGCCAAGCCGGACACGTTCAGCGTGTCGCGCACGCCGAGCAATACGTCGAGCGCACAGCTGACCGGCGCGCAGGTCACCAACCAGGCGGACTATGCCAGCACGTTCCCGTCCAACAGCGGGGCGATCATCAAGTTCACCAGCGCAACGGCCTATGAGGTGTATGCCCAACCCTATTCGAGCGCCAGCAAGGCGATCGCCACTGGCGATACCGGTGGCGGTACCACGGTGACGGCGGCCGGCGTGACGTTTGACGTGAGCAGCGGCCCGCCGCAGCCAGGCGATCAGTTCTCGGTGGGTGCCAACACCCAGAAGACCCAGAATGCGCTGGATACGCTTGGCCAATTGCGCAAGGCGCTGGAGGCACCGGCCGACGGCAATCCGGCAGCGACGGTCAAGCTCAAGGATGCCATTGATTCGAGCATCGCCAACCTGGCCAATTCGATGTCCCAGATCGTCAATGTGCGGGGGTCCGTCGGGGCGCGGCAGAATGCCTTGGAGATCCAGGCCACTGAGAATTCGAGCATCAGCATTGCTACGACCAGCACGATGAGCGATCTGGCTAACATCGACATGGGTGAAGCGGCCATCAACCTGGCTCTGCAACAAACCATGCTGCAAGCCTCCCAGCTGGCGTTCGTGAAAATCTCGCAGTTGAGCCTGTTCAACAAGATGTAAGTGGCTTCACGTCAAGCGGCCCGCCCTGGAAACACGGCGGGCCGTTGTCGTTTTTGGGACTTAATTGTTTGAAGGTTTTGCATAAAGCACACAAAATTGAGTGACCTGTGAGTCATAAAGCGCATCTTCACTGTATCGTGTGAAAAGGATAAGTCGTCACAGGGTCCTTGCGTGGCGGCTTTCAGCGGGATTTTTATGGGGTTATCCCCTTTATTGTCAGCACTCCGGGCGTAGTCCCAGGGGTGTTCTCCAGCTATTTAGTATTGGGAAGCCACAATGATTGGCATAAAAAGCATCGCCAGTTACGTGCCGGCAGACGGGATCGATAACTACGCCCAGGGTGCCAAATTCGCCAAGGATGAAGAATTCATCATTGGCAAGATCGGGTCGGCGTTCCTGCCGCGCAAGGAAGCCGCGCAGGAAACCTCCGATCTGTGTGTCGAGGCGGTCAACGCTTTGTTTGCCAACAACCCGGATCTGAAACGCGAGTCCATCGACGCGCTGATCATCGTCACCCAGAACGGCGATGAAGAGGGCCTGCCGCACACGGCTGCCATCGTCCAGGACAAGCTCGGCCTGCCGACCCACGTTGCAGCCTTCGATATTTCCCTGGGCTGTTCCGGCTACGTCTACGGCATCTACGCGATGAAGGGCTTCATGGAAGCCGCTGGCCTGAAGAATGGCCTTCTGGTCACTGCCGACCCGTATTCGAAGATCGTCGACCCGGAAGACCGCAACACCACCATGCTGTTCGGCGATGCCGCCACCGCCACCTGGATGGGCGAAGATGCGCCGTGGTTGCTCGGCAAGTCCAAGTTCGGCACCGACGGTTCCGGCGCCCCGCACCTGAAGGTCAGCGATGGCGTGTTCTTCATGAACGGCCGCCAAGTGTTCAACTTCGCCTTGCTCAAGGTACCGGCGCATTTGCATGAGCTGCTCGATGAGTCGGACCTCAAGGCCGACGACATCGATGCGTTCTGCATTCACCAGGGCAGTGCGGCGATTGTCGACGCCGTGGCGCGTCGTTTTGAAGATGCGCCGGTGGACAAGTTCATCAAGGACATGGTCGAGACCGGCAACACGGTGTCGTCGAGCATTCCGCTGCTGCTGGAAAAGCATGTGATGGACGCCACCTGGAAGCGCGTGGCCATCAGCGGTTTTGGTGTGGGCCTGTCGTGGGGCTCGGCGATTCTCTATCGCCCGTGACACCTTGAACCGGTAGCACAAAAAAAACGCCGATACTCGAAAGAGCATCGGCGTTTTTTATTTGGCGCCAGAAAACCCAATGAAATCGGGCTTTTTTGCCTGCGTAAGCCCTTGAATTGCAAGGAGTGGCACGACGCCAGCAAAAAAATCGAAAAAAATCCTCAAGCAACCGGCTACCACGACGATAACTATTACGTAGGTTCTCAGGCCACACCCGGCGGTTGCCAGGGCCGGAAGCCGCAGTATCCATCCAACGAGGATTTCGTCATGGCTTTAACAGTAAACACCAACATTGCTTCGATCACTACTCAGGGCAACCTGAACAAAGCTGGCGGCGCCCTGGCCACTTCCATGCAGCGCCTGTCTTCCGGCCTGCGTATCAACAGCGCTAAAGACGACGCCGCCGGCCTGGGTATCGCCAGCCGTATGACCAGCCAGATCAACGGCCTGGGTCAAGCTGTAAAGAACGCCAACGATGGTATCTCCATCGCGCAGACCGCTGAAGGCGCAATGCAGGCTTCGACCGACATTCTGCAAAAAATGCGTACCCTGGCTCTGTCCTCGGCTACCGGCTCCCTGAGCTCCGACGACCGTAAGTCGAACAACGACGAATACCAGGCTCTGACTTCGGAACTGACCCGTATCGCCCAAACCACTACTTTCGGTGGCCAGAAGCTGCTGGACGGTTCGTACGGTACCAAGTCGATCCAGGTTGGCGCCAACGCTAACGAAACCATCAACCTGTCCCTGGATAACGTTGCTGCCAACAATATCGGTTCGCAGCAGGTGAAGAGCATCGGCATCACTCCAGGTGCTGGTGTAGCTGGCGGCGCAATCGCAGTGACCGGTAACGGCCAGACTAGCAGCGTCACTGTTGCTGCTGCTGCTTCCGCTAAAACCATCGCTGCCCAGCTGAACGGCGCCGTCGGTGGCCTGAGCGCTACCGCCAGCACTGAAGCTCAGTTCGTAGTCGGCGCCGGTGCTGCTACCGCTCCAGCTTCGTTCACCATGACCGTTGGCGGCCAAGCCACCACGTTCGTTGGCGTAAAAGACACTGCCAGCCTGGCTGACCAACTGAAGTCGAACTCCGCCAAACTGGGTATCAGCGTTAACTACGACGAGTCCAAAGGCACTCTGTCGGTTAAATCCGACACCGGTGAAAACCTGGCCTTCAGCGCTTCGACCGCTGCCGGCACCATCACTGTTGCCACCAAAGACGGTTCGGGCGCTTACGGTACTGCTACCGCCCTGGCTGACGGCATCATCGCTACCGGTGCAGTGAACCTGGACTCCGCCAAGGGTTACTCCCTGGAAGGCGCTGGTGTGACCGGTGTCTTCGGTGCCGCTACTTCGGCTGCTTCGACCAAGACCTCCGTATCGCAAACTGACGTGACTGACGCCACCAAGGCCCAGAACGCTGTGTCCGTGATCGACCAGGCTATCGCTACCATCTCCAGCTCCCGTTCGGGCCTGGGTGCGGTACAGAACCGTCTGACCAGCACTGTGGACAACCTGTCCAACATCCAGAAAAACAGCACCGCTGCTCGTTCCACCATCCAGGACGTCGACTTCGCTTCCGAAGCCGCTGAACTGACCAAGCAGCAAACCCTGCAGTCGGCTTCCACTGCGATCCTGTCGCAGGCTAACCAACTGCCATCCGCTGTACTGAAGCTGCTTCAGTAATAGCGACGCGTGGTGAATGACGGAAGGGCGCGTTTACGTGCCCTTTCGTCTTTTCCAATCAGAGGAGATTGGGCATGGACATGAGTGTAAAACTGAACTTGTCTTATCCGCCGCTGGCCCCTCAAGGCACTCCGGCACCTGTGGTTGCGGACAAAGACAAGACTAAGGTTGAAGCGGCCGCGCCAACCGCGGGCACGTCCCAAAAGGACAGCCTGGAAAAAGCGGTTACAGATATTAAAGAATTCGTACAAGCGGCCCAGCGCAACCTGGACTTTTCCATTGACGATTCCACCCATAGGGTTGTGGTCAAGGTCATTGCCACCGACACCGGTGAAGTGATCCGACAGATCCCTTCGGAAACGGCCTTGAAACTGGCACAGAGTCTGGCCAGCGCCAGTCATGTATTGTTTGACGACAAGGCGTGAACTGGCATGAAACTTGTTGCTGTCACAGCTTGAAGCGCTAGTCGTCAAGATAACGGCAGCCACCGGAACAGGAGAAAGATGATGGCGGGTACAACGATTACCGGCGTGGGGTCGGGTTTCGACACTCAGGCGATTGTGAAATCCCTGGTGGATGCCGAGCGAGCGCCGAAACAGGCTCAGATCAACCTCCAGTCGCAAAAGGCAACCACCCAGCTGTCGTCGATCGGCAAGATCCAGGCAGCCCTGGACGCCTTCCGGGGTGCGCTGACCAGCATGGGCACCGATAACAGCTTCAGTGGCTTGACCGGTACGTCTTCGGACGAGAAGGTCGCCACCATGACGGCCAACCAGGGTGCGGCGAGCGGTAGCTTCTCGCTGGTCGTCAACCAGTTGGCGACGCCGTCGAAGCTGTCGACCAAGAGTTTCACTGGCGGCCAGTCGACGGTCGTGAACAGTGGCACCACCCCAACGACGCTGACGATCAGCCAGTCGGGCAAGAACTTCGACCTGAAGGTGCCGGCCGGCGCGACCCTGCAACAGGTGCGTGACTCAATCAACTCGCAGTTCGGCACCGCAGGCCTGAGTGCCAACATCCTCACCGACTCCAACGGTTCGCGTCTTATCCTGACCTCCACCAATGCTGGTGTTGGTTCCGATCTGACGATGTCGGGCAACTCGGGGATTGATACCGGTTACACGGTGGTCAGCGAGCCGAAGAACGCCAAGTACACCATTGACGGTATTGCTGCAGAGTCCAAGACCAACAGCATCACGGATGCAGTGAGTGGTGTAAGTATCAAGTTGCTCTCTGTGTCGCCCTTGACCACGCCTTCGGATACCGCGTCTACGGCTCGCAATGCTTTGACCATCTCCGTCTCCACCAGCACCACCGCCCTCAAGTCCGGGGTCAAAGGCTTCGTCGACACCTACAACGCCCTGCTCAAGGCGATGAACGCCGAGACCAAGGTGACCAAGGATGCCGCCGGTAACTCCGTCGCCGCCACCTTGACCGGCGACTCGACCATGCGCACCTTGCAGGCGGCGATCCGCAACGAGTTCAACGCCCTGTCCGGCAACGGCACCTTGAAGTCCCTGGCGCAATTCGGTGTGACGACTGACCGCGACACCGGTGCGCTGAGCATTGATGCCAAGCAGTGGGACAAGGCTGTGCTGACCAACGCTGCCGATATCAACAGTATCTTCAGCGGCAAGACCGGCCTGCTCGCGCGCCTGACGGCGGCGACCGATGGCTATGCCAAGGCCACCACCGGGATCCTGGCGACGCGTTCAACGTCGTTGTCCGACAGCCTTAAAGACCTCAACAAGCAGCAAGTTGCGTTGGATGAACGCCTCACCACCATGCAAGACTCCTTGACCCGCAAGTACACCGCCATGGATACGCTGGTGGCGCAACTGCGCCAGCAGAGCAGCAGTATCCTGGGTACGCTCAGCGCGCTGAGTAACGCCCAGAAAAGCAGCTGATTGATGGCTGATGAAAAAGCCCAGGTCCATTGACCTGGGCTTTGTTCTTCATAGTGCCGTCGGGTTAAAGTTTTTTGCGACCCAGTCGACATAATGGTTACTGCAACCCTTCTCGCTGTTGCCTGTCACGAGGTAGAAACATGAATCCCATGAGAGCCCTTCGCCAATACCAGAAGGTCAATTCCCATGCCCAGATCTCTGAAGCCAGCCCGCACCGCCTGGTGCAAATGCTGATGGAGGGCGGGCTCGACCGCATGGCGCAGGCCAAAGGTGCGTTGGCGCGTGGCGATATCGCCGCAAAGGGCCTGATGCTGGGCAAGGCCGCCGACATCCTCATCGGGCTTCGTGATGGCCTGAGCGCGGAAAAAAGCGACAACAAGGAATACGTTCAGCAACTGGAAGGTCTGTATGTGTACATGACCAACCGTTTAATGGAAGCCAATCTGCACAACGACGCCGACATGATTGACGAAGTCGCCCGTTTGCTGATTACCGTGAAAGAAGGCTGGGATGCCATCGGCGCGCCACAAGGCGCTGCACAATAAGGCCAAGCGGCCTTGAGGAACACGTCATGAGCCAAGCATTGCAACGCATTGATGAAACCCGTGAGGCGCTGATGGGCGCGCTGGCGGACCGCAACTGGGACGCCATCGGCGAACTGGACCTGGGCTGTCGTCATGTCATCGACGAGGTGCTCAGCGAAGCGCCGGTAGACGAGGATGCGTTGCGCGAAAAGCTTGAGGGGCTGCTGGCGGTTTACCAGCAATTGCTCGAGGTGACGACGGGCGAGCGGCAGGCGATTTTCGAGGAGATGTCGCAGATCAACCAAGCGAAAAATGCGTCAAAGGTTTACCATCTGTTCGGCTGAAGAGCCGCAGTTGGTCCGATGGGCGCGTCATATATTTGACTGTGCCAGCATTTTTGACTTAACTAGTGCTGTTTTCAGATTTCAGACGTCTAGTAAGGTACAAAGTCTTACAGGCGTCTCGATTGCCCTCACTTCGGGGCAGGAAGTTTTACTAGGGAAGTTGCTATTGCATGTGGCGTGAAACCAAAATTCTGCTGATTGATGACGATAGCGTCCGCCGCCGCGATTTAGCGGTGATTTTGAATTTTCTTGGCGAAGAAAATTTGCCCTGCGGCAGCCATGACTGGCAGCAGGCGGTCAGCTCATTGTCATCGAGCCGTGAAGTCATTTGTGTGCTGATCGGGACGGTAAACGCTCCTGGCGCTGTTTTGGGCTTGTTAAAGACACTGTCAACCTGGGATGAGTTCCTTCCCGTGTTGCTGATGGGCGATATTTCTTCTGTCGAACTGCCAGAAGACCAGCGCCGCCGGGTGCTTTCCACCCTTGAAATGCCGCCCAGCTACAGCAAATTGCTCGACTCCCTGCACCGTGCCCAGGTCTATCGCGAGATGTACGACCAGGCCCGCGAGCGCGGTCGCCATCGCGAACCCAACCTGTTCCGCAGCCTGGTCGGCACCAGCCGCGCCATCCAGCACGTGCGCCAGATGATGCAGCAAGTGGCCGATACCGACGCCAGCGTGTTGATCCTCGGCGAGTCGGGCACCGGCAAGGAAGTGGTTGCGCGCAACCTGCACTATCATTCCAAGCGCCGCGACGGGCCCTTTGTGCCGGTCAACTGCGGGGCGATTCCGGCAGAGCTGCTTGAAAGCGAATTGTTCGGCCACGAGAAGGGCGCCTTTACCGGGGCGATCACCAGCCGTGCCGGGCGTTTCGAGCTGGCCAACGGCGGCACCCTGTTCCTCGACGAGATCGGCGACATGCCGCTGCCGATGCAGGTCAAGCTGCTGCGCGTGTTGCAGGAGCGTACCTTCGAGCGCGTGGGCAGCAACAAGACCCAGAGCGTCGACGTGCGCATCATCGCGGCCACCCACAAGAACCTCGAAAGCATGATCGAGGTCGGCAGCTTCCGCGAAGACCTGTACTACCGACTCAACGTATTCCCGATCGAGATGGCCCCGCTGCGCGAGCGCGTGGAAGACATCCCGCTGCTGATGAACGAACTGATCTCGCGCATGGAGCACGAAAAGCGCGGTTCGATCCGTTTCAATTCCGCCGCGATCATGTCCCTGTGCCGCCACGGCTGGCCGGGCAACGTGCGCGAGCTGGCCAACCTGGTGGAGCGCATGGCGATCATGCACCCCTACGGTGTGATCGGCGTGGTCGAGCTGCCGAAGAAATTCCGCTACGTCGACGACGAAGACGAGCAACTGGTCGACAGCCTGCGCAGCGACCTGGAAGAACGGGTGGCCATCAACGGTCATACCCCGGACTTCGGCTCTACCGCGATGCTGCCGCCCGAAGGCCTGGACCTGAAGGACTACCTCGGCAACCTGGAACAAGGCCTGATCCAGCAGGCTCTGGACGACGCCAACGGCATCGTCGCGCGTGCCGCCGAGCGCCTGCGCATCCGTCGCACTACCCTGGTGGAGAAGATGCGCAAGTACGGCATGAGCCGCAAAGAAGGTGACGAACAGGCGGATGATTGACGCCTGTTTTTTAAATCACTGAAACTTCAGTGGTTTTTTTTCGGCACGGGTATTGCTACAGCCCTCGCAACGTTCCGTTTAACTGACGGTCAGCCAAGCGAGAGAGCATGATGCCCCACGCCGCCCAACATTCTTCCAGTCCTGCCATTGCAGGCCTGGTTCCCTCTGTAGAACAGCAAAGCCGCCAGGGCCTGGAGCAGGCGTTTTCGCTGTTCAACCAGATGTCCAGCCAATTGACCGATTCCTACAGCCTGCTCGAAGCCCGTGTTTCGGAGCTCAAGGGCGAGTTGGCGGTGGTCAGTGCCCAGCGCATGGAAGAGTTGGCCGAGAAGGAGCGCCTGGCCAACCGCCTGCAAAACCTGCTGTCGCTGTTGCCCGGTGGCGTGATCGTCATCGACGAAGAAGGCCGCGTGCGTGAAGCCAACCCGGCGGCCTGTGACATGCTTGGCCTGCCTCTGGAAGGCGAGCTGTGGCGTCACGTAATCACCCGCTGCTTTGCGCCGCGTGAAGACGATGGCCATGAAATTTCGCTCAAGGACGGTCGCCGCTTGTCCATCGCCACGCGCGCCCTGGACGCGGAGCCCGGCCAGTTGGTGCTGCTCAACGACCTGACTGAAACCCGTCACCTGCAAGATCAGTTGGCGCGCCACGAGCGTTTGTCCTCGCTGGGGCGCATGGTCGCTTCTCTGGCACATCAGATCCGCACGCCATTGTCGGCGGCGTTGATCTACGCCAGTCATTTGACTGACGAACAATTGCCCGCGGCCACTCACCAGCGTTTTGCCGGGCGCCTCAAGGAGCGCCTGCATGAGTTGGAGCACCAGGTGCGCGACATGCTGGTATTTGCCCGTGGTGAATTGCCGCTGACCGACCGCATCACGCCTACCGAGTTGATGCAGGCGCTGCAAGCGGCGGCCGCCACCCACATTCAAGACGTGCAAGTGCGTTGGCAGTGCGACAGCCATCTCGGCGAGCTGCTGTGCAACCGCGACACCCTTGTCGGTTCGCTGCTCAACCTGATCGAAAACGCCACCCAGGCCAGCGGCCCTGGTGCGCGGCTCAAGGTGCACCTGTACAGCCGCGAACAAACCCTGCGCCTGTGCATCAGCGACAGCGGCAGCGGTATCGAGCCTGCCGTATTGCAGCGCCTGGGCGAACCTTTTTTCACCACCAAGACCAACGGTACGGGCCTGGGCCTGACCGTGGTCAAGGCAGTGGCGCGTGCCCATCAGGGAGAATTGCAGCTGCATTCCCGTGTCGGGCGTGGCACCTGTGCATTGATGACCTTGCCGCTGTTTTCATGCGCGGCAAGCACGGAGTAAACGGTTATGGCTATCAAGGTTCTGTTGGTGGAAGACGATCGCGCGCTGCGTGAAGCATTGGCCGACACGCTGCTGTTGGCGGGCCATGACTACCGGGCGGTCGGTTCTGCCGAGGACGCCTTGGAGGCAGTGGAGCAAGAGTCCTTCAGCCTGGTGGTGAGCGACGTGAACATGCCGGGCATGGACGGCCACCAGCTGCTCGGTGTGCTGCGCGCGCGTCAGCCTCAGTTGCCGGTGTTGCTGATGACCGCCCACGGCGCTGTGGAGCGTGCGGTCGATGCGATGCGCCAGGGTGCGGCGGATTACCTGGTCAAACCGTTCGAACCCAAAGCCTTGATCGAACTGGTCGCACGGCATGCCCTGGGCGTGATCCCGGCCAGCGACGGCGAAGGTCCGATTGCCTTCGAACCGGCCAGCGCACAATTGCTGGAGCTGGCTGCCCGCGTGGCGCGCAGTGATTCCACCGTGCTGATTTCCGGCGAGTCCGGCACCGGCAAGGAGGTGCTGGCCCGCTACATCCACCAGCAATCGACCCGCGCCAAGCAGCCGTTTATCGCAATCAACTGCGCGGCGATCCCCGACAACATGCTCGAAGCCACGCTGTTCGGCCACGAAAAAGGCTCGTTCACCGGCGCTATTGCGGCTCAGGCGGGCAAGTTCGAGCAGGCGGATGGCGGCACGATTTTGCTCGATGAAATTTCGGAAATGCCCCTGGGCCTGCAAGCCAAGTTGCTGCGGGTGCTGCAAGAGCGTGAAGTAGAGCGCGTTGGCGCACGCAAGCCGATCCAGCTGGATATCCGCGTGGTCGCCACCACCAACCGTGACCTGGCGGGCGAAGTGGCGGCGGGGCGCTTCCGTGAAGACTTGTTCTACCGTCTCTCGGTCTTTCCCCTGGCCTGGCGCCCGTTGCGCGAGCGCCCGGCGGACATCATTCCACTGGCCGAGCGCCTGCTGGGCAACCACGTCAAAAAAATGAAGCATGCCCAGGCACGCCTGTCGGCCGAGGCCCAGGCTTGCCTGGTCGCCTATCCGTGGCCGGGAAACGTCCGGGAACTGGACAACGCCATCCAGCGTGCGTTGATCCTGCAGCAGGGCGGCCTGATCCAGCCCCAGGATTTCTGCCTGGCCATGGGCAGCGGGGTTGCGCCGCTGCCGACCCTGGCGCCTGCGCCCGTGGTGGTCGAAACCGAAACCGCCGGTGCGTTGGGCGACGACCTGCGTCGCCGCGAATTCCAGATGATCATCGACACCCTGCGCGCCGAGCGCGGCCGCCGCAAAGAGGCCGCCGAGCGCCTGGGGATCAGCCCGCGGACCTTGCGCTACAAGCTGGCGCAGATGCGTGACGCCGGCATGGACGTCGAGGCATATCTGTTCGCCACATAATCGGTAACAAGGCGGACAAGGTTTGTCGCCTTTTCTTACGAGTTGAACCAGAGCTGGCACCCTTGTTGCTACTTCACCTAGTAATTGCGGCGTAGCGTCAAAAAACATGCGGGTTGTCGGAGAGAGAAGTTCATGAGCCAGGGTATTGAGTTCAATCGGTTGATGTTGGATATGCGCTCCATGCAAATGGATGCCATGGCTCAACCGAAATCCGTCGCGCCTGCGCCGGAATTGGGCCAAAGCAGCTTCGCCGACATGCTCGGCCAGGCCATCAACAAAGTCAGTGATACCCAGCAAGCCTCCAGCCAATTGGCCAACGCGTTCGAGATCGGCAAAAGCGGCGTGGACCTCACCGATGTGATGGTCGCCTCGCAAAAGGCCAGTGTGTCGTTCCAGGCGTTGACCCAGGTGCGTAACAAGCTGGTTCAGGCTTACCAAGACATCATGCAGATGCCGGTTTAAGGACGAGATTTAAGTCATGGCAGAAGCAGTCGTGGACAACGCACCCGCCAAGGCAGACGGCAAGCCGCCGCTGTTTGGCCTGTCGTTCCTGGAAAACCTCTCCGAAATGACCATGTTGCGTCAGGTGGGCCTGATGGTCGGCCTGGCAGCGAGCGTGGCGATTGGTTTTGCCGTGGTGCTGTGGTCGCAGCAACCGGATTACCGGCCGCTGTACGGCAGCCTGGCGGGCATGGATTCCAAGCAGATCATGGAAACCCTGGCCGCCGCCGACATCGCCTACACCGTGGAGCCCAACTCCGGGGCGCTGCTGGTCAAGGCCGACGATGTGGCCCGTGCACGCATGAAACTCGCGGCGGCCGGCGTCACCCCGTCCGACGCCAATATCGGTTTCGAAATCCTCGACAAGGACCAGGGCCTGGGCACCAGCCAGTTCATGGAAGCTACCCGCTACCGTCGTGGCCTGGAAGGCGAACTGGCGCGCACCATCTCCAGCCTGAACAACGTCAAGGGTGCCCGCGTGCACCTGGCCATTCCGAAAAGCTCGGTGTTTGTGCGCGATGAGCGCAAGCCCAGTGCCTCGGTATTGGTGGAACTGTTTGCCGGCCGCTCCCTGGAGCCAGGCCAGGTGCTGGCGATCGTCAACCTGGTCGCCACCAGCGTGCCTGAGCTGAGCAAGTCGCAAATCACCGTGGTCGACCAGAAGGGCAACCTGCTGTCCGACCAGGCGGAAAACTCCGCGCTGACCCAGGCCGGTAAGCAGTTCGACTACAGCCGTCGTGTGGAAAGCATGCTCACCCAGCGTGTGCACAACATCCTGCAGCCGGTGCTGGGCAACGACCGCTACAAGGCGGAAGTGTCCGCCGATGTGGACTTCAGCGCCGTCGAATCGACCTCCGAGCAGTTCAACCCGGACCAGCCGGCGTTGCGCAGCGAGCAGTCCACCAGCGAACAACGCACCGCTGCCAACGGCCCGCCACAAGGCGTACCGGGCGCCCTGAGCAACCAGCCGCCGGCCCCGGCCTCGGCTCCGCAAACCACCGGTGGCGCTACGGCCAGCGCTGGCGCCATCCAGCCGGGCCAGCCGCTGCTGGACGCCAATGGCCAACAGATCATGGACCCGGCCACCGGCCAGCCGATGCTCGCGCCGTACCCGGCGGACAAGCGTAACCAGTCGACCAAGAACTTCGAACTCGACCGTTCCATCAGCCATACCAAGCAGCAACAAGGCCGCGTCAATCGCCTGTCGGTATCGGTGGTGGTGGATGACCAGGTCAAGGTCAATGCCGCCGATGGCGCCGTTACCCGTGCCCCATGGAGCGCCGACGAATTGGCGCGCTTCACGCGCCTGGTGCAGGACGCCGTCGGTTTTGACGCCAGCCGGGGTGACAGCGTCAGCGTGATCAACATGCCGTTCTCTGCCGAGCGTGGCGAAGTGATCGCCGAGCCGGCGTTCTACTCGCAGCCGTGGTTCTGGGACATCGTCAAGCAGGTGCTGGGTGTGTTGTTCATCCTGGTGCTGGTGTTCGGCGTGCTGCGCCCGGTGCTCAACAACATCACCGGCAACGGCAAGAAACAACTGGCGGCCTATGGTGGCAGCGACGTCGAGTTGGGTGGCATGGGCGGCCTGGACGGCGAACTGGCCAACGACCGCGTCAGCCTCGGCGGCCCGCAAAGCATCCTGTTGCCAAGCCCGAGCGAGGGTTACGACGCTCAGCTGAACGCAATCAAGAGTCTGGTGGCAGAAGACCCGGGCCGTGTGGCCCAGGTCGTGAAAGAGTGGATCAACGCAGATGAGTGATAATCGAGCCGCTGTTGCCAAGCTCACCAAGGTCGACAAAGCCGCAGTCCTGCTGCTGTCCCTGGGTGAAACCGACGCCGCCCAAGTGCTGCGCCACATGGGGCCCAAAGAGGTTCAACGGGTGGGCGTGGCCATGGCGCAGATGCGCAATGTGCACCGCGAGCAGGTCGAGCAGGTGATGAGCGAGTTCGTCGAGATCGTCGGCGACCAGACCAGCCTGGGCGTCGGCTCCGACAGCTACATCCGCAAGATGCTCACCTCGGCCCTGGGCGAAGACAAGGCCAACGGCCTGATCGACCGCATCCTGCTCGGTGGCAACACCAGCGGCCTCGACAGCCTGAAATGGATGGAGCCGCGTGCCGTCGCCGACGTGATCCGCTACGAACACCCGCAGATCCAGGCGATCGTGGTGGCGTATCTCGACCCCGACCAGGCCGGTGAAGTGCTCGGCCACTTCGACCATAAAGTGCGCCTGGACATCATCCTGCGCGTGTCGTCGCTGAACACCGTGCAGCCGGCGGCGCTGAAAGAACTCAACACGATTCTGGAGAAGCAGTTCTCCGGCAACTCGAACGCCTCGCGCACCACCCTGGGTGGTATCAAGCGTGCGGCTGACATCATGAACTTCCTCGACAGCTCGGTCGAAGGCCAGTTGATGGACTCGATCCGCGAGATCGACGACACCCTGTCCGGTCAGATCGAAGACCTCATGTTCGTGTTCAACAACCTCTCCGATGTCGACGACCGCGGCATCCAGGCGTTGCTGCGCGAAGTGTCCTCGGACGTGCTGGTGCTGGCCCTCAAGGGTTCGGACGAAAACGTCAAAGAGAAGATCTTCAAGAACATGTCCAAGCGTGCCTCGGAACTGTTGCGCGACGACCTGGAAGCCAAGGGCCCGGTACGCGTCAGCGACGTGGAAACCGCGCAGAAAGAAATCCTCACCATTGCCCGCCGTATGGCCGAAGCCGGAGAAATCGTTCTCGGCGGGAAGGGCGGCGAAGAAATGATCTAAGGCGCTTCCCATGTCGAACAAAGATGAGGCGCCCAGCGATCTGATTCGCGCACGGGACGTCGGTGGGTTCGACATCTGGTCGTTGCCCAGCTTCGACCCGCATGTGCCCGAACCCGAGCCGGAACCGGTGGAAGAACCTCCGCTGGAAATGGAAGAAGTGCCGCTGGATGAAGTCCAGCCACTGACCCTGGAAGAATTGGAAGCCATCCGCCAGGAGGCCTACAACGAAGGCTTCGCGGCGGGTGAAAAAGACGGTTTTCGCAGCACCACCCTCAAGGTGCGCCAGGAGGCCGAAGAGGCCCTGAGCGTCAAGCTGGCCAGCCTGGAACGCTTGATGGGCACGCTGTTCGACCCCATCGCCGAGCAGGATTCGCAGATCGAAAAGGCCATGGTCGACCTGGTGCAGCACATCGCCCGCCAGGTGATCCAGCGCGAATTGGCGCTGGATTCCAGTCATATCGAAAGCGTGATGCGCGAAGCCCTCAAGCTGCTGCCCCTGGGCGTCGGCAACGTGCGGCTGTACATCAACCCGCAGGATTTCGAACAGGTCAAGGCCCTGCGCGAGCGTCATGAAGAAACCTGGCGCATCGTCGAAGACGCGTCGTTGCAGCCCGGTGGTTGCCGCGTCGAAACCGAACACAGTCGCATCGATGCCACGGTGGAGACCCGCATCAGCCAGATCATGGCCAAGCTGTTTGATCAGCTCCACGAACAGGCCCTGCACCCGGCCGAGCCTGATCTGAGCGTGGACCTGGACGCCGTCGATGCGCCTTGACCGCACCAGCTTCGCCAAGCGCCTGGGCGGTTACGCCGAGGCCACGGAGTTGCCCGGCCAGCCGATCCTCGAAGGACGCCTGCTGCGCATGGTCGGCCTGACCCTTGAGGCCGAAGGCCTGCGCGCCGCCATGGGCAGCCGCTGCATGGTGATCAACGACGACAGCTACCACCCGGTGCAGGTCGAAGCCGAAGTGATGGGCTTTTCCGGCAGCAAGATTTTCCTGATGCCCGTGGGCAGCCTGGCGGGCATTGCCCCAGGTGCCCGTGTGGTGCCGTTGGCCGACACCGGCCGCCTGCCGATGGGCATGAGCATGCTCGGTCGCGTACTCGACGGCGCCGGTCGTGCGCTGGACGGCAAGGGCGGCATGAAGGCCGAAGACTGGGTGCCGATGGACGGTCCCACCATCAACCCGCTCAACCGCAACCCCATTAGTGTGCCGCTGGACGTTGGCATTCGCAGCATCAACGGATTATTGACGGTCGGCCGTGGCCAGCGTCTGGGCCTGTTCGCCGGTACCGGCGTGGGTAAATCGGTGTTGCTGGGCATGATGACGCGCTTTACCGAGGCCGACATCATCGTGGTCGGGCTGATCGGCGAACGGGGCCGCGAGGTGAAGGAATTCATCGAGCACAGTCTCGGCGAAGAAGGCCTCAAGCGCTCGGTGGTGGTTGCATCCCCAGCCGACGATGCGCCGCTGATGCGGTTGCGCGCCGCCATGTACTGCACGCGCATCGCCGAATATTTCCGCGACAAGGGCAAGAACGTCCTGTTGCTGATGGATTCGCTCACGCGTTTCGCCCAGGCCCAGCGGGAAATCGCCCTG
Source organism: Pseudomonas sp. FW305-3-2-15-C-LB1 (assembly GCF_058787615.1). Lineage (NCBI taxonomy): Bacteria > Pseudomonadati > Pseudomonadota > Gammaproteobacteria > Pseudomonadales > Pseudomonadaceae > Pseudomonas > Pseudomonas sp. FW305-3-2-15-C-LB1. Next base: position 286,316 of record NZ_JBYSZX010000002.1, on the reverse strand, counting down.
GCCATCGGCGAACCGCCGGCGACCAAGGGTTACCCGCCGTCGGTGTTCGCCAAACTGCCCAAGCTGGTGGAGCGCGCCGGTAACGCCGAGGCCGGTGGTGGCTCGATCACCGCGTTCTACACGGTATTGTCCGAAGGCGATGACCAGCAGGACCCGATTGCCGACTCGGCGCGGGGCGTGCTCGACGGCCACATTGTGCTGTCACGGCGCCTGGCGGAAGAAGGGCACTACCCGGCCATCGACATCGAAGCGTCCATCAGCCGGGTGATGCCAGCGGTGGTTACGCCGGAACACATGGCCCGGGCGCAACAGTTCAAGCAGCTGTGGTCGCGCTACCAGCAGAGCCGCGACTTGATCAGCGTCGGCGCCTACGTGGCGGGCGGTGATCGCGACACCGACCTGGCCATCGCCCTGCAACCGCAGTTGGTGACGTACCTGCGCCAGGGCCTCAACGACAAGATCAGCATGGGCGAAAGCGAAGCGCACCTGCAGTCGATCTTCGCCCCGGCGCCGGGCGGCTAAGCCATGGCCAACAGCCGCGCCGCGCGCCTGGCTCCGGTGGTGGACATGGCCGAAAAGGCCGAGAAAACCGCCGTGCAGCGCCTGGGTTACTTCCAGGGGCAAGTCCGCCTGGCGGAAAGCAAGCTGGGCGACCTGGAGCGTTTTCGCGGCGAGTACCAGCAGCAATGGATCGAGCGCGGCAGCAAGGGCGTGTCTGGCCAATGGCTGATGGGTTACCAGGGCTTTCTCAACCAGTTGGAAACCGCCGTCGGCCAGCAGCGCCAAAGCCTGGCCTGGCACCAGAACAACCTCGACAAGGCGCGTGAGAGCTGGCAGGCCGCGTTTGCCCGGGTCGAAGGTCTGCGCAAGCTGGTGCAGCGCTATATCGACGAAGCGCGGGCGCTTGAAGATAAGCGCGAGCAGAAGCTGCTCGACGAGCTGTCCCAGCGCTTGCCGCGCAAAGACGTCTATTGAAGGTTGCCCACATCCCCTGCACCTGCTAAACCTTGTGTCATTGCCAATGACAAGGAAGCAGTCACATGTCAGTCGAGTCAGAAGTATCCCTGGATGGGAATAAGTTGACGATCGCGGTCAAGGGCCGGTTTGATTTCGGCAGCCATCAAGCGTTTCGTGACGCCTACGAGCGTTTCTACAAGGTGCCCACTACCTACGTCGTGGACTTGAAAGAGACGACCTACCTCGACAGCTCCGCCCTCGGCATGCTGTTGCTGCTGCGCGATCATGCCGGGGATGACGCCGATATCCGGGTGATCAACAGCAATTCGGATGTGCGCAAGATCCTCGGTATCTCCAACTTCGACAAACTGTTCGACATCAGTTGAGCGTCCTGGCCCCGGTCCTTGAATCGCTGACGATCCTGATCGCCGAAGACAGCGCCGCCGACCTGCTGTTGCTGTCGACCATCATCCGACGCCAGGGCCACCAGGTGCTCACGGCCACCAACGGTGCTGAAGCGGTCGCGGTGTTTACCCGTGATAGACCGCAGTTGGTGTTGATGGATGCGCTGATGCCGGTGATGGACGGTTTTGAGGCGGCGCGGCGGATCAAGCAATTGGCGGGTGAAGAGCTGGTGCCGCTGATTTTCCTCACCTCCCTGCGCGAGAGCGAAGCGCTGGCCCAGTGCCTGGATGCCGGCGGTGATGACTTCCTGCCCAAGCCCTACAACCAGCTGATTCTCGCGGCGAAGATCAATGCCATGGACCGCCTGCGTCGGTTGCAGGCCACGGTCTTGCAGCAACGCGACCTGATCGCCAAACACCATGATTACCTCCTGCATGAGCAGCGGGTGGCCAAGGCGGTGTTCGACAAGGTTGCCCATTCCGGTTGTATCAACGCCGCGCCGAATATTCGCTACCTGCAATCGCCCTACGCGTTGTTCAACGGCGATTTGCTGTTGGCTGCCTACACCCCGTCCGGCGACATGCACGTGCTGCTCGGTGACTTCACCGGGCATGGCCTGCCGGCGGCGGTGGGGGCCATGCCCCTGGCAGAAGTGTTCTACGGCATGACCGCCAAGGGCTACGGCCTGGCACAGACCCTGCGGGAGATGAACGCCAAGCTCAAGCGCATCCTGCCGGTGGACATGTTCTGCTGCGCCACCCTGTTGTGCCTGAGCACGCAGCGGCGGGTGGTGGAGGTGTGGAACGGCGGCATGCCCGAAGGCTATGTGCATGAAATCGCCACGGGTAAACGCACGCCACTGGAATCGCGGCATTTGCCGTTGGGTGTGCTGTCGGCGCAAGCCTTTGATGATCGCACCGAGGTCTGGCCCATGGCCCTGGGTGATCGGGTGTTCCTGTTGTCCGATGGCGTGCTGGATACCGCTGACGCCAATGAGCAGCTGTTCGGCGCTGAACGTTTGCAGCAGGTGTTCGCCGCCAACCGCGAGCCTGATCGGCTGTTTGAAGATATCGAACAGGCGCTGGCGGCCTTCCGAGGCAAAGCGCGGGATGACGTGAGCATGGTGGAGATCACCCTGCAAGTCGACCAGCAACTGCGTGCGAGCGGGCCGCTGTATGCCGACAGTGGGCAGTCTTGTCCGCTGGATTGGTCGGTGAGTTTCGAATTCCGTGCAGAGACCTTGAAGCGTTACAACCCATTGCCGTACCTGCTGCAACTGCTGCTGGAGATCCACGGCCTGCGCGAGCAGAGCGGGGCGCTGTACAGCGTGATGGCGGAGCTGTATTCCAATGCGCTGGAGCATGGCGTGCTGGGCCTGGATTCACGGCTCAAGCGTGACGCCCAGGGGTTTGCCGAGTATTACCGTCTGCGTAATGACCGCCTGGCACAACTCAACAGCGGCTATATACGGGTGCATGTGCAGGTGGTACCGACGGAGGCGGGTGGCAGGATGACCCTGCGCGTCGAGGACAGCGGCCCCGGTTTCGATGTGGAACAGGTGCTGGCGCGGCCGTTGGATATCGACCGTCTGTCCGGCCGGGGCTTGAGCCTGGTGCGCCAATTGAGCAGCGATGTACGCTGGTCGGATGGCGGGCGCAGTGTCTGCGTGGAGTTTTCCTGGGAGGCTCTGGCATAATCCGCCGATTCTTGATCAAGGAGCGAGCAAGTGGTTGATCTACATCTGGACCCGGAGGTGCTGTCGGGTTTGCAGGAAGTCATGGAAGGCGAGTATCCCAAGTTGCTTGATACCTTTCTCGATGATTCCCAGAAGCGCGTCGAAGCACTGCGCAAGGCCAGGGATGATGCGAAGGCGTTGGGGCGGATTGCGCATAGCTTCAAGGGCAGCAGTGGGAACCTTGGGGCGGTGAGGTTGGCGCAGTTGTGTCAGCGGTTGGAGGTTGAGTCCGTTGGGCCTGTGGTTGGGGATCTGGGGGAGTTGGTGGATCAGATTGATCGGGAGTTTGCGTTGGTGAAGCCGTTGTATGAGTCGGAGCGGCAGCGGTTTCAGATTTGATTGAGTACATATCCGTTGCTGCGGTAACGGCGGCTTATGGTTCCGCTCTTACAGCGGGTCACTTTTTGAAGAGCGCAAAAAGTAACCAAAAACGCTTCGCCCCAACACTCGGCACCTCGCCTAGGCTCGGTGTTCCCTCACTCCGGCTTGAATCCGTGGGCCGCCGTCATGGGCCATCCATGGCCCAGGACGGCTAACCCGGCGTCCTGCCGGGTTACCCACGGATTCAAGCCTGCGTTCGGCCAGCGTGTTTGACGGGGCGCCGAAGATCACAAGCAAGAGCGACTCGCTGCGCATCGTAGATACGTTTTTTGTTCTGTGTAACCGACTTACTGTGTTGCCGACTTACTGTGGCGAGCGGGCTTGCCCCGCGTTGGGCTGCGAAGCAGCCCTAAAACCATTCAGCGCGCCGCGTTTATCCTGGCTTCCCGCGTTATGGTTAACGACCTCCGCGGGCAAGCCCTGCTCCTACAGGGGAGCGCGTACGCTTCAACGATTCGGTCGGCTATTCGGCCGCCGCGCTTTGCTTTTGATTTTGATCTTAGGCGCCCCGCGCCATGGATGGCGCGTGGCGGCGGCCCCCCAAATCACTGTCGGATTACGGGCACACCGAGCCTAGGCGAGGTGCCGAGCCTAGGCGAGGTGCCGAGTGTTGGGGCAAGAGCCCTTTGCTTACTTTGGGCTGGGCCGGCATTCCGGCTTTTCCAAAGTGAGCCGCCGTAAGGGCGGAACCCTAAGTGGCCGTTACCTAAAAAACGGATATGTACTCAATAAAACCAACCGCCCCCAAACCTGGCCCAACTCTTGCTCTACCTCCAGATACTGCATCCCCGACCCCCATGCAGTGGAGACCTTTACCTATGCCAGTCGCCCCGAATTCGCTCCTTCAGGCTGCCCCCGCGGCCAAGCCTCAAGCGCCCTCTGCCAACCCATCGGCAGTGGCTGCGGACCCACGGGACAAGGGCCCTGGCTTCGCTCAAGTGTTTGCCAGCCAGGCGTCCAAGCCCACGGTCAAGACCGACGACAGCTCGGCCAAACCCACCGCAGGCAAGTCGTCCGATGCCAGCGCCAAGCCTGCAGCGGGCAATGACAAGCCTGCCGCCAGCACGCCAGCCGTTGCCGATAGCGGCAATACCTTGCCTGCCACGCCGCCGGCCAAAACCGACGACAGCGCGAGCAAGGATGACGACGCGCCAGCCGACCCTGCCTTGGTGCAGCAACCTCCGGCTGACCCGGTGGTCGACCCGGCGCTGATTGCCACCGTCACCCCGGTAGCCGTGCCGGTGCCGGTTGAAACACCTGCGCCCGCGACCACGACCAAGGATGACAAGGCTCAGCCGGTGGTTGCTGCGCCGGTCGCAGCGACCGAGGAAGCCAAGCCGGCCTTCGATCCTGAAGCAGATCCCCTGGATGCCATGCCCGCCGTGCGCCTGGCGATGGAGCAGGGCGGTCACGTATCGGCCAGCAGCCAGGCGCAGGCAAAAACCGCTCCGGCACCGACTCAGGATCAACCCACTGCCGCACAGAATTTCGCCGCCGGCCTGGCCAATATGGTCGACCAGCAAGCCACCAAGGACAGCACCGACCAGGGCGGCGACAAGGCCTTCAGCGGGTTGATCGAAGACGGTCTCAAGGACCTGAAGAACGCCAGCAGCGACACCCGTGTCGATGACTTCGCCAACCGCCTCGCCGCGTTGACCCAGGCGGCCACGCCGAAAACCGCCAACGCCTTGCCACCGGTGACCAATGCGCCCTTGGCCATGCACCAGAGCGGCTGGACCGATGAAATCGTCAACCGGGTGATGTACCTGTCCAGTGCCAACCTCAAGTCGGCGGAGATCCAGTTGCAACCCGCTGAGCTTGGTCGCCTGGATATCAAGGTCAACATGACCGCCGACCAACAGGCCCAGGTCAACTTCATGAGCGCCCACCCGGTGGTACGTGAAGCGCTGGAAAGCCAGTCCGGGCGCTTGCGGGAGATGTTTGCCCAGCAGGGCATGGGCCAGGTGGACGTGAACGTGTCGGACCAGTCCCGTGGCCAGGAGCAACAACAGCAGCAGGCCCAGACCCGTGGTGTGAGCGGTGGCGGCGGGCGGGGCGGTGACAATGGCGACAGCGGCAACCACCTTGATGTGGCTGAAGCCGTGACGCCGGTCACCTCAACCGTAATCGGCTCCAGTGCGGTCGACTACTACGCCTGATCCGGACGAAATGTGGGAGGGGGCTTGCCCCCGATGAGGGTGTGTCAGCTGAAACATGGGTGACTGATACACCGCTATCGGGGGCAAGCCCCCTCCCACAATTTGATTTGCTGCGCCCGTACCTCCTCGACTTCCAGACAACTCTGGCATAACACTTGCTCTTGCCTCTCCGTAGATCTATGAATCCCCGAATAGTGACGGATTATTGGCATGGCGAAGAGCGAAGACGCAGCAAAAGCACCCGCAGGCAAAGGTAAGCTCAAGCTTATCCTGTTGATAGTCCTGGGCCTGCTCCTGGCTATCGGCGCCTCGGTGGGTGGCACCTGGTACATCATGCACAGCAGTGCCAGCAAGCCGGCACCCGCCGCCGAAACCGCCACTAACGTCAAGCAACCGGCAATCTTCGAACCGATGCTTCCGGCCTTTGTCGCCAACTTCAATCAGAACGGTCGTCAACGCTACCTGCAGGTGAGCATCACCTTGCTGGCGCGTAACGCTTCGGACCTGGACGCCCTCAAGGTGCACATGCCCGTGATCCGCAACAACCTCGTCATGCTGTTCTCCAGCCAGAGCTTCGACACACTCGCCACGCCGGTGGGCCAGGAAATGCTGCGCCAGAAAGTCACGGCCAGCGTGCAGGAAGTGGCCCAGAAGGAGCTCGGCAAAGTCGTGGTCGAGCAGGCGCTCTTCACTAACTTCGTATTGCAGTAGGATCACGACATGGCCGTGCAAGACCTGCTGTCCCAGGATGAAATCGACGCGCTGCTGCATGGCGTCGACGATGGTCTGGTACAGACCGAAATGGCTGCCGAGCCCGGCAGCGTCAAAAGTTATGACCTCACCAGCCAGGATCGCATCGTCCGTGGACGCATGCCGACCCTGGAGATGATCAACGAACGTTTCGCCCGCTATACCCGCATCAGCATGTTCAACATGCTGCGTCGTTCGGCGGACGTGGCGGTGGGCGGCGTGCAGGTGATGAAGTTCGGCGAGTACGTGCACTCGCTGTACGTGCCCACCAGCCTCAACCTGGTCAAGATCAAGCCACTGCGCGGCACCGCGCTGTTCATCCTCGACGCCAAGCTGGTGTTCAAGCTGGTGGACAACTTCTTCGGCGGCGACGGTCGCCACGCCAAGATCGAAGGCCGTGAGTTCACCCCCACCGAGTTGCGGGTGGTGCGCATGGTGCTGGAGCAGGCCTTCATCGATTTGAAGGAAGCCTGGCAGGCGATCATGGAAGTCAACTTCGAGTACATCAACTCCGAAGTGAACCCGGCCATGGCCAACATCGTCGGCCCCAGCGAAGCCATTGTGGTGTCGACCTTCCACATCGAACTCGATGGCGGTGGCGGCGACCTGCACGTGACCATGCCGTACTCGATGATCGAACCGGTGCGCGAGATGCTCGACGCCGGTTTCCAGTCCGACCTGGACGACCAGGACGAACGCTGGGTCAAGGCCTTGCGCGAAGACCTGCTGGACGTCGACGTACCGTTGAGCGCCACCGTGGCCCGTCGGCAACTGCGCCTGCGCGATATTTTGCACATGCAGCCGGGGGATATCATCCCCGTCGAACTGCCGGAAGAAATGATCATGCGCGCCAACGGCGTGCCGTCATTCAAGGTCAAGCTCGGTTCCCACAAGGGCAACCTGGCGCTGCAGGTGGTCGAGCCGATCACCCGTCGTTGATGCACCCCTATTTATGAATGTTTGCTCCGCCGAGGACATGTAATGGCTACCGAACACGAAAACACTTCCGCCGAAGACCAGGCCCTGGCTGACGAATGGGCGGCTGCCCTGGAAGAAACCGGCGATGTTGGCCAGGACGATATCGACGCGCTGCTGGCCGCTGACGCCGCCACCGCTCCGGCCGGCAACCGCCTGCCCATGGAAGAATTCGGCAGCGTGCCGAAAAACAACGAGCCGGTGTCCCTCGATGGCCCGAACCTGGATGTGATCCTCGACATTCCGGTGTCGATTTCCATGGAAGTCGGCAGCACCGAAATCAACATCCGCAACCTGCTGCAACTCAACCAGGGTTCGGTGATCGAGCTTGACCGCCTGGCCGGCGAGCCGCTGGACGTGCTGGTCAACGGCACCCTGATCGCCCACGGCGAAGTGGTGGTGGTCAACGAAAAGTTCGGCATCCGCCTGACCGACGTGATCAGCCCGAGCGAACGCATCAAGAAGTTGCGCTGATATGAAGTATTCGATGGCGGGACTGTTTCTGGCGCTGCCATTGAGCGCCCTCGCGGCTGAGCCGGCCGCGCAAGCGACGGCGGCGGCCGCACCAGTGGTGAGCAGCGGTATCGGCGGACAATTGACCCAGCTGGTGCTGGGCTTGTTGCTGGTGGTCGGGCTGATTTTCGTGCTGGCCTGGCTGATGCGCCGCGTGCAGCGCGTAGGGCCGGGCAACGGCCAGGTGATCGAGATGATCGGTTCGCGCGCCCTCGGCCCGCGTGATCGGCTGGTGCTGGTGCAGGTGGGCGAGGAACAGATCCTGCTGGGTATCACCCCCGGCCGCATCACCCCGTTGCACGTGCTCAAGACCCCGGTGAGCGTGGATCAGGGCCAGTCCGCCACGCCAGAATTCGCCCAGCGCCTGATGGAGTTGCTGGGCAAGGATCAGAAGGATAAGAAGTAATGCGCGTTTTATTGACGCTCATGCTGTTGCTGGCCGCGCCATTGGCGTTCGGCGCCGATCCGTTGTCGATCCCGGCGATTACGCTAGGGACTAACGCTGCGGGCGCGCAGGAGTATTCGGTCAGCCTGCAGATCCTGCTGATCATGACCGCGCTGAGCTTTATCCCGGCGTTTGTCATGCTGATGACCAGCTTCACGCGGATCATCATCGTGTTCTCGATCCTGCGCCAGGCACTGGGCCTGCAGCAGACGCCGTCGAACCAGATCCTCACCGGCATGGCCCTGTTCCTGACGCTGTTCATCATGGCGCCGGTGTTTGACAAGGTGAACCAGCAAGCCTTGCAACCCTACCTGGCGGAGAAAATGACCGCCCAGGATGCGATCGACAAGGCCCAGGGTCCGATCAAGGATTTCATGCTGTCGCAGACCCGCTCCAGCGACCTTGAGTTGTTCATGCGCCTGTCCAAGCGCACCGACATCGCCACCCCGGACCAGGCGCCGCTGACCATCCTGGTGCCGGCGTTCGTCACGTCGGAGTTGAAGACCGCGTTCCAGATCGGCTTCATGATCTTTATCCCGTTCCTGATCATCGACCTGGTGGTGGCGAGCGTACTGATGGCCATGGGTATGATGATGCTGTCGCCACTGATCATCTCGCTGCCGTTCAAGATCATGCTGTTTGTGCTGGTTGACGGCTGGGCGCTGATTATCGGCACCCTGGCCGGCAGTTTCGGCGGGGTATAGCGCAATGACGCCAGAAGTCGCCGTCGACCTGTTCCGTGAAGCATTGTGGCTGACCACCGTGATGGTCGCCGTGCTGGTGGTGCCGAGCCTGTTGGTCGGCCTGCTGGTGGCGATGTTCCAGGCGGCGACCCAGATCAACGAACAGACCTTGAGCTTCCTGCCGCGCCTGCTGGTGATGCTGGTCACCCTGATCGTGGCCGGCCCGTGGCTGGTGCAGACCTTCATGGAATATATCCTGCAGTTGTACGGCAGTATTCCGCAGTTGATCGGCTGACCCGATGCAGTCCTTGCTGGCGTTGACCGACACCCAGATCAGCACCTGGGTGGCGTCTTTCATCCTGCCGCTGTTCCGGGTCACGGCCATGCTCATGGCCATGCCGGTGTTCGGCACCACACTGGTCCCGCGGCGCGTGCGCCTGTACTTTGCGGTGGCGATTACCGTGGTGATCGTGCCCGGGCTGCCGCCGATGCCGCCGGTCAATGCCATCGATCTGAGTGCGTTGCTGCTGATTGCCGAGCAGATCCTGATCGGCGCGCTGATGGGCTTTTCCCTGACGCTGTTCTTCCAGGCCTTTGTGATCGCCGGGCAAATCATCTCGATCCAGATGGGCATGGGCTTCGCCTCTATGGTCGACCCTACCAACGGTGTGTCGGCGGCGGTGATCGGGCAATTCCTGACCATGCTGGTGACCTTGCTGTTCCTGGCCATGAACGGCCACCTGGTGGCCTTTGAGGTGATGACCGAAAGCTTTATCACCTTGCCGGTAGGCTCGGGGCTGGTGGTCAATCACTTCTGGGAGGTGGTCGGGCGGCTCGGCTGGGTATTGGGTGCTTCGCTGTTGCTGGTGTTGCCGGCGATCACCGCATTGCTGGTGGTCAACATCGCCTTTGGGGTGATGACTCGTGCGGCGCCGCAATTGAACATCTTCTCGATTGGTTTCCCGCTGACCCTGGTATTGGGCATGGGGATTTTCTGGATCGGCCTGGCCGACATTCTCAATCAGTATCAACCGCTGGCGACCGACGCCCTGCAGTTCTTACGTGATCTGGCACGGGCGCGCTGAGCCATGGCCGAGAGCGAGAGTGGTCAGGACAAAACAGAAGACCCCACGGAGAAACGTAAAAAGGACTCCCGGGAAAAGGGCGAGATTGCCCGCTCAAAAGAGCTCAATACCGTCGCCACCATGATGGCCGGTGCCGGCGCGTTGCTCATCTACGGCGGCGGCCTGGCGCTGGACTTGATGGAGTTGATGAAACACAACTTCGCCTTGCCCCGCGAGGTGCTGCTCAACCCTGACGCCATGGGCCGGTACCTGTTGCATTCGGGCAAGATCGCGATCCTGGCGGTGCAGCCGATTCTGATCACCTTGCTGCTCGCCGCACTGATCGGCCCGGTCGCCCTGGGCGGCTGGCTGTTCGCTGCCGGCAGCATGGCGCCCAAGTTCAGCCGCATGAACCCTGGCGCCGGGCTCAAGCGCATGTTCTCCACCAAGGCCCTGGTGGAGCTGCTCAAGGCGCTGGCCAAGTTCATCCTGATCCTGTTCGTGGCGCTGATGGTGCTGTCGTCCGACATTGATGACCTGCTGCTCATTGCCCATGAACCGCTGGAGTCGGCGATCATCCACAGCGTGCAGGTGGTGGGCTGGAGTGCGCTGTGGATGGCGGCCGGGCTGATCATCATCGCGGCGGTGGATGCGCCGATCCAGTTGTGGGAAAGCCACAAGAAACTGCTGATGACCAAGCAGGAAGTGCGCGACGAGCACAAGGACCAGGAAGGGCGCCCCGAGGTCAAGCAGCGCATCCGCCAACTGCAGCGCGAGATGTCCCAGCGCAAGATGATGGCCTCGGTGCCCGACGCCGATGTGGTCATCACCAACCCGACCCACTATGCCGTCGCCCTCAAATACGACCCGGAGAAGGGCGGCGCGCCGATGCTGCTGGCCAAGGGCAGTGACTTTACCGCGTTGAAGATCCGCGAGATCGCGGTGGCCAACGACATCCTGTTGCTGGAGTCGCCGGAGCTGGCGCGGTCGATTTTCTACTCCACCGACCTCGACCAGGAGATTCCCGCCGGGTTGTACCTGGCGGTGGCTCAGGTGCTGGCGTATGTCTATCAGATTCGCCAATACCGCGCCGGCAAAGGCAAGCGCCCGGATCCGCTCAAGGATTTGCCGATTCCGCCGGATTTGCGCCGCGATTCCTGACGTACTCCCGCCCTGCCTACCACTCATCGATAACTGTCGTCTACCTGTCAGACTTCACAGTAGCCAAAGCGCGCTGCTCGCGGTTCTATTGCCCTATGCACTGCGCGCAGGCTGTAAACGAGATGCAGGGAGAGTGGTTTTGAATCGGTTTACCAGAGGCATCGTCAAATCCTATAACCGGAAAACTGGAAAGGGTTTGATTGTCGTGGATGGCGAGACTGTTCCGGTGGACCTCATTGGTTCGCGGGACGTCCGGCTTGCGGTGGGGGTGCAGGTGGTGTTTCAGCGGATCCATCGACCTGACGGTATCTTTGCGTGCGATGTCAGGGTCATCCAACAAGTCCTTGAGTGAGATGTCAGGAGAACCGTAATGGCAACAGGCACGGTGAAGTGGTTTAACGCGGAGAAGGGTTTTGGGTTTATTGCCCAAAAAGGTGGCGTTGATGTTTTTGTCCATTATTCGGCCATCAAGGGCGAAGGTTTCAAGACGCTTGAAGAGAACCAAAAAGTGGAGTTCGACGTTACGCAAGGGCCCAAAGGCGCTCAGGCCGAGAACGTCCGCGTCCTATGAGCTTGATGATCGTTCCTGCAGGGTGATACAGGAACGATCAGCCATCAGGCCATCAAGTGCTCGCTGTCCTCCAGCACTCTGTCAGCCAGCAGCTTCGCCAGCCCGATCAACTGCGCTACGCCCAGCGCACCTTCGCGTTTTGTCCGGTCCAACTCGAAGGCAAAGTCACTCATGTAAGTGGAGCCGCCACTGATCGCCGCGACGCGATGGAGAGTGGCAGCTGTGCGCAGGTTCGCGGACCGGTTACCAATGGACCCGGCATACCCGAGGGTATCCCGCGCACAGTCACCATAAGGCCGCACAGTAGACGATAAAAAGGCGTCAACTGAAAGCGGACAATGGCGCTTCTGCGCATTGGTAAGCCGGGCCGCGACGCCCGCCCACTGCGTTTGCAGCGGTGTACGGAGACTAGAGAGCGAGTTTCCTAGGGGCAACCGCAAAACCTTATCGGAAATTTCCCCAGTAGTACCGGCTGCGCGCACATCCAAGTGTGGGAGGGGGCTTGCCCCCGATGGCGTTGTGTCAGTCACCGACTCTTAGTCTGGCAAGCTGCAATCGGGGGCAAGCCCCCTCCCACATTTAAAATATGTTCTTTCCGAAAAAACGTGAGTGTTCATAGCGATCGACGTTCCAAAACAAAAGTTGGAAGGCTTCTTGCAATACCGCCTTCAGGACGCCCAACTGCGTCAAAACTTTGCTTCAAAGGACACGAGGAATACTGGTGGATCGCTCTCAAATGCTCGGCACGGCGCGCAGCACCCTGACTGACCTCTCGCGGGGCAATCTGGGTGTGCCGTTGTTGTTGCTGGTGATGCTGGCAATGATGATGTTGCCGATGCCGCCGTTCCTGCTCGACGTGTTCTTTACCTTCAACATTGCCCTGTCCGTCGTGGTGCTGCTGGTCTGCGTGTACGCCCTGCGGCCGCTGGATTTTGCGGTATTCCCGACCATCCTGCTGGTCGCCACCTTGCTGCGCCTGGCGCTGAACGTGGCGTCCACCCGCGTGGTGATGCTCCACGGTCAGGACGGCCACGCCGCCGCCGGTAAGGTGATCCAAGCCTTTGGTGAGGTGGTGATCGGCGGTAACTACGTGGTGGGTATCGTGGTGTTCGCGATCCTGATGATCATCAACTTCGTGGTGGTGACCAAGGGTGCCGGGCGGATTTCCGAGGTGAGCGCGCGGTTTACCCTCGACGCCATGCCCGGCAAACAAATGGCGATCGACGCCGACCTCAACGCCGGCCTGATCGACCAGAACCAGGCCAAGACACGTCGCCTGGAAGTCGCCCAGGAAGCCGAGTTCTACGGCTCCATGGACGGTGCCAGCAAATTCGTGCGCGGTGACGCCATCGCCGGCCTGCTGATTCTGTTCATCAACCTCATCGGCGGCATGGCCGTCGGTATCTTCCAACACGGCATGACCTTCGGCGATGCGGGCAAGGTCTACGCCTTGCTGACCATCGGTGACGGTTTAGTGGCGCAATTGCCATCACTGTTGTTATCCACAGCAGCGGCGATCATGGTGACCCGTGCTTCGGGCTCCGAAGACATGGGCAAGCAGATCAGCCGGCAGATGTTCGCCTCGCCCAAGGCCCTGGCCGTGGCGGCGGGCATCATGGCGATCATGGGCATCGTGCCGGGCATGCCCCACGTATCGTTCCTGACCATGGCGGCCCTGGCCGGCGGTGCGGCCTACCTGTTCTGGAAAAAGCAGAATGCGGTCAAGGTCCAGGCCCAGCAGGAGATTGCGCGCCAGCAGGAACTGCTGCCATCCCCTGCCCGCGCCCAGGAAACCAAGGAGCTGGGCTGGGATGACGTGACCCCGATCGACATGATCGGCCTGGAAGTCGGCTACCGCCTCATTCCGCTGGTGGACCGCAACCAGGGTGGTCAATTGCTCGCGCGGATCAAGGGCGTGCGCAAGAAGCTGTCCCAGGACCTGGGCTTCCTGATGCCCACCGTGCATATCCGCGACAACCTTGACCTGGCGCCCAGCGCCTACCGCCTGACCCTGATGGGCGTGATCCTGGCGGAAGCCGAGATCTACCCGGACCGCGAGCTGGCAATCAACCCGGGGCAGGTGTTCGGCAGCCTCAACGGCATTACCGCCAAAGATCCGGCTTTTGGCCTGGACGCGGTATGGATCGAAATCAGTCAGCGCAGCCAGGCGCAGTCCCTGGGTTACACCGTGGTGGACGCCAGCACCGTGGTCGCCACCCACCTCAACCAGATCCTGTACAAGCACTCCCACGAGCTGATCGGCCACGAAGAAGTCCAGCAATTGATGGGTTTGCTCGGCAAAGCCTCGCCAAAACTCGCCGAAGAGCTGGTGCCGGGCATTCTGTCGCTGTCCCAGTTGCTCAAGGTATTGCAGGCGTTGCTGGCCGAACAGGTGCCGGTGCGCGACATTCGCAGCATTGCCGAGGCTATCGCCAACAATGCCGCCAAGAGTCAAGATACTGCCGCGCTGGTGGCCGCGGTGCGCGTCGGATTGTCGCGTGCAATCGTGCAAAGCATTGTAGGGCTTGACTCCGAGCTGCCTGTGATCACCTTGGAACCCAGGTTGGAACAAATATTGCTCAATAGTATTCAGAAGGCAGGACAAGGCCAGGAAGAGGGCGTTCTGCTGGAGCCAAGCATGGCGGAGAAGCTGCAGCGTTCGTTGATCGACGCCGCGCAACGCCAGGAAATGCAAGGCCAACCGGTGATCCTGCTGGTGGCAGGCCCGGTCCGGGCGATGTTGTCGCGGTTTGGGCGCCTGGCAGTACCGAATTTGCACGTTTTGGCTTATCAGGAAATTCCTGACAACAAGCAAGTGACTATCGTCGCGACAGTAGGGCCCAACGGCTGAGGGTAGTGGGTTATGCAAGTGAAGCGTTTTTTCGCCGCCGATATGCGTCAGGCCATGAAACTGGTTCGTGATGAGCTGGGCGCCGACGCCGCGATTATCGGCAACCGTCGTATTGCCGGCGGTGTCGAGCTGACGGCTGCCCTGGATTACACCCCTTCGGCCCTGGCGCCGCGCGTGCCGAACATGGAGCTCGAAGACGAGCTGCGCAAGACCGCTTCGCGCATCGTCTCGGCCCAGGCTGAACTGAGCATGCGTGGCGACAGCGATGCCACCACCAATCGTCAGTTGTTCGCCGGCCTGCCGCTGACCGCCGCCGAGCCATTGGTTGAGCCGACCTTCAAAGAGCCGCCGCGTCCCGCTGCGCCAGCCCCGGCAGCGGCGGTTGACCAGCGCGTGTTCGATTCGATGCGCTTTGAACTCAACGGTTTGCGTGAACTGCTCGAAGTGCAGTTGGGCTCGCTGGCCTGGAACCAGTTGCAAGGCAGCAAACCGCAACAGGCCAACCTGTGGCGCCGCCTGCAACGCATCGGCCTGTCCGGCCCGTTGTCCCGCGACCTGCTGGCCCTGACCACCGAGATCGAAGAGCCTCGCCAGGCCTGGCGCATGTTGCTGGCCCATCTGGCGCGGATGATCGCCACCCCGGAAATCGAACCCCTGGAAGAGGGCGGTGTGATCGCCATGGTCGGCCCTGCCGGCATGGGCAAGACCACCACCCTGGCCAAGCTGGCCGCCCGTTACGTGCTCAAGTACGGCGCTCAGAATATCGCGCTGGTGAGCATGGACAGCTACCGTATTGGTGCCCAGGAGCAGCTCAAGACCCTGGGCCGCATTCTCAATGTGCCGGTGACCCATGTCGACCCGGGCCAGTCCCTGGCCAACGCCCTCGACCCGCTGCTGCGCAAGCGCGTGGTGCTGATCGATACCGCCGGCCTGCAAGCCAGCGACCCGGCCTTGCGCATGCAGTTGGAAAGCCTGGCCGGGCGTGGCATCAAGTCGAAAAATTACCTGGTGCTTGCAACCACCAGCCAGAAACAGGTTCTTACCGCTGCGTATCATAGTTACAAGCGCTGCGGCCTGGCCGGTTGCATCCTCACCAAGCTCGACGAAACCGCGAGCCTGGGCGAGGTGCTGAGCCTGGCCATCAGTCATGAATTGCCGGTCGCCTACCTGACCGACGGGCCGCGGATCCCGGATGATCTGCATCTGCCGCGCCGTCATCAGTTGGTCAGCCGTGCAGTCAGCGTGCAAATGCAAGACGAGCCTAGCGAGGAAGCGATGGCCGATATGTTCGCCGACCTCTACCACAACCCGGCGAAGCGGGTAGGTTGAGGACGGTATGAACACCGTGAAAAGTATCTACATCGATGGTCTGCAAGCGATTCACGCGGCCAAGCCATGTAGCCTGCGTCTAAGCAAGACAAGGTAAAGAAATAAAATGGGCAGCATGCATCCCGTACAGGTGATCGCGGTGACCGGCGGCAAAGGTGGCGTCGGAAAAACTAACGTGTCAGTGAATTTGTCCCTGGCCCTGGCAGAGCTTGGCCGTCGCGTCATGCTGCTGGATGCTGACCTGGGGTTGGCGAACGTCGACGTTCTGCTGGGGCTGACGCCCAAGCACACCCTTGCCGATGTGATCGAGGGCCGTTGTGAGCTGCGCGATGTGCTGCTGCAAGGTCCCGGTGGCATCCGCATCGTCCCGGCCGCCTCCGGCACCCAGAGCATGGTGCACCTGAGCCCGGCGCAGCATGCCGGCCTGATCCAGGCCTTCAGTGACATCGGCGACAACCTCGACGTGCTGGTGATCGACACCGCCGCCGGGATCGGCGAATCCGTGGTCAGCTTCGTGCGCGCCGCGCAGGAAGTGTTGCTGGTGGTCTGCGATGAACCCACCTCGATCACCGACGCCTACGCCCTGATCAAACTGCTTAACCGTGATTACGGCATGAACCGCTTCCGCGTCCTGGCCAACATGGCCCAGAGTCCGCAGGAAGGGCGCAACCTGTTCGCCAAGTTGACCAAGGTCACGGATCGTTTCCTCGATGTCGCCTTACAATACGTCGGCGCAGTTCCCTACGACGAGTGTGTGCGCAAGGCTGTGCAAAAGCAGCGTGCAGTCTACGAAGCATTCCCTCGTTCCAAGTGTGCACTGGCGTTCAAGGCTATTGCCCAGAAGGTCGATACCTGGCCGTTGCCCGCCAACCCCCGGGGGCATCTGGAGTTTTTCGTCGAGCGATTGGTGCATCAGACGAGCGCAGGACCCGTGCTATGACAGCGACCGGCTACAACGCTTACAAGAAGTCTGCCCGTGACAGCCAGGGCGAGTTGATCGAGCGCTACGCGCCCCTGGTCAAGCGCATTGCCTATCACCTGCTGGCACGCCTGCCCGCCAGCGTGCAGGTCGAAGACCTGATCCAGGCGGGCATGATCGGCCTGCTCGAAGTGTCGACCAAATACGACGCGAGCAAGGGGGCGAGTTTCGAGACGTATGCGGGCATCCGCATCCGTGGCGCGATGCTCGATGAAGTGCGCAAAGGTGACTGGGCGCCGCGTTCGGTACACCGCAACACACGCATGGTCAGTGACGCAATTCGCGCAATTGAAGCAAAAACCGGTCGCGACGCTAAAGATCACGAAGTTGCGGCCGAACTCCAATTGAGTCTCGACGATTACTACGGGATTTTGAACGATACCTTGGGCAGCCGCCTGTTCAGTTTCGACGACCTGTTGCAGGACGGCGAACATGAAGGGCTGCACGAGGACGGCGCGAGTGCTCATATGGAGCCATCGCGTGACCTGGAAGATGAGCGTTTCCAGGGAGCGTTGGCGGACGCGATTGCCAATTTGCCGGAGCGTGAGCGGCTGGTGTTGGCGCTGTACTACGACGAAGAGCTGAACCTCAAGGAAATCGGTGAGGTCCTGGGTGTCAGCGAATCGCGGGTCAGCCAGTTGCACAGCCAGTGCGCAGCCCGCTTGCGGGGGCGTTTGGGAGAGTGGCGAGCGCGCTGAACAGGCAGTGTGGGGACACTGCAGACGATACCGCGAGGGCAACCGGCCTTCGCGGGTTCGACCCGTGGTGCCCCCGGCAGTCCTTTTTGTGTAATGCCTGTTGATTGAAATGGCGCGTCCAGGTGCTGGGCGCGTTTAAGACTGCTTGGAGGTCGAATTGGACAAGAACATGAAAATCCTCATCGTTGATGACTTCTCAACGATGCGGCGGATCATAAAAAACCTGTTGCGTGACCTTGGGTTCACAAACACGGTCGAGGCGGATGACGGCATTACGGCCATTCCGATCCTCAACAGCGGGAGCATCGACTTTCTGGTAACAGACTGGAACATGCCGGGCATGACCGGTATCGACTTGCTGCGCCACGTGCGCGCTGACGAAAAGCTGCGCAGCCTGCCTGTGCTGATGGTCACCGCCGAAGCCAAGCGTGAGCAGATCATCGAAGCCGCCCAGGCCGGGGTCAACGGTTACGTGGTCAAGCCATTCACGGCATTGGCCTTGAAAGAGAAGATCGAAAAAATCTTCGAACGCATCCACGGCTAATGCCATCGCGGGGGAGCTATGGAGCATAAAGAAACGTCACAGGGAGACTTCGAGTCGACCCTGAAAAAGCATGCTCACCAGTTGGTCGACAGCCTTGAAAGAGGCCAGTTCGGCGACGCGGTGCAGTTAATCCATGAGCTCAACCAGACCCGTGACCGCGGCCTGTACCAGGAAGTGGGCAAGCTCACACGCGAGCTGCACAGTGCGATCGTCAATTTCCAGATTGACCCGCACATGCCCCAGGCCGAAGAAATCTCGCAAATCACCGATGCCACCGAACGCCTGTCCTATGTGGTCAGGCTGACTGAGGCGGCGGCCAACCGCACCATGGACCTGGTGGAAAACGCCACGCCCCTGGTCAACGGCATGGCCACTGAAGCCCAGGCCCTGAGCCACGACTGGGGCCGCTTCATGCGCCGGGAAGTGGGGGCCGAGGAGTTTCGCGAGTTGGCGCGTCGGGTCGACGGTTTCCTGTCACGCAGCGAGCAGGAAAACCGTACGGTTTCCAGCAACCTCAACGACATTCTGCTGGCCCAGGATTACCAGGACCTCACCGGTCAGGTGATCAAGCGTGTGACCCAGTTGGTCACCGAAGTGGAAAGCAACTTGCTCAAATTGGTGCTTATGGCAGGCCAGGTTGACCGTTTCGCTGGCATCGAACATGACCGCGAAGCGATCCTCTCGGAAAAAGATCCACAAAAACATCTCGCCAAGGGTGAAGGTCCGCAGATTCATGCCGATAAACGTGAAGACGTTGTATCGGGTCAAGATGATGTCGATGACCTGTTATCCAGTTTAGGCTTCTAAGGAGCACCCACATGAGCTTCGGCGCCGATGAAGAAATCCTTCAGGATTTCCTTGTAGAGGCCGGCGAAATTTTAGAGCAGTTGTCCGAGCAACTGGTCGAGCTGGAAAGCCGACCGGATGATGCGAACCTGCTCAATGCAATTTTTCGCGGTTTTCACACTGTAAAAGGGGGCGCCGGCTTCCTCCAGCTCCATGAGCTGGTGGAGTGCTGCCACATCGCCGAGAACGTGTTCGACATCCTGCGCAAGGGTGAGCGTCACGTTGATTCGGAGTTGATGGACGTGATTCTCGAAGCACTGGATGCGGTCAACGGCATGTTCAGCGAGGTGCGTGAGCGTGCCCCGATCACGGCGGCGACCCCGGAACTGCTGGCCGCCCTGGCGCGCTATGCGGAGCCTGCCGACACGTCGGCCGCACCGGTGGTTGAAGCCGCGCCGGAGCCTGTGGTTGAGGCCGAACCGGATGTGACCGACAGCGAATTCGAACAGCTGCTCAACTCCCTCAGTGCCGTCAAGGCCGAGGCGCAAGCACCGGCCGCGCCGGTCGCCGCACCGACCAGCGAAGACATCACTGACGCTGAGTTCGAATCGCTGCTCGACCAGTTGCATGGCAAAGGTCAGTTCGCGGCCGACGCCGTGGCACCCGCCGCTGCGGCTGCGGATGCACCGGCGGCCAGCGCCAGCACCGATATTACCGACGATGAATTCGAGGCATTGCTCGACCAACTGCATGGCAAGGGCACCTTCGCGGCCGACGCCTTGCCGGAAGTCGCCGCCACGGCTGCGGCACCGGCTGCTGCCAGTGCCGCTCCTGCGGGCGATGGGCTGATCTCCGATCACGAGTTCGAATCCCTGCTGGACGAATTGCACGGCAAGGGCAAGTTCAGTGAAGTGGCCCCGGCCGCTGCGGTTGCGACAGCTGCACCGGCCGCCGCCAAGGCCGCTGCGCCTGCTCCAGCCGCCAAGCCAGCACCGGCCCCGGCCGCCGCACCTGCTCCGGCGCGCGCCGCCCCGGCACCGGCAGCCGAGAAGCCTGCCAGTGAAGCCGAGACCACCGTGCGGGTGGATACCGCGCGCCTGGACGACATCATGAACATGGTCGGCGAACTGGTACTGGTGCGTAACCGCCTGGTGCGCCTGGGCCTGAGCAGCGGCGATGAAGCCATGCAGAAAGCCGTGTCGAACCTCGACGTGGTGACCGCCGACCTGCAGACCGCCGTGATGAAAACGCGGATGCAGCCGATCAAGAAAGTCTTCGGGCGCTTCCCGCGCCTGGTTCGCGACCTCGCGCGTCAGCTGAAGAAAGAAATCAACCTGGAACTGGTGGGCGAAGAAACCGACCTCGACAAGAACCTGGTCGAGGCCCTGGCCGACCCGCTGGTCCACTTGGTGCGCAACGCCGTGGACCACGGCGTGGAAACCCCGGAAGAGCGCGAAGCCTCGGGCAAGTCGCGCAACGGCAAGGTGATCCTGGCTGCCGAGCAAGAGGGCGACCACATCCTGCTGTCGATCACTGACGACGGCAAAGGCATGGACCCGACCATATTGCGCAACATCGCGGTCAAGCGCGGCGTGATGGACAAGGACGCCGCCGACCGCCTGACCGACACCGAGTGCTACAACCTGATCTTCGCCCCGGGCTTCTCGACCAAGACCGAGATTTCCGACGTGTCCGGCCGTGGCGTCGGCATGGACGTGGTGAAGACCAAGATCAGCCAGCTCAACGGCTCGATCAACATCTACTCGACCAAGGGCCAGGGCTCCAAGATCGTCATCAAGGTGCCGTTGACCCTGGCGATCATGCCGACCCTGATGGTGATGCTGGGCAACCAGGCGTTCGCCTTCCCGCTGGTCAACGTCAACGAAATCTTCCACCTCGACCTGTCGCGCACCAACGTGGTGGACGGCCAGGAAGTGGTGATCGTGCGCGACAAGGCATTGCCCCTGTTCTACCTCAAGCGCTGGCTGGTGGCATCGGCCAAGCATGAAGAGCAGCGCGAAGGCCATGTGGTGATTCTCTCCGTGGGCACCCAGCGCATCGGCTTTGTCGTCGATCAACTGGTTGGCCAGGAAGAAGTGGTCATCAAGCCTTTGGGCAAAATGCTGCAGGGAACCCCGGGCATGTCGGGTGCGACCATCACCGGTGACGGTCGGATCGCGCTGATTCTCGATGTTCCGAGCATGCTCAAGCGTTACGCCGCTCGGCGTATTTGATTCTGGTGGGGCAGGGCGGTAGTGCCCGCCCCGCCTAACGGAGTGTTTATGGCAGTCAAGGTCCTGGTGGTGGACGATTCGGGTTTCTTCCGCCGCCGCGTCTCGGAAATTCTTTCCGCCGATCCAACGATCCAGGTGGTCGGCACGGCCACCAACGGCAAAGAGGCGATTGATCAAGCCATTGCGTTGAAACCGGACGTGATCACCATGGACTACGAGATGCCGATGATGGATGGCATCACGGCAGTCCGGCACATCATGCAACGCTGCCCGACCCCGGTCCTGATGTTTTCCTCGCTGACGCACGAAGGCGCCCGGGTCACCCTGGATGCGCTGGACGCCGGCGCGGTGGACTTCCTGCCGAAGAATTTCGAAGACATCTCGCGCAACCCCGAGAAGGTCAAGCAGATGCTCTGCGAGAAAGTGCACAGCATTTCGCGCAGTAACCGTCGCAGCCTGTTCAGCGCGCCTGCGCCAACCGCTGCGCCAGCACCGGCTCCAGCGGCACCGACATCGTCGTTTGCGCGCCCTGCGCCTGCGCCGGTGGCACGGCCTGCGGTGGCACCCGCTCGCACGGCGGCGCCTGCGTCTTCGCATTCGCCCGCACCCAAGCGCAAGGCCTACAAGCTGGTCGCCATCGGCACCTCCACCGGCGGCCCGGTTGCGCTGCAACGCGTATTGACCCAATTGCCGGCCAACTTCCCGGCGCCGATCGTATTGATCCAGCATATGCCGGCGGCGTTCACCAAGGCTTTCGCCGAGCGCCTGGACAAGCTGTGCCGCATCAGCGTCAAGGAAGCCGAGGATGGCGACATCCTGCGCCCTGGCCTGGCGCTGCTGGCCCCCGGTGGCAAGCAGATGATGGTCGACGGCCGTGGCGCGATCAAAATCCTGCCGGGCGACGAACGCCTGAATTACAAGCCGTGCGTGGACATCACCTTCGGTTCGGCAGCCAAGTCCTACGGTGACAAAGTTCTGGCGGTGGTGCTCACCGGCATGGGCGCCGACGGCCGTGAAGGTGCGCGCCTACTCAAGCAGGGCGGCAGTGCCATCTGGGCCCAGGACGAAGCCAGCTGCGTGATCTATGGCATGCCCATGGCCATCGTCAAGGCGGACCTGGCCGACGCCGTCTACAGCCTGGACGACATCGGCAAGCATCTGGTGGAGGCCTGCCTCTGATGGATGTACTGAGCCTGATCGGCATCATCATGGCGTTTGTCGCGATCATCGGCGGCAACTACCTCGAGGGCGGGCACCTCGGCGCCCTGGCCAACGGGCCGGCGGCGCTGATCGTGATCGGCGGCACCGTGGGCGCGGCGTTGTTGCAATCGCCCATGAGCTCGTTCAAGCGCGCCATGCAGATTCTGATATGGATCATTTTCCCGCCACGCGTGGACCTGCCCGGTGGCATCGACCGCGTGGTCAACTGGAGCCTCACCGCGCGCAAGGAAGGTCTGCTGGGCCTGGAAGGCGTGGCCGATGCCGAGCCCGACAGCTACGCGCGCAAAGGCCTGCAATTGCTGGTGGACGGTGCCGAGCCGGAAGCGATCCGCAGCATTCTTGAAGTGGATTTCTACACCCAGGAAAGCCGCGACATCAACGCCGCCAAAGTCTACGAAAGCATGGGCGGCTACGCGCCGACCATCGGCATCATCGGTGCGGTGATGGGCCTGATCCACGTGATGGGCAACCTGGCCGACCCCTCGCAACTGGGCAGCGGCATTGCCGTGGCGTTTGTCGCCACCATCTACGGCGTGGCCAGTGCCAACCTGGTGCTGTTGCCGGTGGCCAGCAAACTCAAGTCGATTGCCATGCGCCAGTCGCGTTATCGCGAGATGCTGCTAGAAGGCATCCTGTCGATCGCCGAGGGCGAGAACCCGCGTTCCATCGAATTGAAGCTCCAGGGCTTCATGGATTGATGGGAGGTATGCATTGTGAGCCGTCGCCGTCGCGAGCCTGAAGAACACGTTAACCACGAGCGGTGGCTGGTGTCCTATGCGGACTTCATCACCCTGCTGTTCGCGTTTTTCGTGGTGATGTACTCCATCTCGTCGATCAACGAAGGCAAGTACAAAGTCATTTCCCAGGCGCTGATCGGCGTGTTCAACGATGCCGACCGTGCGCTCAAGCCGATCCCTATTGGTGAAGAACGGCCCAAGACCGTGACCCCGGCCAAGCCGCTGGTCAACGACAGCGATGAAACCGCCGCCGGCGTGGGCGGCACCAGCGACCCGCTGAAAAGCATCGCCGACGACATCAGTGCCGCGTTTGGCGACTTGATCAGCTCCAACCAGATGACCGTGCGCGGCAACGAGTTGTGGGTGGAGATCGAGTTGAACTCCAGCCTGCTGTTCGCCAGCGCCGATGCGATGCCCAGCGACCAGGCATTCACCATCATCGACAAAGTGGCGGCGATCCTCAAACCGTTCGAGAACCCGATCCACGTCGAAGGCTTCACTGACAACGTTCCGATCAGCACCGCGCAGTACCCGACCAACTGGGAGCTGTCGTCGGCACGAGCGGCGAGCATCGTCAGGATGCTGGCGATGCAGGGCGTCAACCCTGGCCGCCTGGCGTCGGTGGGCTACGGTGAGTTCCAGCCGGTGGCCAACAACGCCACGGCGCAAGGCCGCGCGCGTAACCGACGGGTGGTGCTGGTGGTCTCGCGCAACCTGGATGTGCGCCGCAGCCTGACCGGCACCGGCACCGCCAATGCAACACCGGATGCGGCCTTGAAGCGGGCTGGCACACAAACTGCACCGGCCCCGGTAAAACCGCCGGTTCGACAGAGTGCCGTCAATTCTCCGTCGCCGGCTCAATAACCCCATGCAATGTCTCGGTCGCGCCTGTGCCTGCCGGGAGGAACCAACCGAATGAGAGTCTGGGCAGTTGCCAATCAAAAAGGTGGAGTCGGCAAGACCACCACCTCCATCGCCTTAGCCGGCTTGCTGGCCGAGGCGGGCAAGCGTGTGGTCGTGGTGGACCTGGACCCTCACGGCTCCATGACCAGCTATTTCGGCTACGACCCGGATGCGCTGGAACACAGCAACTACGACCTGTTCCTGCACAAGGGCAGTGTGCCGGCCGATCTGCCCGGGCAACTGCTGTTGCCCACCAGTAACGAAAGCATTTCGCTGCTGCCGTCCAGCACCGCGCTGGCCACCCTGGAGCGCCAGTCGCCGGGACAGAGCGGCCTGGGCCTGGTGATCGCCAAGACCCTGGCGCAACTGTGGCAGGACTTCGACTACGCGATCATCGACAGCCCGCCGTTGCTCGGCGTGCTGATGGTCAACGCCCTGGCGGCCAGCCAGCAACTGGTGATCCCGGTGCAGACCGAGCATTTGGCCGTCAAAGGCCTGGAGCGCATGGTCAGCACCCTGGCGATGATCAACCGTTCGCGCAAACAGGCGCTGCCGTTCAGTATCGTGCCGACCCTGTTCGACCGCCGCACCCAGGCGTCCCTCGGCACCCTGCGCGTATTGCGCGATGCCTACCCTGACACCATCTGGAACGGCTATATCCCGGTGGACACGCGCCTGCGTGACGCCAGCCGCGCCGGCCTGGCGCCGTCGCAGTTCGACCCGAAAAGCCGTGGCGTACTGGCCTACCGCGCGTTGCTCAAACACCTGCTGTCCCAGCAGCTTGTGGCGCAGGTGGCGTGATGAACCGTCCCGTCGAACTCAAGACCCGGCCGCAACTGGCACTGGAATCCTATCTGGATGCCCTGCTGCAGGACGCGACCGAGGAAGCCCTGCCGGAACCGATCCTGGTACTGGAGCCTGCTGTCGAGCCAGAAGCCGCGCTGGATGAATTCCAGTTGGCGGTGTTGGAAGAACAAGCACGGGATGCGCAGGTCGTGGTGCCGATTATGCCGGCGGTGGCGATTCCGGCAGTGGTCGAGCCGGTGGTGGAAGTGCACCTGCCGCCGAGCATCACACCGCCGCCGGTCACCGGTGATGATCGCCCGAGCTGGGCCGCCGAGCCGTTCGAATGCCTGTTGTTCGACGTCGCCGGCTTGACGCTGGCGGTGCCGCTGGTGTGCCTGGGCTCGATCTATTCCCTGGAAGGTCAGGAACTGACGCCGCTGTTCGGGCAGCCGGAGTGGTTCCTCGGCATCCTGCCGAGCCAGGCCGGCAACCTGAAGGTGCTAGATACCGCGCGCTGGGTCATGCCCGACCGCTACCGCGACGACTTCCGCCAGGGCTTGCAATACGTGATCTCGGTGCAGGGCTACGAGTGGGGGCTGGCGGTGCATCAAGTCAGCCGCTCGTTGCGCCTGGACCCGAACGAAATCAAATGGCGCAGCCACCGGGGCCAACGGCCTTGGCTGGCGGGCACCGTGATCGAACACATGTGCGCGTTGCTCGACGTCGCCGAACTGGCCGAGTTGATCGCCAGTGGTGCCGTCAAAACGATGCCGGTTACTAAACGCAGTTGATTGAACAATAAGGTCCACGCTGGTGCGTGGCCAATCTTGAAGGGGTCAGGGGTATGAACAAGTCAGCGTCCGCACAAGGTTTGGATGATCCGATCCTGCAATGGGTAACCTTCAAACTGGACAACGAGTCCTACGGCATTAACGTGATGCGCGTGCAGGAAGTGCTGCGCTACACCGAAATCGCCCCGGTACCGGGTGCGCCGAGCTACGTGCTGGGCATCATCAACCTGCGCGGCAACGTGGTGACGGTGATCGACACCCGCCAGCGTTTCGGCCTGGTACCGACCGAGGTCAACGACAACACGCGTATCGTCATCATCGAGGCCGACAAGCAAGTGGTCGGGATCATGGTCGACAGCGTGGCCGAAGTGGTCTACCTGCGCCAATCGGAAGTGGAAACTGCGCCGAACGTGGGTAACGAAGAGTCCGCCAAGTTCATCCAGGGCGTGTGCAACAAGAACGGCGAACTGCTGATTCTGGTTGAGCTGGACAAGATGATGAGCGAAGAAGAGTGGTCGGAACTGGAGAGTATCTGATTGTTCCTTGAGGCTGCGGTGATTGTCCTGGCCCTGTTGTGGGCCGGGACGTTGGCATTTCTGCTGCGCCATGTGAGCCAGCAGCGCGAACTGTTGTTGCAACAGGCCGAGCGTGATGCGGTGCGTGACCGGCGCATCCTGGAGTTGGTCAAGCGGGTCGATCATTACCAGCAGAGTGCGGTGAGGGTGGGGGATGAGGTGCACGAATTGCGCGCCATTCTTGCGCCGTTGCCGGACAAGCTGGCGCAGATCGAGCAACGCGACCCTTCGAGCCTTTCGTTTGCCCAGGCGGCGAAGCTGGTGGGCATGGGGGCTACGGTGGATGAATTGACGCAGTCTTGCGGCTTGACCCAGGCTGAGGCGCAGTTGATGAGCAAGCTGCACAAGAGCTGATGTCTGTTAGTACCGCCATCAACTTGCAGGGGGCTGAGCCCTTCTACAACAAAACAGTACAAAAACGAATTGTTGGCAAATTCGCTGAGATACCCTAAAAGCCTTGAAGTAGAGCCTTCAAGAAAAAAATGAAGGTGTCCAAGGCGGCCTTTTTTTGCGAAATGTGTCACAGGGCCATACACCCTGATGGCACTTTTATGTCTTTGTGGTGACCAACCTGCGCATGTAGGAAGTTTCACTCACAAGGATGCGAAATGTCTTTCGACGCTTCACCTAGAACAAAACCCTCTGTTTTGCTGCAGTCTTGCGTCGCCACCTGCTCCCTTGTCGGTTTGCTTGCCAGTGCAGCGACACTGGCCGCTGAGCCTCAAGCGCCCGCCCAGCAATTGCTCCTGCAACAACAACGTGAACGTGCCCAGCGCGAGCAGTTGGAACCGTCCCCCGACGTCCGTCTCGAAACTCCGCAAGACAGCTCCGGCACTCTGCGTCTGCCGCGCAATGAAACGCCGTGTTTCAAGATCGACCGTGTGGTCCTTGGCGGCGACCAGTCCGAAGATTTCCAGTGGGCCTTGCGTGCCGCCAACCCGAGCGACGATCCGGTGCAGGGGCAATGCGTCGGCTCCGCCGGGATCAACCTGACGATGAAGCGCATCCAGAACGCGATCATCGCCAAGGGCTTCATCACCACTCGCGTCCTCGCCCAGCCCCAGGACTTGAACCAGGGCACGCTGGCGCTGGTGCTGGTGCCCGGACGCATCAAGCACATCCGTTTTGCACCGGGCACCTCCACGCGCGCCAACTATTGGAACGCCATGCCCGCGTCGCCTGGCGATGTGCTCAACCTGCGCGACATCGAACAGGCGCTGGAAAACTTCAAGCGCGTGCCCACCACCGAAGCCGATGTGCAGATCACGCCAGCCGAGGGCGCGGATGCACAGCCGGGGGAGAGTGATGTCGTGATTGCCTGGAAGCAGGCGATTCCAGTACGCGTGAGCCTGTCGGTGGATGACTCCGGCAGCAAGCAGACCGGCAAGTATCAGGGCAACGTCGCTTTGTCGCTGGATAACCTGGCGACCCTCAATGACCTGTTCTACATCAGTTTCAACCACGACCTGGGCGGCGGTCAGAGCGGTGACCGTGGTTCGAAAGGCCACACCGTGCACTACTCGGTGCCCTACGACTATTGGCAACTGAGCCTGACGTCCAGCGAGTATGACTACCACCAGACGATTGCCGGGGTGAACCAGGCCTATTCCTACAGTGGCCGCAGCCGGACCAACGAGGTGCAGCTGTCACGGGTGATCTACCGCGACGCGGTGCGCAAGACCACTGTGTCGGTCGGTGGCTGGAGTCGTACGTCCAGCAACTACATCGAAGACACCGAAATCGAACTGCAACGTCGCCGCATGGCCGGTTGGCAGGCCGGGATCAATCACCGTGAATTCATCGGCGCCAACACCCTCGACCTCGGTGTCGGTTATCGCCGTGGCACCGGTGCCCGTGATGCGCTGCGTGCGCCTGAAGAGGAAAACGGCGAAGGCACCTCGCGTTCGCAGATCATCACCGCCAACGCGCAATTGCAGGTGCCGTTCACCCTGTCGGATCAACGTCTGCGTTACGTCGCTGGCTGGCGCGGGCAGTGGAACCGTACACCGTTGATCCCCCAGGACCGCTTTTCAATTGGCGGGCGCTACACCGTGCGCGGCTTCGACGGCGAGCAGATCCTGTCGGCCGAACGCGGCTGGACGTTCAGCAACGACCTGGGCCTGAGCCTGGCCAACACCGGCCAGGAACTGTACCTGGGCGTGGATTACGGCGAAGTCGGCGGGCATTCCACCCAGTACCTTTCGGGCCGGCGCCTGGCTGGTGCGGTGGTGGGCCTGCGCGGGGGCTACAAGCAATTTTCCTATGACATTTACACCGGCAAACCCCTGGAAAAACCCAAGGGCTTCCAGACCGCCGACGTGACCAGTGGCTTCAGCGCCAACTGGTCGTTTTGAAGGAGCCCAGCATGCATCACGACACCTTGGAGGTGCTTGCTCCCGAGCGCGCCGACAGCGCCATCGACGAAGCCCAGGTGCTGGGCTCGGCGGTGTGGCTGTGGATGCACTCGGCGGCCCATCGCGATGCGCCGTTGCACAGCCTGTCGACCTTGTTGTTGCCTGCGATCAAGCGGCGCCAGTTCATCTTGATCAGTGAAGCCGGGCAGCCGGTGTTTTTCATGTCGTGGTTGAACCTCAGTGCCGAGGCCGAGGCGCGCTATCTGCGCGAACCTGCGGTGTGCCTGCCGGCGGCGGACTGGGACAGTGGCGACCGCCTGTGGATCAACGACTGGGTCGCGCCGTTTGGTCACACCCGGCGCATCAGCAGTTTGCTGCGCCGTCGCCTGTGGCCTGGAAGGATCTTCCGTGCGCTGTACCACAAGGGCGAAGAACGCGGTTTGCGCGTCATCGATTTTCAGGGCATCGCCGTGCTCGACCTGGAAGCGCAAGCCTGGTTTGCCAGCCACCCGTTACCTCTTCACGCGCTCTGACCAGCCACCGCGCAAGGGATTTGCATGAATAAGCAGCTATATCGAATTGTGTTTAACAAGGCTCGCGGCCTGTTGATGGTCGTGGCGGAAAACGTCAAGAGTGCCAGCAAGGCACCCGGCACCACGGGTAGCGTTGGCCGGGCCGGCGGTGCCGTGGCCACACTCACGCCCTTGCGCTTTGCGCTGATGGTGGGCATGGGCTGGGTTGCGCTGGTCATGCCGGCCCAGGCCCAGGTTGTGGCTGACGGTTCGGCTCCCGCAGGCCAGCGCCCGAGCATCGGCGCGGCGGGCAACGGGGCGCCTGTGGTCAACATCACCACGCCAAGCGGGGCAGGCGTATCGCGCAACACTTACCAGCAGTTCGACGTCGACAAGCGCGGCGTGATCCTCAATAACGCCGTCACCAACAGCCAGACCCAACTGGGCGGCTGGGTCGAAGGCAACCGCGCGCTGGCCAACGGCAGCGCACGGGTGATTCTCAACGAGGTCAATTCGAGCAACCCCAGCCAGTTGCGCGGTTTTGTCGAAGTGGCGGGTTCCAAGGCCCAGGTAGTGATTGCCAACCCCTCCGGAATCGCCTGCGATGGCTGCGGTTTTATCAACGCTGACCGCGCGACGCTGACTACCGGGCGGGCGCAGTTCGAGAACGGTTTGATTACCGGCTATCAAGTCTCTGGGGGCAAGGTCAGCATCGGCGGCGCGGGCCTTGACGCCACTCGCGCCGACTACACCGAGATCATCGCGCGCACGGTCGAAGTGAACGCGGGCATCTGGTCCAAAGACTTGACTATCAAGACCGGCGCAGCAGGCCAGAACCCGGCCGACGCCCCCGCCGTGGCCATCGACGTGGCACAGTTGGGGGGCATGTACGCCGGCAAGATCACCCTGGTAGGCACCGGCGCTGGTGTCGGTGTACGCAATGCCGGACAGATCGGTTCCAGTGCCGGTGAAGTGGTCATCGGCAGCGATGGGCGTATCGAGAACCAGGGCCAGATCAGCAGCGCCACGCACCTGACCGCTCAGGCCGACAAAGGCATCGATAACAACGGCACGCTGTTCGCCCAGGGTAACCTGGCCTTGGAGACGGCGGGCAATATCGACAACAAGGGCATCGTGTCTGCCCAGGGCGATACCCGCCTGAGCGCCAAAGGCGCGAATTCGGCGATTCGCAGCGATGCCGGCTCTGCACTCGCCGCAGGTGTAGACAGCACGGGTAAATTGGGCAGCAGCGGTTCGCTGACCCTGACGTCGGCCGGCACCCTCACGGCCAAGGGCCAGAACCTGGCGGCGCAAACCATGAAGGCCACTGCCGCCCAGGTCGACCTGAGTGACAGCCAGACATCGGCTGGCACGGTCGAACTGAACAGCACCGCTGGCCATCTGGACCTGCGCCGCAGCCACGTCACCGCCGCTCAATCGCTGACGGCCAATGCCAGTCAAACCTTGTTCAGCGATGCTGCACAGGTGGGCGCAGCGCATATCGGCATCGTCGCCATGGATATGTCCAACGTCGCCGGTAAGTGGGTGCAGACCGGCAAGGCGGGCATGCGGGTGACCCTCGCGCGCAATCTGGACAACCATGGCGGCATCCTGTCCAGCGGTGGTCGCCTGGATGTGAGCGCCAAGACCCTGGGCAACGCGGATGGCCTGGTGCAGTCCGGTGATGGCGGTGACCTGTACATAACGGCACAGGATGCGCTGGATAACAGCAACGGCAAGCTGGTGACCGCCGCGAATCTATCCCTCAACGGCGGCAACCTCGATAACCAGCGCGGGCAGGTTACCGCGGGCGGTGTGCTGGATATCAACGCCGTGCAATTGAACAACGCCAAGGGCACCGTCGCCGCCGCCCAAACCCTGACAGTCAGGGCCAACAGCCTGTTGAACCAGGGCGGCACCCTGGGCTCGGTGGCGGGCGACCTGATCCTCGACAGCGATGCTGCCGTGCTCGATAACCGTGGCGGCCGCCTTGAGGCCGCCAAAGCCTTGACCCTCAACGCACAAGGCTTGAACAACACAGGCGGCGTCATCACGGGGGCCCAACTGCTGCTGGATACGCAAGGCCAGCGACTGGACAACGCCCAGGGCACCCTTGACGCCAGCGATACGCTGACACTCGATAGTGGCGTACTGAACAACGACGGCGGCATCGTGCAAGCCAAGTCGAACCTGTGGGTGGATACCCATGGCCAGCAACTCAGCAACCGTAATTCCGGCAGCACCGGCGGCATTCTTGGGCAGCGTGACGTCACGGTGCGTACCGGCCAGTTGATCAATGACCAAGGGTTTATCGGCAGCGCCGGCAGTCTGGCTGTTGGCGCCGGACAGGTGAGCAACCAGTCGGGTCTGTTGCGTGCCGATGGTCATCTGTTGCTGACTGCCGCCAGTGCGGATAACCGTTCGACCCAGGGCGCCAACCAGGGCATCAAGGGCCTGGGCGTCGAGATGAACGTCGATACCCTCGATAACCGCGGCGGCTCGCTGGTTGCCGATGCGGCGTTGAGCATCACGGGCAGCGGTGCGCTGGATAACGACCAGGGCATTATCTCGGCCGGCAGCGTGCTGAGCGTGACTGACCGCGACCTTGCGCAGAAGCGCCAGGCCTTGAATAACGGCACGGGCACGCTGATTGCGGGCCAGTCGCTGCAGGTCGACAGCGCCAGCTACAGTGGCAGCGGTAAAGCCCTGAGCCTGAGAGACCTGGCGTTCAAGCTGAGCCATGATTTCGTCAACACCGGCCTTTTCCAGGCCAATGGCAACCTGTCTGTAGAAACGGCTGGGCTTTTGACCAACCAGGGTAGTTTCCAGGCGGGCGATGGGTTGCAGCTCAACGCCAGCGCACTCGACAACACCGCCAGCGGTTCGATCAGTGCCCGCCGGGTCCGGGTCAATGCGCTCAATCAACTCGACAACCGCGGCCTGATCGACGGCGAGGCCACGCGCCTGAGCGCCGCGACCCTGAACAACCTCGGCACGGGGCGTATATACGGTGATCACTTGTCGATTGCCGCCACCAACGTCACGAACAGCGTGGAAGGTTCGACGGCAGCCACCATCGCCGCGCGCAACCGCCTGGATATCGCCAGCCAGACTCTCGATAATCGTGAGCACGGCTTGATCTTCAGTGCCGGCGACCTGGTGATCGGTAGCACACTGGATGTCGATGACCACGCCACCGGCCAGGCCCAGGCGCTGAGCAATGCCAGCGCCACGATTGAAGCGCTGGGCAGCCTGAGTGCCAATGCCCGGCTCATCAGCAACACCAATGAACATTTCGCCACCGAGCGGGTACTCGTCTCCAATGAGGCACTGCAGGAATACCAACTGTCGGGCTCGACCAACCGCTACACGCCTTCGCAGATCTCGACCTACAAGGATGAGGTGCGGTACCTGGTGACCCCGGAAGGGCGCAAGGATCGTTGGAACCTCTATAACTACGACCGCACGGTGACCGAGACCCGGATCGTCAGTTCCGACCCTGGGCAAATGCTCGCAGGTGGCGCCATCAACCTGACTGCCGACCACCTGCTCAACGACAAAAGCCGGATCATCGCCGGCCAGGCCCTGACGGCCAGTGTGGGCCGTGTGGACAACACCGAAGTGACCGGCGAACGGATTACCACCGACAGTGGTACCCTGACCAACTTCTATCGCATCCAACGCAAGGGGCGTGATCGCCAGGGGACCAGCGTCACGGCTTATAAGCCTGCGCCCTTGATCGAGCAGATCGCCCTCAAACCGACGGTATTTACCGAATACGCGACCATCAATGGCAGCGGCACACAGGTGGGTGCGCGGGTAATGGCCAACGTCGGCGATACCACCCGCGGTACCGGTGAGCTTGCCGGTGCGGGCAGAACCCACACCGTCAGCCCGATCAGCCAGGTGCAGGCATTGACCCAACAGAACGGTGCAGGCGCGGTGGAGCAGATCCGTACCGGCGGGTTCAACCCCGACCTGCCGGACAGCAGCCTGTTCCGCACCAACCCCAACAGTACGGCTGGCTATCTGGTGGAGACGGATCCGCGTTTTACCAATTACGGTCGGTGGTTGTCGTCGGACTATATGCTCGACCGCCTGAACCTTGATCCGGCCGCCACCCAGCAACGGTTGGGCGACGGCTTCTACGAGCAGAAGCTGATCCGCGAACAAGTCGCGCAACTCACCGGGCGCCGGTTTGTCGATGGTTACGCCAGCGACGAAGCGCAATATCGCGGCATGATCGACAGCGCCGTCACCCTGGCCGAGCAGTGGAAACTGATCCCGGGCGTGGCGCTGACCGCCGGGCAAATGGCGCAGTTGACCAGCGACATCGTGTGGCTGGTGTCCAGGGACGTCACCCTGGCCAGCGGCGAAGTGCGCCAGGTGCTGGTGCCGCAAGTGTATGTGCGGGTTCGCGAAGGCGATGTGGACGGCTCGGGCGCGTTGATGGCCGGGCGCACCTTGAATCTGGATGTGCGCGGTGACCTGGTCAACTCGGGCAGCCTGGCCGGGCGCGACGGTGTGACCATCAGCGTGCAGAATCTCAACAATCTCGGCGGCCGCATCCAGGGCAACGATGTGTCGCTCAATGCCAGCCAGGACCTGAACAACATCGGCGGCCTGATCAGCGCCAACAGTCGCCTGGCGTTGAGCGCCGGCAATGACATCAACGTGCGCTCGATCACCACCGACAGCGCCAGCGAGCAGGGCACCCGCACCGCGTTGTCGCGGGTGGCCGGGCTGTACGTGTCGGCCCCGGCGGCAAACCTGATTGCCACGGCGGGCAATGACATCAACCTGCAAGCGGCTCAGGTCAGCAACACCGGTGTGGGCGGCAAGACCGCGCTGGTGGCGGGCAACGACGTCACCTTGAGCACCGTCAAAGAGTCCTACACCCAGGCCAACCAATGGGACGGCGACAACTGGCGCAAGGAGGCCGGGCGCAATGAGGTCGGCAGTTCGGTGCAGGCCAACGGCGATATCCGCCTGGGCGCCGGGCGTGACGTGCAGGCACGCGGTGCGCTGGTCAACAGTGACGCGGGCGCGGTGTCGGTCAGCGCGGTGCGCGACATCAACGTCGAGGCCGGCGAGCGCTTCAACAGTGCGGACGAGGCGCACAAGGTCAAGGGCAGCAACGGCCTGTTCTCCAGCAAGACCACCACCACCCGCGATACGGTCGCCCAGACCACCGCGCAAGGCTCGACCTTCAGCGGCGAGCAAGCGGTGGTGCAGGCGGGCAACAACATCACCCTCACCGGCAGCAACGTGGTCTCGACCTCGGGCACGGCGCTGGTGGCGGGCAATGACATCAAGGTATTGGCGGGTACCGAGACGCTCGACGAGAAACACACCAAGGACGTGAAGACCAGCGGCATGTTCAGCGGCGGCGCGATTGCCGTCACCATCGGCTCGCAGCAGCAGACCAACAAGGACAGCAGCCAGCAGACCACGGCCGCCGCCAGCAGCGTCGGGTCCACCGACGGCAATGTGCTGATCAGCGCGGGCGGCGAATACCGCCAGGTTGGCAGCAATGTGAGTGCGCCCAAGGG
Organism: Pseudomonas sp. FW305-3-2-15-C-LB1; assembly: GCF_058787615.1. Classification (NCBI taxonomy): domain Bacteria; kingdom Pseudomonadati; phylum Pseudomonadota; class Gammaproteobacteria; order Pseudomonadales; family Pseudomonadaceae; genus Pseudomonas; species Pseudomonas sp. FW305-3-2-15-C-LB1. The sequence goes on along the minus strand of NZ_JBYSZX010000002.1, from coordinate 251,665 downwards.
CGATGTGTCGATTGACGCATCCGAGGTCAATATCCTCGAAGCGCGCAATCTGGCTGCGCAGCAACAGGAGCAGCGCTTCAAGCAGACCGGCGTGAGCCTGACCCTGACCAACCCGATCGTGAACGCCGTGCAAACCGGCCAGCGCATGAACAAGGCCGCTGAGCGTACCGACGACAAGCGCATGAAAACCCTCGCCGCGCTGAACACCGCGTGGGCCGCCAGTGAAGCCCACACCCAAGTGATGGCCGACCCGGCCGCGGCGGGCGGGATCAACTTGAGCATCGCCCTGGGCATGAACAAGAGCGAGAACAAAAGCGAGCAGACTTCCAACACAGCGGCCGGCTCGACGGTGGCGGCGGGGCACGATGTGTCGATTGTGGCTACCGGCGGCAAGCGCAACAACGACCTGACCGTGCAGGGCAGCCAGATCACTGCCGGCAACGATGCGTTGCTCAAGGCCGACGGCAATATCCTGTTGGCGGGTGCGCAGAACACCATCGAGCAGCACAGCACCAATAAGAGCGTGAACGGCAGCCTGGGGATTGGTATCTCTTTCGGCAGCGAGAAAAACGGCCTGAGTTTCAACGCTTCAGCCTCCCAGAGCCGCGGCAATGCCGATGGCAACGACCTGGTGTGGAGCAACACCCACGTGACAGCAGGCAACCAGGCCAGCCTGATCTCCGGCAAGGACACCACCCTGCGCGGTGCGGTGGTCTCGGCCGACAAGGTCAAGGCCGATGTCGGCGGCGACCTGAACATCGAGAGCCTGCAAGACACCAGCACATTTGCCTCCGAACAGAAGAGCATGAGTGCCGGCATCAGCATCTGCATCCCGCCGGTGTGCGCGGGTGCGGCAACGGCCAGCTTCAGCTCCAGCAATACCCAGCAGAAGTCCAACTTCGCCAGCGTCATCGAGCAATCGGGCATCCGCGCCGGCGACGGTGGTTTCGACCTCAACGTGCGTGGCAACACCGACCTCAAGGGCGGCGTGATCGCCAGTTCCGACAAGGCCATTACCGACGGCAAGAACAACCTGACCACCGGCACATTGACCGTGGCCGACATCCATAACGTGTCCGAAGCCAGCGTCAAGACTTCCGGGGTGGAACTCAATTCGGACATGCTCGACGGCAAGCTCGGCACGGCCAAGGCGCTGCTCGCCAACAGCCTCGCCAACGGCTCGGACTCCGACTCCGCCGCCAGCGATACCCGCAGCGCCATCAGCGCCGGCACCCTGGTCATCACCAATGCCGAGCGCCAGCGCGTGGTCGCCGGCATGAGCGTCGACCAGACGATTGCCAACCTCAACCGCAATACCGAGGCTGCCCATGTTGCCGTGGAGCGCCTGGACGTGGCGGAGATGGGGCGCAAGGTCGAGGCAGAGCAGGAGATCAAGCGTGAGTTCTATAACCAGGTGTCGCTGTTGGCGGATGAGGCGTATCGCAAGATCTTCCTTGAGAAGGCGCGGGTGTATGAGGTGTTGAAGGATGAGAATGGCAAGGCGCTGCTGGACGACAAAGGCAATGTTCAGCGCCGCGAGTTGAGCGACGAAGAAAAGCGCAATCTCAAGCCCGGGCCGGATGGTAAGGTACACATTGCCAACAACGGTATCTTCAACGACATCGATGGCGCGGCCAAATATGCCGATCAACACAGCTCTGCCGATACCGGGCCGCAGTATTTGATCCATTTCGAGAAAGCCAACAACTTCACGTCCGAGTTGATGATCGCGGCGTATCAGAAGAATCTCGAAAATGATTTCTGGGGCTTGTCCAACGCTGCTGTGCAGACCAAGGAATATATGGTCCAGTTCGGCCAAAGCGGATTGCACATCGACGGCCACAGCCGCGGCACATTGACAACGGGCAGTGCCATGGAATCGTTGGCTCGTGACCCGGCAAACGCAGGCATGCTGGGCCAAACCTCGATGAACTTCTTCGGTGCGGCCTACTCGGTGCAAAAGGCCGATTCGCTGTTGGGGGTATTGCAGAACCGTTCCGTATTCAGTTCCGTGGAGCAGCGTGATGCGATGGCGCTGCAGTACCAGAATCATAATTTCGACCCCGTCGCCCGAGCACCGCTGGTAGGGTTTAACGCCGGTACCGGCGGTACGATCCCGGAAGGCAGCAATCGGTTATGGGAGTGGTTGAAAGTGTTCGGTGGCGATAAGACCGCGCACAACTGCTATGGCAAGGGCGGGGAACTCTGCAAGCCGTTCTGGAGCGATACAAAAGACGGCGCGGCCGTGTTTAAGAGAGTCAAACAATGAGGACGACCGCCATGTTCACGAGAAGCCTGTTGTTGAGTGTTTGCGCTGTTTCACTGATCGGCTGTACGGGCAGGGGCTTTCAACCACCGCCACCGGCTTTTACCCAATGGCAGAAAAGCGGGGTATCCGTCGAAGGCGTCAAGAGCGCCATGCGCGCCTGCGGTTATACCAACCTGGTGGGGACGGGCGACGACTCGCCGATTGATGAGGTGTTGACGCGCTTCTACTGCATGAAGGACTCGGGATTTACCCACAAGGGCAACCTGGACCTGTGTAAGGAAGGCCGCATCGGCGAATCGCCGGTGTGCGAAGGCCGCCGCTAATCCATCACTAAAAGGAACCAAGGAATGATCGATCTACGCAAAGGACTGTACGGCGCCGCATGGGTGCTGGCGGCAACCACCCTGGGCGGTTGCGCCTCGTCGGCCGCCGTCACTGGCGAGCCGGGGGTGAATATGGGCGACAGCTACCAGCAGGTGCTCGCCGTGGTCAGCCGCAACAACACTGTGACCAAGCAGGTCGATGGCCAGGGCTTTCGCGCCGAGGGTTATTCGGCGATGTTCAAGGACTGCCGCGTCAAGTACTTCCTGTTCCAGGACGCTGACGGCTTGCAGCGCGTGAGCTACGAGCCGGCGCCGCACCTGTCGGTCAAGCAGAATTGCCGCCAGCCGTAAACACCCCCGATGCGAAAGGATGGCTGATGAAAAGGTTAATGGTGATACCTGTTGTGTTGCTGGCCCTGGGCGGTTGCGGCCAGGTGGCGAACATCCGTTCGCTGTCCACCGGCTACGTGCCGCCGCAAAGCGGTGAGACCGCCCGCGTGCGTGTCGTCACCGACGGCCTGGTACGTGCGGTGCCGGGGCGTGACTGCCTGGACTGGAACGTGCCGGGCGCCGGGGTGATGGCCTCGGTGAAAGCCGGTTTCCCCGATCACAACGGCGAAAATCTCGGCATCCCCGGGCCGATCTACTCGTGGGCCGGCGCGGTCACGTCCGAATTGGTGGTGCCGGCGGGTAAACCGATCGCGTTCCATTACCTGGGGCGGTTGCAATACTCCCGCCAGTGCGCCAAGACCATGACTTTTGTGCCCAAGCCCGGGCGCGACTACATGGTGCAGGCGTCGATGTCGGCGGATTGTTCGTTCCTGCTCGACGAGTTGCCGGCGGACGGCAGGCAATGGGTGCGGATCGAGCCGACGCCGGTGGGCAAAGTCTCGATGTGCAACGCGATGGACAATTTCTAGGGCGGCCAATTAATTTACGTTACCCATGGCTTTTTTTCGGCTGCCAAAGGTCCACATCCTTCATGCACCTTTGAATCCAGGAGTAAGCCCGCTATGACCAGCCCCAAGGCACTGTTGATCCTCCACGGCAAGCAAGCCCTCAACGAGGACGTGCGCGCTGCCGTGAAGGCCCGGCGCGAGCAGGGTGGGGAGTTGGCAGTACGGGTCACCTGGGAAGGCGGCGACGCCCAGCGCCTGGTCAACGAAGCCCTGGCTGACGGCTACACCCACATCATCGCCGGTGGCGGCGATGGCACCCTGCGCGATGTAGCCGAAGCCATGGCCCAGGCCAAGACCGACGCCAGTCTGGTGCTGATGCCCCTGGGCACCGCCAACGATTTCGCCAAGGCTGCCGGCGTGCCGTTGGAGCCTGACCAGGCCCTGGCGCTGCTGGACGTGCCACCCAGGGCCATCGACCTGGGCCAGGTCGGTGGGCAGATCTTCCTCAATATGGCCACCGGCGGTTTCGGCAGCCAGGTCACCGCCAACACCTCCGAAGATTTGAAAAAAGTCCTGGGCGGCGCCGCCTACCTGTTCACCGGTTTGACGCGGTTCAGCGAGTTGAAGGCTGCCTACGCCGAGCTGGATGGCCCTGATTTTCATTGGAAAGGCGAGTTGCTCGCGCTGGGCATTGGCAACGGTCGCCAGGCAGGCGGTGGGCATGAGCTATGCCCAGGCGCCATGGCCGACGATGGCCTGCTGGACGTCAGCATCCTGCCGGCGCCCCAGGAAGTGGTTGGCACCTTGCGAGAGTTGATGAATAACGGATGGGGCCTGGACACCATGTTCGTCCGGGCGCGCCTGCCGTGGGTGAACATCAAGGTTGCACAGGGCCTGTATATCAACCTGGATGGCGAGCCGCTGCAGGGCGATGACCTGCACTTCCAGGCCTTGCCCAAGGCCTTGCGCGTGCACTTGCCGGTGGGGTCGCCGCTAGTCGTCCAGGCTGATGATCTGCTCGCGCACCGCGAATAGCACCAGGCCGGCCACGTCGAAAATCTGCAGGCGCTTCATGATTTGCGAGCGGTGGGCTTCCACGGTCTTGATGCTCAGGCCCAGGCCGTGGGCGATTTCCCGGGTGGACTTGCCGCGCACGATCAGGCGCAGGATCTCCAACTGCCGCGCCGTGAGGTTGTGGCTGTGGCCGGCGGGAGTAGTGGGCCCCTGGCTGCGCACCAGCGCCTGGTTGATCACGGTGTGGGCGATCGCCGGGCTCAGGTAGCGCTCGTTGTTGCGCAAGGCCAGCAGCGCGTGTTCCAACTCGTTGGCGGTGGTGTCCTTGAGCAGGTAGCCATGGGCGCCGGACTCCAGCGCGCACATGATCAGTTCCGGGTCGGTGTGCATCGACAGGATCAGCACTTTGCTCTTGGGGTAGGCGCGCTTGAGCTGCTGCAAGGCGTCCAGGCCGCCGGTGTGCTTCATCGACAGGTCCAGCAGCACGATATCCGGCAACAGGGCGCTGAACTGCTCCAGCAACTGCTCGCCATCGCTGGCTTCGCCGATCACCGTGTAGCCGGGAATGTCCTGGACCAGCGCGCGTACGCCGGCCCGGATCAGTGCATGGTCATCCACCAGGAGTAATTTGCAGCTCACTCGAGAACCTTAGGGGAACTGGCCCGTTCGAGGGCGCGGGGCGCCCAGGGGAAAAGCGCTTCGATCCGTGTCCCTTTGCCTGGCTGGCTGCTGACGGACAACGTACCGCCAAGCTGATCTATCCGCTCGGACATGCCGGCCATGCCCCGTTGGCCTTCCAGGCCGGGATTGACGGCCGGTGAAAAACCCTGGCCGTCATCGCGGATAGTCAGCGACAGGCCTTCGGGCAAACGTTGCAGGCGTACCAGCAGGTTGTGCGCCTGGGCGTGGCGCAGCATGTTGGTCACCGCTTCCTGGGTGATGCGGAAGGCCGCCACCGCCATTTCTTCCGGGATTCCGGTCAGCCGTTGCTGGCATTCCAGGCTCCAGTGAATCGGCGTGTTTTCCAGGGTCTTGAGCAGGTGCGCGCGCAGGCTGGCTTCCAGCCCCAGGCTGGCCAGCTGACGAGGGTTGAGGATGGCGGAAACGTCACGCACCTTGGCCAGGGTTTCATTCAGGGTGTTGCACAGCACCGTGCATTGGCTTTGCAGGTCGTCGGGCAGGCGACGCTTGAGCCATTCGCTTTGCAGCTTGGCCGCGGTGAGCAGTTGGCCGATATCGTCGTGCAGTTCACGGCTGAGACGATGGCGTTCGTTTTCCTGTACCTGCAACAGGCGATCGGCCAGTTCCTGGGGCTGGAACTTGATGGACTTGCGTGAACGCCATTGTTGCAGGCCGACCACTACGAGAGTGGCCAGGTTAAGCACAATCACCAGCAACGGCAGCGGTTCTGAACTGGCATAGGTCCACAGGCTCAGCAGCAGCGAGCCAAGGCACAGGGCGAGGATCAAGCGGCGTGCATTGCTGCGGGACGCGGACCTTGCGATGAGTGTCTTGAGGCTGGCGTACATAGCGGATGGAGCCAATGAGGGTGCGCTGCGGGGAGCCCGGTCACTGGGACTGACGGGGCTCTGTTTGGGATGCGTTATCGAATCGTTTTTATGCATGATGAAGTTGAGTCACTTCGAGCGGGGCATAGTACCACCACTATTACCGTTGGTCGCCTGGTGCCGTGCCTTACCGGATTATTGACCGCGCAAATACTCCGGGCGGTATTCCCAGAGTTCATGAAGTGAGGAGTTATATTATTTCTGCTTGGTTGTATCGTTATTACCGTCAATGGCTAATTGATATCTTTGTGTGCGCGGTTCAGTTCCAGCCAATTAATAGCCGTGTCGTTTTTGGATAACTTCAGGTTCGAATACGACTTGGTATCCATTCAAGAGGCGTGGTGTACACGCTGCTGCGGTTTATAAGTGAAATCCTTCTGCGGAATCTGAAGCGTGACGGTTGCAATCAATGTCGCCTGCTCACTCTCGTCCATACTCAGTTCGCCGGTGCGCACATCGATCAGTTCCAGTTGCCAAGCGAGTAGCGTCAAGCACGCGTGCAGTGCATCCAACGCCTGGTCATGCAGTTGCATCGGGCTTGCCGCATTGGCGATCACGTACTGGATATGCCGGGAGAATTCGCTGATCACCTGCAGGGCCAGGCTGTCGGCCTTTTCGGCGAGTTTGGCCAGGCTGGCCTTCATGCAGTCGATGGCATCGCTGTCGTCACGAATCAGATGCAGATGGTTTAGGCACTCCTCCGACTTGGCCAGCAGCGTTTCTGCTTCAAGCAGGAACTCGGGAAGTGTGGTCTGCCATTCATTTGCGCTGTTCATCATACAAGTCTCCACAACATGAGGTCGGGTGATGAGATGTCGCACCGGGTGAATGGCTTAAAAATAGCGCCGAAATATGACTGGGACCTGTAGGTGGCTTCTGAGTTTTTAGTAGGACGTTTATTAGAGTGACGGCAACGGCTGTGCGCTGCCCTCATGAGCGGGGTCAATTGCGTACCTTCGATTGCCGACATCTGTATGTCTGGAAGGCCCGTGGGCCGAGGGCTTGGGATGGCAAACAAAAGCCTGACTCCATTCATGCATTGAGAATGGCGTCACATTAATGGCTATTAGATATTGCGAATATCAGGTTGGGCCTGATTGCGTGTAGGGGAATCCCTTACATAGCGGAACCTTGCGTCGAATTGAATGTCGCGCAACGTCGCTTTATTGCCATACGGAGAGGCCAGCGCAGTAAAGCATGATGTCAGTGTGACATCAATGAATTTACGTGGCATTTTACAGGGGTCAAGGTCTGGCACTCGCCGCCGATAACCCACGTTATGTGAACCGCACAAATTCCTTAGCGCATCAGGAGCTTTTAATGGCCGGCATTCTCGACACGGTAGATCAACGCACGCAACTGGTGGGTGAGAATCGCCTGGAGATCCTCATGTTTCGCCTGGCGGGGCGCCAACTGTTCGCGATCAACGTGTTCAAGGTGCAGGAAGTGCTGCAACTGCCCAAGTTGACCCTGATGCCCCAGCGCCACCCGTTTGTATGCGGCGTGGTCAACCTGCGTGGCCAGACCCTGCCGGTGATCGACCTGTCCCAGGCCATCGGCATGCGCCCGCTGGTGCCGGGCCCCAACAGCACCATCATCGTCACTGAGTACAACCGCTCGGTGCAGGCCTTTCTGGTGGGCGGTGTGGACCGCATCGTCAATATGAACTGGGAAGCCATCCTGCCGCCACCGACCAGTGCCGGGCGCCAGCATTACCTCACCGCCATCAGCAAGGTCGACGACCAGTTGGTGGAAATCATCGATGTGGAAAAAGTCCTGGCCGAGATCGTGCCGTACAACGCCAAGGTTTCCCGCGAGAAACTCGAAGACCCGGTGCTGGAGCGTGCCCGTGGCCGCGAAGTGCTGCTGGTGGATGACTCCAACGTAGCCCTGTCTCAACTGCGCGACACCCTCGGCCAGCTGGGCGTGAAGATGCACATCGCCAGTGACGGCCTCAAGGCCTTGAACATGCTCAAGGCCTGGGCCGACGCCGGCCATGTGATGACCGACAAGTTGCTGATGATCTTTACCGACGCCGAAATGCCCGAGATGGACGGTTATCGTCTCACCACCGAGATCCGCAATGACCCGCGTCTGCGCAGTCTTTACGTGGTATTGCACACCTCGCTGTCGGGCAGCTTCAACGAGTCGATGGTGAAGAAGGTCGGCTGCGACAATTTCCTGTCCAAGTTCCAGCCCGACAAGCTGGTGGACGTGGTCCGTCAGCGTCTGATGCTGGACGAAGTGCCTGCTTGACCTTAGGGTTATGGCTTTGCCCCTCAGGAATGCAGGCCCATGCTTCGTCTCAGCGCGTTGTACCGTTACCCTTTGAAGTCCGGCAAGGCCGAGATATTGCAGCAGGTCGGCCTGGATAAGCTTGGGGTGGACGGGGATCGACGCTGGATGCTGGTGGATGAAGCCAGTGGGCGCTTCCTCACGCAACGCGCCGTGGCCAGGATGAGCCAATTGTCGGCATTGTGGAACAGCAAAGGCGGGCTCACCTTGAGTTCGCCCGGTTACCCGCCGCTGGATGTCGCACTGCCGGGCGGTAATGCCGAGTTGCGCGGTGTGACCATCTGGCGCGACACCCTGCGGGTGCCGGACGCGGGCGACGCGGCAGCGGCCTGGGTCAGTGACTTTATCGGCAAGCCGACGCGGCTGGTGCAGATCCCCCTCGAACGCGCCCGCACCACCGAAGCCGGTTATGGCAGGGACGATGACCAGGTCGCATTTGCCGATGGCTACCCGCTGCTGGTGATCGGCCAGGCTTCGCTGGACGACCTTTCGCAACGCATCGGCCGGCCTATGGAGATGCTGCGGTTTCGCCCCAATCTGGTGATCGAAGGCAGTGCCGCCTTCGCCGAGGATGGCTGGAAGCGCCTGCGCATCGGCGATGTGGAGTTCCGCGCGGTCAAGCCCTGCTCGCGCTGCATCCTCACCACTATCGACCCGCAGACCGGCGAGCGCAGTGCCGACCGTGAACCCTTCGCGACGCTGGAGACCTATCGCAAGACTGAAAATGGCGCGATTTTCGGCCAGAACCTGGTCAACGATGGCATTGGCCGCCTGGAAGTCGGGATGCCGGTGACCATTCTCGAATAGTATTCGACGCGAATGAAAATGCCCGTCTCTCAGGAAACGGGCATTTTTTGTTTCCGGGAAACCCTTAGCCGCGGTATTCGCACAGGTAAGCGGTGTCCACGGCGACCTTGAGTTGGAACTTGCTGTTGGCCGGCACGTTGAACTGGCTGCCGGCGGCGAAGGTTTCCCAGTCGCTGGCGTCAGGCAGCTTGACGGTCAGGGCGCCGGACACCACGTGCATGATTTCACGCTGGGCGGTGCCGAATTCGTATTCGCCCGGGGCCATGACGCCGATGGTCGCCGGACCTTCTGCGGTGCCGAAGGCGATCGACTTGACGGTGCCGTCGAAGTACTCGTTGACTTTGAACATGGGCGATTCCTCGGAAAAGGGTCTGGAAAGGTCGGCCAGTATGCCCAAGGGCAGGGAAGCTGCCTAGACCGGCAGAATCAGTGGCAGCAGGCGCGCGGTATTGCGTGCATCTTCCAGCGCCCGATGCTGCTGGCCATGGAACTGCATCCCCGCCAATTGCAGGGCACCGTTGAGCCCCAGGGGCTTGTCCAGGCGCCGGGCCTTGGCGAAGCGCTGCTTGAGGTTCACATGGGGCGTGGTGGCGAGTGCGCTGGCCAGGCCATGGCGCTGCCATTCCAGCTCCAGCTGCCTGCGATCGTAATCGCCCCAACTGGCCCAGCCTTCCAGGCGCGCCTGGTGTTGGCCCAGCCAGCGCTCGAACAGCGGCCACACCTCGGTGATCGGCACCGCGCCGTCGATGTTCGCCTGGGTGATGTGGGTCAACTGACGGCAAAAAGGCGTCAGCAAGGGACGGCGCAGCGGCCGCACAAAACGCTGGAAGTGATCCAGCTCGCGGCCCTGGCGGTTGACCAGGCTTGCGCCGATCTCGATGACTTCCATCTCCGTCACGGGCCAGCCGCCTTCATCCGTTGTGGCTTCAAGGTCAATAATCAGCCAATGGGGCATCGCGCAGGTTCCCGTACTCTTCCCTTTCTGTTGGGGATAGAGCGTAGCCCGGCCCTGTAGTTCCGCCTAGGGGCTAGACGATCTCGAGTAACACCTGACGATTGTGCACCTGGTCACCGGCGCTCACCTGCACGCCTTTGATCACACCGTCGATGCCGGCGGTCAGCGGATGCTCCATTTTCATGGCTTCGAGCACCAGCAGCAGTTGGCCCTTGGTGACGCTGTCACCGGTGCTGACCCGCATATCGACGATGGCACCGTCCATCGGCGCCTTCACCGTGCCGCTGCTGGCATCGGCCTGGCGGCTGGCCACTTGCTGCGTGCGGTTGGTCACGCACAGGCCGGGCATCCATAGTTGGTCGCCGTCGAGGTGATAGGCCATGCGCCGGCGGATGCCGTTGAGCACCAGGGTGGCGTGGCGGCCGTCGGCGCTGAGCAGCAGGGGGGCGGTGCTGACGGTGTGGATTTCGCCATTGACCTCAAGCCGATAGGTGCAAGGGCTACTCGCGGTGTTGCGCCAGCCCGACAAACCGTGGGGATGTTGCTCGGCACCGTGGGTGTAGAACAGCGCAGCGGCCAGGGCTAGCTGTTCGCTCGATACAGGCTGGCGTGGGATCTCGCTGAAGTGCTCGGCGATAAACCCTGTGCTGAAATCGCCGTTGATAAACGCCGGATGCTTGAGCAAATCAGCCAACAGTTGCTGATTGGTGGCGACGCTCAGCAACAGCGTGTCTTCCACCGCCCGCAACAGTTTGCGCCGCGCCTCTTCGCGGGTGGCGCCGTGGGCGATGAGCTTGCCCAGCATTGGGTCGTAGAACGGGCTGATACGTTGACCTTGTATCACGCCATGGTCGATGCGCACGCCGGTCGCCGGTTCCCAGCGCAGCACCTCGCCGGTTTGCGGCAGGAAACCCTGGGCCGGGTCTTCGGCGTACAGGCGCACTTCCATGGCATGGCCGCTCAGGGTCACGTCCGCCTGGGTCAGCGGCAGCGCTTGCCCGGCGGCGATCTGCAGCTGCCAATCCACCAGGTCGAGGCCGGTGATCAGCTCGGTGACCGGGTGTTCCACCTGCAGGCGGGTGTTCATTTCCAGGAAGTAGAACCGGCCATTGCGGTCGAGCAGGAACTCCACGGTACCGGCGCCCACGTAATTCACCGCACGCCCGGCCTTCAATGCGGCTTCGCCCATGGCCTGGCGCAACTCGGGCGTCATGATGGGGCAGGGGGCTTCCTCGATGACTTTCTGGTGGCGGCGCTGGACCGAGCAGTCGCGTTCGCCGAGGTAGATCAAGTGGCCGTGGCTGTCGCCGAACAACTGGATCTCGACGTGGCGCGGCTCGATCAGCGCTTGCTCAAGAATCAGTTCATCGCTGCCAAAGGCATTTTTGGCTTCCGAGCGGGCGGTGTGCAGGTTGTCCAGCAGGGCTTCGGGTTGGTGCACCAGGCGCATGCCGCGACCGCCGCCGCCGGCGCTGGCCTTGATCATCAATGGGTAGCCGATGCGTTCAGCTTCCTGTTGCAGCGTGTTGTCGTCCTGGGCACTGCCCTGATAGCCGGCAATGCACGGCACGCCGGCGTCGAGCATGGCGAGTTTGGACAGGCGTTTGCTGCCCATCAGTTCGATGGCCTCGACGCTGGGCCCGATGAAGGTCAGGCCGGCGTGTTGGCAGGCGCGGGCGAAGTCGGGGTTTTCCGAGAGGAAGCCGTAGCCGGGGTGAATCGCATCGGTGCCGGTGAGTCTGGCGGCGGCGAGGATCGCCTCGATATTGAGGTACGACTGTTGTACCGGGGCGGGGCCGATATTGACGGCTTCGTCGGCCATCTGCACATGCAGGGCCTGGGCGTCGGCATCGCTGTAGACGGCGACGGTGCGGTAGCCCAGGGCTTGGGCGGTGCGCTGGATGCGGCAGGCGATTTCGCCGCGGTTGGCGATCAGGATTTTGTTGAAGGCGGGCATGGGTTTATCCCTTGGCTGATGGGGTGTTTGATCGGGCCTCATCGGGGGGCAAGCCCCCTCCCACAGTGTGGGAGAGGGCTTGCCCCCGATGGCGTCATTTGCACCACCGAGGCTTTCTTTTCTGCACAAACGCCTGCGTTCCTTCAATCCCTTCCTCACTGCGCACCGCTTCGGCAAACCACTGCGCGCCCCGATCCAGCACCGCCTCCAGCGGCTCATCCACACTGGCCAGCAACAGCGCTTTAGTCCGTCCATTCGCCATCGGCGCGCACGTGAGCACCTGCCCCAGCACCTCATCCAACCGCTGCGCCAACGCCTGCGGGTCGCGCTCGGTAAAGTGCACCACCCCCAGCCGCTCAGCCTCAAGCCCGTCAAACCGTGCCGCTGTCAGCGCCAGCCGCCGCGCCTGGGTCAGCCCGATGCGCTTGACCACGAACGGCGCAATCTGCGCGGGCAGCAAGCCCAGGCTGGTCTCCGGCAAGCCGAATTGCGCCCGGTGATCGGCGATGGCGATATCGCTCACGCACGCCAACCCAAATCCACCGCCCAGCACCGCGCCTTGCAGCACCACGATCACCACTTGCGACAGCGCTTGCACTTCCTGCAGCAAGGTGCCAAACGCGCGGTTCAGCGCCTGCAGTTGATGGCCTGCGGTGACCAGGTCCTTCACATCCGCCCCGGCGCAGAAATGTCCGCCCGCGCCGCTGATCACTACCGCGCGCGTCTGGATGTCCAACTGCGATAGCACCGTGCGCAATTCATTGACCATCTCCAGGCTCATCGCATTGCGGCAGTCGGGCCGGTTGAGGGTGATGTGCAGCACACCGTTGTGGGGTTCGAGCAACAAGGTGTTCATGGTTTTTTCCCCGGTAAGGTGCCCATCAACTTGCAGATGATGCCCAGCATGATTTCGTCGGCGCCGCCGCCGATCGACACCAGCCGCACATCGCGATAGGCGCGGGCCACGGGGTTGTCCCACATAAAGCCCATGCCGCCCCAGTATTGCAGGCAACTGTCGCTGACTTCGCGGCCCAGGCGCCCGGCCTTGAGCTTGGCCATGGACGCCAGGCGGGTCACGTCCTGGCCTTTGATGTATTGCTCGGTGGCCTGGTAGACCAGCGCGCGCAGGCATTCGATTTCGGTGGAGAGCTCAGCGAGACGAAAGTGGATGACCTGGTTGTCGATCAGCGCCTTGCCGAAGGTCTGGCGCTGCTTGCAGTACTCGATGGTGCTGTCGATGCAATGCTCCAGGCCCTTGATCATATTGGCCGCGCCAAACAGGCGTTCTTCCTGGAACTGCAGCATCTGCATCATGAACCCCGCACCTTCGTGGCCGATGCGGTTGCGTTGCGGCACGCGCACGCCGTCGAAGAACACCTGGGCGGTCTCGGAGCTGTGCATGCCGAGCTTTTCCAGGGGCGGGCTGACGCTGATGCCGGGAGTATTCATCGGCACCATGATCAGCGACTTGTTGATGTGCGGCTTGTCGTCGGAGGTGTTGGCCAGCAGGCAGATGAAGTCGGCGCTGGGTGAGTTGGTGATCCACATCTTGCTGCCGTTGATCACATAGTCGTCGCCGTCCTTGCGCGCATGGGTCTTCAACCCGGCCACATCGGAGCCGGCGCCGGTTTCCGAGACCCCGATGCAGCCGACCTGCTCGCCGCTGATGGCCGGGCGCAGGAATTCGTCGCGCAGTTCATCGCTGCCGAAGCGGGCAAGAGCGGGGGTGCACATATCGGTCTGCACGCCGATAGACATGGGGATACCGCCGCAACGGATGGTGCCGAACTCCTCGGCGGCGACAATGGAATAGCTATAGTCCAGGCCCATGCCGCCGAATTTCTCCGGCTTGGAAATGCCCAGCAGGCCGAGGTCGCCGGCCTTGCGGAAAATGTCGTGGATGGGAAAGCGCCCGGCCTTTTCCCATTCGTCCACATGGGGGTTGATCTCGCGGTCGACGAAGGCGCGGACGGTGCGGCGCAGTTCCTGGTGTTCCTGGGTGAAGATCATTTTTATTGTTCTCCTGATTAGAAACGCGCCACACCAAAGGTGTTGGGCTGCAATGGCCGCACCTCAGCCTCATGACAGATATCCAGCAGAAAACCGAGCAAGGTCCGTGTATCCCGAGGGTCAATCAGCCCGTCATCCCACAGGTTCGCGCTGCCGTAGAGCGCGGTGGACTGGCTGTCGAGCTTCTGTGCGGTGACCTGTTCCAGCATGTCCAGCACCTTGGGATCCGGCACCAGGCCATCCTTCAATTGCTTGGCCTCAGTGACAATCCGCAGGACTTTGCCCGCCTGGGCACCGCCCATCACTGCCGTGCGGCTGTTGGGCCAGGCGAAGATAAAGCGCGGGTCCAGGCCACGGCCGCACATCGCGTAGTTGCCCGCGCCGTAGGAGCCGCCGACCACAATGGTCAGTTTAGGCACCCGCGCGTTGGCCACGGCCTGGATCATCTTCGCGCCGTGCTTGATCACGCCTTGTTGTTCCGACTCGGTGCCCACCATGAAACCGGTGGTGTTGTGCAGGAACAGCAGCGGTGTGCGGCTCTGGTCGCACAGTTGGATAAATTGCGCGGCCTTGCTCGCGCCCTTCGGTGTAATAGGACCGTTGTTGCCGATCACGCCCACGGCGCGGCCCTGGATGTGCACGTGGCCGCAGACGGTGTGGGCGTCGAATTCGCCCTTGAAGTCGAGAAAGCGCGAGCCGTCGGCCAGTCGCGCGAGGATTTCACGGACGTCGTAGGGCTTTTTCGGGTCGTCCGGGATCAGGCCCAGCAGCTCTTCGATGGGGTACAGCGGTTCTGCGTAGGCACGTTTCGGCGCCTGTGGAAGGCGATCATTCCACGGCAACAGGCTGACGATTTCGCGCGCGATGCGCACGCCGTCCGCATCGTTTTCCGCCAGGTATTCGGCGGTGCCGGCGGTTTGTGCGTGCATCTGGGCGCCGCCCAGTTCTTCATCGGTCGCCACTTCGCCGGTCGCGGCTTTAAGCAGCGGCGGGCCGGCGAGGAACAGTTTGGCCCGACCGCGCACCACCACCACGTAATCCGACAGCCCCGGCTGATAGGCGCCGCCGGCCGTGGCCGAGCCATGCACCACGGTGATCTGCGGCAGGCCCATGGCCGACATGCGCGCCTGGTTGGCGAAGCTGCGCGCACCTTCGACGAATATCTCGGCGGCATAGTTGAGGTTGGCGCCGCCGCTTTCGGCGAGGGTCACCACCGGCAGTTTGTTCTCCAGGGCGATCTGTTGCAGGCGCAGGGATTTCTTCAGGCCGGTGGGGGAAATGGTGCCGCCCTTGATCGCGCTGTTATTGGCCACCACCAGCACGCGCACGCCGCTGACGTAGCCGATGCCGGCGATCAACCCGCCTCCGGCGGCGCTGCCGTCCTTGTCGTCGTGCAGCTTGTAGCCGGCCAGGCTGGCCAGTTCCAGGAACGGCGCGCCGGGGTCCAGCAGTAGGTTGAGGCGCTCGCGGGGCAGCAGTTGGCCGCGCTTGTCGAACTTGGGCTTGGCGTCCTGTGCCTTGCTCAACAGGGTGTCTTCCAACTGCCGCAGCTGGGCGATGGCGGCCAACATGGCCTCGCGGTTTTGCGCGAATGGGGCGCTGTGGGCGTCGATCAGGGATTCAATCACCGGCATGGTCTATTGCCCCGCCTTGAGCACATCGGGCAGGTAGGCGCGGTGGAAGCCATTGAAGGGTTCGCTCGGCGCCTGCGCCTTGTGCAACGGCCAGGCACGACTGCCCAGGCTGGCGGCACCGTCGATACGCAGTGTGCTGCCGCTGATAAAGGCAGCGGCCGGGCTGAGCAGGAACAAGATGGCCGCGCTGACTTCCGATTCGGTGCCGATACGCTTGAGCGGCACATGTTCGCGCAGCGTGGGAATCACCGCCTTGAACGCGCCTTCGTAGGTGTCCATGCCGCTGGAGGCGATCCAGCCCGGCGCCACGGCGTTGACCCGTACGCCGGCATAGCCCCACTCGAAGGCGGCAGTCTTGGTGAAGTTGTCCATGCCCGAACGTGCTGCACCCGAGTGACCCATGCCGGGCATGCCGCCCCACATGTCGGCGAGCATGTTGACGATGGCGCCGCCGTGCTTGCTCATGGATTGGTTGAACACTTCCCGCGCCATCAGGAAACCGCCGACCAAGTTGGTGCGCAGTACGGTTTCGAAACCTTTCTGGTTGATTGCGGCCAGTGGTGAGGGGTACTGGCCGCCTGCATTGTTGACCAGGCCATGGATAGCGCCGTGGTCATTCAGGACCTGGCCGACCAGTGCCTTCACCGCCTCTTCATCGCGAATATCGCAGGCCTGCCAATGGGCGAGGCCACCGTCTTCAGCGATTTCCGCCGCGACGTTCTGCAGCTTGTCCGGCTTACGTCCCACCAGGATCACCTGGGCACCCAGCGCCGCCAATTCATGGGCGGTGCAGCGGCCAATGCCACTGCCGCCGCCGGTGACCATCACGGTTTGCCCCTGGAACAGGTCGGCTTTGAAGATCGAGTCGAAGGCCACGGCAATGCTCCTGTTAGGCGAGTTGATCGGCAATGTGTTGCGGCACGGCAATCGGGATCTCCAGCAGTTGCTGGGCGAAGGCTTTGCCCTGCGGGTCGATGCGCAGGCTGGCGATGCCACCGCCGCTCAGGGCGTTTTCCAGCAGGAAGTTGAGGCTGTGGCTGCCGGGCAGATACCAGCGCTCGACACGGCCGTGCACGGGGTCGAGCAGATGGCCCATCCAGTCGACGATCACCTGCGGGGTGAGTGCTTCGGCAATCCATGGCAGGTAATCGGGGTGGCGGGCGATCACGCCAATATTGCTGTGGTTGCCCTTGTCTCCGGAGCGCGCCACGGCCAGTTTCACCAACGGCACGCTGGCGTCGGCGCGGCCTTGTGGCTTGGGCGGATCGATGGACGCATCGGGCAGGCGCGGGGCGTCGGCAGGTGGCAGTGCGCAGGGGTGGCGTGCGCCCTGGAAGTCGATCACCCCGTCACAGGCCGTTTTATCGATCAGGAACGAAAACAGTCGGATCAACGGGTACACCGTCGGCCGTCCGCCGACGATGCCGGTCAGGCCCGGTGCCATGCCGGTCGCGGCCTGGGCAATCTCGCGGGCGAACAGCACCAGTGCTTGTTTGTTGGGGTGGCGCACCGCCAGTTTCACCACCACTTCGCGACAGTCCTGGCGCCTGGCGTGGGCGCCGTAGGTGGCTTCGCTGCCGAGCAGTTCGATATTCACTTCGGTGTAAGGCGCCCAGCCGCGCTGGCTGAACAGCTCCGAGGTCTTGTTGATGATCGCCTGGCTGACCCGCTCGGCCTTGGCGACCGCATCGATGCCGGCGATCAGGCAACTGGCGGTGCAGCGAAAACCGTCCGGGTAAGTGGCGCTGACCTTGTATTGATCGGTGGGCGGCAAGCCCTTGGCGCCGTGCAGGCGTACCTGGTGTTTGCCTTGCTGCTGCAATTTGACCTGGCTGAAGTCGCAGATCACATCGGGCAACAGGTAGGCATGCGGGTCGCCGATTTCATACAGCAGTTGCTCGGCGACGCTGAGTTCGCTGATCAGCCCGCCCGTGCCGTCGACCTTGTTGACAGTGAATTGGCCGTCGGCGCTGACGTCGACGATGGGAAAGCCGATGTGCTCGTAGTCCGGCACGTCGCGCCAATCGGTGAAGTTACCGCCGGTGCACTGCGCGCCGCATTCGATGATATGCCCGGCCAGTGCGGCCTGGGCGAGGCGGTCGTAATCCTGCCAGGACCAGTCGAATTCATGCACCAGCGCCGCGCTGACTACTGCGCTGTCCACCACGCGGCCGGTGATGACGATATCCGCGCCCAGCTTCAGCGCCTGGGTGATGCCCGGCGCGCCCAGGTAGGCGTTGGCGGACACGCACAGCGGCGGCAACGGCGCACCGTTGAACATGTCGGTGATGCCGTGCAGGTGTTTGAGCTGGGGTTGCAGGTCGTCGCCCAGCAGCACGGCGATTTTAAGGGGGATACCGGCCTTGTCGCAGGCGGCTTGCAGGGCGGCGGCGCAGGCCTGGGGGTTGATGCCACCGGCGTTGCTGATCACGCGAATGCCCTGGTGCTGGATATCCGCCAGCAGCGGCGTGAGCACGTCGACGAAATCCGTGGCGTAGCCGGCCTGGGGATCTTTCATCCGCGCACCGGCCAGGATCGACATCGTGACTTCCGCCAGGTAGTCGAACACCAGGTAATCCAGCTTGCCGCCTTGCACCAGTTGGGCGGCGGCGGTGCAGGTGTCGCCCCAGAAGGCGCTGGCACAGCCGATACGAACCGTCTTGCTCATGAGAAATCCTTCCTCGAATGGCTGGGGTCGAGACTACCAAGCAAGCGCTTGGTTTGTAAACTGCGGATACAAGATTCAGCCAAGCGCTTGCTTGGGTGGCCGCCACGGCCTAAATTGCGGGCCAAGACGTCCGTGGAAGTAGAGGAGAGAGGCATGGATGAGCACAAAGCCCTGCGGGTCATGCGCACCATGGTCGATGGCGGCCAATTGACCGACCCCGACAGCGCCCGGGGCAAGCTGCTGCAAACCGCGGCCCATCTGTTTCGCAACAAGGGCTTCGAACGTACCACCGTGCGCGACCTGGCCAGCGCCGTGGGCATCCAGTCCGGCAGCATCTTTCATCACTTCAAGAGCAAGGACGAGATCCTGCGGGCAGTGATGGAAGAAACCATCCACTACAACACGGCGATGATGCGCGCTTCGCTGGAAGAGGCGAGCAACGTGCGCGAACGCGTGCTGGCGCTGATCCGCTGCGAATTGCAGTCGATCATGGGCGGCAGCGGCGAGGCCATGGCGGTGCTGGTGTACGAGTGGCGGTCGTTGTCAGCCGAAGGCCAGGCCCAGGTGCTGGCCCTGCGCGACGTGTACGAGGCGCTCTGGCTGCAAGTGCTGGGGGAGGCCAAGGACGCGGGCTACATTCGTGGTGATGTATTCATCACCCGGCGTTTCCTCACCGGCGCGCTGTCCTGGACCACCACCTGGTTTCGCGCCGAGGGCAGCCTGACACTTGAGCAGTTGGCCGAAGAGGCCCTGCTGATGGTTTTGAAGGCCGACTGAGGCGCAAGCTATTAATTTACCGCTGGAAAGTTGTCTCTCCAGACAAAAACGCCTAGCTTATCGCCATGAGCGTTTTTGAACGGTGTGTGCCTTGATGTTTTCGCCATGGCGGCTGGCTGCAGGACTTACCTTTTGGGCACTGGGCACCGCGTGGTGGATGCCAGCTTCGGCTGCGCAGTTGGTACGCATCGGCGCGGCGCATTTCCCACCCTACACCGTACGGCCGGAGCAGGGCGCCGACACCGGTTTGCTGCCGCAACTGGTCGAAGCCCTGAACGCCGCGCAAACCGATTACCAGTTTGTGTTGGTGCCCACCTCCATCCCCCGACGCTTTCGTGATTTCGAGCAGGGCCGTGTGGATATGGCGATCTTCGAAAATCCCGATTGGGGCTGGCAGAACATTCCCCACACCAGCGTCGACATGGGCCTGGAAGATGCGGAAATCTTCGTCGCCCAGCGTGAGCCCGGTCGTGACCAAAGTTATTTCGCCGACCTCAACGGTAAACGCCTGGCCGTGTTCAGCGGTTATCACTACGCCTTCGCCAACTTCAACCCCGACCCCAAGTACATGGCCGAGCACTTCAACGCCACGTTGACTTACTCCCATGACAGCAACCTGCTGATGGTCGCGCGCGGGCGTGCCGATATTGCCTTGGTGACGCGCTCGTACCTGAGTGATTTCATGGTACGCAATGCGCAAATGGCGGGGCAGTTCCTGGTCTCGGAGCGCATTGACCAGGTCTATCACCACTTCGCACTGCTGCGCCCGAAGGCGCCGATCACGGGGGACGCGTTTGCCGCGTTGCTCAAGCGCTTGCGCGACGATGGCGAGATGCTGAAGATTTTCGAGCCGTATCGCATTGATGTGATGGCGGTGCCCTGAGGCACCACCGGTGCGGCATCACACCCTGCGCGCAAACGTATCGCTATGGCTGCCCGACACCTTGCGGCAGTGCACCAGCGCATCACGGATCATGAAGTTCACCAGGGTCGGCGACACGCCCAGCTCCTTGGCGATGTCCTTTTGCGGCACGCCGTGCAGGCGGTACATCTCGAACGCATAGCGGGTGCGCTGGGGCAACTCGGTCAGGGCGTCGGCGATGTTTTCCAGGGTGTTGAAGTTGATGTGCGAGGTTTCCGGTGAAGCGCCGTGAATAACCACATTCAAGCCTTCCTCTTCCGTCCCGGAGTATTTGAGCTCCAGGGCCTGCTTGCGGTAGTGATCGATCGCCAGGTTGCGCACGATCTGGAACAGATAACTCAATTGAGCCTTGAACGAAGACGTGATTGTCGGCGCCGATTGCAGCCGGAAGTAGGCGTCCTGCACCACGTCCTCGGCGCGGGAGCGGCAGCCGGTAATGCGTGCCGCGATCTTCACCAGAATCAGCCGATTATCGACGAATGCCTGGAGAAGCGGTGAGTCGCACCTGCCTGTGGATACTTGTTCCGTCATGGAAATCACCTTACTGCCAATAGGTTAGGGGAGGGCGTCCGTGCCGGGGCCTCCTACACATCGGGCAACAAATTATGCTGAATGATAATGATTGTCAAATGAGAAGGCGAACTAATCTTATGCTTTCTCGTTTGGTGTGAACCACGTCTCGCGCGTCCCTGGCGACTAATTATTTGCCGGTGCCGTCCGTTCTTCTGGGTGACAGGTCCGTTAGTAAAACGACCAAGGAGGAGGACGACATGGGTTTCTATCGTGCAAGCGGCGTGTATCGGTCTGGAGTCGTCGCCTGATGAGTACGCCGACTCGACTGCGCCTGTTCTGCCTGCCCTATTCGGGCGCCAGTGCCATGGTTTATGCGCGTTGGCGCCGGGCCCTGCCAGAGTGGTTGCAGGTCTGCCCGCTGGAATTGCCCGGCCGTGGCATGCGCATGGACGAGCCGTTGCAACGCGATATCAAGGCCTTGGCTGCGCAGCTCGCCGATGAAATCAGCCGCGACTTGAACGGCCCCTATGCCCTGTTCGGCCACAGCCTTGGCGGTCTGCTCGCCTTTGAGCTGGCGCACGCCTTGAACGCTCGCGGTGTGCCCGCGCCGCTCGCCTTGTTCGCCTCCGGCACGGCCGGGCCAGCCCGGCGTGATGTCAGCGAATACGCCATCGAAAAGACCGACGAACAACTGATCGCCCGCCTGCGCGAACTGCAAGGCACCACCGAAGAAGCCCTGGCCAACCCCGAATTGATGCAGTTGATGCTGCCGATCCTGCGCGCCGATTTCCTGCTGTGCGGCAGTTTCACCTACGGCGAACGTGCACCGCTGGGCATGCCGATCCATGTGTTCGGCGGCAAGCAGGACAGTGTGCGCGCCGACCAGTTGCTCGACTGGCAACTCGACGCCGCCAGCGGCTTTTCCCTGGACATGTTCGACGGTCACCACTTCTTCCTCGTGCAACACGAAAGCGCGTTGCTGCGTTGCGTGCGGCGCTACGCCGACGAACACCTGGCCCGCTGACGCAATGGCGCGGCGCGGCCACTCGCCGTCGGCTGAACAAACCCCCGAATTCTTGAATTTCCCGTAAGCCGATTTCAGGCAGGAACCCCATGATGGACGCCTTCGAACTTCCCCGCACCCTGGTCCAGTCCCTTCAACGTCGCGCCGCGCAGACCCCGGACCAGGTCGCCTTGCGCTTCCTCGCCGAATCCGCCGAGCACAGCGTTGTGCTCAGTTATCGCGACCTCGACCAGCGCGCCCGCACCATCGCCGCTGCCTTGCAGGCCAATGCCGAGCTGGGCGATCGTGCGGTGCTGTTGTTCCCCAGCGGCCCGGATTACGTCGCGGCGTTCTTTGGTTGCCTGTACGCGGGGGTGATCGCGGTGCCGGCTTATCCGCCGGAGTCCACCCGCCGCCATCATCAAGAGCGCCTGCTGTCGATCATCAGCGATGCCGAGCCGCGCCTGTTGCTGACCATCGCCAGTCTCACCGATGGCCTGGCGCAGATCGAAAATGCACCGCCGGTATTAAGCGTCGATAGCCTGGAAGGTGTCGGCAATTGGGTCGGCCCTGACCTGCACCCGGACGATATCGCCTTCCTGCAATACACCTCCGGCTCCACCGCCTTGCCCAAGGGCGTGCAAGTCAGCCACGGCAACCTGGTGGCCAACGAAGTGCTGATCCGGCGCGGTTTCGGCATCGACCTCAACCCCGACGACGTGATCGTCAGCTGGCTGCCGCTGTACCACGACATGGGCCTGATCGGCGGCCTGTTGCAACCGATCTTCAGTGGCGTACCGTGCGTGCTGATGTCGCCGGCCTACTTTCTCGGCCGGCCGTTACGCTGGCTGGAAGCGATCAGCGAATACGGCGGCACCATCAGTGGCGGGCCGGATTTCGCCTATCGCCTGTGCAGTGAGCGGGTCAGTGAATCGGCCTTGGACCGCCTGGACCTGAGCAAATGGCGCGTGGCCTATTCCGGGTCCGAACCGATCCGCCTCGACACGCTGGAACGCTTCGCCGAAAAGTTCGCCACCTGTGGTTTCACCCCGAACAATTTCTTCGCCTCCTACGGCCTGGCCGAGGCGACCCTGTTCGTCGCCGGCGGTAGCCGTGGCCATGGCATTCCCGCGCTGCGCGTCGACGAACAGGCCCTGGCCGCCAACCGTGCCGAGCCAGGGCAGGGCAGTGCGATCATGAGTTGCGGCACCAGCCAACCCGAACACGCGGTGCTGATCGCCGATCCGCACAGCCTCACCGAACTGCCCGATAACCACGTCGGCGAACTCTGGGCCAGCGGGCCGAGTATCGCCCACGGCTACTGGCGCAACCCCGAGGCCACCGCCAAGACCTTCGTGCAACATGCCGGCCGTACCTGGCTGCGCACCGGCGACCTGGGTTTTATCCGTGACGGCGAGGTGTACATCACCGGCCGCCTCAAGGACCTGCTGATCGTGCGCGGCCACAACCTGTACCCGCAGGACATCGAGCAGACCGTCGAGCGCGAAGTGGAAGTGGTACGCAAAGGCCGGGTCGCCGCGTTCGCGGTGAATGATCAGGGCCTGGAAGGCATCGGCATTGCCGCCGAAATCAGCCGCAGCGTGCAGAAGATCCTGCCGCCCGATGCGCTGATCAAGGCGATCCGCCAGGCCGTCGCCGAGGCCTATCAAGAGGCGCCGAGCGTGGTGGTGTTACTCAATCCCGGTGCCTTGCCGAAGACTTCCAGCGGCAAGGTGCAACGCGCGGCGTGTGCGCTTCGTCACAGGGACGGCAGCCTCGACAGCTATGCGCAGTTCCCCGATCTGCAAGCGCAGGTGAGCACCGGAGCGCTGGAGTCCGACCTGCAAAACCAGATCGCCGCGATCTGGTGCGAACAGTTGCAGGTCGCGACCGTTGCGGCCGATGACCACTTCTTCCTGCTCGGCGGCAACTCCATCACTGCCACCCAAGTGGTCGCGCGCCTGCGTGAAACCCTCGGCCTGGAGTTGAGCCTGCGCCTGCTGTTCGAAGCGCCGACCCTGCAAGGCTTTGCCGCGACTGTCGCGCAATTGCAGCAGGATGGCGGCGTCGCCCAAGGTGTAATCCACAAGCTGTCCCGTCAGGAGGAACTGCCCCAATCCCTGGCACAGAACCGCCTGTGGATCACTTGGCAACTGGACCCGCACAGCAGCGCCTACACCATCCCCGGTGCCCTGCGCCTGCGCGGCGAGTTGGACGAAGACGCGGTGCGCGCCAGCTTCCAGCAATTGATCCAGCGCCACGAAGCCCTGCGTACGCGCTTCTATGAGCGCGACGGCCAGGCTTTCCAGCGTGTCGACGCCAAAGCGGATTTCGAACTGCAAGTCATCGACCTCAGCGACCTGCCCGTTGCCGAGCGCGAAGCCCGTGCGCAACAGATCCGCGAAGACGAAGCGCGCACCCAGTTCGACCTGGAAAAAGGCCCGCTGCTGTGGGTGACCCTGGTGCGCCTCGACGATGAAGATCACCAACTGCTGGTGACGCTGCACCACATCATCGCCGACGGCTGGTCGCTCAACATTTTGATCGACGAATTCTCGCGCCTCTACGCCGCCGCAGCCCAAGGCCAGACCCTGGAACTGCCGCCCCTGGTCCTGCAATACGCCGACTACGGCAGTTGGCAGCGCCAATGGCTGGCCGAAGGTGAAGGCCAGCGCCAACTGGCGTACTGGAAAGCGCAGTTGGGTGAAGAGCATCCCACCCTCAGCCTGGCGACCGACCACCCGCGCTCGGTACACCACTGTCACAGTGCCTCACGCCACACCGTGCGGCTTGGCGCCAGCCTCAGCAAAGCGATTCGCCACGCCGCCCAGGCCAACGAGTCCACCCCATTCATGCTGCTGTTGGCGGCATTCCAAAGCCTGCTGCATCGCTACAGCGGCCAGCGCGATATCCGCATCGGCGTGCCCAACGCCAACCGCCCGCGCCAGGAAACCCAAGGCCTGGTCGGCTTCTTCATCAACACCCTCGTGTTGCGTGCCGAGCTAGATGGGCGCCTGCCGTTCAACGAGCTATTGGCCGCGACACGCCAAACGGCATTGGGCGCCCAAGCCCATCAGGACCTGCCCTTCGAGCAACTGTTGGAAGCTTTCCCGCAAGCCCGCGAACAGGGCCTGTTCCAAGTCATGTTCAACCACCAGCAACGCGACCTCAGCGCCTTGCGTCGCCTGCCGGGCATACTCGCCGACGAGCTGCCGTGGCATAGCCGCGAAGCCAAGTTCGACCTGCAATTGCACACCGAAGAAGACCGCAACGGACGCCTGAGCCTGTCGTTCGACTACGCCGATGAACTCTTCGAAAACGCGACCATCCAGCGCCTGGCCGAGCACTACATCAACCTGCTGCATGCCGTCTGCGAACAGCCCCGGCAAGCCATCGGCGACCTCATGCTGATGCAGCACGACGAACAGGCGCCATACAGCCAAGCCCCTTGCGCGCCCGCCCAACAGTGGCTGCCCGATCTGCTCAACCAGCAGACCTCGGACAGCACCGCGCTGGTCTGGGACGGCGGCAGCCTGACCTTCGCCCAATTGCACACCCAGGCCAACCGCCTGGCCCACTACCTGCGCGATAAAGGCGTGGGTCCGGACGTGTGCGTGGCCATCGCCGCCGAGCGTTCGCCGCAACTGCTGATCGGCCTGCTGGCGATCATCAAGGCCGGTGGCGCCTACGTCCCCCTGGACCCGGACTACCCCGCCGAACGCCTGGCCTACATGCTCAAGGACAGCGGCGTCCACCTGCTGCTGACCCAGACTGCATTGCTGGAGCGGGTGCCGAGCGCTGACGGCGTGTGCGTGATTGCGATGGACAGCCTGCACCTCGACAGCTGGCCCACCCAGCCGCCCGGCCTGCACCTGCACGGCGATAACCTCGCCTACGTGATCTACACCTCCGGTTCCACCGGTCAGCCCAAGGGTGTGGGCAATACCCATGCGGCGCTCGCCGAGCGCTTGCAGTGGATGCAGGCCACTTATCAACTCGACGCCACCGATGTACTGATGCAAAAGGCGCCGATCAGTTTCGACGTGTCAGTGTGGGAATGCTTCTGGCCGCTGATCAGCGGCTGCCGCCTGGTGCTGGCCGGCCCCGGTGAGCATCGCGATCCGCATCGCATCGCGCAGTTGGTGCAGGAGCATGGCGTGACCACGCTGCACTTTGTGCCGCCGCTGTTGCAGCTGTTTATCGATGAGCCGCAGGTGGCCGAATGCACCAGCCTGCGCCGCCTGTTCTCCGGTGGCGAAGCCTTGCCCGCCGAGCTGCGCAACCGCGTGCTGGCACAGTTGCCTGCGGTGCAATTGCACAACCGTTATGGCCCCACCGAAACCGCGATCAACGTGACCCACTGGCACTGCCACGCCGAAGACGGCGAGCGCTCGCCGATTGGCCGTCCGCTGGGCAATGTGATCTGCCGCGTGCTGGACGAGCAGCTCAACCCGGTGCCGCTGGGCGTGCCGGGTGAGTTGTGCATCGGCGGGATTGGCCTGGCGCGGGGTTACCTCGGTCGCCCTGGGTTGACCGCTGAACGCTTTGTTGCCGACCACCAAGGCACACGCCTGTATCGCACCGGCGACCGTGCCCGGTGGAACGCCGACGGTGTGCTCGAGTACTTTGGCCGTCTCGATCAGCAGGTCAAGCTGCGCGGCTTCCGCGTGGAACCGGAGGAAATCGAAGCGCGCCTGCTCGCCCTGGACGGCATCGCCCAGGCCGTGGTGCTGGTGCGTGACGCCCAGTTGCTCGGTTACTACACCGCCCATGCCGAACTGGACGAACAGCAGGTCAGGACCGCCCTGGCCGCCGAACTGCCGGAGTACATGGTGCCCGCGCTGTTGATGCGCCTGGACGCCATGCCGTTGAGCCCCAGTGGCAAGTTGGACCGCCGCGCATTGCCGGAGCCGGTGTGGCAAACCCGTGAGCACGTCGAACCCGAAACGCCGTTGCAACAGCAGATCGCTGCAATCTGGCGCGAGGTCCTCGGGCTGCCGACAATCGGCCTGCATGATGACTTCTTCGCCCTGGGCGGTCACTCCCTGCTGGCTACGCAAATCATCTCCCGCACCCGCCAGGCCTGTGATGTCGAGCTGCCGTTGCGCACCTTGTTCGAAGCCAGCGAGTTGGGCGCTTTCGCCGAACAGATCGGGCTGATCCAGGCCTCGGGCCAACGCAACCAACAAACCGCCATCGCCAAGGTCGACCGTAGCCGGCCGGTGCCGTTGTCCTATTCCCAGCAGCGCATGTGGTTCCTCTGGCAGATGGAACCGGACAGCCCGGCCTACAACGTCGGTGGCATGGCGCGCCTGCGTGGCGTGCTGGATGTCGGGCGTTTCGAGGCGGCGTTGCAAGCGCTGATCATGCGTCACGAAACCCTGCGCACCACCTTCCCGAGCGTCGACGGTGTGGCCTGTCAGAAGGTCTCGGCACAGACCGGCTTGCGCATGGACTGGCAGGACTTCTCCGCGCTGGCCGAACCCGAACGCCAGCAACGCTTGCAGCAACTGGCCGATCACGAGGCGCATACGCCGTTCAACCTGGAAACCGGGCCGTTGCTGCGCGCCTGCCTGGTCAAGGCCGCCGAGCGTGAGCATTACCTGGTGCTGACCCTGCACCATATCGTCACCGAAGGCTGGGCCATGGACATCTTTGCCCGTGAACTCAGCGCGTTGTACGAAGCCTTTCTCGACGAACGCCTGTCGCCACTGGCGCCGTTGCCGGTGCAATACCTGGACTACAGCGTGTGGCAGCGCCAGTGGATGGAAGCGGGTGAACGTCAGCGCCAGTTGGATTACTGGACTCGGCAACTGGGCACCGAACATCCGCTGCTCGAACTGCCTGGCGACCGCCCACGCCCACCGGTGCAAAGCCATCGGGGCGAGTTGTACCGCTTCGATTTGAGCGATGACCTCGCCGCCCGCGTGCGTGCCTTCAACGCCGAACACGGCCTGACCCTGTTCATGACCATGACCGCCACCCTGGCCGTGTTGCTCTACCGCTACAGCGGCCAGACCGACCTGCGCATCGGTGCGCCCGTGGCCAACCGTATTCGCCCGGAAAGCGAAGGGCTGATCGGCGCGTTCCTCAATACCCAGGTGCTGCGTTGCCAGCTCAACGGGCAGATGAACGTGGCTGAGCTGTTCGAACAGGTGCGCCACACCGTGATCGAAGGCCAGTCCCATCAGGACTTGCCCTTCGACCACTTGGTGGAAGCCCTGCAACCGCCGCGCAGCGCGGCCTACAACCCGCTGTTCCAGGTGATGTGCAACGTGCAGCGCTGGGAATTCCAGCAGAGCCGCCAACTGGCTGGCATGACCGTCGAGTACCTGGCCAACGATGCCCGCGCGACCAAGTTCGACCTCAACCTGGAAGTCACCGACCTCGACCATCGCCTGGGTTGCTGCCTGACCTACAGCACCGATTTGTTTGATGAGCCACGCATCGCCCGCATGGCCGAGCATTGGCGCAACCTGTTGGAAGCGTTGATCGCCAATCCCGAGCAGCGTCTGAGCGAATTGCCGTTGCTCAGTGCTACGGAACAGCGCGCGCTACAGGACAGCCTGGGCGTCGAAGCCGGTGAACATCGCCTTGATCAGTGCATTCACACGCTGTTCAGCCAGCAGGCGAAAGCCCGTGGCGATGCGCCCGCGCTGACCTTCGCCGGCGTTACCCTCAGCTACCGCGAACTGGACGCCCGCGCCAATCGCCTGGCCTGGATGCTGCGCGAGCGTGGCGTCGGCCCGCAGGTGCGGGTCGGCCTGGCGTTGCCGCGTTCGCTGGAAATGGTCATCGGCCTGCTGGCGATCCTCAAGGCCGGCGGCGCCTACGTGCCGCTGGACCCGGAATACCCCCTGGACCGCCTGCACTACATGATCGAAGACAGCGGCATCGGCCTGCTGCTCAGCGATGCGGCGATGTTCGAAGCCCTTGGCGAATTGCCGGCGAGCGTGGCGTGCTGGTGCCTGGAAGATGATTTGCCGGTACTCGCCAACTACCCAGCCGATGAGCTGCCGTTTATCAGCCTGCCGCAACACCAGGCGTACTTGATCTACACCTCCGGCTCCACCGGCAAGCCCAAGGGCGTGGTGGTGGCCCACGGTGAAATTGCCATGCATTGCGCGGCGGTGATCGAGCGGTTTGGCATGCGCCCGGACGATTGCGAGCTGCACTTCTATTCGATCAACTTTGACGCCGCCACTGAGCGCCTGCTGGTGCCGTTGCTCAGCGGTGCGCAGGTGGTGTTGCGTGCCCAGGGCCAGTGGGATGCCGAGGCAATCTGCGGATTGATCCGCACCCATGGCATCAACATCCTGGGCTTCACCCCGAGCTACGGCAGCCAGTTGGCGCAGTGGTTGGCGACTCAGCAGCAGACCTTGCCGGTGCGCATGTGCATCACCGGCGGCGAAGCCCTGACCGGCGAACACTTGCAGCGCATTCGCGCGGCGTTCCAGCCGCAGGTGTTCTTCAACGCCTATGGCCCGACTGAAACCGTGGTGATGCCGCTGGCCAGCCTTGCACCGAAGCAGTTGGAGGAGGGCGCCGCCAGCGTGCCGATCGGCAGCATCATCGGCGACCGTGTGGCGTACATTCTCGATGCCGACCTGGCCCTGGTGCCGCAAGGGGCGACCGGCGAGTTGTATGTCGGTGGTGCGGGCCTGGCGCAGGGTTATCACGAGCGTCCGGGCATGACCGCCGAACGGTTCGTGGCCGATCCCTTTGCGCGTAACGGCGGGCGCCTTTACCGCACCGGCGACCTGGTGCGCCAACGCGCCGATGGTCTGGTGGAGTACCTGGGGCGGATCGACCATCAGGTGAAGGTTCGCGGTTTCCGTATCGAATTGGGCGAAATCGAAACCCGCCTGCTGGAGCACGAGTCCGTGCGTGAAGCAGTGGTGCTGGCGCTGGATTCGCCGAGTGGCAAACAGCTGGTGGCTTACCTGGTCAGCGATGTCGAGCACCACGCATTGCGCGATGCGCTCAAGGCGCACCTCAAGGCGCAACTGCCGGACTACATGGTGCCCGCGCACCTGATCGTGCTCGACAGCATGCCGTTGACCGCCAACGGCAAACTCGACCGTCGTGCGTTACCGCAGCCGGATCCCGAGGCGAATCGCCAGACCTATGTTGCGCCACGCAACGAGCTTGAACAGACGTTGGCAGCGATCTGGTGCGCCGTGCTGAATGTGCAGCAAGTCGGCCTGGACGATAACTTCTTTGAACTGGGCGGTGATTCGAT
This sequence comes from Pseudomonas sp. FW305-3-2-15-C-LB1, assembly GCF_058787615.1. Lineage (NCBI taxonomy): Bacteria > Pseudomonadati > Pseudomonadota > Gammaproteobacteria > Pseudomonadales > Pseudomonadaceae > Pseudomonas > Pseudomonas sp. FW305-3-2-15-C-LB1. The sequence continues at coordinate 221,809 of NZ_JBYSZX010000002.1, read as the reverse complement.
CCTGTCGATCCAGGTGGTCAGCCGTGCGCGGCAGGCCGGGATTCATTTCAGCCCTCGCGACCTGTTCCAGCACCAGACCGTGCAAACCCTGGCCGCCGTTGCCACGCGCTCCGAGCTCATCTGCGCCGAGCAAGGCGTGCTCACCGGCCGCTCGGGCCTTACCCCGATCCAGCACTGGTTCTTCGACACCGAGATCCCGAACCGTCAACACTGGAACCAGGCGCTGGTCCTCAAACCCTTGCAACTGCTGGACCCTCATCGCCTGGAGCAAGCACTGCTGGCGGTGCTGGAACACCACGATGCGCTGCGCCTGAGCTTTTCCCAGCGCGATGCACAGTGGCACGCCGAGCATCTGGCCGTGCCGGAAGGTGGCGTGCTGATGCAGGCGCAAGTGCGTGATATGGCGCAGTGCACCGCGCTGTTCACCGACACCCAGCGCAGCCTCGACCTGCAACGCGGCCCGCTGCTGCGCGCCTTGCTGGTGGACGGCCCCCAAGGGCAACAACGCCTGCTGATCGCGATCCATCACCTGGTGGTGGATGGCGTGTCCTGGCGCATCCTGCTTGAAGACCTGCAAACGGTCTACCGCCAACTGAGCGACGGCCGCTCCGTCAGCCTGCCGGCCAAGACCAGCGCGCTGCGTGACTGGTCTGCGCGTTTGCAGGCGTATGCCGGCAACGAATCCCTGCGCGAAGAATTGAGCCTCTGGCAGGCCCGATTGGCCGGACCGGAAGTGGGGTTGCCGGTGACTCGCCCGCACGGTTCACGGCGCAATCGCGATGCCGACACCGTCAGCGTGCGCCTGGATGCCGAGCACACCCGCCAGTTGCTGCAACAGGCCCCGAGCGCCTATCGCACCCAGGTCAACGACCTGTTGCTGACCGCCCTGGCCCGTGTGCTGTGCCGTTGGACTGGTCATGCTTCGGCACTGATCCAACTGGAAGGCCACGGCCGTGAAACCCTGTTCGATGATATCGACCTGACCCGCAGCGTCGGCTGGTTCACCAGTGCCTACCCGCTGCGCCTGACCCCGCACGCCGGGCAGGGCGATTCGATCAAGGCGATCAAGGAACAACTGCGCGGCGTGCCGCATAAGGGCCTGGGTTATGGCGTGTTGCGCTACCTGGCCGATGATCTGTGCAAACACAGCGTGGCTGCCTTGCCCGGCGCGCAGATCACCTTCAACTACCTGGGGCAGTTCGACCAGAGCTTCGGCGCCGATGCGCTGTTCCACCCGCTGGACGAGTCCGCCGGCCTGGCCCATGACCCGGACGCGCCGCTGCCCAACGAGTTGAGCGTCGACAGCCAGGTGTACGGCGGTGAACTGGTGCTGCGCTGGACCTTCAGCCGCCAACGCCATGATCAACGGAGCATCCGTGAACTGGCAGATGCCTATCTCGCTGAGCTGCAAAGCTTGGTCGCGCATTGCCTGCAGGACGACGCCGGTGGCCTCACGCCGTCCGACTTCCCGCTGGCGCACCTGACCCAGGCGCAACTCGACAGCTTGCCGGTGCCCGCCAGCGTCATCGAAGACGTCTACCCGCTGACGCCGATGCAAGAAGGCCTGTTGCTGCATACCCTGCTGGAGCCGGGCACCGGCCTCTACTACATGCAGGACCGCTACCGCATCAACAGCGCCCTCGACCCCGAGCGTTTCGCCCAGGCCTGGCAGGCGGTGATCGCTCGCCACGAAGCCCTGCGTGCGTCGTTCTGCTGGAACATCGGCGAAGACATGCTGCAAGTGATCCACACACCGGGCAGCACGCCGATTGAGTACCTGGACTGGAGCAACGACCCGGAAAGCGAACAGGAACCGCGCCTGCAAGCACTGCTCAAGCAGGAGCGCGAGGCCGGTTTCGATCTGCTCAACCAGGCGCCGTTTCACCTGCGGCTGATCCGCGTCGGCGCCGAGCGCTACTGGTTCATGATGAGCAACCACCACATCCTCATCGATGCGTGGTGCCGTTCGTTGCTGATGAATGATTTCTTCGAAATCTACATGGCCCTGGGCGAAGGCCGCGCCCCGCAACTGGCCACGCCGCCGCGTTATCGCGATTACATCGCCTGGCTGCAACGCCAGAACCTGAGCGAAGCACGCCAGTGGTGGCAGCGGAACCTGCAAGGCTTCGAGCGCACCACGCCGATCCCGAGCGACCGTCCGTTCCTGCGCGACCACGCCGGCCACGGTGGCATGCTGGTCGGCGACTGCTACACCCGCCTCGACGCCCGCGACGGTGCGCAGTTGCGCGAACTGGCCCAGGCTCATCAACTGACCGTCAACACCTTCGCCCAGGCGGCATGGGCGCTGGTGCTGCGCCGGCTGAGCGGTGATCGTGATGTGTTGTTCGGCGTCACCGTGGCTGGACGCCCGGTGGAAATGCCGGAGATGCAACGCACCGTCGGCCTGTTCATCAACAGCATCGCGCTGCGGGTGAAGCTGCCCGAGGACGACCAGCGTTGCAGCGTGCGCCAGTGGCTGAGCGGTTTGCTCGACAGCAATATGCAACTGCGCGAGTACGAATACCTGCCGCTGGTGACGATCCAGGAACTCAGCGAACTGCCCAAGGGCCAGCCGCTGTTCGACAGCCTGTTCGTGTTCGAAAACGCCCCGGTGGAAGTCTCGGTGCTGGACCGTGCGCAAAGCCTGAATGCCACCTCGGACTCCGGCCGCACCCACACCAACTTCCCGCTGACCGCCGTGTGCTATCCGGGGGATGACCTGGGGCTGCACCTGTCCTATGACCAGCGCTACTTCGACGAAACCACCGTGCAAGGCATGCTCGGTGAGTTCAAGCGCCTGCTGCTGGCGCTGGTGCAGGGCTTCCATGGCGACATGGCCGACCTGCCGCTGATTGGCGAGCAGGAGCGTGAGTTCCTGGTAGACGGTTGTAACCAGAGCGAGCACGCCTACCCGCTTGAGCGCAGCTATATCGAGTTATTCGAAGAACAGGTGGCCGCGCATCCGCAGCGCATCGCCGCCAGTTGCCTCGACCTGCAATGGACTTATGAAGAGCTGAACCGGCGCAGTAACGGACTGGGTCATGCGCTGATTGAAGCCGGCGTGGGCCTGGATCAACCGGTGGCGTTGCTGGCCGAACGTAACCTTGACCTGCTGGGCATGATCATCGGCAGCTTCAAGGCCGGTGCTGGCTACCTGCCGCTGGACCCCGGCCTGCCGAGCCAGCGTCTGCGCAGCATCATCGACCTGAGCCGCACGCCGCTGCTGGTGTGCACCGAGGTGTGCCGCGAGCAGGCCATCGAGTTGCTGGACGGCTTCGACTGCCAACTGTTGGTGTGGGAAGAGATACCGGCACGTGGCGAAAACCCGGGGATCTACAGTAGCCCGGACAACCTCGCCTACGTCATCTACACCTCGGGCTCCACCGGCTTGCCCAAGGGCGTGATGGTGGAGCAGCGCGGCATGCTCAATAACCAGTTGAGCAAGGTGCCGTACCTGGCCTTGAGTGACGCGGATGTGATCGCGCAGACCGCGTCGCAGAGCTTCGATATTTCCGTGTGGCAGTTCCTTGCCGCGCCGCTGTTTGGCGCACGGGTGGATATCGTGCCGAACACTATCGCGCATGATCCCCAAGGTCTGCTGGAACACGTTCAGACCCAAGGAATCACCGTGCTGGAAAGCGTGCCATCACTGATCCAGGGCATGCTGGCTCAGGACCGTATCGGGTTGGACGGCCTACGCTGGATGCTGCCAACCGGCGAAGCGATGCCACCGGAGCTGGCGCACCAGTGGTTGCTGCGTTATCCAGAGATTGGTTTGGTGAACGCCTATGGCCCGGCGGAATGTTCGGACGATGTGGCCTTCTACCGTGTCGACCTGGCGTCGACCCGTGGCACTTACCTGCCGATTGGTACACCGACCGACAACAACCGTTTGTACCTGTTGGATGGTGCGCTGGAGCTGGTGCCCCAGGGTGCTGTGGGTGAGTTGTGCGTCGCCGGCACCGGCGTAGGTCGCGGTTACGTCAGTGACTCGCTGCGCACCGCCCCGGTGTTTGTGCCGAACCCGTTCGGTGCGCCGGGCGAGCGCCTGTACCGCACGGGCGACCTGGCGCGCCGTCGCAGTGACGGCGTGCTGGAGTATGTCGGGCGTGTCGATCATCAAGTGAAGATTCGCGGCTACCGCATCGAACTGGGTGAAATCGAAGCGCGCCTGCACGAACAACCGGAAGTGCGCGACGCGGCGGTGGGTGTGCAGGAAGGTGTCAACGGCAAGCACCTGGTTGGCTACCTGGTGGCGGCGGATGCAGTGCTTAACCCAGGCGAACGCCTGGACCGCATCAAGCAACGCCTGCGCGCCGAACTGCCGGAATACATGGTGCCGCTGCACTGGCTGTGGCTTGACCGCCTGCCGCTCAACGCCAACGGCAAACTCGACCGCAAGGCCCTGCCGGCCCTGGAGATCGGCCAGTTGCACAGCCAGGACTACTTGGCGCCGCGCAACGAACTGGAAACCACCTTGGCTGATATCTGGGCCGAAGTACTGAACGTCGAGCGGGTAGGGGTAGAGGACAACTTCTTCGAACTGGGCGGGCATTCGTTGCTGGCCACGCAGATTGCCTCGCGGGTGCAGAAGACCTTGCAGCGGGATGTGCCGCTGCGGGCGATGTTCGAGTGCAGCACGGTGGCGGAGTTGGCTGAGTATATCGAGGGGCTGGCGGCCAATCAGATCAGTGCCGAGAAGGTGGATCGGTTGAGTGATTTGATGGCGGAGTTGGAGGGGCTTTAATTTTCGCTGTCAGTCAGGGCCTCATCGGGGGCAAGCCCCCTCCCACATTTGGAGCGCATTTCTAATGTGGGAGTGGGGCTTGCCCCCGATGGCGTCAGTCAAGGCGCCGCCTACTTCGGCCCAAGTATCTTCACCAACTTCTCCGGCGAAGGAGCCCCTTGTTGCTGCTGCAACCCCCCTTTGTCATCCAGATAGAAAATCGCCGGCGTCGCCGACAGCTCCAGCTCATCCATCAACTTCATATTCCCATCAAGCTTGGCCTCGATATCCGCCGGAATCTTGGCCAGCGCCTGCAGCTTGCTGCCTTTACCGGCGGCCTCATGTTCTTCCAACGCCTTCTGCGGGTCTTTGGCGGCAAACAGCGCGGCGGATTTGCCTGGGCTGTCTTCGCGGATAATACCGACCATGATGTGGCGCAGTTGCACTTTGCCGGCCTTCACCCATGGCCGCGCCTGTTCCCAGAACATGTTGCAGTAGGGGCAGTTGGGGTCGCTGAACAGGTAGACGATGCGCGGCGCCTTGACGTCGCCATCCTGGATCCAGCTGCTTTTTTCCATCTTGGCCCAGACTTCCTTGGCCATTGGTGCGTACACCAATTTCTCCAGCGGTGCGCTGCTCAGGTCGTTGCCTTGGGCATCGTACAGGTTGCCGGCGATCACGCTTTTGCCGTCGGCGGTCAGGTACAGGGCCATGCCACGGTTCTGGTAGCGGGCGGCGTAGCCGGTGAGGCCGCTGGGGGCGTCGAATTTGCCGAGGATTTTGGCGCCCTTGGCTTCAATCTGTTTGACCGGTGCAGGCCAGTCTTCGGCCTGGGCCAGGGTGGCCGCGAGTGTCAGCGGCAGCAGGGTCAGCAGGTGGCGGAGGCTTGGCATGTCGGTTTCCTTTGAGGGGCGGTGTCGAAGGGTTCCATGGCGCGGGCCAGGCTGGCCTGGGACAATTCGCCGAGGTGGCTGTTGAGCAGGCGGCCATCGGCGCTATAGAACAATGTGGTGGGCAGGGCCATGGAACCCACGGCCTGGCCGAGGCGGCCACTGGCGTCGAACAGCACGTTGTCGAGGGTCAGGCCTTGGGTCGCAAGAAAGGTACTGACGCTCTGCATGCTTTCGGCCTGGTTGACGAACAGGAAGGTCACGTCGGGCCGTTGGTGTTGGGCGCGTTCCAGCACCGGCATTTCTCGGCGGCACGGTGGGCACCAGGTGGCCCACAGGTTGATCACCAACGGGCCGCCCTTGTAGTCGGCCAGTTGCACCACCTCGCCACTGGCATTGCGCAGAGTGATCTGCGGCAGTTGCGAGCCCTTGTCGTACAGGCTCAGGGACAGGCTGGTCATGCCCCAGAACACCAGGCCGGTGATCACCCCGGCACTCAGCGGCTTGCGCAGGGCCGGGCGCCGCCAGCCATAGGCCAGTGCACCAAGGACCAGGGCGATCACGCCGGGCCAGGCGAGGAAGCCGCCGTCGCGCAGGTCGACCATCTGCACCCAGTCGTTGCGGTAGTCCCCCCAGTACATCAGCACAAAGCTGACGCGGGCAGCGAGCATGCCCAGCAGGAACAGGCTGAACAGCACCGATTCCGGGTTTTCACCACCACGCTTGGCCACACGCCAGCCCACCAGGGTGGCGAGAATCAGCGCACTGATCAGCAGGATGTGATTCAGGGCGATGGCGAAGGTGCCGATGGTCAGGGTCAGCATCAGAGTGCATCTCGGGTTTGCGTCCAGCGTTGCAGGAAAGCGGCGGCATCCACTTCGCCGGTGATGCGTTGGGCGCGGCGCTCTTCACCGTCCGGGCCGATCCACACGAAGCTCGGTGGGCCAGGCACTTTGTAGCGACCGAGCAGCGCGCGGCTGGCGGCGTTGTCGGCGGTGACGTCCAGGCGCAGCAGGCGTACGTCTTTGAGCGCCTGCATGACTTCGGGTTTGCCGAACACCTGTTTTTCCATGATCTTGCACGACACGCACCAGTCGGCGTAGTAGTCCACCAGCACCCATTGGCCTTGGGCCTTGGCGCTGTCGAGCTGGCTTTGCAGCACGGCCGGGTCGTTGATGGTCATGAAGGCATCGTGGGCGGAGGCTGCGCCAGCGACCCGTGAACCGCTGTAGACCTTCAGCGGTTGCCACAGGTCTTCGCTGCCCCCCGCTGCGCCCACCACCAGCACCGCGCCCCATAGGCCCAGTACCAGGGAGCCTGCGCCAAACACCTTGGCGGCCAGGCCGTATTCGCGGGCCAGGGTCCAGCCACAGTAGGCCATGACCAGCGCGAGTACGCCCCACAGGCCGATCCACAGGTTTTCGCCGACCACCGGGCGAATCATCAGCACGGCGGTGCCGAGGAACAGGAAGCCGAAGACGCCCTTGAGCACGTTCATCCAGGTGCCTGGCTTGGGCAGGAAGCGGTTGCCCACGGTCACCAGCAGCAACAGCGGAATGCCGATGCCGATGCCCATGGCGAACAGGATCAGGCCGCCGTGCAGCGCATTGCCGCTCTGGGCGATGTACAGCAGGGCGCCGGCCAGGGGCGCGGTCATGCACGGGCCCACCAGCAGGCCGGACAGCGCACCGAGAATCCCTGCACCCACCAGGCTGCCGCCGCTTTGCTGGCGGCTGACGTTGTCCAGGCGGTCGCGCAGGAACGCCGGCAATTGCAGTTCAAAGAAGCCGAACATCGGCAAGGCGAGGATCACGAACAGCGCAGCGAAGCTGCCGAGGATCCATGGGGTTTGCAGGAGCGCGGCGAGGTTGGCGCCAAGCAAGGCAGCCAATACGCCGAGCGCGGCATACACCAGCGCCATGCACACCACATAGCTGCTGGCCAGGGCAAAACCGCGACGCGGGCTGGCACCACTGCCCACTACCAGGCCAGCGAGAATCGGCAGCATCGGCAATGAACACGGTGCAAAGGCCAACAGCAGTCCCAAGCCAAAGAATATCAACAGGCTCCAACCCAGGCTGCGTTGTTGCAAACCGCTGGCCAGGCTCTGGTCCTGGGCTTGTGCGGTGGCGGCGACGGCCGGGTTGCCACCCAGGTCCACGGTGATCGACTGCGGCGGGTAGCACAGACCCGCATCCGCACAGCCCTGCCAGCCCAGCTTGACCTGGCCGGTGGCGCCGGCGGGAATCTTCACTTCCAGGCCTTGGCGATAGACCTCCTGGTCGCCGAAGAACTCATCGCTGTGATCCTCGCCTTTGGGCAGCACGGGTTTTTCGGCCAGGCCATCGAATTTCATGCGCTGCTTGTACAGGTAGTAACCGTCGGCAATCTGCCAATACAGCTGCATCTCGCCACTTTCAAGACGTTCGGAGGTAAAGGTGAAGGCCTTGCCCACCGGGAGGAAATCGGATTTGGTCTCAAACGGGTTGCCCGGCGCGGCCTGGGCCAGCCCCGCGAACAACACCAGCAGAAAGGTAAACAGATGCCGCATGGTCAAGCCTTAGTTCGATGCAAGTAGGCACACAATGTGTGGCGTTGATTAACCGATGATTAACCACGGCTATTCTAGATTGAGTGAGGGGTGTTTAGCGGCATAATCTGCGCTTAATCCGCTGCCCCTTTAATCTCCCCATCTTTCATGAAGGGTTCACCATGCACGTACTGGTCTGTGAAGACGACAAACTGATCGCCAGCGGCATTGTGGCCGGCCTCACCGCCCAGGGTTTCACCGTTGAACACGTGGCCACGGCGGGCGCCGCACGCGCGATGCTCAAGGCGGCGACGTTCGACATCATGGTGCTCGACCTGGGCCTGCCGGATGAAGACGGCCTGAAGTTGTTGCAGCAACAGCGCAGCCAGGGCCTGGAGATTCCGGTGCTGATCCTCACCGCGCGGGACTCGGTGACCAATCGCGTCGACGGCCTGCAAGCCGGCGCCGATGACTACCTGCTCAAACCCTTCGACCTGCGCGAACTCGCCGCGCGCCTGCAAACCCTGCTGCGACGGGTGGCAGGGCGCAGTGTCAACCTGATCGAGCATGGCCGCCTGGCCTACGACCCCAGCAGCCGCGAAACCTTCCTGGGCGGCGAGCCGGTTGACCTGTCGCGTCGCGAGCAGGCGCTGTTGCAAGCCCTGCTGCACAACAAAGGCCGGGTGCTGTCCAGCGAACAGCTCAAGGACAGCGTCTACGGCTTCAACGACGAACTGGAAAGCAACGCGCTCAACGTGCATATCCACCACCTGCGGCGCAAGTTGGGCAACGGCATTGTCGAGACCGTGCGCGGCCTCGGCTACCGCCTGGGCCCAGCCGATGGGGGCGAGGACGCATCGTGAAAAGCCTGCGCCTGCGCCTGACGTTCAAGCTCGGCGCCGCTTTTGTGTTGATCTGGGCCCTGGCGGCGGCCTGGATGCTCAATGACCTGCGCAACCAGATGATGTTCTCCCTCGACCAGCGCCTGGTTGCGTCGGCGCGCATGGTGGCGGGGCTGACCGAACAGATGCCGGGCCTGGCCAGCGTCAGCGGCGGCGCGCATTTCAGCGCTGAACAATTGAATGTGCCTGGCGGCATGGCCTGCCAGGTCAGTTCCCTGCGCGGGGAAATCCTGGCGCGCAGCCACACCACGCCGGATGAGGGGCTGGAGTCGCGCAAGAGCGGGTTTCGCGACCAGGTCGTCGATGGCGTGGGCTGGCGCAGTTTCACCCTGTCCCGTGGCGACCTGCTGATCACCACGGCCGACCGGCAAGTGGAGCGCGAGGCGCTGAACCTGTCGATCCTGCTGGCGGCGTCGGTGCCGGTGGGCGTGGCGATGCTCGGCTGCCTGTGCCTGTTGTGGCTGGGCATCGGCCAGAGCCTGCTGCCGCTCAACCGTATGCGTGACGCCTTGATGCGCCGCAGTGCCGATTCCCTTGAACCGTTGCAGATCCACCCGTTGCCCAGCGAACTCGAGCCACTGCTGGACACCCAGAACCAGCTGTTGCAACGCATTGCCAAGACCATCGAGCGCGAGCGCCGCCTCACCGGTGACGCGGCCCACGAACTGCGCAGCCCGCTCACCGCGATCAAGACCCACCTGCAAGTGGCGCGCATGACCGAAGGTGCGGCCCGCGACCAGTCCCTGGCCCATGCCGAGGAGGGCGCCGACCGCCTGCATCGGACCCTGGAGCAATTGCTGTTGCTGGCGCGGGTGGAGGGTAACCTGTCGTTTGACGATGGCATGCACTCCAGCGCCGAAGAAGTAGCGCGCCTGGCGATCCAGGATGCCAATGCCGGTGACAATTCGCGCATCGACCTGGTCCTGCCGGACGACCTGTCGGCCACCCCGGTGGACATGCCGGTGGGCCTGGCGGTCGCCGCCTTGCGTAACCTGCTGGACAACGCGTTGCGCCACACGCCGACGGATACCCGGGTGGAGCTCAGCGTATTCACCGCCGCCGATAATGTGGTGTTCCGCGTGCGTGACCACGGCAAGCAGATTGCCCCCGAGGACCTGCAATACCTGACCCAACGCTTCTGGCGCAACGGTAACAGCGAAGGCTGTGGCCTGGGCCTGGCGATCGTGCAAGCGATCGTGCAGCGCTGTTCCTGCTCGTTGAAGTTCGACAGCGGGCCGGACGGCCTGCGCGTTGACCTGGGTATGCCACTGCGCTGCTGATCACTTTTCTTTCAAGTGCCAAATAGCTACCGCCCTCCTGAAGTTGAAGCCTTCAGGATGGCGGTAATTTTTTGCGCTTGAACGGGCTGAATGACTCGGCCTGTATTGAAAAAGGACGGTTCTCATGTTGGTCATCGATACCAGTTTCCCTGCCAGAGGCTTCAACGAACGCAACGGCGAGCCCGTGCGGCAGGTGATCCTGCATTACACCGCAGCGCCTTTTGGTGCCTCCCTGCGCACCCTGACTCAGGATGGGGTGAGTGCACACTACTTGCTGCCCGACCCTGATGAGCCCGACTATCGCGCGGCGGGCTATGAAGAGCTGCGTGTCTTCCGTTTGGTGGAGGAAGACCAGCGCGCCTGGCACGCCGGGGTGAGCCATTGGGCGGGGCGCGACAACCTCAACAGCCGCTCGATTGGCATCGAGATCGTCAACCAGGCGCGGGATGACGGCGGTGTGTTCAGCTTTCCGGCCTATGCGCCGGAACAGACCGACGTGTTGATTGCACTGGTTCGCGACATTCTTGAGCGATACCCGCAGATCGGGCCCACCGACATCCTCGGGCATGCGGACGTGGCGTTCGGTCGCAAGAGTGATCCTGGGCCGCGGCTGCCGTGGCGGTGTCTGCATGAAGCAGGGGTGGGGGCCTGGTTTGATGAGGCGACACGGGCGATGTATCAGCGCCGGTTTTGCCTGGGCCTGCCGCCGGAGGTCGAGGTAGAGCGGGCGTTTCGACGCTATGGCTATGCGCCGGCGAAGAACCGGCAAGGGTTTGAACAGAGGACGCGGGCGTTTCAGATGCACTTTCGGGCGCGGGATTACTGCGGGTTCCTGGATGCGGAGACCTGCGCGATTTTGTATGCGTTGAATGAAAAGTACCGTGGTCTTTGACGCCGAACGCAATTCCAATGTGGGAGGGGGCTTGCCCCCGATTGCGCTCTGTCAGTCCCGACACCAGTGACTGATCCACTGCTATCGGGAGCAAGCCCCCTCCCACATTTGGTTTTGTATTCACTGGCGAGTGATCAAAGGCCCTAAATCCCCTCGACGCTGGTGCGTTTCCAGAACAGGAAATCCGTGCGCATGCCCCTTGGGGCCAGACGCCAGCGGATCGGCAGTTTGGTCACCATCATCAGCGTATTGAGGGATCGAGAAATGTCAGTCGCTACCAGCCGTATCGAAGACGCCCAGGTGCATGAAACGCTTTACCAGTTCGACGAAACCCCGCTGCTGGCCCGTCAACGCCAACAGGAATCCAATGCCCGCAGCTACCCGCGGCGCATTCCCCTGGCACTCAAGCGTGCCAAGGGGATTTACGTGGAAGACGTCGAAGGGCGCAGCTTCATCGACTGCCTGGCCGGCGCCGGCACCCTCGCGCTGGGGCATAACCACCCGGTCGTGATCGAGGCTATTCAACAGGTGCTGGCTGATGAATTGCCCCTGCACACGCTGGACCTGACCACCCCGGTCAAGGACCAGTTCGTGCAGGACCTGTTCGGTTTGTTGCCGCCGGCGCTGGCGCGGGAAGCGAAAATCCAGTTCTGCGGCCCCACCGGCACCGATGCGGTGGAAGCCGCATTGAAATTGGTACGCACCGCCACCGGGCGCAGCACCGTATTGTCATTCCAGGGCGGTTATCACGGCATGAGCCAGGGCGCCTTGAGCCTGATGGGGAGCCTGGGGCCGAAGAAACCCCTGGGTGCCTTGCTCGGCAGTGGCGTGCAATTTCTGCCATACCCCTACGACTATCGTTGCCCGTTCGGCTTGGGCGGCGCGGAAGGCGTACGGGTCAACCTGCACTACCTGGAAAACCTGCTGAACGATCCGGAGGCCGGTGTATTACTGCCGGCGGCGGTGATTGTCGAAGTGGTGCAGGGCGAGGGCGGTGTGATTCCGGCTGACCTGGACTGGCTGCGCGGCCTGCGCCGTATCACCGAGCAGGCGGGCGTGGCGTTGATCGTCGATGAGATCCAGAGTGGTTTCGGCCGTACCGGCAAGATGTTTGCCTTCGAGCACGCCGGGATCATCCCGGATGTGGTGGTGATGTCCAAGGCCATCGGCGGCAGCCTGCCGCTGGCGGTGGTGGTGTACCGCGACTGGCTCGACACCTGGCTGCCGGGCGCCCATGCCGGGACCTTCCGTGGTAACCAGATGGCCATGGCGGCGGGGTCGGCGGTGATGCGCTACCTCAAGGACCATGACCTGGCCGGCCATGCGGCGGCCATGGGCGAGCGCCTCGGTGAACACCTGCGCATCCTGCAGCGCGACTTCCCGCACCTGGGGGATATTCGTGGTCGCGGGCTGATGCTCGGCGTGGAGCTGGTCGACCCGACTGGCACGCCGGACATTCAAGGCCATCCGCCCGTGCATCGCCAATTGGCGCCGCTGGTGCAGCGTGAATGCCTCAAGCGCGGGCTGATCCTCGAACTGGGCGGTCGGCATGGCAGCGTGGTGCGTTTCCTGCCGCCGCTGGTGATCACCGCCAGCGAAGTGGACCGGGTGGCGGACATCTTCGGACGCGCGTTGGCGGCGGCGGTCGCCAGCCTCTAATTTTTTGCCAGCCTGGTACGTTTCTACAGATATCGGTACTGCGCACGGTGCGCAGCCAGCCTTATAGCGATGGAGAACAGCAATGACCTCAGTATTTGACCGCGACGACATCCTGTTTCAGGTAGTGGTCAACCATGAAGAACAGTATTCCATCTGGCCCGACTACAAGGCCGTACCGGAAGGCTGGCGCACCGTGGGCAAGAGCGGCCTGAAGAAAGAGTGCCTGGCCTATATCGAAGAAGTCTGGACCGACATGCGCCCGTTGAGCCTGCGTCAGAAGATGGACAGCGCTGCGATCGCTTAAACGCCACAGATCAAAAATGTGGCAGGGGGCTTGCCCCCGATGAGGGAGTGTCAGTCGACTAATGAGTGACTGATACACCGCCATCGGGGGCAAGCCCCCTGCCACATTTTGAGCTGTGTTGCTTTCAGGTGTTTTTTTCTTTGTCTAATCCGCCCGAAGCCGCCGTCACCACCTGCACGCTCAAGCGCGGTGTCGCCAGATCCAGCCCCGCCTCATCCAGATGCCGCTTCAACGACAGGTTGAACGCCCGCGACACTTCCCACTGTTTGATCGGCGCCGTCTTGAACCGCGCCCGCAGGATCGCGCTGCCCGACTCGAAACTCTCCACCCCCTGAATCTCCAGGGGCGACCAGATATTGCGGCGTTGCAGCGGGTCGTTGCGCATTTTATGGCCGACGTCGCGCATCAGCTTGATGGCGTCGTCGATTTCCATGTTGTACGGGATCGCCACCCGGAAGATCGCGTAGCCGAACTCCCGTGAGTAGTTCTTGATGCTCTTGATCTCGCTGAACGGGATGGTGTGCACAATGCCGTCGATGTCCCGCAGGCGCACGGTCCGGATGGTCAGGCCCTCCACCGTGCCCAGGTGGCCGCCCACATCCACGTAGTCGTCGATGGCCAGGGAGTCTTCGATGATGATGAACAGGCCAGTGATCAAGTCCGCCACCAGCGACTGCGCGCCAAAACCGATGGCCAGGCCGATCACACCGGCACCGGCCAGCAGCGGCGTGACGTTCATGCCCATGTTCGCCAGGGCGACAATGGCAGCAATGATAAAGATGGTCACGAACAGCACGTTGCGGATCAACGGCATCATGGTCTGCGCACGGGCATTGGCCAGGCCCTTGCGCGAGCGGGTGAGGGCATGATGGATCGCCGTGTCGCTGAGGATCCAGATCAGCCAGGCGAACAACAAGGTCCCGGCCAGGCCGAACAGCTTGACGCTGACTTCATGGCCATCGCCTTCGGTAAAGCGGATCAGCGACAGGCCCCACACCCGCAGGCCCAACTCGATAAACACCAGCCACACGATCAGGTGGGCCAGGGTGTAGACGAAGCTTTTCAGGCGTTCGGAATACAGCGCGTGGCGCTTGTGACCGCGTTGCGGCTTGAGCGCGTGGCGTCTCACCAATCCGTTGATCACCATGCACAGCACCAGCAGCACCGTACACAGCAGGGACTGGCGCAAGGCGGTGCTGGTATCGCCGGCCGAGACGAAGGTGGCGAACAGCGAGATACCCACCAGCAGCAAGGCCGGGATGTACCAGAAGGACCCGATGATTTCGATGGTGTCGCTGAGGGCGCGGCGCGTCAGGCGGCGCGACAGCGGCTGGTTGCGGATCAGGTGGGCGATGGGCCGGCGGAAACGCAGGATGAATACACCGGTCGACAGCGCCGCCATCACATTGGCGACTGTCGCGGCGGTGTGGGACAGGTGCTGGCCCAGGGCCTGGACCAGTCGCGGGTCGCTCAAGGCCTCGCCAAAGGCGGCAAAACTGCCGATCCACCACAGCGGGCGGAACGCCTGGTGGCGCAGGATATACAGCGCGCGATGACGGTGCGGGCCGTCGAGTACCGAAAAAGCGATCACGCAGATCGCCGAGAAACAGGTGCCCACCACCAGTGCGTAGGCCAGCACCATCGCCAGTGACTTGCCCAGGGACGAGGGCAGGGCGTAGCTCAGGTACACCGTGATCACCAGGGCGATCATCCACGGGCCGAGCTTGCGCAGGGCGAAGCGCACCATGTCCCAGGTGCGTGGATGTTGCGGCAATTCTTCAGGCAGGCCGAAACGTTCGCGCACCCGATGGCTGAGCCAGATCAGCGCGTAGGCCAGCAGGCTCCACACCGCGAGGATCAGGGCAAAACCGAAAATGATCGGTAGCCATTCGTTGGCCGGCAGCATCAGCGCGCCGAGTTCTTCCTTGGCCAGGTCGACCTCGTTGGACCAGCGCCCCAGCGGGCTGTCGGCGCCCGAAAACTGTGCCTCGAGATTGGCCAGGGTGCCGCCGATCAAGCCCAGCACGCCTTCCTCGGTGGCCGGCTGGGCCTTTTGCGTGGCGGCACGCAGCTTTTTCAGGTCGCTCAGCAACTGAGTGCGCTGCTGGTCGTTTTCCAGGGTCTTGATCACCTCGTCCAGCGACTGCCCCAGCGGCACTTCGGCCTGGGGTTGGGTCTTGTTGGTGGTGCCGAGCAGGCCGGGCAAACCCACGGCATGGGCAGGCGTGAGCGGCAGCAAGGTGAGCAGGGCGATCAAGCAATAGCAGGGCAGGGCAAACAGACGGGAAAGCACGAGGCGGTCAACCTTGGAAACGACGGGTTGAGCGAGTGTACGAGTGCAAGCGTCATTCGGCCAGTTTGGCGAGGATCTTGTACACCACGGTGCCCAGGATCAGCAGCATGCCGAGCCACATGCCGAACACGCCAAGGGGCTTGTCGCGAAAGTTGAAACCCACGGCCAACATGATCATGCCGATCAGGATAGGGATAAGCATGGCGTGGAAGGAAGACATGGAGATCATGGTGCGACGGCCTTGTCGGAGTGGGAATACTGACAAGTCTAGGTCGGATTATGAGAAGTGCAGGTGATATAGATCAGGGGTACGCAACACCAATGTGGGAGAGGGCAAGCCCCCTCCCACATTCAGATCAGGGCAGATCGTGGCTCGCGTAGAACGCCCCCAACACCTTGACCAGGTGCGCCAGGTCATGGCTGCCGCACAGTTCGCGGATCGAGTGCATGGCGAACGTCGGCAGGCCGATGTCCACGGTGCGCACGCCCAGGTGGCTGGCGGTGATCGGGCCGATGGTTGAGCCGCAGCCCATGTCGCTGCGCACCACGAAGCTCTGCACCGGTACTTCCTGGGCCATGCACAGGTGGCGGAAGAACCCGGCAGTTTCGCTGTTGGTGGCGTAGCGCTGGTTGCTGTTGACCTTGATCACCGGGCCGGCGTTGAGCTTGGGGCCGTGGTTGGCGTCGTGCTTGTCGGCGTAGTTCGGGTGCACGCCATGGGCGTTATCGGCTGAGACCAACAGGGATTTCTGAATGGTGCGTACGAATTCATCACCTTCCGGCAGCAGGCGACGCAGGGTCTGCTCCAGCATCGGGCCATCGGCGCCGCACGCCGAGCAGGAGCCGACTTCTTCGTGGTCGTTGCACACCAGCACGCAGGTTTCTTCGCTGTCGCTGGTGAGCAGGGCTTGCAGGCCGGCGTAGCACGACAGCAGGTTGTCCAGGCGTGCGCCGGCGATGAAGTCACCGTTCAGGCCGATGACCGCAGCGCCTTGGGTGTCGTAGAAGCTCAACTCGTAGTCGAGCACCACGTCGGCGTTGAGTCCATGTTCGCGTGCCAGTTGATCGGTGAGCACGGCGCGGAAGTCCACGCGCTCGTCACCGGCAAATTGCGCGAGGATGGGCGGCAGCTCGGTCTGGGCATTGATCGCCCAACCCTGGTTGGCTTCACGGTTCAGGTGAATGGCCAGGTTGGGGATGATGGCAATCGGCAGCTTGAAGTCGATCAACTGGCTTTCGACCTTGCCGTCGCGGCGGAAGGTCACACGGCCGGCCAGGGACAGGTCGCGGTCGAACCACGGCGCCAGCAGCGCGCCGCCGTAGACTTCCACGCCCAGTTGCCAGAAACCCTGGCGTTGCAGCTCGGGCTGGGGCTTGACCCGCAGGCACGGGCTGTCGGTGTGGGCGCCAACCAGGCGGATACCGCCCTGCAGCGGCGAATGACGGCCAAGCTTGAAGGCGATGATCGAGGAGTCGTTACGGGTGACGTAGTAGCGCCCGTTGGCCTCGGTGGCCCAGGTTTCGCGTTCGTCGAGACGCTGGTAGCCGGCCGCTTCCAGGCGCTGGGCCAGGGCGGCAGTGGCATGAAAAGGAGTAGGGGAGGCCTTGAGGAAGTCGATCAGGCCTTGATTCAACGCTTCGCGCATAAATAGCTCCAGACAGCAATGCGCGGAGTTTACCGTTCGATGGCAAGAAGTGCACAGCACAAATGTGGGAGGGGGCTTGCCCCCGATGGCAGTGGGTCAGCCAACCCATACAGTGATTGACACTCCGCCATCGCAGGCCAGTGGAATCTGCGTTGACAGCTTTAAAACGGTGCGGGGCACTCGAAGCGCAACCGCTCGCCACTTTGCGGGTGAGTGAAGCTCAACATGCTCGCATGCAGGCACAGGCGTGGCCAGGCGGCCAGGGCTTGCTCATGGGCATACAGGCCGTCACCCAGCAGCGGGTGGCCGATGGAGAGCATGTGCACACGCAGCTGGTGCGAGCGCCCGGTGATCGGTGTCAGCTCGACACGGCACCAGTCCCCGCAGCGCTCCAGCACCTTCCAGAACGTCAGCGCGTGCTTGCCGAACTCGTGGTCGACCACATGCCGCGGCTTGGTCGGTGGGTCGTAGCGCAGCGGCAAATCGATGCTGCCACTGTCCAGTTCCGGCTGGCCCCAGGCCAGGGCGGTGTAGGCCTTTTCGGTTTCTCGGTCATGAAACTGGCGGGACAGCTCACGGTGCGTGTCGGCATCCCGCGCCAGCAGGATGATGCCCGAGGTTTCCCAGTCCAGGCGATGGACGATACGGGCTTCGGGGTAGCCGTTTTCCTGCAGGCGGGTGATCAGGCAGTCCTTGTTGTCGTCGGCGCGGCCAGGCACCGAGAGCAGCAGGGTGGGCTTGTTCACCACCAGGACGGCGGCGTCCTGATACAGGATGTGGATATTGGACAGCGGCATCAAACAGCCTCGTAACAAACGCCAACGGCGGCTCGCCCACCCGGTTCCCGAAAAGGGATCAAGGTGATCGAGCCGCCGTGGCGGCCGCCTGTTCGATCAACGATCAGGCAGGGTGATATTGAGTTCCAGAATCGAGCAGCTGCCGTCATTTTCCAGGGCGACATGCACGTCATCGTTGCCGATATTGACGTACTTGCGGATCACCTCGACCAGTTCCTTCTGCAAGGCTGGCAGGTAGTCCGGGGTGCTGCGTTGGCCGCGTTCGTGCGCCACGATGATCTGTAGACGCTCTTTCGCGACCGACGCGGTCGTAGGCTTTTTGTTGGCGCGAAAGAAGTCGAGAAATTTCATTGTTTAGTTGCCTCCAAAGATACGCTCGAAGAATCCCTTCTTCTTGACATCGAGGAAGCGGTGTTCCACGGTCTTGCCCAGCAAGCGATCGACGGCATCGCTGTACGCCTGGCCGGCGTCGCTCTGGTCATCAAGAATCACTGGCACACCCTGGTTGGAGGCTTTCAGCACCGCCTGGGATTCTGGAATCACGCCCAGCAGGGTCACTGCGAGGATTTCCTTCACGTCTTCAACGCCGAGCATCTCGCCGTTGCTGACACGCTCAGGGTTGTAGCGGGTGAGCAGCAGGTGCTCCTTGATCGGATCGCGGCCTTCTTCGGCGCGCTTGGACTTGCTGGCCAGCAGGCCGAGCATGCGGTCCGAGTCACGTACCGAGGAGACTTCCGGGTTGGTCACCACGATGGCTTCATCGGCGAAGTACATCGCCAGGTGAGCACCGGTCTCGATGCCGGCGGGGGAGTCGCACACCACGTATTCAAAGGTTTCTGCCAGTTCGGCGATGACTTTGCCGACGCCTTCTTTGGTCAGCGCATCTTTGTCACGGGTCTGGCTGGCGGCCAGCACATACAGGTTTTCAAGGCGCTTGTCCTTGATCAGGGCCTGTTGCAGGTTGGCTTCACCGTTGACCACGTTGACGAAGTCATACACCACGCGGCGTTCGCAGCCCATGATCAGGTCGAGGTTACGCAAACCGACGTCGAAGTCGACGATAACTGTCTTGTGGCCGCGCAGAGCGAGGCCGGTACCGATAGCGGCGCTGGTGGTGGTCTTACCCACACCACCCTTGCCGGATGTAACCACGAGAATCTTGGCCAAGGTGTTTCACCCCTAAGGAAAAAGGACTTTTCAGTCCCTGAAAAACATCTCTTGGAACTCGCTGCAGGCGGACAGCCTTGTAGGAATAAAAAATTCCTACATAAGTAATGCCGGTTTCGCTGTGCTATCAGAGTCTAGAGATGCTTGGAAAATGCGGCAGTATCCGTTAAAGACGGATGATGTTCAACACATCGCCCGACAGGTTGACCTGCACCGAAGCCCCCCACAGCGGATCACGGCGCAAATCTTCTGAAACCTTGTACTGGCCTGCGATGGACACTAGCTCAGCGGTCAACTGCTGGCAAAAAATACGGGCCTTGGTATCACCCTTGATGCCGGCGAGGGCACGTCCGCGCATCGGGCCGTATACATGGATATTGCCATCGGCGAGAAGTTCCGCACCCGGGCTGACCGAGGAGACCACCACCAGGTCGCCCCCCTGGGCATAAATCTGCTGCCCGCCGCGTACGGGCGAGGTGATGATCTTTGTAGGCTTGATCGCAGGCTCGGGTGGTTTTTCCGGTTTTTTCTTCTCTTCGCCGACCAATGGTTCCAGTGGACGCTCGCGCGCGCCGGACGGTGGCAGTACTGGCAGTTCAATGGCGATGGCCGCCGCGATGTCTTCGATACGGCTGGCGCGAATCGCCAGGGTGCGCAGGCCATGGGAGCGGCACACGCGCATCAGACCGGGCAGATCGATGCTGCCCTGGTCGGCGGGCAACTTGTCCAGGGCCAGCACCAGCGGGGCGTTGTTGAAGAAGTTCGGCGCCAGGGCGACCTTGGCCGCAAGTTGGCGGTCCAGGGCGTCGAGGTCGTTACGGGCGAGTTCCAGCACGGTGATGGCGAGCATGCTGCCTTTCAGCTGGAACACGGGATCTTGGTCTAGCGGTTCGGTTTGGCTCATGGTCGGCAAAAGCGGCTTGTCACGAAAAGTGTCGAGACTTATAACGAGAACACTCACTGGCCGCAAGCCGGGTCGAACCGTTGTAGAATGCGCGGCCCTTGTCTTTACCGGAATCTGTAATGGATCGCCCGCGTTTTCGAGCTGTATTTTTTCACCCGCGTTTCTGGCTGTTATGGCTGGGACTCGGCCTGTTGTGGCTGGTCACCCAACTGCCGTACCGCGCGCTGCTGACCATCGGTCGCCTGCTGGGTGCCGGCATGTACCGCGTGGCCGGCGAACGCCGCCGCATCGCCGCACGCAACCTGGAACTGTGCTTCCCGGAAAAATCCGCCAAAGAGCGTAAACAGTTGCTCAAGGAAAACTTTGCCTCCACCGGCATCGCGTTCTTTGAAATGGCCATGAGCTGGTGGTGGTCGCGCCAGCGCCTGGCGCGCCTGGCCCACGTCGAAGGCCTGGAACACCTCAAGCAGGCGCAGTTGGATGGCAAGGGCGTGATCCTCATGGCCCTGCACTTCACCACCCTGGAAATTGGCGCAGCGTTGCTGGGGCAGAAGCACACCATCGATGGTATGTACCGCGAGCACGGCAACCCGCTGTTCGACTATATCCAGCGCCGTGGCCGCGAACGTCACAACCTCGATTCCCTGGCCGTGGAGCGTGAAGACGTGCGCGGCATGCTCAAGCTGCTGCGCGCCGGCCGTGCCATCTGGTACGCACCGGACCAGGACTATGGCGCCAAGCAAAGTATCTTCGTCCCGTTGTTCGGCATCCAGGCCGCCACCGTGCCGGCCACCAGCAAGTTCGCCAAGCTGGGCAAGGCACTGGTGGTGCCGTTCACTCAACAGCGCCTGGCCGATGGCAGCGGTTACCGCCTGGTGATCCACCCGCCGCTCACCGACTTCCCCGGCGAAAGCGATGAAGTCGACTGCCTGCGCATCAACCAATGGGTTGAAGCCTCCGTGCGTGAATGCCCCGAGCAATACCTGTGGACCCACCGCCGCTTCAAGAGCCGGCCACGGGGTGAACCCAAGCTGTACGAAAAACGCCGTCGATAAGACAGACATTTCCCCACATGGAGTGACGCAATGCGCCCAGCTGAACCGGTTACAGGCTTGATTCTTTCCGGCGGCGGGGCGCGAGCGGCGTATCAGGTGGGGGTATTGGCGGCGATTGCCGAGTTGCTGCCCTCGGGTGCACCCAATCCTTTTCCGGTGATCGTCGGCACCTCGGCCGGTGCGATCAATGCGGTGAGCCTGGCCAGTGGCGCCATGGACTTCACCGCCGCGATCCAACGCCTTACCGCTTTCTGGCAGGGCTTCAGCAGCCATCTGGTGCTGCGCAGTGACTGGCCGGGGGTGATCCGCCAGGCAAGCCGTTTCCTGATCCACAGCCTGCTGGGCTTGGGCGCACAAGTACCGGTGGCACTGCTCGACAGCACGCCGCTGAAGGCGCTGCTCAAAGACAAGCTGCATCTGGACGGCATCGACGAAGCCATCCGCAACAAACACCTGCATGCGGTGGCGGTTACGGCTTTTGGTTATGAGTCCGGGCAGGCAGTGACCTTCTATCAGGGCGGCGGCACCATCGACGCCTGGTTGCGCCACCGTCGTATCGGCCTGCCGACTCAACTGACGGTCGAACACCTGCTGGCCAGTTCGGCGATCCCCTTGTTGTTCGCCCCGGTCAAACTCGACCAGGAGTACTTCGGCGACGGCGCCGTGCGGCAGTCGGCGCCGATCAGCCCGGCCTTGCACCTGGGCGCCAGCCGCGTGCTGGTGGTCGGTGTCAGCGGCAACCCGCGGGGCAATGAGCCGGCGGTACAGCGCAGCTACACCGGCCAGGAGCCGACCCTGGCGCAGATCGGTGGGCATATGCTCAACAGCACGTTCATTGACAGCCTGGAAAGCGATATCGAATTGCTCGAACGCTTGAACCAGTTCAGCCATGTCGCGCCGGGGGTGGCGGCGGTGGAGGTGCTGGTGATCGCACCCAGCCAGCCGATCGATGAGATCGCGGCGCGGCATCGCCAGGAACTGCCGGCGGCGTTGCGCTTGTTTCTGCGCGGGCCGGGGGCGACCAAGACGAGCGGGGCGGGGGTGTTGAGTTACCTGCTGTTCGAGGCGGGGTATTGCAGTGAATTGATCGAGCTGGGGCGGCGGGATGCGTTGGCCAAGCGCGAGGAATTGTCGAAATTCCTCGGCCTGGCCTGACGGTCAGAAGTGATACTTGACCAGGAAGCTCGCCGTGTCCTGGTTGGTCTTGAACGCGCCGGAATCTTCGATCCCGTACTTGTTCTTCCAGTAGTCGTATTCAAAACCCACGTACAACTGCTTGTCGCCCCAATGCAGCGCCTTGCCCAGGTCATATTTGACCTGCGGGTTGAAGTGCAGATTGGCGTGGTAGGTGCCACGGGCGTTCTTGTCGTTGTCCGTCACCCAGTCCATGAAGCCGTCGATCAGCACGTCCGAATTGCCCACTGGGATGGTGTAGGACCAGACCGGCGTGATCTGCCAGACGCCGTCACCTGGGCGATTGCCTTCGGTCTGGCGTTGGTAGAAGTTCAGCTGGAAGTAATCGAAACCGGGGATGTTCAAGTCAAAGCCAGGCCCGAGCAGGTACGACTCGTTGTCGCCTTCGCCGAACTCGTAAGTGAACGCCAGCAATACATCCTTGATGGGGCCGAAGGACAGGTCTTTATCGAAGATCTTGCCGAATGACAGCCGTGGGCTTATTTCGCCGTAATACGTACTGGGGCCGACGTTGCCGTCTTCCTTGCCGTTGTAAAAGATGCGGTCGACGAAGATAAAGTTATCACCGTACTTCCACGCATCGGCATGTTCGAACGTGACGGTTTGCTGAATCTGCGGGTTGACGGTAAAGCTCTTGCCCCACAAGTAAGTCAGGCTGTTGTTCTGCCACTGCAACAGGTCACCGGCCACGGCTTGGCCACCGGCCAGCAGGGATCCCGCCAGCATCAGGCCTTTGAACATAGGTTTCATTCGGTTGCTCCCGAGTTAAAGTTTTATGGTTTTTCTTCTACGCAGGCGCTCTGGTGTGGCGCCTTTTGGTTCGCTGCAAAAATCGTCTGTTCGGTCAGCTTTAGTGCTTTTAGCAAGAGCTGCGCCAAGGTGTTTAAAAAGCCAAAAAATCCCCGTCGGCTGCATGAGATGCAGTCGAATTCAGAGGACATTTGCGCACTTTGGCCGCAGACATTAGGCCGGGATAAGTTGGCCTTGCAGTCAGCTTTTACATTCGCTGTTTTTTTTTGAGTCGATTCGAGCGGGCGCGGAGAATACTGGCTCCCAGGCCTGGGCTCAAGTGCGCCGTTACAGCGCGCGCGGGGCGAGAATGGGGCACGGCTTGTGACCGGCCCCGGGTGAACGGTGTGCATGTTGATGTTCCCAGTTTCGTTATTGTTTTTGTGCGAACGAAGGAATCAATGCGTAGGAGCAACGGCTGGTCGTTCAGAACCGCCGAGAATGTTGAACAGGATATTCAGCGACAACGCGCTGAGGGTGGCCATGGCGATACCGCTGTGGGTAATCGGGCTCATCCATAGCGGCAGCTGCGCGAAGAACTCCGGGCGCACCACCGGGATCAGGCCCATGCCGATGCTCACCGCCACCAGCAATTGGTTGCGCCGGTCGGCGATATCGGCTTCCTGCAGGATCTTGATCCCGGTCGCCGCCACCATGCCGAACATGGCAATCGCCGCGCCCCCCAGCACCGCCGGCGGGATCGACGCGACCAGGTACGCCGCCTTTGGCAGCAGGCTGAGCACGATCAGAAATGCGCCGGCCATCATCGTCACCGAACGGCAGCGCACGCCGGTCATCTGCACCAGGCCGATGTTCTGCGCGAACGAAGAGTGGGTGAAGGTGTTGAAGAACCCGGCAAAGAACGACGCACCGGCATCACACAGCAGGCCGCGCCGCAGCATTTTCGGCGTGACGTCCTGGCCGGTGATCTTGCCCAGCGCGAGGAACATCCCGGTGGACTCGACAAAGATGATCACCACCACCAGGCACATCGACAGGATCGGCGCCAACTCGAATTTGGGCATGCCGAAGTGCAACGGCGTCACCACCTGCACCCACGGCGCCTGGGCCAGGCCACTGAGGTCGACCATGCCGATGGCGCCGCACAAGGCGTAGCCCAGGCCCATGCCGATCAGCACCGAGATGTTCACCCAGAAGCCACGCATGAAGCGGTTGATCAGCAGGATGGTGGCCAATACAAGCGCGGCAACCGCCAGGTAGACCGGTGAGCCGAAAGTCGCGGCGGCACTGCCACCGCCGGCCCAGTTCACCGCCACGGGAAACAGCGACAGGCCAATCGCGGTGATCACCGTGCCGGTCACTAACGGCGGGAAAAAACGCACGACCTTGGACATGAACGGTGCGATCAGCATGCCAAAGAACCCGGCAGCGATGGTCGCGCCGAAGATGCCCTGCAAGCCGATACCGGGCATGCCGGCCATGGCGACCATGCTGCCGACGGCGGCAAAACTGGCGCCCATCATTACCGGCATGCGAATGCCCACCGGGCCGATGCCGAACGACTGCACCAGGGTGGCGATGCCGGCGACCAGCAGATCAGCGTTGATCAGAAAGGCGATTTCTTCACGGCCGAGGCCTGCGGCCTGGCCAATGATCAAGGGCACGGCGACGGCGCCGCCGTACATCAGCAAGACGTGTTGCAGGCCTACCAGAATCAGTTGCAAGAGGGGCAGCCGCACCAGGGCGGGTGCGGCGGGAATCTGCGGTTCGGCTAACTCGGTCATGCAACACCTCGGATCTTTTTATTGTTGTGTTGTTCGGCATTCAATTGCCGGGTGGGACTCGATCTTCAAAACACTGGAGACCCTTGTGGGAGGGGGGCTGCCCCCTCCCACCTTTGGATCTGCGCCAGCCTGTCAGTTGGTACGCGCCCCCTGGTTGATCCAGGTGCCAATCAAATCCCGCTCCTGCTGGGTCATCTGGGTGATGTTGCCCAACGGCATGATCTGGCTCGCCACGGCCTGCGCCTGGATACGCGCCGCCTGCTGCTGGATCTGCGCCGGGGTGTCGAACATCACACCCGCTGGAGCCGTACTGAACAACGGACTGGTGGGCTTGGCCGAGTGACACACGGCGCAGCGCTCCTGGATCACCCCGTGGACCTTGTCGAAATCAATCGTCGCCTGGGCCGGCGCAGGTTCAGCGGCGGGGGCAGCAGGCGCTGCCGGTTTCAAGCCACCGCCCAGTGCGGTTTCCGGCAACGGTTGGTACTCGATGGCCGCCGGGGCCTTGGCCACTTCGGCCAGCGGCTTGGGGCCGGTCACGTAGGCGAGGCAGATCATTGCCAGTGCACCCACCGGCAACGTCCACGCGTACTTCTGGCTGTTATGCCGGGTGTTGAAGTAGTGGCGCACCAACACCGCCGCCACCGCGATGCCCGCCAGGATCAGCCAGTTGTATTGGCTGCCGTAGGTGCTCGGAAAGTGGTTGCTGATCATGATGAACAGCACCGGCAAGGTGAAGTAGTTGTTGTGACGCGAACGCAGCAGACCTTTGGCGGGCAGCGCCGGGTCCGGCGTGCGGTTTTCCGCGATCGCCGCCACCAGCGCGCGTTGTGCCGGCATGATGATGCGGAACACGTTGCCCACCATGATGGTGCCGATCACCGCACCCACGTGCAGGTACGCACCCCGCCCACTGAACACTTTGCTGAAGCCGTACGCGGCGGCAATCAACAGCACGAACAGGATGAAACCGAGCAGGGCAGGGCGCTTGCCCAGGGCCGAGTCGCAGAGGAAGGAGTAGATGAACCAGCCGGCGAACAGTGAGCCAATGCCCAGCAACACGCCTTCCGGGCCACTGAGGCTGCTGCCGGGGGCTAGCAGGTACAGGGTCGGGTTCCAGTAGAACACCACGCACAGCAGCGCAATGCCCGACATCCAGGTGAAGTAGGCCTCCCATTTGAACCAGTGCAGGTTGTCCGGCATGGTCGGCGGGGCCAGTTTGTATTTTTCCAGGTGGTAGATACCGCCACCGTGGATCGCCCACAAGTCACCGGCCAGGCCGCTCTTGGGGTTGACGCGATTGAGGTTGTTTTCCAGCCAGACGAAGTAGAAAGAAGCGCCGATCCACGCGACGCCCGTGATCATGTGAACCCAGCGCACGCTCAGGTTCAGCCATTCCATCAAATGTGCTTCCACAGTCTTTACCTCTCGCCTGTCACCCTTGTTGTCGGGTGATCAGACCTTCTCTTATTGGTGGGGGGCGAGGATCAACCGCTCATCCTCTTTGAAAAAATGCTCATCGCAGTTATTGCCTGTGCCACTGCGATCAACCACCAGGAAGTCATCCCGCTTTTCGATCGTCAGCACCGGGTGGTGCCAGACGCCGCGATGGTAATTAATGCCCTGCCTGCCGTTGGTGACGAAGGCGCGGACCAAGCCCGATACAGGTTCATCGCCAAGTGGCGCGACCACGATCAGAAAGGGGTTGCCGAGCAGCGGAATGAAAGCCTGGCTGCCCAGCGGGTGTCGTTCCAGCATGCACACGGTCAGCGGCATGTCCTGCGCATCGGCGCGGAAGATGCTGATGATGGCGTTGTCCTCTGGCTTGGCGGTTTCCACCGTGGCCAGTTTGTGGAAGCGCATGGTCGACCCATTGTTGATCATGAAGTGATCGCTGCCATCGGTTTCGATAACGTCTCCGAAAGGGGCGAAGGCTTCTTTGGTCAGGGGTTCGATCATCAGTGTGCGCATGGCTGTCTTCTTAAATTTTCGAGTGTGATGGTGTCTGGTCTACCGTTATCGCGGGCAAGCCCGGCTCCCACATTTGACCGCATACTCTTGTGGGAGCCGGGCTTGCCCGCGATGGGG
The DNA here is from genome assembly GCF_058787615.1 of Pseudomonas sp. FW305-3-2-15-C-LB1. Classification (NCBI taxonomy): domain Bacteria; kingdom Pseudomonadati; phylum Pseudomonadota; class Gammaproteobacteria; order Pseudomonadales; family Pseudomonadaceae; genus Pseudomonas; species Pseudomonas sp. FW305-3-2-15-C-LB1. The sequence goes on along the minus strand of NZ_JBYSZX010000002.1, from coordinate 194,948 downwards.
TCCACCCTTATTTCGCTACCTTACCGAGGACCCGCAGGCGGCTCACGCCACCATCCGGGAACACGTTCAGCCGGATGTGGGTAATCGGCCCCAGCGCCTTGATCTGCTCGGCAAAGGTGTGTTCGGCGTGCATTTCCAGCTTCTGCGCCGGCAGCAGTTCGCGCCAGAACAGCGACTGGGTTTCGATCTGGCTGTCGGTGCCGCCCTTCACGAACGCGCCCTGGATCGAGCAGGTGTCCGGGTAGTTGCCCTTGAAGTGCAGGGTGTCGACGATGATCTTCTCGATCTCGCCCGGGTGACCCAGCGCCACGATCACCCAGTCATTGCCCGGTGTGCGACGACGCGCGGTTTCCCAGCCGTCGCCCATGTTGATGCCACGGCCTGGATTGAGGATGTTGCTCATGCGGCCGAAGTGTTCATCGGAGCAGGCCAGGGCACGGCCACCGTTGAGTGCTGCCGCCAGGTCGACCTGTTCGTTGTCGCCCACCGAGGACCAGTCGCGAAACGGCACGCCGTATACGCGCAGGCGCGCCACGCCGCCGTCCGGGTAGATGTTGAAACGCAGGTGGCTGAAGGCCTGGTCGTTGTGGATCTCGTGATAGTGGTGGCTGTTGCCTTGCAACTCGACGGCGGACAGCACTTCGACCCATTGGGTGTTGTCATCCGGCTCGCCCGAAGTCAGGAAGCAGGCTTCCAGGGAGGCTGATGGCGGGAAGTTGCCGGTGAAGAATGAAGTGTCGATGTCCACGCCTTTGATCGAGCCCGGCACACCCAGGCGGATCACCGCGCTGTCGTAGCCTTCGAAGCGCTTGCGGCGCGACTCCCAGCCGTCCATCCACTTGCCGTTGTCATCGAAAACGCCCTCCTTCCATACGGCCGGGGTCGGCTGGAACAGGCGATTGGCGTCGGCGAACCAGTCATCGGTGACGGAGATGATCTTGGTGCCCAGGCGGGCGTCGGCCAGGTTGACGAACTTTTCGAAAGGTACGGCGTAAGCTTTCATTCTTCTTGTCTGCCTTAGATAAAGTGGCTGGAGATGGTCGTTTAGAGGGTCAGTAAGCGGAACAACGCGATCTTGTTGATCTCGGCCAGTGCACATTTGAACTCGGCCTCGACCGAGTTGTGAATGCGCGTTTCGAACGCGGCCAGGATCTGATGCCGGTTGCTGCCTTTTACCGCCATGATGAAGGGAAACTTGAACTTGGCCTTGTAGGCGTCGTTCAGCTCGGTGAAGCGCGAGAACTCTTCGGCCGTGCATTGGTGAATCCCCGCGCCAGCTTGCTCATCGGTGCTGGCTTGGGTCAGTTGGCCTTGGACGGCGGCTTTGCCGGCCAGGTCCGGGTGAGCGTTGATCAGCGCCAGCTGGCTGGCATGATCAGCGCTCAACAGGATGTCGCTCATGCGCTGGTGCAGGGTTTCGATCTGGTCGATCGAAGCATCCTGGCCCAGGTCGAAGGCCTTTTCGGCCACCCATGGCGAGTGTTCGTAGATATCGGCGAAGGCAGCGACAAACTCATCGCGGCTCAAGGTCGAGGGTTTCAGGCCGTGGAACGCAGTCATTTCGCCGCTCCCGTGTAGGGGTGGGTTTCCTGCCAGTGGCGGGCAATGTCGACGCGGCGGGTGAACCACACCTGCTCGTGACCTTTGACGTACTCGATAAAGCGCTTCAACGACGCCAGGCGCGCCGGGCGGCCGATCAGGCGGCAGTGCAGGCCGATGGAAAGCATCTTCGGTGCCTCGGCCCCTTCGGCGTAGAGCACGTCGAACGCGTCCTTGAGGTACTCGAAAAAATCATCGCCCTTGTTGAAACCCTGCACCTGGGTGAAGCGCATGTCGTTGGTGTCCAGGGTGTAGGGAATCACCAGGTGCGGCTTGCCGGTCGGGGTGTTGGGTTCCCAGTAGGGCAGGTCGTCGTCGTAGGTGTCGCAATCGTAGAGAAAGCCGCCTTCCTCCATGACTAGCCGCCGGGTATTGGGGCCGGTGCGCCCGGTGTACCAGCCCAGTGGGCGTTCGCCGGTGAGTTCGGTGAGGATGCGGATGGCTTCGAGCATGTGCTCGCGCTCCTGGGCCTCGTCCATGTATTGGTAGTCGATCCAGCGGTAGCCGTGGCTGCAGATCTCATGGCCGGCGTCGACCATGGCGCGGATCACATCCGGATGGCGCTGCGCGGCCATGGCCACGGCGAAGATGGTCAGCGGGATATCGAATTCTTTAAACAGCTTGAGGATGCGCCATACGCCGGCACGGCTGCCGTATTCGTACAGCGACTCCATGCTCATGTTGCGCTCGCCTTGCAGGGGCTGGGCCGAGACCATTTCGGAGAGAAAGGCTTCGGATTCTTTGTCGCCGTGCAAGATATTGCGCTCGCCGCCTTCTTCGTAATTGAGTACGAAAGACAGCGCAATGCGCGCCTTGCCCGGCCAGTGGGGGTGAGGAGGGTTACTGCCGTAACCGATCAGGTCGCGTGGGTAGTCAGCGCTCACTGCAGTCTTCCTTCTTGTTCGTCGTAGTAGCGATGAGTGATTGTATACAACTTATCGCGCACTTTGTAAGCCTACATTTCTGCATTTTTTCGGCGGAGCCCTGAACGATTGGTGTAGCAAGAAACTTGCCTGGTTGGTCAGCTAATGGACAAAAGGTCGTTTAAAAGCAAGGATAACGCGCAGATTGCGCTGTTGAGCAATGGCAGCAGGCGGATCTAAGAGTTTGTGATTTTTATTGTGTACAATTTTTTTAAAAAGTGTCTTAATCGATCATCGCCGGCTTTTTCGATGCCCTGAAAAAGTGCGGATCACTCTTCTATTGACCACAGGAGGCGCGTAGACGCCATGGGACGCTTGACCACACACGTATTGGACGCCGCGCACGGCTGCCCCGGCAGCGCAATCAAGGTTGAGCTGTACCGCGTCGAAGGCGCGCAGCTGGCACTGGTCGCCACCGCGCAGACCAACAGCGACGGCCGCTGCGACGCACCGTTGCTGCAAGGCGATGACTACCGCAGCGGCGTGTACCAATTGCAATTCAGCGCCGGCGACTACTACCGCGCCCGTGGCGTGCAACTGCCGGAGCCGGCCTTCCTCGATGTGGTAGTGCTGCGTTTCGGCATCAGCGCCGAGCAGGATCACTACCATGTCCCGCTACTGATTTCGCCCTACAGCTACTCCACCTATCGCGGTAGCTGAGCGTCACCTCGCTTCACACCCCCAAAGCTCTTCGTTGGTTTCGCCCGCGCACACTGCGGGCTTTTTTTCGCCGGGCGTTGGTCCATGCGCCCGTTCAATTATGTGACGCACACCTTAGAGGGATGAGGCCTAGGCTCGGCTTCTTTCGTACAAGAAGACGCCGTCATGAGCTCTGATCCCCTTAACCCCGCAGTTTCGGCACCGGACACAATCCCCGCCGAATCCCATGATCTCGACAGTCCCGTTCAAGCCCGCGAGGACCGTGATCAAGCCGTCCGCCGCTTGCTGACGCGCCGTCTCAACGCATCCGCCCAACCCAGTCGAGTGATCAACCAATGGCACGGCGTGAACGCGCGCTGCATCGAATCCTCAAAGGCGCTCAAGCGTCTGATCGGCAGGGCGCCACGGGTGTTGCGGGTGATTCGGTTCGCGTTGCAGGAAGCCTTCGGTCTCGACCCGGACAACCTGCTGTTCACCGAGCCGCTGCCGCCACGTCCCGCGCAGAAAGTCGACAGCCTGACCGAGCGCGCGTTGGCGTTGTTCAGTGATCCTTCCTTGCCGATCAACCTCAACCAATACACCGCGCTGAGCCTCAAGGACGACCCTGCGCGCAAACTGCCTTTTACCGCCCTGCAGGCGCTGGAGCAGGTCAAGGGCCTGGCGTTGATGGCTCGGCTCGACAACCAGATGCGTGATTACTGGCGGCATCTGGCGTACGGCTCGTGGTTGACGCGCCAGGCGCGTTGGGTGCAATTGCGCAAGCGCTTGTTCATCGACGCCGGTTTCCTGGCTCACCAACTGGATGAACTGTCGGACGCGGGTTGGGCGATGGTGCAGCAGGTGGCGGACGCGCCTTCCGACGAGGCACGCCAGCGCGCGGGTGGCGATTGGGCTGGCGTGCGCGTCAGCACAGTGCTGTGGCCCGGTACGTTTCAGACAGCGCTGACCATTCCCGGCGCCCTGCACCTGTACCGTGAGGGCGCGGCGCAGCAGGCGCCCCACGTGATCTATCTGCCAGGGATGGCCCGCGCATTCTATGAGTTCAACACCTGGGAACAGGTGCAATGCGGCTTGACGAGCCTGTTGAACGGCGAGTTGTTCAGCTTCCTGTGGCAGTGCCTGCCGCTACGCCGTCGCCACGAAGCCTGCCACGGCGAGACGCGGTTGGCGTGTGGTGCTGCCCTGGCCGGCGATGCCTTGCAGCACAGTGCAATCGCCGTGCTTGAGGCGCAATGGGATAACGAACTGGCGTGTGCGTTGTCGATCAATCACGCGGCAGTAGCCGCACCGGCTTCGCTGGGGCGTGACACGGCGCGCTTGCTGCGGTTTATCGAAAAAGGCCGGGACCGACTGGCGATCGTGGAGCGCCTGGGCGCTTCCCTGGGGACCTTGTTGGGCTGGGACGCAACGCGGCGTGCGGATGAAATCATCCTTGGCCAACTACCTTTCGGGATGGCCCTGCGCTGCCGCGAGCAGCAGGTGGAGCGCTATGAAAAGCACCTCATGAGGTTGCTCGACCTACAGGACCCGAGTCGGGAGAGTACGGCTTATGAAGCGCTGGTCACGCTCAATGGGCAATGGCAAACACAGGCTGATGCGGTGCAGGCCTTGTTGAAAGGGCCGGATGAGCGCCTGCTGAGCCCGGCATTCTGGTTGGAGCACCCTGGCGGCACGCGCAATCGCACCACCTTGCTGTTGATCGCCCAGCGTGAGGCGCTGTTGCATGAGGCGCAACGGCTACAACGTTTGAAACTGGTAGGCGAGGCGCCCTTGCAGCGCCTGGTTGAAGTGTTGAACAAACCCCAGGCCAGCGACCGCAAGGGCAGCGATACTTGCGTACTGCGGGTGCTGTTGGGTGGCCAGGGGGCGTTGGGGGCGTTCGTGGTAACGACAAAACAGGCTCACGCCACCCCGGGTCGGACGCAGCCCGTGCTGCTGTGTGTGGCCGGGCGTTTTGGCGGGCTGGCTGAGTTCGACAGCCTGGAGACGCTATCCGCACGCCTGCGGGCGAGCCTCGGCAGCCGTGACGGATCGCCCCTGTGGCACTGCGTGGGGCGCGATCGGCGTCAGGCGTTGAAAGCCACATCGACCGTTACGGTGACGTATGAAGTGCTTGAGGAACATGTGCTGCATCATGGGTTCACTGAACTGATCCACCACTATGCCCGGCTCGACCAGGAGGCGGATCAGGGCTCGCGGCCGTTCAGTGAAGTCCACGACCCGGCGCTGATTCGGATGCTGTTGGCTGCCGAGTTGCGTGAGCACCTACAGGTGTCGGCCCATGATGCATTGACCCACGCCATGGCCAACCTTGATCTGCTGCGCTTCGCCGCCACCCAGGCGAAAAAACTGCCGGCGTGGCTGGGCCAGGCGCAGGCTGATCAGCGCAATGCATACCGACGTTTGCAACTGCACTATCTGAGCAGTGCCCAGGCATTCGAAGCCAAGCTCTGGCGTGAATTGCCGGAGCTGGAAGTGTTTGCGCGCACGCGGTTGATCGCTCAGTTGACGCTGGATGGGTTGTACCCGGAGGTGGACATCGATCAGCCTTTGCTGGATATGCCCGATGATGTCAGTGCCTACTTTTGCGGGTGGACCAGCCAGTGCGGGGTGGGCGAGCGGGACGTGAAGAAAGTCGTCAGCCCGCAACGCACCACGTTCAGTCTGTTGCAATTGGCCCTGCACAACCTGGATGCCCAGGCGCCCTGGACCGAGTGGCGCTTGAACCGCGCGCGCTACGTGGCGCCACAGTGGCGGCAACGCTTGAACCCGGGCTACTTGATCAAGACCCTGTCAGCCCTGGATATTGGCGGGCGCTATGACACGCTGATCCAAAAGGTGTTCTATCCGTCTGCTTCCGCGTCCCCACCGTTGCCCGATGCCCTGATTCACCGAATGCTGCGCCAAGAGGCGCGAATGCATGTGTTTTCGGCGGCGCGGCAAGGCTTGAGCAGTGCCGCCCAGGGCGTGCTGAACGCCGCGATGGCGGCTGACCTGAACCTCGGCGGCCAACGCTTGCGACTGCACTTCGTGCGTCTTCGCGGCCATACCCTGGAACACGACCGTCACATCGCCGGGATACTGGTGATCCACGACGAGTCCTCAGGGTTGTGGCTGGTCTACTGGCCTGCCGCAGTGGACGGACCGGCCATGACCGAGTACGCCAGCCGAGCGCAGGCTGTCGCCGGATTGAACAAGGCCTGGGCGACGCCGGCCAATGTGAAGGCGCTGGCCCGTCAAGTCGCGCCGGGGTGGGAGGCAGAGGCCATTGCCAGCTATTCCGCCGTCGGCGGCGCAGGCGCCATGCTTGCTCTCGGCAGTCCCAAGCTGGTGTATGCGCCGGTACGTGGGTTTTATGTGCTGGAAACGATCGAGGCAATCGCCCGATTCATTCGCACGTTCAAGGTCAAGCACCGCGTGCCGGCGGTGGCCGTGGAGGATATCCACGCGCAGATCAACGAGCAGATCGGCGCCGCCCCGAACGACTGGCTCGACTTCAGCGCGACCACCGCCAGCCATGCGCTGTCCCTGCTGGCCCATGCCAGACTCCTCGAAATCCAGCACCGTGCACAAGGGCGAGCGGTGTCGGCCAAGGCGTTGGCGGCCTACCGGCAAGAGCGCTTGGGTGAGCAGCACGCCGCCACATTGCGTGGGTTACTGTCGTTCGTGCCGGTGATTGGCCTGGGTGTCAGTCTTTACGAAATTCTGTTGGCGGCCCGGCGCTTTCATCACAGCCGCCAGGCCGGGGACGCCGTGGACCTGGCGTTTGTCACTCTACTGGGTTTTGTGGATCTGCTGAGCGCGTTCATGCCCGGGCCCAAGGGCGCGCGGGTAACGGGGAGTGCAGCCGTACGCACATCGATGCTGGGTGCACTGGGCCGGCTGCATCGTCGTCAAGGGATGGCCGGGGGCGGGCTGTCTACGCTCAAACCGTCGGCGGCCTTCCCGACCAAGGTGTTGGAACGTTTTCGCAAAGACCTGCCGCCCAATGCCGCCGTCGAGTTGCAGGGGCCGGGCAATCGGGGCACCTACGTCAAGGGGGGCGAGCAGTTTGTGGTCGACGATACCCATCAATACCCGGTCTATCGACGCCAGGATGAACAGGTGCTGCGTCTCAGACATCCACAGGATGATGTGCAAAACGAGCTGATTCTGTACATCGAGGAACCCGGGCAATGGCTGCTCGGCGCCGATGCTCCGCCGGCCCAGCCGCAGCCAGGGCCCAGCACCGGTATGTGGCGGCCATGGGCGACGCCTCCCCGCGTCCAGGAGTGGTCGCCGCCCTCTCATGTGCTCCTGCAGGAGCACGTGGCGCGCGCGGCCCCTCTGCCTGGGGCGGGGCAGGGCTGGGGGTTCGATTCACGTTGGGCGCTGACAGACCTGCTGCCCGAGCAGGGGATATTCCGTGTGGTGGGCGGAGAGGGGGAGCGCGCCTTTGAGGTGCTTCGGCAGGAGGGGCGCTTGTTCAGGCTGCTGCCCGAAGGAACCCGCTCGTCGTTCCAGGACATTATCTTCCTCACCCGCAACCGCGCGCTGGCCCCTCAAGCGGTCACCGACATCCACTACTGGCTCGGTGCCGGTTTCATTGAACAGCCGATCCCCGCGGTGCGGGGAGCCGATGGTCTCTGGAAAGCGCGGCCGGTGCTGTTCCTGGAACCTCTGGAGAACACGGTGGGCAGGGTTTTCCCCCGAATGAGGGAACTCAGCAGGCGCTACGTCAGCGAGCGCTTGATCGAACTGGCCGACGCCGGCCGTGAGGTCACGGCCAGCCACCTGTTGACCCTCCGCGCCACGCTGGACCAGTGGCTTGCCCCCGGCGCCGTGGGGCGCACCGACGACCTGCTGAAACTGCTGAGTGCCACCTATAGCCGGCGGCGTTTGAGTTTCTACATCGGCTATGAAGGCCGCTCACCGGGGTTTACACGCTTGGATTACAACCTGCCTGTGCCCCTGGACCCCTCCTTGCGCACGACCACCCGGGAAAACGCCAGTCTCAGGGCTCAATTGGTACAGACGGCGGTCGCGCAGGTGCTGGAGCAGCAAGGGTTTGTCACCCACGCGATTGAAAAGCGCATGGGCGGTCAGTATTCGGTGGATTACTTTTGCACTCACCCCAGATCCACCGCCAAATACTACGTGCTCACCCGCTGGGTGAAGGACAGCACCGTCAACCTGCGTTCCGCCAGCAGCGTTCAACTGACTGACGATTGGTTCAGGCGGCGCAGTGTGGCGCGCACGTATTCGGAGCATATTCCCGAGATCAACCAGGCCCTCAATCAGCACCGCCTGGTCAAGATCATTGCCGGTATCCAGTGGGCGCCGCGATCCGACCCGACGGTGTTTTTCGTCAAGTTCGGCGGGGTCAGCCCTTGAGCAACGACAGTGCACCCGCGCCGCCGAACAGCCCGGCGCTGATCCGGTTGAACCAGCTCTGGCCCTTGCCGCTGCGCAGGTAGCGCGCAGCGCCGTGGGCACTCAAGCCGTAGGCCAGCTTGCACAAAAGGTCAAGCACGGTCCAGGTGGCGATCATGATCAGCAACTGCGCCAGGAACGGCTGCTGGCTGTTGAGAAACTGCGGCAGGAACGCGGCAAAGAACAGGATGTCCTTGGGGTTGCTGGCGCCCAGCACAAACGCACGCCCGAACAGGGCGCGAAAGCGTGGCGTCGGCGCGGCTTGCGGGACCTCGGCTCCCTGGCTGGGTTGACGCGACTGCTGCCAGCTCTGCCAGGCGAGATAAAACAGGTACAGCGCGCCGACGATCTTCAGCGCGCTGAACAGTTGTTCCGAGGCCAGCAGCAGGGCACCCAGGCCCAGCGCCGAAGCACTGAGCAGACAGATCGAGGCCGTCACGCCGCCGAGGAATGCAGGGTAGGAGCGGCGCAAGCCATAGTTGAGGCTGTTGCTGATCATCAACAACGACAGCGGCCCGGGGATCAGGATCACCACCAATGCCGCGCCACTGAACAACAACCAGGTTTCCAGACTCATGCCTTGCTCCTCTTTATAGAAATATGAATTTCGCGATGAAAATCGCGCACAGCACCCACAGGCTCACGGAGATCTCGCGGTACTTGCCGGTACCGGCCTTGAGGGCCACGTAGGTGATAAACCCCAGGGCAATCCCATCGGCGACCGAGAACGTCAGCGGCATCATGATCGCGGTGACAATCGCCGGAATGCTGTCGGTGGCTTCATCCCAGTTGATATGGGCCATGCTCGCCATCATCAGCATTGCCACGTAAATCAGCGCACCTGCGGTGGCATAGGCCGGAATCATCCCGGCCAGCGGTGCGAAAAACATCGCGGCCACAAACAGCACGCCGACGGTGACGGCGGTCAACCCGGTACGGCCACCTGCGGCCACGCCCGCAGCACTTTCCACGTAGCTGGTCACCGGCGGCACACCGACCATGGCACCGAACACGCTGGAGGCACTGTCGGCCTTCAATGCACGGGACAGGTTGTCGATCTTGCCGTCGGCATTGACCAATCCGGCCCGTTGCGCGACGCCCATCAGTGTACCCGCGGTGTCGAACATGTGTACAAAAAGAAAGGCAAATACCACGCTGATCATGCTGACATTGAACACACCCGCTACGTCCATCGCCATCCAGGTCGGCGCCAGGCTCGGTGGGGTGGAGATGAAACCGTTGTAATGCACCAGGCCCAGGCCCCAGCCGGCGAGCGTCACGGCGATGATGCTGATCAGGATCGCGCCGAAAACCCGGTGGTAGCTGAGAATCGCGATCAGTAAGAAGCACACCGCCGCCAACAGCGGCGCAGGCTCATGCAAGGAGCCGAGCTTGATGAGGGTCGCCGGGCTGTCGACGATGATGCCGGCGGTCTTCAGGCCGATCACCCCGAGGAACAACCCCACGCCGGCACCCATGGCGTGGCGCAGGCTGACGGGGATGCTGTTGAGCAGCCATTCACGCACCCGGGACAGGGTCAGGAACATGAACAACACACCGGAGATAAACACGGCGCCGAGGGCGGTCTGCCAGGTGTAGCCCATGGTACCAACCACGGTGTAGGTGAAAAACGCATTCAAACCCATGCCCGGCGCCAGGCCCACGGGCCAGTTGGCATACAGCCCCATCAACAGGCAACCGAGTGCGGCGGCGATGCAGGTGGCGACGAACGCCGCACCGTGATCGATGCCCGCGTCGGCCATGATGTTAGGGTTGACGAAGATGATGTAGGCCATGGTGATGAAGGTGGTGAGGCCGGCGATCAGCTCGGTCTTCACTGTGGTGCCATGCAAGCGCAGTTTGAACAGGCGTTCCAGCCAGCCGTTTGGTGAGGGGGCAAGGTCCAGCGTCGGGGCTTCGGATTTGCGGCTATCCACAGCGAGTACTCCTCAAGCATTTTATTGTTATGGCCAGCGCGCAAGCGCTGAGAGGTACTGGCGGGTTTGTTGACCAATAGGTCAGGAACTCGCACGAAGCGAATTATGCTTTTGTATACAAATAAAGCAAATAATGTTTTCTATCCGCTGCACCAAATAGATGAAAGGCAACCACAGGGTCAGGGCTGGTTGGCGAGCGCCTGATTCACCGCCAGCCACCCAACCACCGCGTCTTCACCGGCGTCACTGAAGGCACGTTGCAGCAACTTCACCTGTTCGCGGCGCAGTGACTGTTCGAAGCGCAGGCCTTCCTCGGTCAATTCCAGCAGGCGTTTGCGCTTGTCTGTCTCGGACGCGACGCTGTTGACCAGGTGCATCTCCTGCAATTGGCGCAGAGGGATGTTCAGTGCCTGCTTGCTCACACCGAGCAGTTCCAGCAGTTCCTTCACGCTCAGCGCCGGGTAGCGCGCGATGAAAAACACGATGCGCTGATGCACCCGGCTCAGCCCGCGGCGCTCGAGCATTTCGTCGGCCTTGGCGGTAAACGCCTGGTAGCCGAAGAAAAACGCTTCCATCGCGGCCTGCTGGGCGGTTGGGTTTTTAAGGTCAAGCATATTGACGTATCCGTGCGAGTCGTCGTAATTTCGGTCAACCAGTTTGACGTATTTCCCACAGTCTTCGCTACCGGTGACCCCATGGCCTTCTCTGAACGTGTTACGCGCCTCAAAAGCTCCCTGATCCGTGAAATCCTCGCGGCAGCCCAGCGCCCGGAAGTGATGTCGTTCGCCGGAGGCCTGCCAGCCGAAGCCATGCTGCCTGCCTTGAACTGGGACGACATGCCGCTGAACATCGGCCAGTACGGCATGAGCGAAGGCGAACCGCAGTTGCGCGAACTGCTCGCTGCCGAGGCGCGTGCCCTGGGCGTGCCGTGCCAGGCCAGCCAGGTGCTGGTGGTCAGCGGCTCCCAGCAGACCCTCGACCTGGCGGCCAAGCTGTACATCGACAAGGGCACCCGGATCCTGCTGGAAGGCCCGACCTACCTGGCCGCGTTGCAGATCTTCCAACTGTTCGGCGCCGATTGCCTCACCGTGCCACTGGACGCCGACGGCCCGGACCTGAATGCGTTGCGTGCCAACCTTGAACGCCATCGCCCGGCGTTCATCTACCTGATCCCGACCTTCCAGAACCCCTCGGCCGTGCGCTACAGCGAGGCCAAGCGCGAAGCCGTCGCCGCCTTGCTCGACGAATTCAGCGTGACCCTGATCGAAGACGAACCCTACCGCGAACTGACTTTCGACGGCGGCAGCGCCAGACCCATCGTCGGGCGCCTGAAAAAAGCCAGCTGGATCTACACCGGCACCGTGTCCAAGACCCTGTTGCCGGGCCTGCGCGTGGGCTATCTGATCGCCAGCCCGGACCTGTTCCCGCACCTGCTCAAGCTCAAGCAATCGGCGGACCTGCACACCAACCGCGTCGGCCAATGGCAGGCCATGCAGTGGATCGGCACGGAGCAATACCAGCAGCACCTGACTCAACTGCGCGGCTTTTATCGCGAGCGCCGCGATGCTTTCCAGTCGGCGTTGGAGCGTCACTTCGTCGAGCTGGCCGACTGGCAGGTGCCCCAGGGCGGTTTATTCTTCTGGCTGACCTTGAAACAGCCGCTCGACACCCGCACCTTGTTGGCTCAAGCGCTCGACCAGAACGTCGCGTTCATGCCCGGTGAACCGTTCTTTTCCGAGCCCGACCGACACCTGGGTTCGTTGCGGCTCAATTTCAGCCATATCGACCCGGCCCGTTTGGACGAAGGTCTCAAGCGCCTGGCCGCGGTGGTCCGTCAAGCACAGCACGCGCAAGCGGCATAAGGGGAGCCCCATGTACAAGGTTTATGGCGATTACAAGTCGGGCAACTGCTACAAGGTCAAATTGATGCTCAGCCTGCTGGGCATCCCGTATCAATGGATCGATGTGGACATCCTCAAGGGTGACACCCAGACCGCCGAGTTCCTGGCGAAGAACCCCAACGGCAAGATCCCCGTGCTGGAACTGGAAGACGGCACCTGCCTGTGGGAGTCCAACGCGATCCTCAACTTCCTTGCCGATGGCAGCGAGTTCCTGCCCACCGAACCGCGCCTGCGCACCCAAGTGTTGCAGTGGCAGTTCTTCGAGCAGTACAGCCATGAGCCGTACATTGCGGTGGCGCGGTTTATCCAGTTTTACCTGGGCCTGCCCGAGGACCGCCTGGAGGAATACAAGAAACTGCACAAAGGCGGTTACAAGGCACTCAAGGTCATGGAGCGCCAACTGCAACTGACGCCGTACCTGGTGGGCGAGCAGTTCTCCATCGCCGATGTGGCCTTGTATGCCTATACCCATGTAGCCAATGAGGGTGGTTTTGAGCTGGAGGCTTATCCGGCTGTGCAGGCGTGGTTGAAGAGGGTTGCCAGCCATCCCAAGCATGTGGCCATGCTCGGTTAAACCTGTGGGAGGGGGCTTGCTCCTCCCACATTCAGTTCTTCGTTCAGCAAGTCAAAGCAGCGTTGCGCCGCCGGGCTCAGGCCCATCCCGCTGCGACTGATCAACCCGATCTCCCGGTTTACGCCGGGATGCTCGATGTAGATGCGCTTCAACCCCGCCAGGCTGTCCGCCGCCGATTCCGGCAGCACACTGATCCCCAACCCTTGGCGCACCAGTGCCAGCACCGTCGACATGTAGTTGGCCTCCATGCCCGCGTTCATCGTCAGGCGTGTCTCATCGAACAGCGCATCCACTTGCTCGCGCACGCTGCTGTCGCGGCCAGTGAGGATGATCGGCTGGTCCGCCAGTTGTTCCAGGGTCAGTTTGCGATGGCGGGTCAGCGGATGACCGACCGGTACAAACGCGCACAGGCGATCGTTCAGCACTGGCACGAATTCCAGGCCATGGCTGAGCCGTGCACGCACGCCAATGCCGAAATCCACCTCGCCGGACCGCACCTGGGCGTGTATGCGATGGGCCACCAGGTCATGCAGGCGCACTTCGATTCCGGCAAAGCGCTCGCGAAACAGGCGCAGTACCGGTGGCAGGCTGCCGGCACAGACCGAGGGCAGGGCGGCGATGGTCACCACGCCTCGGCGCAACGCCGCCAGGTCGCGAGACCCGCTGACGATGTTGTCCAGGTCCAGCAGCAGTTTTTCCATTGGCCCGCGGGCCTCCTGGCCGGCGGCGGTAATACTGACGTGGCGCGGGCTGCGGTCGAGCAGGGCGACGCCGAGCCAGTCTTCCAGTTGTTGCACCTGCACCGTCAGCGCAGAAGGCGACAGATGCAGCTCATTGGCCGCCTTGGTGAAACTGCCAGTACGGGCCACCGCAAGAAACGCCTGAATGTGTTGGATACTGTTCTTCATTTTGTTTTTCCGAACACTAGCGGGTGAATATTCCAATTTACAAAGACTAACCTGCTTCCAATACTCCAGGGAAAACAATAACCGGCCAAAAAGGTCGCTCTGGAGTAACCCATGCTCGCTACCCTGGGTGTCATCACCATCCTGTGCCTGCTCGCTGCCGTCATGAGCAAACGCCTCTCGCCGCTGGTGGCCCTGATCGCCTTGCCGATCATCGCCGCACTGCTCGGCGGGTTCGGCCTGCAAACCAGCGCCTTCATCATCACCGGTATCAAGAACGTCGCCCCCGTGGTCGGCATGTTCGTCTTTGCGATCCTGTTTTTCGGGATCATGACCGATGCTGGCATGCTCGACCCCATCATTGATCGCATCCTGCGCACGGTAGGGACGCGTCCTACACGCATTGTTGTAGGCACCGCGACCCTGGCGCTGCTGGTACACCTGGACGGCTCCGGCGCGGTGACGTTCCTGGTGACGGTGCCGGCGATGTTGCCGCTGTATACGCGGCTGGGTATCGATAAGCGCATCCTGGCCTGTGTCTGCGCGATGGCGGCCGGAGTCAACTTCCTGCCGTGGACGGGCCCGGTGCTGCGCTCGTCAGCGGCCCTGCACGTGCCGGTGGCGGACCTGTTCCAGCCGTTGATCCCGGTGCAGATCGTCGGCCTGATCTTTGTGTTTGCCTGTGCCTGGTGGCTGGGCCGTCGCGAAGAAAAACGCCTGGGCCTCGGCGCCGGCTCCACGGTGGATGCGGTGCCGCAACGGGTGCTCAGTGAAGACGATATCAAGCTGCGTCGCCCGCGCCTGTTCTGGGTCAACCTGATCCTGACCGTGCTGGTGATGGTGGTGATGATCGCCGGCTGGGTCGACCCGGTGGTGATGTTCATGCTCGGCACCGTAGTGGCGTTGTGCATCAACTACCCGAACGTAGATGCCCAGCGTGCCCGCATCGATGCCCATGCCAAGACCGCCCTGACCATGGCCAGTATCCTGCTGGCCGCCGGGGTGTTCACCGGGATCATGCAGGGCACCGGCATGCTCAAGGCTATCGCCGAAGTAGCGGTGGCGCAGATTCCGGCGGGTCACGGCAAGTTGATCCCGGCGGTGGTGGGGTTCATTTCCATGCCGTTGAGCATGCTGTTCGACCCCGATTCCTACTATTTCGGCGTGATGCCGGTGATCGCCGAAGTCGGCAAGGCCCTGGGCGTCGACCCGCTGCAAGTGGCCCAGGCCTCGTTGCTGGGGGTGCACACCACCGGCTTCCCGGTCAGCCCGCTGACCCCTGCGACTTTCCTGTTGGTGGGCCTGTGCAAGATCGAGTTGGCCGATCACCAGCGCTTCACCATTCCGTTTCTGTTTGCCGCGTCGGTGTTGATGACCCTGACCGCGTTGCTCCTGGGAGTGATTTGAGATGAAAACCTTGCGCATCGGTTCTGGTGCCGGCTATTCCGGCGACCGTATCGAACCTGCGGTCGAGTTGGCCGAACACGGCGACCTGGATTACCTGGTATTCGAATGCCTGGCTGAACGCACCATCGCCTTGGCGCAACAGGCGCGGATCAGCGATCCGCAGGGCGGTTACGATCCGCTGTTGAGTGAGCGCATGCGCCGGGTGCTGCCGTTTGTGGGGGTGCAGACCGGGCGCCGTCGCCTGCGGGTGATCACCAATATGGGCGCGGCCAATCCAGTGTCGGCGGCGGCCGAAGTGCGGCGAATTGCTGTTGAGGCGGGCCTGGATCTCAAGGTACTCGCTGTGGTGGGCGACGATGTGTTGACGATGTTGCAGCCCGAGTTTTTGCTGGATAACGGCCAGACCGTCGGCTCTTTGGGCGAACGGTTGATCTCTGCGAATGCCTACCTGGGCGTCGACGGCATTCTGCAGGCATTGCACGCCGATGCGGACGTGGTGATCACCGGGCGCGTGGCCGATCCCTCGCTGTTCCTGGCGCCGCAGATGTTTGAGTTCGGCTGGATGGCGGACGATTGGCCGCGGCTGGGGCGCGGCACCTTGGTGGGGCATTTGCTCGAATGTGCCGGGCAAGTCAGCGGTGGGTATTTTGCCGACCCGGGTTTCAAGGATGTGGATGACCTGGCGCGCCTGGGTTTCCCGCTGGCCGAGATTGATGCTGACGGCCAGGCCGTGATCACCAAGGTCACCGGCTCCGGTGGGCGGGTCAGCCGTGCCACCTGCACCGAGCAACTGATCTACGAAGTGCATGATCCGGCGGCCTATCTGACGCCGGATGTGACCGCCGATTTTTCCCGGGTGTGCTTTGTCGAGGAGGGCGTTGATCGCGTTCGCGCCCAAGGCGCTGGTGGTCGCTCGCGTCCCGAACGGTTGAAGGTGAGTGTTGGATATCTGGACGGCTGGATCGGCGAAGGGCAGATGTCCTACGGCGGCCCCGGTGCTGTCGCACGGGCGCAGCTGGCGCGGGATGTCGTGCTCAAGCGCCTTGAGTTGATAGGCGTGAAGATGCAGGACGTGCGTGCCGAACTGATCGGCATGGACTCGCTGCACGGCCCGCGCAGCACGGTGGAGCCCTGGGAAGTGCGCCTGCGCGTGGCGGCTCGCTGTGAAGAGCGCAGCGAAGCGGTGCGCGTCGGCAACGAAGTAGAAACCCTTTACACCAATGGCCCGTCCGGTGGCGGCGGCGCGAGCAAGAGCGTGCGGCAGGTGGTGGCGGTGGCGTCGTTGCTGCTGCCGCGTGATGCGGTCAACCCGAGGATCGAAGCATGAAGCTGCACACACTGGCCCATTCCCGCACGGGGGATAAGGGCGATACGTCGAACATTTCGATCATTGCCTATCGTGCCGAGGATTACCCCTGGCTCTGCGAACAGCTGACCGTCGAGCGTGTGGCTGGGTTTTTTGCGGATCTACTGGAGCCAGGCGCCGCACCGGTGCGGCGCTATGAGCTGGCGAATGTACAGGCACTGAACTTCGTGCTGCCGGGCATCCTGCGCGGCGGTGTGACCCGCTCGCTGGCGCTGGATGCCCATGGCAAGTGCCTGGGCTCTGCACTGCTGGACATTGATTTGCCAATAATGAACTAAGTGTGTGAGGGGGCTTGCCCCCGATAGCAGAGTGTCAGTCACACATAAGTTGACTGATACACCGCCATCGGGGGCAAGCCCCCTCCCACATTGGATATCCAGTGTCTGTCAGACCGCAGCGAAACGCTTGTCGAGGTAATCGATGATCACCTTGGAGTCATACATCCAGGTGGTCTGGCCATTCTCTTCAATGCGCAGGCAGGGCACCTTGATCTTGCCGCCTTGCTCCAGCAGGGTCTGGCGGTCCTGCTCGTTGTTCTTCGCGTCCTTCAACGCCACCGGCACATTCAGGCGGTGCAGGGTGCGACGGGTCTTCACGCAGAACGGGCAGGCGTGGAACTGATACAGGGTCAGTTCCTTGGCCGCTGCATTCACCTGCGCCTGCTGTTCGGCGGGGCGCTGTTTTTTACGGGGACGGGTCAGGAAGTCGCCCGCGATGATGATCTGGCCGAGGCCGACTCGAAGTGCTTTGACCAACATGGTTTAAACCTCTTGCCCATAACTGAGGGGCGGCAGCTTACCTGAATTCTGCGGGCGAAAAAAAACCGGCGATGAACGCCGGTCTTTTCCTAAGCAGCCCGTTACTTGATCAGGCTGAGGAATTCGCTGCGGGTCGCCGCGTTTTCGCGGAACTCACCCAGCATCACCGAAGTGATCATCGACGAATTCTGTTTCTCCACACCGCGCATCATCATGCACATGTGCTTGGCCTCGATCACCACGGCCACGCCCAGGGCACCGGTGACTTGCAACACCGCGTCGGCGATCTGGCGGCTGAGGTTTTCCTGGATCTGCAGGCGGCGGGCATACATGTCGACAATCCGCGCGACCTTGGACAGGCCCAGCACTTTGCCGCTCGGGATGTAGGCAACGTGGGCCTTGCCGATAAACGGCAGCAGGTGGTGTTCGCACAGCGAGTACAACTCGATGTCCTTGACCAGCACCATTTCGCTGTTGTCGGAGCTGAACAAGGCACCGTTGGTGACTTCTTCCAGTGTCTGCTCATAGCCGCGGCAGAGGTACTGCATCGCCTTGGCGGCACGTTTTGGCGTGTCGAGCAGGCCCTCGCGGGAAACGTCCTCGCCGAGTTGGCCGAGGATCGCGGTGTAATTCTGTTCCAGGGACATGAAACTACCTGTGGGATTTTCGCAAAGCGCAAGGTTACGGTGGCGGGCACATCGCTGCAAGCCTGACGATGGCACTTGTTACTCGTCGCGCCCTTCCATCATGGTCCGCTTGAGCATCACATACACCGCCCCCGCGCCGCCGTGGCGGGCCTGGCACGAGGTAAAGCCGAGTACCTGGGCGTGCTGGCGCAGCCAGGTGTTGACGTGGCTCTTGATCATCGGCCGCTTGCCGTCCAGCCGCACGGCCTTGCCATGGGTGACGCGCACGCAGCGGATTTCGAATTTGGTGGCTTCGGCGAGGAAGGCCCACAGGGTTTCGCGGGCTTTTTCCACGGTCATGCCGTGCAGGTCGAGACTCCCTTCGAACGGGATCTGGCCGATCTTGAGCTTGCGCATCTGGCTTTCCTGCACACCGTCGCGGGCCCACATCAGCTCGTCTTCGGGGCCGACGTCGATCACGAACTGGTCCGACAGGCCGTCCACGGTGGTGGCATCGGTGCGCACGGTCGCGGCCTGGCGCAGCTTGGCGATCTGCGCGCGGTCGGCCTTGGGTTTGCCGGTGTCGGCGCGGTCGTGCTTGATCGGCTTGACGCCGCGCAGCTCGTTTTTGAACAGGGAAAAATCGTCGTCTTGCATGTCAGCCTCCGCGAAGGGCGGGCAGTTTACCTAAATCGCGGCGGCCGGGGCGCAGGAAACGCTATCCAAGCGCCATCAGTCGTGTTTTTTCATCAGGTGCGAAGCGATATTAAGCGACAACGGCTGGCGCATTTTTCGGCGGCTGCGCCGCCACAACCATACGCCCAACCACAGTACCAGCAGCCCGATCCCCAACAGGATAGCCGAGCCGCCAGGGCTGGCATTCAGCTCGCCAAGGGCCGGCGAGTGACCAGACAGACCGGCGCCACCAGCGCCGGCCAAGAGCAGACCTACGATCGCCAGCAGCGCGGCGATGCCGGCAACCAGGCGCAGACGCCAGTTGCTCGGGCCCTTGGGGCGCAAGCGACGAGCATCAAAACCATCGGATATCTTCATTCCGACCTTTCCTCCAGGGTATCGGCCCTTCGACCGGACAATACACAGGTTGTTCCGGGGCGAGGGGTAAATGCGCCAAATGAAAAGGCTTTGCGGATGAGCGGGGCAATAAACATTGCCGCACCGCTCATCAGAAGGTCGATCAGATCAGGTCTTTGGTCAACGCCAGGGTGGCGAAGTTGTCGGCCATGATGGCCATTTCGGTCTGCTGTACGTGCGCGGCGCTCAGGATGCCGCCTTTGTAAGGCAGGTCGCGGGTAGCGCAGGCGTCTTCCACCAGGGTGCAGCGAAAGCCCAGGTTCTTGGCGGCACGCACGGTGGTGCTGACGCTGGAGTGGCTCATGAAGCCGCAGACGATCAGGTCCAGGGAACCGAGGTCCTGCAGGTGTTTTTCCAGGCCGGTGCCGTGAAATGCGCTGGGCAGCAGTTTGCCGATGATGGTTTCGTCGCCTGCAGGCTCGAGGCCCGGGATGAACTCACCTCGTTCGCCTTGCGGGTCGAACAAGCCGCCAACGGTGCCCAGGTGACGCACATGCACGATCGGGCGCCCGGCGTTGCGCGCTGCGGCGACCAGTTGCTTGATGTTACCAACGGCCGCGTCCATGCCGGAGAGGGCGAGCGGGCCGCTGAGGTATTCCTTCTGGGCGTCGATGATCACGAGGGTCGCATGGCTGAGGTTCGCAGCTGCGTAACCACGACCGCTGAGTTGAAACATCGTCTTTGGAACGGACATTCTGGGGCTCCTGTGAGGGGGGCTTTTGCGACATTGTCCACTGGCTGAGCGGTTCTGTGAATCGCTACCATCGTAAGGTACGCCGTTGTTGACGTGTAGCCATGTCAAGAGGTGGGCCTGTTTGACACAATGATGGCAATTCGGATGAAATCCGACGGATGGGCGCGGGGTTTCGTACATCGTCGGTACAGGTGAAGGCTGTTAGAATCACCAGTCGTTTTTTCCAGGAGCTTGCCCCCGTGATCACATCCCGCCTGCGCACGTTGCGCGACCACATCCGTTGGGCTGTCAGCCGTTTCCATGGGGAAGACCTGTTTTTCGGGCATGGCACTGACAATGCCTGGGATGAAGCCCGTCAATTGGTGCTCGGCGCGTTGAACTTGCCGTGGGAGATTGCCGACAGTTATCTGGACTGCAACCTGGAGGAAGAGGAAGTTTCCCATGTGCAACGTTTGCTGCACAGGCGCATCCATGAGCGCGTGCCCACCGCGTACCTGTTGAACGAAGCGTGGTTCTGCGGCATGTCGTTCATCGTCGACGAACGCGTGCTCATCCCCCGTTCACCGATCGGCGAACTGATCGAAAACCGCTTCGAACCCTGGCTGGCGCAACCGCCGGCACGCATTCTCGACCTGTGCACCGGCTCCGGCTGTATCGGCATTGCCTGTGCCTACGAGTTCCAGGACGCCGAAGTGGTGCTGGGCGACCTGTCGTTCGAAGCCCTGGAAGTGGCCAACCAGAACATCGAGCGCCATGGCGTCGATGAGCGCGTGTACACCGTGCAGGGTGACGGTTTCGACGGTCTGCCGGGCCAGCGTTTTGACCTGATCGTGTCGAACCCGCCGTATGTGGATGCCGAAGATTTCGCCGACATGCCCGACGAATACCAGCACGAACCGGAACTGGGCCTGGCCTGTGGCGATGATGGCTTGAACCTGGTGCGGCGCATGCTGGCCGAAGCGGCGGACCACCTGACCGAGAAAGGTTTGCTGATCGTGGAGGTGGGCAACAGCCAGGTGCACGTCGAGGCGTTGTACCCGGAAGTGGACTTCGCCTGGCTGGACTTCCAGCGTGGTGGGCATGGGGTGTTCATGTTGACGGCGGAGCAGTGCCGCCAACATCAGGCGGTGTTTGCCGCCCGCGTTTAACCCACCTTACTGAACGAATAGGGCCAATGTGGGAGTGGGCTTGCCCCCGATGGCGGTGGATCAGTCAGCTACTCCAAATACTGACACTCAGCTATCGGGGGCAAGCCCCCTCCCACATTCAGACCTTATTTCAAGGCATAGACTCATTTCAGCGGTGGGTGGCAATCCAGATCAACAACCCCGCCTGAAACACCGTAAACGCCACCAGGCAGGTGATGGTAAAGCGCAACCCGCTGTCCTCACGCTTGAACTTGGTGACCTTTTCCTCTTCCTTGCGCAGCTTCACTTCCTGCTCCGCCAGGTTCTGCTCAGCCTGTTGCAGCATCTGCGCGGCTTCGAGAATCTCCACGAACTGCACCTTCTCGGTGTTCCAACTGTCCAGCACATCACCGACCTTGCCCGGCTGCACATTACCTTTGAGGTGTTGCACATCGGCGTAGGCCACATCAAAGCCCTGGATGCGCAGGAAGTGATCGCGGCGCAGGCGGGTGGCCTCGTTCAAGGCATCTTTGTTGGCCAGGTCGACGCCGTCGACGCGGTAGTGTGACCACTTCTTCTTCGCCCACGCGGCGCCCTGGGCCACCAGGAAGCGACCGATACCCCGGTTGGCTGGTTCGATTTCCAGGCTGTTGCCAGGGCCGAAGTGCACACGGTGCTTGTCGTGGTCGACCCAGATATCCAGGTGGTTCTGCTCACGGCGCACGCGCTGCCCTGGCAGCTGGATGACCATGCGCAGCAGGCTGTGGTGTTTGTCATTGCGCTCGGCGTAGCCGAACTGCACGAACCGCAACGGCCGCACGCCAGTGGCACGGTCGGTGGCCAGGGGGGCCAGGCGCAGCATCTTGAAATGCTCGGCCTGGACATCCGCCCACGGTAGGGGCGCCGCGTCGACGGCCTCGGTTTTTTCAGCCGGGGTGTCGGCGGTGGATTCCGGTGTTGCTTCAGTGGTTGTCATGCGGCGCGATCCTGTCCAAGCCCAGCGAGCCGACAGTCTTTTTACTGTCGACCCAGGGCTTATCGGCCGGTTTTCCCAGGACTGGAGGCAAATAGTCGCTTAATGGGGTTGAAGTCCTTCGATAAAACGCACGACGCGGCTGCCCAGTTCGGCGGCGAGGGGTAGTTGCGGATCGTTGTAGGAGGCCAATTGTTGCTTCACATCTTTGGGCACGATGCGCATCACGTGGTTCATGCCTTCGATCACCGCCAACTGCGCGTCGGGCTTGGCCTTTTTCAATTGCTGGGCGTCGCTCACACCCACCTGGATATCGTGGGTGCCCTGGATGATCAGCGCGGGCATGCGCAACTGGGCGAAAGCGGCCGATGGGTCGGCACGGAACAGGCTGATCAGGTACGGCTGCACGCTGGGGCGGAAAATACCTTGCAGCGGGCCAGGCACGTCGGCATCCACCTGGCCGGCCTTGAGGTGATCGAGGATCTCGTTGCTGCGCAGCAGCAGGGCGGGGGGCAGGTGATCGGCCAACTGCTGGCGGATCACCTGGTCTACCGGGCGTGCGCTGCCGGACAACGAAATGACGCCGGCCGGGTCCAGTTGCGGCGCGGCGAGGGCCGCCACCAAGGCCCCTTCGCTATGACCCAGCACAATCAACGGCCCCAGGCGTCTGTCGGCCTTGAGCAGCTTGCCCCAGGCCACGGCATCGGCCACGTAGGCATCCAGGGTCAGGTTGCGCTCATCCGGCGTGGCCGCCAGGCTGGCCGCGACGCCGCGCTTGTCGTAGCGCACGCTGGCGATATTGTGCCGCGCCAGCACCCAGGCCAGGCGCTTGAGGCTGTCGTTGCGCGCGCCGTCGGCACTGTTGCCGTTGCGGTCGGTGGGACCGGAGCCGGCGATGATCAGTACAACCGGGACTGGCCTGTCGGATTTGGGCAACAAGAGTGAGCCAGACAGCTCGCCACTGCCGGTATCGAGGCTGATGGGCCTTTGCAGCACGACCGGGGAGGCGGCGAAGCCAACGCTGGAAAACAGGGTGAGGGTCAAAAGCAGAACTCGCAGCATCATCGCGCCATCATGAGGAAGGTGCCGGTTGGACCAAGGTCTACCCGGAAGGTTTCGAGGATGAACTACTCGGTTAGCCTGCGTATACTGGCCGCCTTAAGTTATTACGGTTGACTTGATTCAACTGATTTCACGGAGCGCCCTGCATGTCCGGCAATACCTTCGGCAAGCTGTTCACTGTCACCACCGCGGGCGAAAGCCATGGCCCGGCGTTGGTCGCCATTGTCGACGGCTGCCCGCCAGGCCTCGAACTGTCCCTGGAAGACCTGCAGCGTGACCTCGACCGCCGCAAGCCCGGCACCAGCCGCCACACCACCCAGCGCCAGGAGCCGGACGAAGTCGAGATCCTCTCCGGCGTGTTCGAAGGCCGCACCACCGGTTGCGCCATCGGCCTGCTGATCCGCAACACCGACCAGAAGTCCAAGGACTACTCGGCGATCAAGGACCTGTTCCGCCCGGCCCACGCCGACTACACCTACCACCACAAATACGGCGAGCGCGACTACCGTGGCGGCGGCCGCAGTTCGGCCCGCGAAACCGCCATGCGCGTGGCCGCCGGTGCCATTGCCAAGAAATACCTGGCCACCCAGGGCATCGTGATCCGGGGCTACATGAGCCAACTGGGTCCGATTGAAATCCCGTTCAAGACTTGGGACAGCGTCGAGGACAACGCCTTCTTCAGCCCGGACCCGGACAAGGTGCCGGAACTGGAAGCCTACATGGACCAGTTGCGCCGCGACCAGGATTCCGTCGGCGCGAGGATCACCGTGGTGGCCGAAGGCGTGAAGCCGGGACTGGGCGAGCCGATCTTCGACCGCCTCGATGCGGAACTGGCCCATGCGCTGATGAGCATCAACGCCGTCAAAGGCGTTGAAATCGGTGCCGGCTTTGCCTGTGTGTCCCAGCGTGGCACCGAGCACCGTGACGAGTTGACCCCGCAAGGCTTCCTCAGCAACAACGCGGGCGGCATCCTCGGCGGTATTTCCTCCGGCCAGCCGATCGTGGCGCACCTGGCGCTCAAGGCCACGTCGAGCATCACCACGCCAGGGCGTTCGATCGACGTGCATGGCAACCCGGTGGACGTGATCACCAAAGGCCGCCACGACCCATGCGTCGGCATCCGGGCCACCCCGATCGCCGAAGCGATGATGGCCATCGTGTTGATGGACCACCTGTTGCGCAATCGCGGGCAAAATGCCGATGTGCGCGTGAGTACGCCGGTGCTGGCCCAGTTGTGACGGCGCTGCTGTGACAGCCCTCCCATACTGGCGCCTCTCCAGCTTCTACCTGTTCTACTTCGCCCTCCTGGGGGCGACCGCGCCGTTCCTGGCGCTGTACTTCGATCACCTCGGGTTCTCCAGCGCGCGCATCGGCGAGCTGGTGGCCATCCCCATGCTGATGCGTTGCGTGGCGCCCAACCTGTGGGGCTGGCTGGGCGACTACACCGGCCGGCGCCTGGCCATCGTGCGTTTTGGTGCGGTGTGCACCCTGGCGAGTTTTTCGCTGATCTTCGTCAGCCATACCTACGCCTGGCTGGCCCTGGTCATGGCGCTGCATGCATTCTTCTGGCACGCGGTACTGCCGCAGTTTGAAGTGATCACCCTCGCGCACCTGCAAAAGCAGACGGCGCGCTACAGCCAGATCCGCCTGTGGGGCTCCATCGGGTTTATCCTCACCGTGGTGATCATGGGCCGCTTGTTCGACTGGCTGAGCCTGGACATCTACCCGGTGGTGGTCGTAGTCATCATGGCCGGCATCATCGGCGCCAGCCTGTGGGTGCCGAATGCGCAGCCCGCGACCCACGGCAATCGTCTGGCGGGCGACGGCTTCCTCAAGCAATTGCGCAGCCCCGGCGTGCTGGCGTTTTATGCTTGCGTGGCATTGATGCAACTGAGCCACGGCCCGTATTACACCTTCCTGACGCTGCACCTTGAACACCTGGGTTACAGCCGGGGCGTGATCGGCATGCTCTGGGCGCTGGGGGTCGTGGCGGAAGTATTGATGTTCCTGGGCATGAGCCGCATCCTCACGCGCGTTTCGGTGCGTCGTGTACTGCTGGCGAGCTTCCTGTTGGCGGCATTGCGCTGGTTGCTGTTGGGGTCGTTTGCCGAGTATTTCTGGGTGCTGTTGCTGGCGCAGGTAATGCACGCCGCCACGTTCGGCAGCTTTCATGCAGCCTCGATTGCCTTTGTGCAACGCAGTTTTGGTGCCCGGCAACAAGGCCAGGGCCAGGCGCTCTACGCCGCCCTGGCCGGCACCGGCGGTGCGCTGGGTGCGCTGTATGCCGGCTACAGCTGGAACCTGTTGGGGCCGACCCTGACCTTCAGTATCGCGAGCGTCGCGGCCCTGGCCGCCGCCCTTATCATCGGTCTTCGATTGCACGAGCAGAACCAAGGAACCCTTCAATGAGTTATGTCGCCGTCTACTGCGCTGCTTCACCGGACACCCCGAACAAGGTCCTCACCCACCCCGAGGATATTGCTGCGACCCTGGCCGAGCACGGCGTGCGTTTTGAGCGTTGGCCACCCGTTTCTATCGAGAAGGGGGCCACAGATGCGCAACTGATTGCGGCGTACAAGGCACAGATTCAAGCCTTGGGCTACGCGGATGCGCAGGTGCTCAGGGTGACGGAGGATCATCTCCAGAAGGCCGAGGTGCGTGCGGGCTTTCTTGCCGAGCGCCGCTGCAGCGAAGTTGCCGCACGTTTCATCATCGCAGGGCAGGGGCTGTTTTCCCTGCACATAGGCGATTATGTATACGCCGTGCGTTGCGAGAGAAACGACCTGCTTGTGATCCCGGCCGGTATGCCGCACTGGATTGACATGGGGGAGAACCCGCACTTTGTCACACTGCGCCTGTTCAATACGCTTGAAGAATGTATACCGGAGTTCACCGAGGACGATATTGCCAGTCGTTTCCCCGGCCTGGACGACTAATCCCCGCCGATCAAAAACTACAACCCCTTAAGGTTGGAAGTTGCTGTGGGAAGAAACTCAAACTTCTGTAAGGCTTGGATGTTTATGCGCGGGCCTGCGCCTTAATACCATTCGTTATGTAACCCTCTGCGACATCAATGTTTATGTCACCTGTCAATAGGAGGAATCCGAAGAGGGTGCGGCATGAGCCAGAGAAAGGAGAGGAACTAATGAGTGGCCCCAAGGAATCGTTTCTACCGCCATATTCGGTACCCAATGCAGTCAGGCGACGTTTGAACCTGGCTGGCAAGGCCCTGACTCCGGCGGAGTTGGAAATCCTGCGCTGGGCTTCGGAAGGCAAGACCGTCTGGGAGATCAGCCAGATACGCGCCACGTCCGAAGCAACCGTGAAATTCCACCTGCGTAATATCTATTGCAAGCTGCAAGTGACCAATCGGGTACAAGCCGTCAATGAAGCCAGCCGCCAGGGGCTGTGTTGAACCCATGAAAAAGGGCCGCGACGCTCAATGCGTCGCGGCCCTTTTGGGTATTTCAGGCTTAAGCCGAGTGGTAGGTCGGCAAGGCAAAGCGGTTCTGGCTCTGCAGCATCGAAATCTGCGGCAACTCGCTGGCCTGTTCAGCCAGGTCGCGGCGAATGGCGCTGATGACCCACGTCAGCTGATCGGCAGTGTGCAACTGCTGATAGGAGATCGAACGCTTGACCTGTTTACCTTCGCTGTTGCGCAGGGTCAGCAGGATGCCGCCGTCTGGACGAGGCTGAGTGGTGACATCGTAGTTGGAGAATACTGAAGCGAATTTATCTTGGATCAGGCTCATGTCTATCAGCTCCGTTGGCTCAAGTGGGCAAGCATGGAGAGATAGGTGCAGTGATTGTGCCAGCTAGTGATTTAGATAAATATCGTTATAAATCAATAGCTTATAAAAATACAAAATTTCCGGATTCGTGCAATTTGCATGAATGGCCATCATGCATCCTGCATTTTGCGTTGTCGGGCGCGCTCGGGCAGGTGCCTCACTACTCATAATGACTCTCTCTGCCTGGCTTAATTCCTTTTTTCAGCGTTCGCTTATCGGGATACAAAACTTTTCAAATCCTGCGTGTACAGCCGAAGAGGGCCTGACGTACTTTTCTGCAAGGTTTACGAACAATAAGAAAAAGGACGTTCCCATGCGCCACCCGCAAAACGACATGATCACCTGGGGCATGATGCTGCGTAAGGTGCCGGCCATTGTTCGTGCTCTGCCTCGGGTGGTGCGCGGCATGCGGGCCGCCAATGTCACCGACCCCGCTCAGCCCTGTGGCCTGGGCTGGCAGTTTGAACAAGCCACCCTGCGCAACCCGGATGGCACAGCCTTGTTGTACGGCGACCGCGTGCTCAGCTACAGCGAAGCCAACCAGCAGGCCAACCGTATTGCCCACCATCTGCAAGCCCAGGGCATCGGCAAGGGCGATGTGGTGGCGATCTTTATCGAAAACCGTCCCGAGTTGCTGCTGAGCGTGCTGGCCGTGGCCAAGCTGGGCGGCGTCTGTGCGATGCTCAATACCGCGCAGACCCAGGCGGCGCTGCTGCACAGCCTCAACCTGGTGAACCCGGTGGCGATTGTGGCCGGTGCGGAATTGGTGGCTTCCTATGACGCGGTACGTGAGCAGGTGGGCATTCCCGCTGAACGCACTTGGTTTGTCGCGGACCAGCAAGCCAATGCGCTGCCCGATGGTTATTGTGACCTGATGGCTGCCAGCGCCGGTGGCCCGGTAGATAACCTGCCGAGTACCGCGCAGATTTTCTTCAACGACCCCTGCTTCTATATCTATACCTCCGGCACCACCGGGCTGCCCAAGGCCGGCATCATGAAACATGGCCGCTGGACCAAGACCGCGATCAGCTTCGGCAGCATTGCGCTGGACATGGGGCCGGAGGATGTTCTTTATTGCACCCTGCCGCTGTACCACGCCACCGGCCTCTGTGTGTGCTGGGGCGCGGCGATTGTCGGGGCGTCCGGTTTCGCTATCCGGCGCAAGTTCAGCGCCAGTCAGTTCTGGGAGGATGCGCGCAGATTCAAGGCGACCACCCTCGGCTACGTCGGCGAACTATGCCGCTACCTGCTCGACCAGCCAGCGGCCGAAAACGACCGTGATCACCGCGTGACCAAGATGGTCGGCAATGGCCTGCGCCCTGGCGTGTGGGCGCAGTTCAAGGCGCGCTACGGCGTGGCGCATGTCTGCGAGTTGTACGCCGCCAGCGACGGCAATATCGGTTTTACCAACATATTGAATTTCGACAACACCGTCGGCTTTTGCCTGCAACACTGGGCGTTGGTGGACTACGCCCACGACACGGGTGAACCGATCCGTGGCGGCGATGGTTTCATGCACAAAGTGAAGACCGGCGGGCAGGGCTTGTTGCTGGCCAGGATCGATGAAAAGTCGCCCTATGACGGTTACACCGACCCGGAAAAAAACCGCAAGGTGATCCTCACGGATGTGTTCGAGAAGGGCGACCGCTACTTCAATACCGGCGACCTGGTGCGCAGCATCGGCTTCGGCCATGCACAGTTCGTCGACCGCCTGGGCGACACCTATCGCTGGAAGGGAGAAAACGTCTCCACCACCGAAGTGGAGAACATCTTGTTGCAACACCCGCAGATCGCTGAAGTCGTGGCCTATGGCGTGGAAATCGAAAACACCAACGGCCGTGCCGGCATGGTCGCCATCACCCCGAGCGAATCGCTGGCTGCCCTGGACATGCGTGAGTTGCTGCAGTTCGCCCACGGCCAGTTGCCGCACTATGCCGTGCCATTGTTCCTGCGTATCAAGGTGAAGATGGAAACCACCGGCACCTTCAAATATCAGAAGGTGCGGCTCAAGGAGGAAGCCTTCGACCCGGACAAGGCGGGCAATGACCCGGTCTACGCCTGGCTGCCGGGGTCGGACAGTTATGTGCCGGTCACCGGGCAATTGCTGGCGCAGATCCAGGCTGGGCATTTTCGTTATTAAAGTAGCGCCATTGATTCTGCCTATGGCCGCTTTTGACAAAAAAGCCATGACAGGGGGGAACTCCCTCGCGACACTGGGCGCCATATAGAGGACCAGACAAGGAGCCCCACATGTCAGACCAAGCCAAACAAATGACTGAAGACGAAGCCGCCGAATTTGCCGAGCAGGTCTTCGACGTTGCCCGCAAAGGCGACGCCGCCATGCTCGCTGCGCTGCTGGCCAAAGGCTTGCCGGCCAACTTGCGCAACCACAACGGCGACACCTTGCTGATGCTCGCGGCTTATCACGGCCATGCCGAGGCAGTAAAAGTGCTGCTGGAGTTCAAGGCCGATCCGCAGATCGCCAACGACAAGAACCAGCTGCCGATGGCCGGTGCAGCGTTCAAGGGCAACCTGGACGTGGTCAAGGCGCTGATCGACGGAGGCGCGCCGGTGGACGCCGCGTCTTCCGACGGCCGTACGGCGTTGATGATGGCGGCGATGTTCAACCGCGTGGAAATGGTCGATTACCTGCTGGGGCAGGGCGCCAACCCCAAGGCCACCGACGCCAATGGCGCCACCGCACTGGCCGCGGCGCAGACCATGGGCGCGGTGGATACGGCGGCGCAGTTGCAGAAACTGGTGTAGGCTACGCGCCCTCAAAAGCCAGCCCGCTACAGGACCATTCCCATGAAAACCGCCCTCGTCGAACTCATCAGCAAAATCAGCGCCGGCGTCATGGGTGAGGACGAGGTGGCGCGCATCGCCGATGAGGCGGCCCAGGCCTACGCCGACCCGGCCGCGTTTCTGGCGGCCAACCCGGATATCAACTACGACGACACCTTCCCCATCCCACTGGGTGAGTGGGTGGTGGTCGGCAGCCTGCCGGACACCGTGCTGTTCCAGGCCGACACCTATGGTGACCTGTTCGCGCAGATCGTCGCGTCGTTCGGCCCGGGCGTTGCGTTCAACCTCAAGCCCAAGCAACTGGCCAAGACCGAAGACTTGACCGCACTCAACCGCATCCAGATCCAGATGAGCGCCCTCAGCCCGGAGGATGGCGGCTATGTGCTGCTCAACTTCAGCCAGCTGCTGGATGACGAGATCCAGGCGGTACTGGTCTACGGCAACGACCTGCCGCGCGTGCTGGAGCTGTGCGCCGAAGTCGGCATCAAGGGCGAACCGTCCCTGGAAGCGCTGAAAGTCGCGGTTCACGTCTGAAATAAAACGGAACCCCCGCCAGGGCTGACTATCCTACAAGGGCATGCCCTCACTTAGGAGCGACACCATGGGTTCCACGTTTAATAGCTTGATCGGGCTGATCATCCTCGCGCTGGATATCTGGGCGATCATCAACGTATTCAAAAGCGGCGCAAGCACGGGCGCCAAGGTGTTGTGGATCTTGTTGATCCTGCTGCTGCCGGTGCTGGGCCTGATCATCTGGGCGATTGCCGGACCACGGGGTAATGTGCGGATCTGATCTCGCACACCACCTGGCAGCTGTCGAACCCTGGCTCGGCAGCTGTCGGGCCACGGCTTTTCCCTTCAATTCATTTTGTGTTTCGAAATATTCGCTGCACAAAATTTTCACATCCCTTCCAAGACAATTCGCCGGCTTTATCTTCCTGCCAAGGCCCTGTCCCAAGAGCCACTAAAGGCGGAGCGCCGGTGCACGTTCAGTAATTAATAGCCTTGCCGCCGTTGATCGGGCACCATTCGTGCCACTGCACTACTTCGTCACTTAAACTTCCAATGGGTCCTGAAACGACATGGCAAACCCGGACGCCCTGAGTCAGCAGCGAGCTTCTAATCGCCTGCTGCAACCGACCGTCAAATCCCATCTGGCGTACACGCTGCTCTGCGCACTGGTCATGATGGTGATGTTCTCCCTGCTGCGCCTGGCGCTGCTGGTGTACAACCGCGAAATGATCCTCGACACGCCGGCCTCGACCTTCCTCGAAGCGTTCGGCAATGGCCTGCGCCTGGACATTCGCCTGGTGATGTACCTGCTGGTCCCGCTGCTGCTGGCCTTGTTCAGCGTCCGCGCCATGGCTGCGCGCGGGTTCTTCCGTTTGTGGCTGACCGTCGCGTCCAGCATCGCCCTGTTCCTGGGCCTGATGGAAATGGACTTCTACCGCGAGTTCCACCAGCGCCTCAACGGCCTGGTCTTCCAATATGTGAAGGAAGACCCGAAGACCGTGATGAGCATGCTCTGGTACGGTTTCCCGGTGGTGCGCTACCTGCTGGCCTGGGCCGTGGGTACGTTGATCCTGAGCATGGCGTTCAAAGGCGCCGACCGCGCCACACGCCCGCGTGGCCCGTTCAGCGGTGGCAGCATCGGTACCCGCCAGGTCGCGCCGTGGTACACGCGCATCGCGGTGTTCGTGGTCTGCCTGCTGATCGCCGTGGTCGCCATCCGTGGCACCCTGCGCCAGGGGCCGCCGCTGCGTTGGGGGGATGTCTACACTACGGATTCGAACTTCGCCAACCAGTTGGGCCTCAACGGCACCTTGTCGCTGATCGCCGCGGCCAAGTCGCGGTTCTCCGAAGATCGCTCCAATATCTGGAAGGCCACCCTCGACCAGCCGCTGGCCACCCAGACCGTGCGTGACATGCTGGTGCTGCCGCAAGAGAAACTGGTGGATACCGACATCGCCGCCGTGCGCCGCGACTACATGCCGCCGGCCGAGAAGACCCTGCCGATCAAGAACGTGGTCGTGATCCTCATGGAAAGCTTCGCCGGTCACTCGGTCGGCGCCTTGGGTCGTCCGGGCAACATCACGCCGTACTTCGACAAACTGTCCAAGGAAGGCCTGCTGTTCGACCGTTTCTTCTCCAACGGCACCCATACCCACCAGGGTATGTTCGCCACCATGGCGTGCTTCCCGAACCTGCCGGGCTTCGAATACCTGATGCAGACCCCGGAAGGCAGCCACAAGCTGTCGGGCCTGCCGCAGTTGCTCAGCGCGCGCAAGTTTGACGACGTGTATGTGTACAACGGCGATTTCGCCTGGGACAACCAGTCGGGCTTTTTCAGCAACCAGGGCATGACCAACTTCATCGGTCGCAATGACTTCGTCGATCCGGTGTTCTCCGACCCGACGTGGGGTGTGTCTGACCAGGATATGTTCAACCGTGGCCTGGAAGAGCTCAAGGCGCGTGAAGGTGGCAAGCCCTTCTATGCGTTGCTGCAAACCCTGTCCAACCACACGCCGTACGCGTTGCCGAGGCCATTGCCAGTTGAGAAAGTCACCGACCGTGGCAGCCTCAACGAGCATTTGACCGCCATGCGCTACTCCGACTGGGCCCTGGGCCAGTTCTTTGAGAAGGCCCGCAAGGAGCCTTACTTCAAGGAAACCCTGTTCGTCATCGTGGGTGACCATGGCTTCGGCAACGAGCAGCAGATCACCGAAATGGACCTGGGCCGTTTCAACGTGCCGATGCTGATGATCGCGCCAGGCATGCAGGAAAAGTTCGGCGAGCGTGACCACACCGTGGGCACCCAGATCGACATCGTGCCAACCATCATGGGGCGCCTGGGTGGCGATACCCTGCACCAGTGCTGGGGCCGTGACCTGTTGAACCTGCCGGAAGGCGATAAGGGTTTTGGTGTGATCAAGCCATCGGGCAGCGATCAAACCGTGGCATTGGTGACGGCAGATCGCATTCTGGTGCTGCCGAAGGAAATGCCACCGAAGTTGTGGGAATACGAACTGGGCGCCAACCCAACCGGTAAAGTGATCCCCGAGTCGCCGGACGAGGCGGCACTGAAGCAGAAACTCGAGTCGTTCCTGCAGACCGCTACCAAGAGCCTGTTGGATAACACCGCAGGTGTGGTCAACGGCAAGCCGGACTAATTAACCGGCCATAAAAAAGAGGCCCTTTAAAGGGCCTCTTTTTTTGCCTGGCGTTTATATACGCCCAAGCAACAACAGCACCAGCAGCACCACCAGGACAACGCCCAGGATACCCGACGGGCCATAACCCCAATTACGTGAGTGAGGGAACACTGGCAGACCGCCGACCAGCAGGAGGATCAAGATAATGATCAGAATGAGGCTCATGGTTTTTTTCCTTATTGGCCTTCTGCAAAGACCGGTTGTTTAACGATAGGCCCGCATATTAAAGACAGACGCCTTAACAACTCCGACTATGCTTCTTCGCAGAAAATTCAGTATTTTTTTAAAGCATTTCGCACACAGGCTTATTTCTTTTAATGCGCTCGCAACTAAACCTGTTAGTTGAAAAATATTGAACTTAGGCTATACGCAAACATCCGACCCGGCCCACGGTTTGCCAGGGGCATTCATCACTCTGATGGTGGGTGGGTGTAGGAAAAACCTTCGCTACACTGCCGGTCACTTCTTCCGTGAACCACAAGGCAACTTCCTATGCAAAATCGCATGATGATCACTGGCGCCGGGTCCGGCCTGGGTCGTGAAATCGCTCTGCGCTGGGCCCGTGAGGGCTGGCAGTTGGCCTTGTCGGACGTGAGCGAGCCCGGCCTGCAGGAAACCCTCAGGCTGGTGCGCGAGGCCGGTGGCGAAGGTTTTATCCAGCGCTGCGACGTGCGCGACTACAGCCAGCTCACCGCGTTTGCCCAGGCCTGTGAGGTCAAGCTGGGCGGTATCGATGTGATCGTCAACAACGCAGGCGTGGCGTCAGGCGGTTTCTTTGCCGAGTTGTCCCTGGAGGACTGGGACTGGCAGATCGCAATCAACCTGATGGGCGTGGTCAAGGGCTGCAAGGCGTTCCTGCCGCTGTTGGAAAAGAGCAAGGGCCGCATCATCAACATCGCCTCCATGGCCGCGCTGATGCAGGGGCCGGCCATGAGCAACTACAACGTAGCCAAGGCGGGTGTGGTGGCGTTGTCGGAGAGTCTGCTGGTGGAGCTCAAGCAGCAGGAAATCGGTGTGCATGTGGTGTGCCCATCGTTCTTCCAGACCAATCTGCTGGATTCCTTCCGTGGGCCGACCCCGGCCATGAAGGCCCAGGTGGGCAAGTTGCTGGAAAGCTCGCCGATTTCGGCGGCGGATATCGCCGATTACATCTACCAGCGGGTCGCGGAAGGTGAGTTCATGATCCTGCCCCACGAACAGGGGCGCATGGCTTGGGCGTTGAAGCAGAAGAACCCGCAGTTGTTGTATGACGAAATGACCAGCATGGCCGACAAAATGCGCGCCAAGGCACAGGCCGCCAAAGGCTGACCGGGAAGTGGTCTGTCAGGCATTTTACCTACACATGTAAGTAGTGCCTGATTTCACGGCAAGCCATTGATGCACACCACAGCCTGCGCGCATGGTCGAGGTCCTTTCACTGTTAAAAGGACAACCGCCATGCTGGTTTTAAGCCGCGCCATAGGCGAAGTCATCTCCATTGGCGATGACATCGCCGTGCATATCCTCGAGTTGAACGGTACCCAGGTGAAGTTTGGCGTTGAAGCGCCGGCCGGGGTGCATGTACATCGCGCGGAGGTGCATCAGAAAATCCGCGAGCGCCAGGCCGCCAGCACCCATCCGGTGCCGGTGCCCAATCTCTGACGTCAGTCGAACAGATGCTTGGGCACGTCGTGCTTGAGCA
Organism: Pseudomonas sp. FW305-3-2-15-C-LB1; assembly: GCF_058787615.1. Lineage (NCBI taxonomy): Bacteria > Pseudomonadati > Pseudomonadota > Gammaproteobacteria > Pseudomonadales > Pseudomonadaceae > Pseudomonas > Pseudomonas sp. FW305-3-2-15-C-LB1. Next base: position 160,443 of record NZ_JBYSZX010000002.1, on the reverse strand, counting down.
TCAACTGGCACTGCTCGCTTTCCGGGTCGAACACGATCAGCGCCTGGCCCTTGGTCAGTGCCTGGCGCACGCGCAGTACGCGGGTTTCCAGCGGCGTGTCATCGCCATTGTCGGTGCCGTCGCGGGTCACGAAGTCTTCGATCAGGCGTGTGAGCGTGTCGACTTCAAGTGCATCGTAGGGAATCAGCATACAAGCCTCGGGTGATGGATCCCGGCGATCCTACTGCGCCGGGACCGTAGTTGCCAGTCTCAGGACTTGTTGCCCACCAGGCTATCCACCGACGGCACTCGCGTGTCGCTTTCCATCTGCGTCTCGTGCTCGATCTGGTGACTGAACCGGTCCAGGGAACCCTGTGCCGGTTGCGCGTCGCTGGCGAACACGGGCGGGCTGAGAATGTAGGCGCCCAATAGACGACTCAGCGCCGCCAGACTGTCGATATGCGTGCGCTCGTAACCGTGGGTCGCATCGCAGCCGAACGCCAGCAACGCGGTGCGGATGTCGTGGCCGGCGGTGACGGCCGAGTGCGCGTCGCTGAAGTAGTAGCGGAACAAATCGCGGCGCACTGGTAACTCATTGTCCGACGCCAGGCGCAGCAAATGCCGCGACAGGTGATAGTCGTATGGCCCGCCGGAATCCTGCATCGCCACGCTCACCGCATGCTCGCTGGAGTGCTGGCCGGGGGCGACCGGGGCGATGTCGATGCCGACGAACTCACTGACGTCCCAGGGCAGCGCGGCCGCTGCGCCACTGCCGGTTTCCTCGGTGATGGTGAACAGCGGATGGCAGTCGATCAGCAACGGCTCGCCACTGTCGACGATGGCCTTGAGCGCGGCCAGCAGCGCGGCAACGCCGGCTTTGTCGTCCAGGTGCCGGGCACTGATGTGCCCGCTCTCGGTGAACTCCGGCAGCGGGTCGAAGGCGACATAGTCACCGATGCCAATGCCCAGGGAATCGCAGTCGGCACGGGTGGCGCAGTAGGCATCCAGGCGCAATTCCACATGGTCCCAGCTCACCGGCATTTCATCCACGGCGGTATTGAACGCATGCCCGGAGGCCATCAACGGCAACACACTGCCACGGATCACGCCGTTATCGGTAAACAGGCTGACGCGGCTGCCTTCGGCAAAGCGGCTCGACCAGCAACCCACCGGCGCCAGGCTCAAGCGGCCATTGTCTTTGATGGCGCGCACGGCGGCGCCAATGGTGTCCAAGTGTGCTGATACCGCACGATCGGGGCTGTTTTTCTGGCCCTTGAGGGTGGCGCGGATGGTGCCGCGCCGGGTCATTTCAAAGGGGATGCCCAGCTCTTCCAGGCGCTCGGCGACGTAGCGCACGATGGTGTCGGTAAATCCGGTGGGGCTGGGAATGGCGAGCATTTCCAGCAGCACTTTTTGCAGGTAGTTCAGATCCGGTTCGGGGATGTTTCGGCTCATAAAGACTCCTGATGAGGTGTGGCGAGCAGCCGTGTTGTGGCTAGCTGGCTCACCACAAGAGGTCCCCTGGTCACAGGGTTATTGAGTGGCAGGCTGGCTGTGGGGAAACAACAAATCCACAAACTTCTCCGCGGTCGGTTGCGGCTCATGATTGGCCAGGCCGGCCCGTTCGTTGGCTTCGATAAACACGTACTCGGGTTGATCGGCGGCGGGCACCATCAGGTCCAGGCCCACCATGGGAATATCCAGGGCGCGGGCGGCGCGCACGGCGGCGTCCACCAGCGTGGGGTGGAGGATGGCGGTGACGTCTTCCAGGCAACCACCGGTATGCAGGTTGGCGGTGCGGCGCACGGCCAGGGTCTGGCCACGGGGCAGGATGCTGCTGTAGTCATAGCCAGCGGCTTTCAGTGTGCGTTCGGTCTCACCATCCAGAGGAATTTTACTTTCACCATCGGTGGCGGCCTGGCGACGGCGGCTCTGGGCTTCGATCAATGCGCCAATGGAGTGATGGCCGTCACCGGTGACTTCCGCAGGACGGCGGATCGCGGCGGCCACCACCTCGAAACCGATGACCAGGATGCGCAGGTCCAGGCCTTCGTGAAAGCTTTCCAGCAACACACGGCTGTCGAACTGACGCGCCGCTTCAATGGCTTGCTGCACCTCTTCGATACTTTGCAGATCCACGGCGACGCCCTGACCCTGCTCGCCATCCAGCGGCTTGACCACGATGCGCTGGTGCTCATCGAGGAACTCCAGGTTGTCATCCGCGCTGCCCGCCAGTTGCTGCGAGGGTACTTTCAAACCGGCGGCCTTCAGCACTTTGTGCGTCAGGCTTTTGTCCTGGCACAAGGTCATGCTGATCGAGCTGGTCAGGTCGCTCAAGGACTCACGGCAACGCACACGGCGCCCGCCATGGCTCAGGGTGAACAGCCCGGCATCGGCGTCATCCACCTGTACATCGATACCGCGCCGATGGGCTTCCTCGACGATGATCCGCGCATAGGGGTTGAACCCCGCCTGCGGGCCAGGGCCGAGGAACAACGGTTGGTTGATCCCATTCTTGCGCTTGATCGCAAAGGTGGTCAGCGCGCGAAAACCGAGCTTGGCGTAGAGGTTCTTGGCCTGGCGGTTATTGTGCAGCACCGACAGGTCCAGGTAGCTCAGGCCACGGCTCATGAAGTGCTCCACCAAGTGACGCACCAGCACTTCGCCCACGCCGGGGCGCGTGCACAGCGGGTCGACTGCCAGGCACCACAGGCTGCAACCGTTTTCCGGGTCATGAAACGCCTTCTGGTGATTCAGCCCCATCACGCTGCCGATCACCGCGCCGCTGTCTTCATCTTCCGCCAGCCAGTACACCGGGCCGCCCTGATGGCGCGGCGTGAGGCGCTCGGCGTCGACCGGCAACATGCCGCGCCCCTGGTACAGCTGGTTCACCGCCAGCCAATCGGCCTCCGTCTGCACCCGCCGGATGCGGAAGCCGCGAAACACCCGGGTAGCCGGGCGGTAGTCGCTGAACCACAGGCGCAGCGTGTCGGAGGGGTCGAGAAACAGCTGCTGGGGATCGATGCCCAGGATCTGCTGGGGCGCCGCCACGTACAGGGCAATGTCACGCTCACCCGGCTGCTCATGGAGCAGTTCCTGGGCCAGGCTGGCCGGGTCGGGAAAGGTATGCCCGATCAGCAACCGGCCCCAGCCGCAATGCACCGCAATCGGCTCGGCGGCCAATGGGCTGCCGTCTTCCGCCAGGCGCGCCTGCAGGCGCTCGTAGGTCGGCGCCTGGCCCTTGATCAAGCGTTGGCTATAGGCCGCTGCGAGAGGTTTCATCAATCAGATTCCTTGTTCGCTGAGCCACAGGTTCAGCGCTGCCAGTTGCCACAGCTTGGAGCCACGCAACGGCGTCAATTGGCCCTGCGGGTCGGTCAACAAGCGGTCCAGCGCGGCGGGGTTGAACAGGCCGCGATCCTGGCTCGGGTCGAGCAGCAGTTCGCGTACCCAGTTCAAGGTATCGCCCTGCAAGTGCTTGAGGCCTGGCACCGGGAAGTAACCCTTCTTGCGGTCGATGACTTCGCTCGGAATGACCCGGCGCGCCGCTTCTTTCAGCACTTGCTTGCCGCCATCGGGCAACTTGAATTTACCTGGCACGCGGGCCGACAGCTCCACCAGGCGGTAGTCCAGGAACGGCGTGCGCGCTTCCAGGCCCCAGGCCATGGTCATGTTGTCGACGCGTTTGACCGGGTCGTCCACCAGCATCACCGTGCTGTCCAGGCGCAGGGCCTTGTCCACCGCCGCATCGGCGCCGGGCATGGCGAAATGTTCGCGCACGAAATCGCCAGCCGCGTCGTTGGCGGTCAGCCATTTGGGCGCGACAGTGGCGGCATAGTCGTCGTAGCTGCGGTCAAAAAATGCATCGCGATAAGCCATATAGGGATCGGCGGCACCGTCGACCTGCGGGTACCAGTGGTAACCGGCGAACAACTCATCGGCGCCCTGGCCGCTTTGCACTACCTTGCAGTGCTTGGCCACTTCCCGCGACAGCAGGTAGAAGGCGATGCAGTCATGGCTGACCATCGGCTCGCTCATGGCGCGAAACGCCGCTGGCAGTTGTTCGATGATCTCGCTTTCGGCGATGCGCAATTGGTGGTGGCGCGTACCGTAGTGTCTGGCGATCAGGTCCGAGTACTGGAACTCGTTGCCGGCCTCGCCACCGGCGTCTTCAAAGCCGATGGAAAAGGTCGACAAATCCTGTACGCCGACTTCACGCAGCAGGCCGACGAGCATGCTCGAATCGACCCCACCGGAGAGCAGCACACCCACATCCACCGCGGCACGTTGACGGATGGCCACGGCTTCGCGAGTGCTGTCGAGCACGCGGTCGGTCCAGTCTTCCAGGCTCAGGTGTTTTTCATCTTCGCGCGGGCCGTAGGGCAGGGTCCACCAGGTTTGCTGTTTAGTCTTGCCGCTGGCATCGATACGCATCCAGCTGGCCGGCGGCAGTTTTTCGATGCCCGCCAGCAAGGTGCGTGGTGCCGGCACCACCGCATGGAAATTCAGGTAGTGATTCAGGGCTACCGGATCGAGGATCGGGTTGATATCGCCGCCCTTGAGCAGCGCCGGAAGGGCCGAGGCAAAGCGCAGGCGCTGGCCGGTGCGCGACAGGTACAACGGCTTCACGCCGAGGCGGTCGCGGGCGATGAACAGGCGCTGGGCATCACGTTCCCAGATGGCGAAGGCAAACATGCCGTTGAGCTTGGGCAACAGTGCCTCACCCCAGGCGTGGTAACCCTTGAGCAACACTTCGGTGTCGCCGCCGGAATAGAAGGCGTAACCCAGGGCTTCCAGCTCTTCGCGCAATTCCGGGAAGTTATAGATCGCACCGTTGAAGGCCAGGCTCAGGCCCAGGTGCGAATCGACCATCGGTTGGGCCGAGCCGTCCGACAGGTCCATGATTTTCAGGCGCCGATGGCCCAGGGCAATCGGCCCCTGGGCATGAAAGCCCCAGGCGTCGGGGCCTCGCGGGGCCAGGTGATGGGTGATGCGTTCAATCGCCGCCAGGTCGGCAGGTTGGGCATCGAAACGTAATTCTCCAGCTAATCCGCACATAAATTCCTTACCGGTTTTTCCGTTGGGGAGCATAAAACTCAATACGCCCAAAAGGGCGCGTACCCAGAAACTGACACGGGGCTATTCGTGGAGTTTTAGATCAATCGGTTATAAGCGGAATGGGTCTTTCGTAAGGCGGTATACAAATACCCGGTTGTGACCCAGGCCAGGCTTATCGTTTGGCGTCATGTTCAGCTGGCTGAGGAAGCATGCCGATGACGCAAAACCGCGATTTGAGTGAGGTCGCCGCAGGGGCGACCCAGGATGAAATGGACAGGGCATTGCTCGACATGACCGGCGATCTGGACAAGGCGCAGGTTTTGCGCAAAACCGTCCCGCGCTGGTTGATTGGGGCCGACGCTTCGACCCTCACGGCCCTTGAACAGGCGCATATCGACAGCAAGGCGATCCGTGAGAACGTCCGTTACCTGTTACAGCGCCTGGAACCGCTGGATCAATACTGCGCAGAGCGCTTGACCAATTTTCTGCGGGCCAAAGGGGTTGATTCGCCGGATGTCAGGCAAGACCTGCTGGAGTTGCCCAAACGTAAGCTCACCGGCGTCAGCCCTGACCTGGGGGGCGGCTTGCTCCAGACCGTTACCTATACAAAGCAAAGCCTGCTGCATGCAGCGATGCAGAACTTCTCTGACGCGCGCGCCGAGCCCGGGGGCATGTCCGTCGCCGCTGTGGTGCGCTCTGCGGCCACCAAGCAGCCGATCGTCGGCATGACGGTGCCCGAATTTGTCGGTTATTGCCGGGAGCTGGACCTGGGGGCCCTCTATCAAAAGCACATCGAAGAGGTCTTCGACCTGCCCGACCCGAAAAGCAAAGAGGAAGTCAGTTCCTACAACCAGGCTGCTGTCAGTATTGGCCTGGGCAAACTCATGGACATGCGCATGGATCTGCATATTGCCTTGTGCAAGGGGCATATCGAAGCCGGGACCTACGCGCGGTTGCTCAAGCTGATCGGTTTCGACCGTCCGGCCAGTGAGCTCAAGAGCAAGGTGCCGGGCAACGGTCTGACTACGTGGCAAGGCGTGAACATCGATGACACCTGTGTGTGGAGTGTATTGGTGTTTTCCGGCAGCGTACCGGGCAGCCTGGATACCGGCCCCTTTATTGTCTACATGCCTAACGAACCCTCCAGGCCCTGGTACGAGTACCCGACGCTGGAAGACTTCAAGGTGTACTTGTCCTTGAAGCTGCAAATCAAGAGCTACCGGACGTTTTTCGAAGGGTACCTGGATGAGTCCAACCGCCTGGATTTTTTCGAATCGTTCGACATGACGCGCAAGGTTGGCCAGCTGCGCGCCTTACCCGTCACGACCAGCCTGACAGGGTTCTTCTTCCAGGCATTCGTCGGCAAGATTCAATTGGATGCGTTAGTGCTGGCGGTGCCCAAGGCCCAGGTCGACCAGCAAGCCAGTGAAGAGCGCATGCAGCGCTATCTGGACCTGGGGCTGGACCTGCTGAATGTGGCGGCGTTGGTGGTGCCGGTGTTGGGTCAGTTGATGCTCGGCGTAGCCATCGGACAGCTGTTGGGGGAAGTGTTCGAGGCCGTCGAGGACTGGCAGCACGATGAACATACCGAGGCCCTCAGGCATCTGGTGAATGTGGCCGAAAACGTTGCGGCCATGGCTTTGTTTGTGGCGGGGGGGCGGGTAGTGGGGACGTTGAAGCGCACCCTGACAACCTCTACGGAGTTCTTCGAGAAGTTCGAAACCGTCACCACTGCCGACCAGGGCCAGAAACTCTGGCGGCCAAGGCTCAATACCTATCGACAGCCTGAGCCGGTCGCACACCAGGCCGTGGTCAATTCTCGAGGCGTCTACCAAGTCAACGGCCGCTCTTACATCCGGATGGGGGGAAACCACTATTCGGTTGCCTTCGATACCAAACTGCAGAAGTGGCGGGTTATTCATCCACAGCGCCCGCAGGCTTACCGCCCGCCGCTGGAGCACAACTTCCGTGGTGGCTGGCAGCACGTCTACGAGCGCCCCTTGCAATGGGAAGACCTCGTCTACAGCCTCAGGCGACTGGATCCAAGCCTTGAGGAGTTGCCCGCTGAGCCGTTGTCGAACCTGGCAACCCTCACCGGAATGACCCTGCCACACTTGCGGGCATTGGGCAGTGCCTACGAGCCGTTACCCGAGCGTTTTCATGACAGCGTGCTGCGCTACAAGCAAAACGACAGGGTCCGTGAACTGATGGAGTACCTGGCGCGTGGTGAACGTCCGGATGCGAGTACCGCACGCGCCCAATTGTTCGCATTGCCGCTGGTGCCAGGCTGGCCCCAGGGGCGTTTTTTCGAGGTGCTGGACGAGGAGGGCGAACTGCTGGAAAGGCATCCGGAAACAGCACCTTTCGATTATGAGGATCTGAGCATCCATATTACCCGCAAGGAGTTGAGGGACGGGCGGGTCATGGACACCTTGCTGGAGCATCTGAGCGACGAGGAGCGTGTCGACCTGTTGGGCAAGGGCGTGGCGGAAGACGACATGCGCAGCACACTGGAGCGGCGTCTGCTGGACACGCTGCGTAGCCGGCATCAAACCGTACTCGACCGTTTGTACACCTATTACGCCGGTGTTGCCCTGAACGAATTGGTGCCGTTGTGCGACCGCTTCAAACAATTGCCACCCCGTGTGGCGTGGGAGCTGTACTCACAGGCCACATTGTGGGAGCGCCGGTATTTGCGCACCACTGGCCGAGTACCACTGGTGCTTGCCCAGCGAGCACGCGAGGCGGTGGACCAGTTGGAGCAGGACCGTGCGCTGATGGGCCTGTACTGGCCGGAGTTGGCGGGGGACGGCACCCGACGCGTGGCCGTCGGTATGCTGGAGCGAATGCCCGGCTGGCCCCGAGACCTGGCATTGCAGGTACGCAGGCACACCCTGAGCGGGGAGGTGCTGGCCGAGGCGGGCGCTTCAACAGCTGCGACGCAGAGGACCCTGGTCAGTACGCCCCAGGGGTATCAGGCCTTCGATCAAAAAGGCAAGGCCCTGGGGCCGGTCGCGACAGGCGCGGACGGCTTGTATACGGCGCTTTTCGATAGCCTGCTGCCACGCCAGCGCATTGCATTGAAGCTCCAGGCTGAGAATGAGGCGGCCGACCTGCGGGGCCGCCTGCGTGCCACCACGGTGCATGAGCGTGACAGAGTCGCCCGTCACCTGTGGCCGGAACGCGGGCTGCTGGACGAAGAACCGCTGATCTGTACCCAGTCGGCGCGGGGCGAGGCAGGGCATTTCCCGGCGGCGTTGGTGCGTAAGGTCAACAAGCTTTATCCCTTGTTCAGTCCGTCGCAGGTCAACGATTTCTTGCGCGATGCGGGCCATGATCACCTGTCTCGTGCCAAGGCGGTCCAGGCACGTGAGCAGGAGTTTGAAGCGCTGCACACGGCACTCAAACGCTGGCGTGCCGAGAGGTCTGTCAATATCGTGCAGGCCGACCCCCTGTGGGACTATCGATTGAGTCGCCACCAGGCGGCGAAAAGCATCGAAAAGTGCTGGCGACGGATGTCGACCCTGCCCGACGAGCGCGCCAGCCAGGTTCCAGGGCTGTTGCTCGATGATATGGTCATCGGCCCTCTGCCGACATTACCCGCACAGGTGCGCTTCGATCACGTCGAGCATTTGTCATTGCGCCGTTTGAACCTGACCGACGATGTGGCGTATTTCCTCAGCCACTTCAAGGGGCTGCGCACCCTTGAACTGGGCGAAAACCAGATTACCCGGCTACCTGAAGCCCTGTCGCACATGCCGGGCCTGGAGCGGTTGTACCTGAGCAACAACAAACTCCAGCTCACCGAATACACCCGTGCCAAGCTGGCCGATCTGACGCGCCTGAAGGTGTTGAGCCTGGCGGATAACCCGCTGCTGGACCCGCCGGATATCAGCCGTATGTTCGCGCTGCGCAACCTGGTGTTACGCAACTGCCGGCTCAAGGAACTGCCCAAGGACCTGTGGCGCCTGCCTTATCTTGAACAGATCGATTTGCGCGCCAATGACATCAGCGTGCTGCCGGAGTGGCTGTTGCGCGTGCCGCGAAACTTTGCCCTGGGTGTCAACTTGCGGCACAACCCGTTATCGGCTCAAAGCCAACTGGCCCTGAAACATTACCGGCAGGCGTACGGTCCGGGCATGGGGTTCCTGGAAGATGATATTGCGCGTTTGAACGAGCAGAGCGCGCGCGAACTGTGGCTGGCGGACGAACGGATGGCGGGCTATGCGGCGAAGAAACTCACGTGGACGGGCCTCAAGGACGATTACCGGTCGGACGCCCTGTTCAAGTTGCTCGCGGAACTGGGCGGCACCAAAGACGCCGAGTTCGTGCGTGAGGACCTGCAGCGCCGCGTATGGCGGGTGCTGGAGGCTGCCGCAATGAACAGCGAACTGCGTGAGGAAGTATTCGAACGGGCCGCCACGCCGATCAATTGTGACGATGCCGCCGCCGTCAACTTCAGCAGCCTGGAAGTCCTGGTGGAAATCAGCGATGCCAAGGCCCTCATCCAGGGGCGTGCGCTGACGCCCAGGCCGCTGTTGAAACTGGGTCGTGGCCTGTTTCGCCTGGAGCAGTTGGAGGCGATTGCGCGCCGTCACAGTGGCCTGCATCCTGCCGCCGATCCATTGGAGGTCAGCCTGGCTTTCCGCACAGGCCTGGTCGGCGAATTCTATTTGCCCGGCCAGCCTCGGCACATGCGTTATTCGCGGCTGGGTGAGGTCACTCAGTTGGCGCTGGATGAAGCCAAGGCTGAAGTCACGCTGGCCGAGCTGTCCCCCGAGCTGATGACGTATCTCAAGAAGCTGCCGTTCTGGACCGACTACCTCAAGCGTGCCCATGCGGCTCGCTTCGAGGCCTTGAGTTCGCCCTATGACGAGCGCCTCAATGACATCTTCGAGCAAAGCCTGGTACTGAGCGATGCCGATTACCGTAGTCGCATGCACACCGTCCTCAGTGAACGGGAGCAGGCTGAAAGCGCGCTGATCGAGCGCTTGACCGAGGATGCCATCAGGGCCGAAGGGCTGGGCTCCGTGTGTGAGGCCCCAGCCGGTTGATCACTCGACCTTGCCGGTGGTGGTACGGATCAGCGCCCGCACGGCAAACCGGTTGGGGTGGCAGGCGTCAGCCACGGCGCGCGGCACCGGCAACGGCTCGCTGTCCAGCCAGGCGGCGAGCAACTCCGCACTCAGCGGGGCGGTGATCAGCCCCCTTGAGCCATGGCCGCTGTTGACGTAAAGCCCGTCCAGCCAGGGGCAAGCGGTGCCTGGCACTTGCCGGGCGTCCTTGCGCAGGGCGGCGTAGGCCTGGTCGAACGCCTGGCGGTCGGCCAGTGGTCCCACAATCGGCAAGTAATCCGGGCTGGTGCAGCGGAACGCGGCGCGACCTTCCAGGGTCGCCGGCTCCAGGGTGTCGGCGCCCAGGCGCTGGGCCAGGTCCTCGGAGATGCCCATGAGCAGCTCCAGGTTTTCGGCATGTTCAGCGGCGGTGGGCGTAAGGTCATCGCTTTTGAAGTCGAAACTGGCGCCCAGGGTGTGTTCGCCCAGGCGTGGCGGGGCGACGTAGCCTTCGGCGCACACCACCGTGGCCAGGGCCTGGCTGTCGGCGGTCTGCGGCAAACGGGTGATCTGCCCGCGAATGCGCTTGAGGGGCAGGTCGGCGAACCGCTGGACTTCGGCGGCGCCGGCCAGCACCGCCACGCTGGTGCTGGCCAGCAGGTGTTCACCGTCCCAGGCTTGCCACTGACCGTCGACATGACGCAGGTCGAGCACATCGTGGTGGGTTAGCACGGTCACGCCCGGTTGATGGGCTTGCCACTCGCACAATGCCGGTGGGTGCACCCAGCCGCCTTCGGGGAAAAACAGCCCACCGTGTGCCAGTGCGATACCGGCGCGGGCCTGGGCCTGGTCGCGGTCGAGCAGGTGCAGCAAGTCCGGCGCGAAGGCAGCGGCCAGTTGCGCCTGGCGCTGGGCCTCCTTGGCATCGAAGGCCAGTTGCAGCACGCCGCAACCGTCCCAGTCGACGCCGCGATGCAAGTGCTCCAGCACTCGACGGGTATAGCCGAACCCGGCCACGATCAACTGCGACAAGGCAGTGCCGTGGGCCGACAGTTTCAGGTACAGCACGCCCTGGGGATTGCCGGAGGCTTCCCGCGCCACGCCGTCATGGCGCTCCAGCAGGCTGACTTGCCAACCCCTGGCCGCCAGGCTGGCCGCCGTCGCACAGCCCGCCAGGCCGGCGCCGATCACCAGTGCGTGGCGGTCACCCGTAATGGCGGGCGGCCTGGCGAACCACGGCTTGGCCGCGGCCGGTAACGGCGTGTCGGTCGGCCAACCGAGAAACTCCCCGCGCAGGATCTCCCACTTGTGACCAATGCCCGGCGTACGTTTCATCTTGAACCCGGCGGCGTTGATCAACCGACGCACCCAGCCGGTGCTGGTAAACGTGCTGATAGTCGAGCCTGGCGCCGCCAGGCGTGCCAGTTCGGCAAACAGCTCGGCGGTCCACATATCCGGGTTTTTCGCCGGGGCGAAGCCGTCCAGGAACCAGGCGTCTATCTGCGCGTCCAGTTGGGGCAGTTGCTCCAGGGCGTCGCCGATCAGCAGGGTCAGGGTCACGCGACCGTTATCCAGCACCAGGCGCTGGAAGCCCTGATGGATGGCAATGTATTGCGCCAGCAGTTGTTCGGCGAAGGGTTGCAGTTCCGGCCAGAGCAGCAGGGCGCGTTGCAGGTCGGCATGGCTGAGCGGGTACTTTTCCACGCTGACGAAATGCAGGCGCGCACCGGCCACGGCGTGTTGTTCGAACAGTTGCCAGGCGCAGAGGAAATTCAACCCCGTGCCGAACCCGGTCTCGCCAATCACCAGCCGCCCACCGGCGGGCAGCGCGGCAAAGCGCTCCTGCAAACGGTTCTGTTCGAGGAACACGTAGCGGGTTTCTTCAAGGCCTGACTTATCGGAAAAGTACACATCGTCGAAGATCCGCGAGTGCGGGCGACCTTGGTCATCCCAGTCGAGTTGGGCGTGGGTGATGGGGTTCATGGGCGGCTCGGTAAAGGCAAGGCCGCCATTCTAGCCGATCAACCGGCATTGAATTGACCCATGGCAAGCGCCGGTGGAATTTCCTCCCGCGTATTGCTGCCTAATCCGCTAGTCTTGAGCCATCTTGAAACGGAGCTGCCCATGTTCGAATCCGCCGAAATCGGTCACGCCATCGACAAAGACACCTTTGAGGCCGAGGTGCCGGCCCTGCGCGAGGCCCTGCTGGAAGTGCAGTACGAGCTGCAGCAGCAGAAGCGCTTCCCGGTGATTATCCTGATCAACGGTATCGAAGGCGCCGGCAAGGGCGAGACGGTCAAGCTGCTCAATGAATGGATGGATCCGCGCCTGATCGAAGTGCGCACCTTCGACCAGCAGACCGACGAAGAACTGGCGCGCCCGCCGGCCTGGCGCTATTGGCGCCAACTTCCTGCCAAGGGTCGCATGGGCATCTTCTTTGGCAACTGGTACAGCCAGATGCTGCAAAGCCGCGTACATGGGCAGATCAAGGACGCCCGCCTCGACCAGGCCATCGCCGGCGCCGAACGCCTGGAGAAAATGCTCTGCGATGAAGGCGCGCTGATCTTCAAGTTCTGGTTCCACCTCTCCAAGAAACAGATGAAGGCGCGGCTCAAGGCCCTGGCCGATGACCCCCTGCACAGTTGGCGCATCAGCCCGCTGGACTGGCAGCAATCCGAGACCTACGACAAATTCGTGCACTTCGGTGAGCGCGTGTTGCGCCGCACCAGTCGCGACTATGCGCCGTGGCATGTGATCGAAGGCGTGGACAGCAACTACCGCAGCCTCACCGTGGGCAAACTGCTGCTCGAAGGCCTGCAGAATGCGCTCAAGCTGTCCAAGGGCAAGGCCAGCGGCATGAACCCGGCGCCGTTGATCGCGTCGGTGGACAAGAAGAGCCTGCTCGACAGCCTCGACCTGTCCCAGCGCCTGGACAAGGACGATTACGAAGAACAACTGATCACCGAACAGGCGCGTTTCTCCGGATTGATGCGCGACAAGCGCATGCGCAAGCACGCCCTGGTCACGGTGTTCGAGGGCAACGATGCGGCGGGCAAGGGCGGGGCGATCCGTCGGGTGGCGGCGGCGCTGGACCCGCGTCAGTACCACATCGTGCCGATTGCCGCGCCCAGTGAAGACGAACGCGCCCAGCCTTACTTGTGGCGGTTCTGGCAGAAGATCCCGGCGCGCGGCATGTTCACCGTGTTCGACCGTTCCTGGTATGGCCGCGTGCTGGTGGAGCGCATTGAAGGCTTCTGCACCCCGGCGGACTGGATGCGCGCCTATGGCGAGATCAATGACTTCGAAGAGCAACTGCGCGATGCGGGTGTGATCGTGGTCAAGTTCTGGCTGGCCATCGACAAGGACACGCAACTGGAGCGCTTCCAGGCCCGCGAGGAAATCCCCTTCAAGCGCTTCAAGATCACCGAAGACGACTGGCGCAACCGTGACAAATGGGATGACTACCGCGCGGCCGTGGGCGATATGGTCGACCGTACCAGCACCGAGGTGTCGCCCTGGACATTGGTGGAGGCCAACGACAAGCGCTGGGCCCGGGTCAAGGTGTTGCGCACCATCAACCTGGCGCTGGAAGAGGCGTTCGCCAAATCCGATAAGCACGACAAAAAGAAAAAGAAAAAATGACGCAGTGAGCCGCGTCGCCATGGTTTTGTATCTATGGGGTGAATGATCGTCGCGGTGGCGCGGGGCGCGATCTATGCTCGATCCGACAACCACAAGATCGAGGTAGCCCATGCGTGAAGTAGTGATCGTCGACAGTGTGCGAACCGGCCTGGCCAAGTCCTTTCGCGGCAAGTTCAACCAGACCCGCCCCGATGACATGGCGGCCCATTGCGTCAACGCGCTGCTCGCCCGCAACGGCATCGACCCGGCGACGGTGGAGGATTGCATCGTCGGCGCCGGCTCCAACGAGGGCGCCCAGGGCTACAACATCGGGCGCAATGTGGCGGTGCTCTCGCAACTGGGCACCGGCGTGGCCGGCATGACCCTCAACCGGTTCTGCTCCTCGGGCTTGCAGGCGATTGCCATTGCGGCCAACCAGATTGCGTCGGGTTGCAGCGATATCATCGTCGCCGGCGGTGTCGAGTCCATCAGCCTGACGATGAAAAGCGTCAATACCGACAACCTGATCAACCCGCTGCTCAAAGAGCAGGTGCCGGGTATCTATTTCCCCATGGGCCAGACCGCCGAGATCGTCGCGCGTCGCTACCACATCAGCCGCGAAGAACAGGACCTGTACGCCCTGCAAAGCCAGCAGCGCACCGCCCAGGCCCAGGCCGATGGGCTTTTCAGCGATGAAATCGTGCCGATGGCGGTCAAGTACAAAGTCGAAGACAAGAACACCGGTGAGGTGCAGATCCTGGAAGGTGTGGTCGATCGTGACGACTGCAACCGCCCGGACACTACCCTGGCCAGTCTGCAAGGTTTGAAGCCGGTGTTCGCCGAGGATGGTTCGGTGACGGCGGGCAACTCGTCGCAGCTCTCCGACGGTGCCTCGATGACGCTGGTGATGAGCCTGGAGAAAGCCCTTGCACTGGGGCTCCAGCCCAAGGCGTTTTTCCGTGGCTTCACCGTGGCCGGTTGCGAGCCGGACGAGATGGGCATCGGCCCGGTGTTCTCGGTGCCCAAGTTGCTCAAGGCCAAGGGCTTGCAGGTGGCGGACATCGACCTGTGGGAGCTTAATGAAGCGTTTGCCTCGCAATGCCTGTATGCGCGCAATCGCCTGGAAATCGACAATGCCAGGTACAACGTCAATGGCGGTTCGATCTCCATCGGGCATCCATTCGGCATGACCGGCTCGCGGCAGGTGGGGCACCTGGTGCGTGAGTTGCAGCGACGCAACCTGCGTTACGGCATCGTCACCATGTGCGTGGGCGGCGGCATGGGGGCCACCGGGTTGTTCGAAGCAGTGCGCTGATCGGCAAATTAAGTGTTCGCTACACAAAGTGCATCGGGTGCCCCTAGAATGCGGCTCCACTTCATCCGGCTTCTGGGGTACTCATGCACATCTCTTCCGGCCGCTGGGTCTATGGTTTGCTCCTGACCCTGCTGACCGCGTTTCTGTGGGGCATTCTGCCGATCAAACTCAAGCAGGTGCTGCAGGTGATGGACCCGATCACCGTCACCTGGTTTCGCCTGATCGTGGCCGGCAGTTGCCTGTTCGTCTACCTGGCGCTGACCAAACGCTTGCCCAGCCGCAAGGTGCTTGGCCCCCGGGGTGGTTGGCTGGTGGCGATGGCGGTGTGCGGACTGGTGGGCAACTACGTGCTGTATCTGGTGGGCCTGAAATTGCTCAGCCCCGGCACCGCGCAGTTGGTGGTGCAGATGGGGCCGATCTTTTTGATGGTCGCCAGTGTGTTCGTCTTCAAGGAGCGCTTCAGCCTGGGACAGGGGGTGGGGCTGTTGGTGTTGATCATTGGTTTCGGCCTGTTTTTCAACCAGCGCCTGGAAGAACTGCTGACCTCGCTCGGCGCCTACACCGCCGGCGTGCTGACCGTCCTGCTTGCCACCACGATCTGGGTGTTCTACGCCCTCGGCCAGAAACAACTGCTGACGGTGTGGAACTCGCTGCAGGTGATGATGGTGATCTACCTGTCCTGCGCCGTGTTGCTCACGCCTTGGGCACATCCCCTGGAGGCGTTGGACCTGAGCCCGCTGCAAGGCTGGCTATTGCTGGCATGCTGCATGAATACCCTGGTGGCCTACGGCGCCTTTGCCGAAGCGCTGGCCCACTGGGAAGCCTCGCGGGTCAGTGCGACCCTGGCGCTCACGCCTTTGGTGACCTTTGTGGCGGTGGCCGTGGCGGCCTGGCTGTGGCCCGACTATGTGCAGGCCGAAGAGATCAACGCCCTGGGCTATGCCGGGGCGTTGGTGGTGGTGCTGGGTTCGGCAACCGTGGCGCTGGCGCCGTCGTTGCTCGCCGGGCTCAGGGCCCGGCGGTTGCGCCTGGCGTCCTAGGCTAGGTGCCCAGCATGTCTTCGGGGCGAACCCACTGGTCGAACTCTGCATCGGTGAGGTAGCCCAGTTCCAGCGCGGCTTCCCGCAGCGTCAGCCCTTCGGCATAGGCCTTCTTGGCGATCTCGGCGGACTTGTCGTAGCCAATGTGCGGGTTGAGCGCGGTGACCAGCATCAGGCCACGCTCCAAGTGTTCCGCCATTTGCACAGGGTCAGGCTCCAGCCCGGCCACGCAGTGTTCCTGGAAGTTGTTGCAGCCGTCGGCCAGCAGGCGGATCGACTCCAGCAGGTTGTGGATGATCACCGGCTTGTACACATTCAACTGCAAGTGACCCTGGCTGGCGGCAATGCCGATGGTCACGTCATTGCCCAACACCTGGCAGGCCAGCATCGACAGCGCTTCACACTGGGTCGGGTTGACCTTGCCCGGCATGATCGAGCTGCCCGGTTCGTTGGCCGGCAATTTCACTTCGGCCAGCCCGGTGCGCGGCCCGGAGCCCAGCAGGCGCAGGTCATTGGCGATTTTCATCAGGGCCACGGCCAGGGTTTTCAGCGCGCCGTGCAGCGTCACGAGAGGCTCATGGCCGGAGAGGGCGGCGAATTTGTTCGGCGCGGTGACGAACGGCAAGCCCGATAGCGCCGCCAGCTCCGAGGCGATCGCCTCGCCGAAGCCATGGGGCGCATTGAGCCCGGTGCCCACGGCGGTGCCGCCCTGGGCCAGCTCGCACACGGCGGGCAGGGCGGCACGGATCGCACGTTCGGCGTAGTCGAGTTGAGCGATGAATGACGACAGCTCCTGGCCGAAGGTAATCGGGGTGGCATCCATCATGTGGGTGCGCCCGGTCTTCACCAGCTTCATATGTTTGGCGGCTTGCTCTGCCAGGCCGCCGGACAGGGTGGCAATCGCCGGCAGCAAGCGTTGATGCACCGCCTGCACGGCGGCGATGCTCATGGCGGTAGGGAAGCAGTCATTGGAACTCTGGGAACGGTTGACGTGATCGTTGGGGTGCACCGGGCTCTTGCCGCCGCGCTTATTGCCCGCCAGTTCGTTGGCGCGACCGGCGATCACTTCGTTGGCGTTCATGTTGCTCTGGGTGCCGCTGCCGGTCTGCCACACCACCAGAGGGAACTGGTCGTCATGTTGGCCGGCCAGCACTTCGTCGGCGGCCTGTTCGATCAGGCGGGCGATGTCGGCGGGCAGATCGCCGTTGCGGTCGTTGACCCGTGCCGCCGCCTTCTTGACCAGGGCCAGGGCATGCAACACCGCCAGGGGCATGCGCTGCTCGCCGATGGCGAAGTTCACCAGCGAACGTTGGGTCTGGGCGCCCCAGTAAGCGTCATCCGGGACTTCGACTTCTCCCAGGCTGTCGGTTTCGATACGGCTCATCGGGCACACTCCTTCAGGTTCGTTTGCGCAGTTTAGGCTGTGAAGAGCCTCGGGGGTTCCCCTGAAAGACTTTTCATCGGGCAATCCCTGTCCGACAAGGCCCGGGGTTGAGCCCTGAGGTTTTTTAGGCGCAGAATGGGCGCCCTTGGGGTCTTACCTCGCCTGCTAGAAAAGGAAACTCGATGACTCGTCTTCGTGCCATCTGTACCGCGGTTGCTCTGGTTTGCGCCAGCGGCCAGGTTCTTGCCGATACCGCCAGCCACAACGCCAGTGCCGAAGCCTTCCTTACCCTGGCCCACGCCGACAAGCTGGGTACCCCGGTGTACATGCAAGTGCAACAAATGTTCGCCCAGCGTTTCGAACAGACCAAGGCGCCTGCCGCCAAGCAGTCCGTACTGGACAGCTACCAGGCCAAGGCCAACGCCGCCCTCGACCAGGCCATCGGCTGGCCGAAGCTCAAACCAGACATGGTCAAGCTCTACACCACCAACTTCAGCGAATCCGAGCTCAAGGACCTGGTTGCCTTCTACCAGTCGCCACTGGGCAAGAAAGTCCTGGAAAAAATGCCGCAACTGACCCAGCAATCGGCCCAGATGACCCAGGCGAAGCTGGAAAGCGCCGTGCCGGTGGTGAACAAGCTGTTGGAAGACATGACCAACGAGCTGACGCCTAAAGCCGCCGCCCCGGCCAAGAAGAAGTAAGCAGGAATGACCATGCAACAGCGTATCGAAACGGCGCTTGCCGCCCTGGGCACCGACCACCTGAGTGTGCTGGACGAAAGCCACATGCACAGCCGTGGGTTGCAGACCCACTTCAAGGCCGTGCTGGTCAGCCCGCAGTTCGAGGGGCTCAACCGCGTCAAGCGCCACCAGAAGGTCTACGCCACCCTGGGTGACCTGATGAGCGAGTTTCATGCGCTGGCGCTGCATACCTACACGCCTGAAGAGTGGGCGAAAATCGACGCAGCCCCGGCCTCGCCGACCTGCGCCGGCGGGCATGATTGATGATCGGGTGTCTCTGACACCGGGCATTTGTTAGAATCCGCGACGCGCCGCCTAGACGGCGCGTTTTTTTTGCATCCGGTTCACCCCTTACGAGGGTAGCCACCTGGAGAGAACACCCATGACTCAACCGATTGTCGTGGCGGCACTGTATAAGTTCGTCACCCTCGAAGATTACGTCGCCCTGCGCGAGCCACTGTTGCAGGCGATGCTCGACAACGGCATCAAAGGCACCTTGCTGATCGCCGAGGAAGGCATCAACGGCACCGTTTCCGGCAGCCGCGAAGGCATTGATGGCTTGATGGCCTGGCTGAAGAACGACCCGCGCATGGTCGACATCGACCACAAGGAATCCTACTGCGACGACCAGCCGTTCTACCGCACCAAGGTCAAGCTCAAGAAAGAGATCGTGACCCTGGGCGTCGAAGGCGTCGACCCGAACAAGAAGGTCGGCACCTACGTCGACCCGCAGGACTGGAACGCGCTGATCAGCGACCCGGAAGTGCTGTTGATCGACACCCGTAACGACTACGAAGTGTCCATCGGCACCTTTGAAGGCGCGATCGACCCGAAAACCACCAGTTTTCGCGAATTTCCCGACTATATCAAAGCCAACTTCGACCCGGCCAAGCACAAGAAAGTCGCCATGTTCTGCACCGGCGGCATTCGTTGCGAGAAGGCCTCGAGCTACATGCTCAGTGAGGGTTTCGATGAGGTCTACCACCTCAAGGGCGGCATCCTGAAGTACCTCGAAGAGGTGCCGCAGGCAGAAACCAAATGGCAGGGCGACTGCTTTGTTTTCGATAATCGCGTCACCGTGCGCCACGACTTGAGCGAAGGCGACTACGATCAATGTCATGCCTGCCGCACACCCGTGAGTGTTGAGGACCGCGCCTCCGAGCACTATGTGGCGGGCATCAGCTGCCCGCATTGCTGGGATAAGCTGCCGGAGAAGACCCGCCGCAGTGCGATCGACCGGCAGAAGCAGATCGAGCTGGCCAAGGCCCGTAACATGCCGCACCCGATTGGTTTCAACTACAAGCAAACTCCTTCCGAGGCCTGAGCCATGTCCGCGCGCCTGCTCTATGTGATGGACCCGATGTGTTCCTGGTGCTGGGGCTTTGCCCCGGTGGCCGAGGCGTTGGTGGAGCAGGCCCAGGCGGCCGGCGTGGAGCTGCACCTGGTGGTGGGCGGCTTGCGTACCGGCAGTGGCGCGGCGCTGGAGCCGACCACGCGGCGCTATATCCTGGAGCACTGGCAGGCGGTGACCGACGCCACCGGCCAGCCGTTCAAGCGTGACGGCGCACTGCCTGACGGTTTTGTGTATGACACGGAGCCGGCGTGCCGCGCCATCGTCACGGCGCGCAGCCTGGCGCCGGATTGTGCATGGAAGCTGCTGGGGCTGATCCAGCGCGCGTTTTATGTCGAGGGCCGCGACGTGACTCTCGCCAGTGTGCTGGTGGAACTGGCCGAGCGGGCAGGCATCCCGCGCATCGAGTTTGCCGGCGAATTCGACCGCGCCGAGCAGCACGCCGCCACCGCTGCCGATTTTACCTGGGTACAGGACCTGGGCATCGCCGGTTTCCCGACGCTGCTGGCCGAGCGCAATGGCCAGTTGGCGTTGCTGACCAACGGTTACCAGCCGCTGTCCGAGCTTTCGCCTTTGCTGGGCCGATGGCTGGAGCGAGCCACCTGTGCATGAGCAACCTCAACGCACCGACCGCCTGACCTGGGCGGAAATCCGCCGCCTGGCCCTGCGCCACAAGAAGTCCCTGTGGATCGCCAATGGCGTCGCCGTGCTGGCGACCCTGTGCAGCGTGCCCATCCCTCTGTTGTTGCCGTTGCTGGTGGATGAAGTGTTGCTGGGTCGTGGCGATGCCGCGCTCAAGGTGATGAACCACGCCTTGCCCCTGGGCTGGCAGAAAGCCGCCGGCTATATCGGCCTGATGTTGCTGGTGACGCTGTTCCTGCGCTGCGGCGCGTTGGTGTTCAACGTGGTACAGGCGCGGCTGTTTGCGCGGTTGGCCAAGGACATCGTGTACCGCATCCGCGTGCGCCTGATCGAGCGGCTCAAGCGTATTTCCCTCGGCGAATACGAAAGCCTGGGCAGTGGCACGGTCACCACCCACCTGGTCACCGACCTGGACACCCTGGACAAATTCGTCGGCGAAACCCTCAGCCGGTTCCTGGTGGCGATGCTTACGTTGGTGGGCACGTCGGCAATCCTGGTGTGGATGCATTGGCAACTGGCGCTGCTGATCCTGCTGTTCAACCCGTTGGTGATCTACGCCACGGTGCAGTTGGGCAAACGCGTCAAACACCTGAAGAAACTGGAGAACGACAGCACCTCGCGGTTTACCCAGGCCCTGACCGAAACCCTGGATGCCATCCAGGAAGTGCGCGCCGGCAACCGCCAGGGCTTCTTCCTCGGGCGCCTCGGCCAG
Source organism: Pseudomonas sp. FW305-3-2-15-C-LB1 (assembly GCF_058787615.1). NCBI lineage: Bacteria > Pseudomonadati > Pseudomonadota > Gammaproteobacteria > Pseudomonadales > Pseudomonadaceae > Pseudomonas > Pseudomonas sp. FW305-3-2-15-C-LB1. The sequence continues at coordinate 139,547 of NZ_JBYSZX010000002.1, read as the reverse complement.
CGGGCCCAGGAAGTGCGCGACTTCGCGATCCATTCCCAGTGGAAAACCGACGCATCGAGCCGCGCCAGCGGGTTGTTGTTCCAGTTCGGCATCGACATCTTCCGTGCGGCGGCCATGCTCACGGTGCTGTTCTCCGACCTGTCCATCGGCCAGATGCTCGCGGTGTTCAGCTACCTGTGGTTCATGATCGGCCCGGTGGAGCAGTTGCTGAACCTGCAGTACGCCTATTACGCGGCGGGCGGGGCGCTGACGCGGATCAACGAACTGCTGGCGCGGGCCGATGAACCGCAATACGCGGGCGGCGAAGACCCGTTTACCGGGCGCGAAACCGTCGGCATCGAAGTACGTGGCCTGAATTTCGGTTATGGCGAAGACCTGGTCCTCGACCAGTTGAACCTGGCCATCGCGCCCGGCGAGAAGGTCGCAATCGTCGGCGCCAGCGGCGGTGGCAAAAGCACCCTGGTGCAATTGCTGTTGGGCCTGTACACGCCCCAGGCCGGGACGATCCGCTTTGGCGGTGCCACCCAGCAGGAAATCGGCCTGGAGACCATCCGCGAGCACGTCGCCGTGGTGCTGCAACATCCGGCGCTGTTCAACGACACCGTGCGCGCCAACCTGACCATGGGCCGCGAGCGCAGTGACCAGGCCTGCTGGCAGGCACTGGAAATCGCCCAGCTGGATGCGACCGTCAAGGCGTTGCCCATGGGCCTGGACAGTGTGGTGGGGCGTTCCGGGGTGCGGTTTTCCGGCGGCCAGCGTCAGCGCCTGGCGATTGCGCGCATGGTGTTGGCCGAACCGAAAGTGGTGATCCTCGACGAAGCGACTTCCGCCCTGGACGCCGCCACCGAGTACAACCTGCACCAGGCACTGGCGCGCTTCCTCAGCGGCCGTACTACACTGATCATCGCCCACCGCCTGTCGGCGGTTAAGCAGGCAGATCGAGTGTTAGTGTTCGACGGCGGTCACATTGCAGAGGATGGCGACCATCAGCAATTGATTGCTGACGGTGGTTTGTACGCCAAACTCTATGGGCACTTGCAACAAGTACGTTGATTTAGCCTAGGCTGAGCTATCGGAAGCGGTGTTTCGCGTGCGTATCCAGCAGTGCATGTGCAAGGGGCTTCATGAAGCAAAAGCGGACTCTCGGAACGCCACGGTTGTTGGGCATTGTCTGGCCCTTTATCGCCGTGGTGCTGTTCCAGGCATTGTTGGGTTGTGTCAGCCTCTACGTGCTCTCGGCGGTGCGCGGTTATGTGGCTGGCGAAAGCCTGTGGTCCAAGGGCCAGAAAGACGCGATCTACTACCTGACGCTGTATGCCGACAACCGCGACGAAACCACCTACCTCAAATACCAGCAGGCGATCGCCGTGCCCCAGGGCGGGCATGAACTGCGTGTCGCCCTGGACCGCTCCACCCCTGATCTTGCGGCCGCTCGGTCGGGTATCCTCAAGGGCGGCAACCACCCGGATGACGTCGCCAGTCTGATCTGGCTGTACCTCAACTTCCGCCATTTCAGCTACCTGGAAAAAGCCATCGAGCTTTGGACCGTGGGCGATGGCTACCTGGTGCAACTGGATGACCTGGCGCGCGAGATGCACGGTGCAATCACCCGTGACCAGGTCAGCGCCAACGATGTGCGCCAATGGAAGGCGCATATCATCGCCATCAACGAAGGTGTGACGCCCGCTGCCAAGGCGTTCAGCGATGCCTTGGGCGAAGGTTCGCGGATGATCCTGCGGCTGCTGGTGATCACCAACCTGGCCACGGCACTGGGCCTGATTGTGCTGGCGCTGTTGCGCACGCATAAACTGCTGGCCCAGCGCCATGCCTTTGCCGACGCTCTTCAGCAAGAGAAGGAGCGGGCGCAGATCACCCTGGAGTCGATTGGCGACGGGGTGATTACCACTGATGTCGATGGCGCCATCACCTACATGAACCCGGCGGCCGAGGCGCTGACCCACTGGAATTCTGCCCAGGCCCAGGGGCTGCCCCTGGCGGCGCTGTTCAATCTGCTGGATGACAATGCCCAGCCCGATGGCTTTACCCTGATCGAACATATCGTCAAGGGCCAGCTCGGCGGCGGCAGCGAGCATTCGAAAACCATCCAGCGCCTGGATGGCAGCACGGTCTCGGTGACCCTGGTGGGCGCGCCGATCCGCAGCGCCGGCAAGGTGACCGGGGCAGTGCTGGTGCTGCACGACATGACCCAGGAGCGTCAATACATCGCCAACCTGTCCTGGCAGGCGACCCATGACGCCCTGACCGGCCTGGCCAACCGCCGTGAGTTCGAGTACCGCCTGGAGCAGGTGCTCCACCCCATGGGGACGCAGCAGGGCGGGCGGCATGCGCTGATGTTCCTCGACCTGGACCAGTTCAAGTTGGTCAACGACACCTGTGGCCATGCGGCAGGCGACGAGTTGTTGCGGCATATCTGCGCGCTGTTGCAATCGGACCTGCGTGAAGGTGACACCCTGGCGCGCCTGGGCGGCGATGAATTCGGCATTCTGCTGGAGAACTGCCCGGCGGCCGCGGCTGAAAAAATCGCCGAGAGTCTGCGGCATACGGTGCAAAGCCTGCACTTCGTATGGAAGGGCCGGCCGTTCATGACCACCGTCAGCATCGGCCTGGTGCACCTTGGGCACACCCCGACGACCCTGGAAACCTCACTGCGCGCCGCCGACATGGCGTGCTACATGGCCAAGGAAAAGGGCCGCAACCGCGTGCAGGTCTACCACGCCGACGACTCGGAATTGTCCGTGCGCTTCGGCGAAATGGCCTGGGTGCAGCGCCTGCACATGGCCCTGGAAGAAAACCGGTTCTGCCTCTACGCCCAGGAAATCTCACCCCTGGGGCACACTGACGGTGGCGATGGGCACATCGAGATCCTGCTGCGCCTGCATGACGAGGCTGGCCGCATCATCCTTCCGGACAGCTTTATCCCAGCCGCCGAACGCTATGGCTTGATGACGTCCCTGGACCGCTGGGTAGTAGAAAATGTGTTCAAGATCATCAGCCGATGCCTGCAGGAGCGCCCGGGGCGTCCCATGGCGATGTGTGCGATCAACCTGTCAGGCATCACCATTGGCGATGATGACTTCCTCGGGTTTTTGCGTGAGAAGTTTCATACATACAATATTCCACCGGGCATGATCTGTTTTGAAATTACTGAAACCAGCGCAATTGCAAATTTGGGCAGTGCGATCCGATTTATCAATGAACTCAAAGCCTTGGGTTGTCATTTTTCGCTGGATGACTTTTGTGCCGGAATGTCCTCGTTCGCATATCTCAAACATTTACCTGTAGACTTCCTGAAGATCGATGGAAGTTTCGTAAAGGATATGCTGGACGACCCGATTAACCGCGCGATGGTCGAAGTGATCAACCACATCGGCCATGTCATGGGTAAGCGCACAATTGCAGAGTTTGTCGAGACACCGCACATCGAACAGGCGTTACTCGAAATTGGTGTGGATTACGCTCAGGGCTACCTGATTGAACGACCGCAATTGTTTACCTTTGATAGCTTGCAGTGTCGACCTGTGCGGCCGCAGCCTCTGTTATTCAAGGCGCCCGGCACATTCCGCTGAAAACTTTGCTGGTCTGTACAATCACACTTAAAAAGGAGCCTTACAGTGATCGACACATTCAACAGAACCGGCCCGCTTATGGAAGCCTCGAGTTACCCCGCCTGGGCTCAGAAACTGATCCTGGACTGTAGCGAGAGCAAGCGCCGAGTTGTCGAACACGAACTGTACCAGCGCATGCGCGACAACACGCTCAGCGCCAGGACCATGCGCCACTACCTGATCGGTGGCTGGCCGGTGGTGGAGCAGTTTGCCTTGTACATGGCACAGAACCTCACCAAGACCAAATTTGCCCGCCATCCTGGGGAGGACATGGCGCGGCGTTGGCTGATGCGCAATATTCGCGTGGAACTCAACCACGCCGATTACTGGGTCAATTGGGCCCGTGCCCACGGCGTGAGCCTGGACGAATTGCAAGCCCAGGACGTACCGCCGGAGTTGCATGCCCTCAGCCATTGGTGCTGGCACACCAGCTCGGCCGATTCGTTGATCGTGGCCATTGCCGCGACCAACTACGCGATTGAAGGCGCAACCGGCGAGTGGTCCGCCGTGGTGTGTTCCACCGGTGTCTACGCGGCGGCCTTCCCCGAGGAAGAACGCAAGCGTGCGATGAAGTGGTTGAAGATGCATGCCCAGTACGATGACGCCCACCCGTGGGAAGCGCTGGAAATCATCTGCACCCTGGCCGGGATGAACCCCACCAAGGCATTGCAGGCGGAACTGCGCCAAGCCGTGTGCAAGAGCTACGACTACATGTATTTGTTCCTGGAAAGCTGCATGCGTCTGGAGAAAGAAAAAGCCCCAGCGGTGATGCGTGAGCGCCAGGCGCGGGTTGCCAGCGAGGCTTGATGTAACCATTGTGGCGAGCGGGCTTGCCCCGCGTTGGGCCGCGAAGCGGCCCGCTTTTTATTCAAAAAGCATGGGACTGCTGCGCAGTCCAACGCGGGGCAAGCCCGCTCGCCACAACATGCCCGATTACCCCAACAAGCCTTATTGCCACAGTAAGCCAGTTCGCTACAGCTGAAGGGGGTTTACCCCGCCATCGCCAGGCGGTTGCGGCCTTCGCGCTTGGCCACGTACAACGCGCTGTCGGCCCGGCGCAGCAGGCTTTCGGCAGATTCGGCGGGCAGCAAGGTCGAGCAACCCAGGCTCACCGTCAATTCGATCCGCGTTCCGTCCGCCCAATAATCCTGGGCTTGTGTCGCCTGGCGCAGGCGTTCGCCGACCATCGCCGCCGCATCGCGACCGGTGTTGGACAGCAGGATCAGAAACTCTTCCCCGCCATAACGAAACACCATGTCCACGTTACGCAGCTGGCTCTTGATCGATGCTGCCACAGTGCGCAGCACGTTGTCGCCGGCGGCATGGCCGTGGGTGTCGTTGATGGTCTTGAAGTGGTCGATGTCCAGCATTAGCAAGGACAGCGGGTTCAGGTGGCGGCGCGCCATGTCGATTTCCCGTTGCAGGGTCTGGTCCATGGCGATGCGGTTGCCGGTCTCGGTCAGTGGGTCACGCAGCGCGCTGCGGGTGGCGGCGCGGTAGAGCAGGGCGTTGCGCATCGGGTAGAGCAGGGTCGCCAGCAGCGATTCAAGTTGGCCGAGTTCTTCTTCCGCCAGGCGCTGGTTGCGCCGGAAGATCAGCTCGCCCAAGTGCTCGCCTTCATGGCTCAGGCTGTAGCTCATCGAGTGATGGCCGCGATGGCCGAACTCCAGGCGCAGGTCGCTGGCCTGGTGACGGTAGTGCAGGGCGTCCAGGGGCACCAGGCGTTGGATCTCACGGAAGAACACCGCGAGAATGCGCTCCGGTTCCAGGCTGGTTTGCAGTTGCTGGCCCAGTTGCTGGCGAAGTTCGATAACGGTGGTGGGGCGGCGCGGCAGGAGGGCGGGTTGACCAAAGCCCAGGCGTTGCAATTTGGCACTGTCAAAGTCAATTGCATGGGTCTGGGTAGGTGTTTTCATAACCGTTCGGCCTCTAAGCACTCAGCTGTCTTACAGGCTCGATGAGAGTGGCGAATGCCAAGCGTCTTACTGTTCCTTCAGTTCCGTAAAACATGAATTACAGTCTAGACCGCTTTACTGTGGGTTATAACCCCTGGGCACTGCCGCACGTCTTGTCATCGCTTAACCTGCTTGGAGAGGGTTAGAGCGAGTTTCATGCCACATTCGTTCAATTAAATAAAAAGCCTTACAAATCAAGCGACTGTTTTTATCGCTAAAAACAGTCGCCGAAGGATGACGCCAGTTATTTGGCAAGCGGGCGCCGCGCTTACTGTTTTTGCGGATCGAACTGTTTATCGCGAATAAACAACGCCGGGATGACGCCGCAGATGAAGTACGCGCCGCCCATTACCAGGAACCCCATGCCGATGGAGCCATGGGACGCCAGGAAACCAATGGCTGCCGGTGCCACTGCCGCACCAATGCGCCCGATATTGTAGGCCCCGCCCACTGCCGAACCACGAAACTTCGCCTCGAAGCTTTCGGTCATGTAGGTGGCATTCACGCCATAGGGAATCCCGTACAGGAAACCGAACACCACCAGCATCCACAAGATGTTCTCCGGGCTCTGGAACAACACGATGACCGGCAAGAAGACCGCCGTGCCCAGGGCGCCAAACGCAAACACGGCGCGACGTCCCAGGCGGTCCGCCGCCAACCCCGCAAGGATCTTGCCGAAGATCATCGCGGCGTAGGTGCCGACCATATAGCTGGTCATCGACTTGAAGTTCATCCCCAGTTCGCTTTCCAGGTAGGACGGCATCCAGTTGTTCACACCGTAGTAGCCGAACTGCAGGAAGCCTGCGGTCAAGGCCCAGAGCAGGAACATGCGGCTGGCCTTGGGGTCGCTGAAGATCAGCTTGAACATGCCGTCGGGCTTTTTCTGCTGGGCTTGCCGGGTGCCATTGGCTTTCTCCTGCACGCGCTCGGCGCGTGCGGTCAGCCAGGCTTGAGGCTCTGGCACCAGGCGTTGCATCAGCACGGCGAGGATCACCGGGATGATCGCCACGTAGAACAACCAGCGCCAGCCGTGTTCGGGCAGGATCCAGCCTGCCAGCAGCGTGGCGACGATGTACCCCACCGACCAGCCAGCCTGCAGGGTGCCGAGCACGGTGGTGCGGTAGCGGGTCGGCACGTATTCGGCCATCAACGTGTTGCACGCCACATACAGCGCGCCCAGGCCGAGGGAGGCGAAAAACCGCGTGCTCGCGAACTGCCAATAGCTGTGGGTCATGCCCAGGATCGCCGTGCCCACGGAGAACAGCACGATGCTCCACACCACGGTTTTGACCCGGCCGAAGCGGTCACAGGCCCAGCCCCCGTAGATGCCACCAATGGCCATGCCGGCCAGGGTGAAACTGCCCAGGCTGCCGGCCTCGACGCTGGTCAGGCCGAACTCGGCCTTGAGGCTGCTGAGGCTGTAGGACAGCAACATCAGGTCTGCGCCATCGATCAACAGGCCGAGGAAGCAGAAGATAAAGACAATGATCCACAGTTTGCTTTTTGCAGGCGACAACGCGCCCGCCGATGCGGCGACTTCCATAGCGATACCTTGTTGTAGTTGTTAGGGCATTGGGTATGGGTGGTGCTCAGCGTTGCGCCGCGCGAATCATGTTGCGGGCAATCACCAATTGCTGGATCTGCGTGGTGCCTTCGTAGAGGCGGAACAGGCGCACATCTCGGTAGAAACGTTCAATGGCGTACTCGCTGATATAGCCGGCGCCGCCATGGATCTGCACACAGCGGTCAGCGACGCGACCGCACATCTCGGTGGCGAACATCTTCGAGCAAGAAGCTTCGGTGCCGATGTCCCGGCCTTCGTCACGCTTGCGGGCGGCGTCGAGCACCATGCAGCGCGCCGCATAGATTTCGGCCTTGCTGTCGGCGAGCATGGCCTGGATCAACTGGAACTCGGCAATCGGCTGGCCGAATTGCTTGCGTTCGATCGCATAGTTCAGCGCGTCACCCAGCATGCGCTCGGCGGCGCCCACGCTGACGGCGGCGATGTGCAGGCGGCCTTTGTCGAGGACCTTCATGGCGGTCTTGAAACCCACGCCTTCGACGCCACCGATCAACTGGCTGGCTGGCACGCGGACGTTGTCGAAGATCACGTCGCTGGTGTGCGCGCCGTGCTGGCCCATCTTGTGATCGCGCTTGCCCAGGGACAGGCCTGGCGTGTCACGTTCGATGATGAACGCGCTGATACCGCCCGAGCCGCGGATCGCCGGGTCGGTTCGCGCCATCACCGTGAAAATCCCGGCGTGGGGTGCGTTGGTGATAAAGCGCTTGGTGCCGTTGATCACGTAGTGGTCGCCATCGCGTACGGCGGTGGTTTTCAGCGAGGCGGCGTCGGAGCCGGAGTCGGGTTCGGTGAGGCAGAACGAGCTGAGCAGCGCGCCGCTGGCCAGCAGCGGCAGGTAATGTTCCTTCTGCGCGTCGGTGCCGTCGAGCAGGATGCCGATGGAGCCGATGCCATTGTTGGTGCCGAAGTACGAACGGAAGGCCGGGGAGGTGCGCCCCAGTTCAAAGGCGATGGTCACCTCTTCTTCCATGGTCAGGCCCAGGCCGCCGTAGGCTTCGGGAATGGTCAGGCCGAACAGGCCCATGTCCTGGAATTGGCTGATGATGTCCGCCGGGATTTCATCGGTTTCGGCGACTTCGTTTTCCCGTGGGATCAGCGCTTCATCGACGAACTGCGCAATGGCGTCCACCAGGATATGCAGGGTTTGTGCGTCTCGGATCATGTGCAGCCCTCAGCGGCCCGTTCGGCGGGCCTGTTATCGTCAATCTGCCGAGGCCATGCACCTGTCCAGCTAGCGGGTGGCGGCCTCGATATTGTTCACCATGTGCTTGAGGCGGGGGCCGATGTCGTCTTCGAGTTTCTCCCGGGAGAGGTGGAAACTCGGTCCGCCACAGTTGAACGCCAGCAAGCCGTGTTGTGCGTGTCGCAGCGGTACGGCGATGGCGTTGACATCGCGGTGCCACTCACCGATCGACATGCAATAGCCGAAATCGGTGTAGTCCCGGAAGGCGCGTTCCAGCCCCTTGCGGATGTTCGGCCAGTCCTCCAGATAGCGCTGGCGGACGTGGTCGAGAATGAACTCCCGCTCGTTTTCCGGCATCGCTGCCAGGCAGGCGCGGCCTGCTGAACTCAAGTGCAACGGCAACCGTGTACCGACCTGGCGGCGCATGGTCATGTTGGCTTCGCCCTGGACCACATCCAGGTACACCGCGTCGAGGCGGTCGCGGGTGGCCATCGCGACGGCCGCCTGGGCGTACTTGGCCATGGTCTCCATCAACGGGTGGGCCACGGCGCGGATTGACAGGTTCGACAACATGGCGTAACCGAAGGCCATCACGCCCACCTCCAACTGGTACCGGCCCGACTGCGGCAGGTGCCTGAGGTAACCCAAGCGGGTCAGGGTGTGGGTCATGCGGGTGATCGTCGGTTTCGGCAGCCCGGTCTTGCGCGCCAGTTCCTGGTTGCCCAGCACACTCTCGCTCGGCGTGAAACAGCGCAGCAGTTCCAGGCCACGGGCCAGGGCGGTGACGAACTGGCGGTCCTTGTCTTCCTCCTCATCGTTGTGCATCGGGTCAATCAACAAATGCTCGAAGGCGTTGTTGCCTGCTGGGACTTGGTTGTTGTCCGAGTCCGGGTTTCGACGGCGCATGTTAAGCCTCATTTTTTTATAAAATCAACAAAACAAAATAGTATTCCGCACAGCGAAACTAAGCAACTTTTTGCTTGGCGATTATTTGATGCGATAAACCCCGATAAAACAGCAGGTTAAAGACTGTATGTGCATGAGTTCGGGTTTTTACGTTTACACCTGTGGGGACGATACTTATGATTATCGATAAATACGGAATGTTATTTCGCATAGCGAAACAAGTGCAATCCAACTAACAAGAACAGTGCAGCAGGAGTCAATGTGACCAACGCTAACCCACCCGTGGTGACCCTCGATGTCCAGGACAATGGCGTGGCCGTGGTCCGTATCCATCGACCCGAAGTCAAGAACGCCCTGAATGCCAAGGTACGTGAGGCGCTCGCCGAGCACTTCCGCGCTTTGGCTCGCCGTCAGGATGTGCGCGCCATTGTGCTGACCGGGGGCGAACAGTTCTTCGTCGCTGGCGCGGATATCAAGGAGTTCGCCGCCGCCGGGGCGATCGATATGTACCGCCGCCACACCGAATATCTGTGGGAAGCCATCAGTCGCTGCCCCAAGCCGGTGATCGCGGCCGTCAATGGTTTTGCCCTGGGCGGTGGCTGTGAGCTGGCGATGCATTGCGACCTGATCGTGGCGGGTGAATCGGCGCGGTTTGCCCAGCCGGAGGTCAAGCTGGGCTTGATGCCGGGGGCGGGCGGCACCCAGCGGCTGGTGCGGGCGGTGGGTAAATTCCAGGCGATGCGCATTGCGCTCACCGGCTGCATGGTCAGCGCGAAGGAAGCCCTGGCCATGGGCATGCTCAGCGAGATGGTCAGCGACGATCAGACGCTGCCCCGCGCCCTGGAACTGGCCGCGCAGATCGCCGCGCTGCCGCCGTTGGCGGTGGAGCAGATCAAGGAAGTGATGCTGGCCGGTGCCGACCTGCCGCTGGAAAGCGCCCTGGTGCTGGAGCGCAAGGCGTTCCAATTGTTGTTCGACTCCAGGGACCAGAAGGAGGGCGCTGCGGCGTTCTTCGAAAAACGCACGCCGCAGTACCGGGGGGAATAAGCATGAGCGACGCTATCAACACGTTGGGCCTGGTGGGCACCGGTGTCATGGGCGAGGGCATTGCGCAAATCGCTGCTCAGGCCGGTGTTCGGGTATGCCTGTTCGATGCTCGCGACGGCGCTGCGCAAGCGGCCCGTGACAACCTCGGTGGTACGTTTGCGAAGTTGGTGGGCAAGGGCAAGATCAGCCAGGCGGCGATGGATGCAGCGTTGGCCAACTTGCAAGTGGTCGACCGCATTGAGGACCTGCGCGATTGCGACCTGGTGGTCGAAGCCATCGTGGAAAACCTCGACGCCAAACGCGGCCTGTTGCAACAGCTTGAAGGTATTGTCAGCCCCACGTGCATCCTGGCGACCAACACGTCTTCACTCTCCGTCACGGCCATCGCCACTGGTTGCCGGCACCCCGGGCGTGTGGCGGGCCTGCACTTCTTCAACCCGGTGCCGTTGATGCGCGTGGTGGAGGTGATCGATGGCCTGGCCACCGCGCCCAAGGTCGGTGAGGCATTGCTGGCCCTGGTTGCACGCACCGGCCATCGCGGCGTGCGCGCCAAGGACACGCCTGGTTTCATCGTCAACCACGCCGGCCGGGCCTACGGCACCGAAGCCCTGAAGATGCTGGAAGAAGGCATCGCCGAGCGCGGCGATATCGACCGTATCCTGCGCGACGGCGCCGGGTTTCGCATGGGGCCGCTGGAGCTGCTGGACCTCACCGGCCTGGACGTGTCGCACCCGGTGATGGAGTCGATCTACAACCAGTTCTACCAGGAGCCCCGCTACAAACCGTCGCCCCTGACCCGGCAGATGCTGGTGGGCGGCCGCCTGGGGCGCAAGACCGGGCACGGCTTCTATCAGTATGAACACGGCCAGCTCATCAACGGCCCGCAACCCCAGCCGGTGCCCACGGTGCAACCGCTGCCACCGGTGTGGATCGCCACGGAAAACAGTGAAGACTACGAGCGCTTGAGTGCCCTGGTGATCGACCTGGGCGCCCACCTGGAACACGCTGCGCAACCGTCGCCGCAGGCGTTATGCCTATTGGCGCCTTATGGCCGCGATGCCACCAGTGCGTGCGTGCACTTCGATACCGACCCGGCGCGCACGCTGTGCATCGATGTGCTGACGGACCTGTCGCGCCACCGCACGCTGATGCAAAACCCGCTGACGGCCCCGGCGATGCGCGATGCCGCTCACGCCTTGCTCGCAGCGGATGGTGTGGGCGTCACGGTGATCGGCGACAGCGTTGGTTTTGTGGCCCAACGCACCTTGGCGATGGTGGTCAACCTCGCCTGCGACATTGCCCAGCAGCGCATCGCCAGTGTCGAGGATATCGACCAGGCCGTGCAGCTCGGCCTGGGCTACCCCAGCGGCCCGCTGGCCTGGGGCGATGCCCTCGGGCCACGACGCCTGCTCACGATTTTGCAGCGCATGGGCGAGCTCACCCACGACCCGCGCTACCGCCCCAGCCCGTGGTTGCGGCGGCGGGCGCTGCTGGGGATTTCCCTGCGCCATGAAGCGCCGAAAGCCGGCTGATTTCCCAACCTCACAGGATAAGAACAATGGGTGCATTGACAGGTTTGCGGGTGCTGGATCTGAGCCGTGTGTTGGCCGGCCCCTGGTGTGGGCAAGTGTTGGCTGACCTTGGCGCGGAAGTGGTCAAGATCGAACGCCCGAAAAGCGGCGACGACACCCGTGCTTGGGGCCCGCCGTGGATGAAGACCGACACCGGTGAGTCGTCCGGCGAGGCGTCGTACTATCAGTCGACCAATCGCGGCAAGTTATCCGTGGCCATCGACATTGCCACTCCCGAAGGCCAGGAGTTGGTGCGGGCATTGGCGGCGAGTTCCGATGTGTTGATCGAGAACTATAAAGCAGGCTCCCTGGCCCGCTACGGCCTGGACTACGCAACCCTGGCCGAGCTCAACCCGCGCCTGGTGTATTGCTCCATCACCGGTTTCGGCCAGACCGGCCCGCGTGCCGAGGAGCCGGGCTACGACTTCATCATCCAGGGCATCGGCGGCCTGATGAGCATCACCGGCGAGCGCGATGACCTGCCCGGCGGCGGCCCGCAAAAAGTCGGCGTGGCGTTCTCCGACCTGATGACCGGCCTGTATTCCACCGTGGCGATCCAGGCCGCGCTGCTCAGCCGTGAGCGCACCGGCGTGGGCCAATACATTGATATGGCGTTGCTGGATGTGCAGGTCGCGACCTTGGCCAACCAAAGCATGAACTACCTGGCCTCGGGCAAGGTGCCGCAGCGTTATGGCAATGCCCACGCCAATATCGTGCCTTACCAGGTGTTCCGTGCCGCCGACCGCGACTTCATCATCGCCTGTGGCAACGACAGCCAGTTTGTCGCGCTGTGCCAGAGCATCGGCCTGGCGCATCTGCCGGACGACCCGCGCTTTCGCCGCAACGCCGACCGCGTGGCCCATCGCGAAGAGATAGTCGCGCTGCTTTCGGCGCACTTTCTGGGGCGCAGTGCCGATGAGTGGGTGGCGTGTATCCATGCCTCGAAGGTGCCGGTGGGGGCGATCAACTCCATCGCGCAATCCCTGGAAGAACCCCAGGTGATCGCGCGCAACCTGATGGTGAAGATCCCCCATCCGCAGAACCCGGAGTTCGCCATGGTCGGCAGCCCGATCAAAATGTCCGGCACCCCCGTGGAGTACCAGCGGCCGGCGCCGAGGCTGGGGCAGCACACCGACGACATCCTCGGCGAGCGGTTGGGCTTGTCACCGGAGCAACTGGCCCGACTCAAGGCCCGCGGGATCGTTGAACAGCAGGGTTAGACCAGGGTGGTGCGGTCGATCTGCGCGATGGACGTGACGCCAGTCAGGGTCATGGCCACGCGCATTTCCTTGGCAAAGATGTCCAGCAGGTTTTCCACGCCGTGCTGGCCATCGGCGGCCAGCGCGTAGGCGGTGGCGCGTCCCAGCAGGCACGCCTTGGCACCCAGGGCGAGCATGCGCACCACGTCCAGCCCGGAGCGGATGCCGGAATCCACCAATACGGTGAGGTCATCGCCCACTGCATCGGCAATCGGCGGCAAGGCTTTGGCGGTGGACAGCACGCCGTCCAATTGGCGGCCGCCGTGATTGGAGACCACGATGCCATCGGCGCCGAAACTCACCGCGTCCTTGGCGTCCTGGGGGTCGAGGATGCCTTTGATGATCATCGGGCCTTTCCAGAACTCGCGGATCCACTCCAGGTCTTTCCAGCTGATCGACGCGTCGAAATTGTTCGCCAGCCAGCCGATGTAGTCTTCCAGGTGGGTGGGTTTGCCCAGGTATTTGGAGATATTACCCAGGTCATGGGGACGCCCCATCAACCCCACATCGAAGGCCCATTGCGGCTTGGCGACGGCTTGCAGCATGCGTCGCTGTGCGGCGAACGGGCCGGACATGCCCGAATGGGCATCGCGATACCGTGCGCCGGGCGTGGGCATGTCCACGGTAAATACCAGCGTCGTCACACCGGCCGCTTGCGCGCGCTCCAGCGCGTTGCGCATGAAGCCGCGGTCCTTGAGCACATACAACTGGAACCAGATCGCTTGCGCGCTTTGCGACGCCACTTCTTCAATCGGGCACACCGACACCGTCGACAGGCAGAAGGGGATGCCCTTGTTCGCCGCCGCCTTGGCTGCCTGCACTTCACCGCGCCGCGCATACATGCCGGTCAGGCCGACCGGGCTGAGGATCACCGGCATGTCGAGTTCCTGGCCGAACACCGTGGTCTTCAGGCTCAGGTTGTCCACATTGCGCAGGATGCGCTGGCGCAGGCTGATCTCGGCCAGGTCCGAACTGTTCGCACGCATCGTGTGCTCGGCGTAGGCGCCGCCGTCGATGTAGTCGAACAGGAAGCGCGGCAGCTTGCGCTTGGCGGCTGCGCGGTAGTCGGAGGCGGACGAGATGATCATTTTTAGAGGCTCCACGGGCAAGGTGGCTTCAGGATAGGCAATTCTCTGGCATGATAAAAACAACTTTTATCGCTGGCAGCCAGTCGCCAAAGGAATACTGATGAACCTGAGAACATTGCGTGCCTTTGTTGAAGTGGTGCGCCAGGGCGGATTTTCCCAGGCTGCCGAGGTGGTGTCCTTGACTCAATCCAGCGTGAGCAAGGCGGTCAAGACCCTGGAAGACGAACTGGGCACGCCGCTGCTCAATCGCCTGGGCCATCGCAACGAACTCACGGCGGCCGGCGAAATTGCCTACCGCCGCGCCCTGGTACTGCTCGCCGAGCGCAATGACCTGGTGGCCGAGATCAACGACCTGTGTGGCCTCAAGCGCGGCGTACTGCGCATCGGCCTGCCGCCGGTGGGTTGCGGCGTGCTGTTCGCGACGATGTTCGCCACCTACCGCAGCCGTTACCCGGACATCGACATCGAACTGACCGAATACGGCAGCAAAAAACTGCGCGAGTGCCTGGAAGCGGGGGAGGTCGACCTGGCTGCGCTGCTGCTGCCGGTGGACGAAGACTTCGACTTCCAGCCCGTGCGCAACGAACCGTTGATGGCGGTGCTGCCCATCAGCCACCCGCTGGCCCGCCTTGAACGTATCGACTTCACCGACCTGGCCGATTCGCCGTTCATCCTGTTTGAAGCCGGCTTCGCCCTCAACGCCAAGATTCTCGCCGCCTGCGAGCGCAAAGGCGTCACCCCCAAGGTGACCGCCCGCAGCGGGCAGATCGACTTCATCATCGACCTGGTCGCCGCCGGCCTGGGCGTAGCCTTCGTGCCACGCATGCTGGCGCACAAACACCAACACCCCGGCATCGCCCTGATCCCCCTGGACGAACCCCACACCGACTGGCACATCGCCCTGGCCTGGCGCGCCAGCGCCCACCTGCCACCCGCCGCCCTGGCCTGGCTGGAACTGGCCAGGGAGCACGCCGTTTCAACCGGCCATCCGGTTTAATCACGCCAAGTGCCAGAGAAAGCTTGACTTCTCCTTTTCAATCAGTAACATACGGCGCATTCCGCGATAGCTCAGTTGGTAGAGCAAATGACTGTTAATCATTGGGTCCCTGGTTCGAGTCCAGGTCGTGGAGCCAGATAGCGACATAAAGAGAAGCCTGCAGAGATGCAGGCTTTTTTTTGCCTTGGATTTCTCTGAGGGTGATCAAAGCGCACAGCGTGACCCGCATGAAGCCGTCTCTGATCCTACGATTCAGAGGGAAGCCCCATGAAAGTCGCTGCAGTGGTTTCAACCAAAGACGGCAGGGGTGGCGTAGCGAACGTCATGATTCAGCCCCTGGCGGATGACCGAAATACGCCTTGTAGGCGTGGTTGAAGTTGGCAGGGTTGGCGTACCCCAGGCGGTGGGCAATCTGCGCCACGTGCCATTTGCGCTGGCGCAGCAGGGTGCGCGCCAGTTCCAGGCGCTGCTGGCGCACGTAATCGAGCATCGATTGGCCGTACACCCGGCTGAAGGCACGTCTGAGGGTGGTCTCACCCACGCCCAGTTCCCGTGCCAGCGCCAGCGTGCCGGGTGGTTTCATCAGGTTTGCGTCGAGCTTGAAGCGTGCTTCATGTGCCAGGTCCGAATGGCTGCGCAACGGGGCCGTGGGCTTGGCCGGTTGTGGCGCCAGGTGCGTGGCCAGCTCGACCAGCACGGCCAGGCTCAGGCTTTCCTGGTTCAGCCGTTCCAACGCCCCCTGGTAGGGCGAGTGATAAAGGCGCTCGAACAAACGCCCGACGGCGCGACAGCCGTGCAGTTCTGAAAAGTGCATGCCATCGTCGAGCAGCCTGGCCAGCGATTGCAGTGACGGGTCTTCTTCGGCCAATTGGCGCAGATAGTCGCCGCCGATGCGCAGCCCGGCCATGCGCGCACGGCTGCCGGCAGGCATCTGGTCCATGGCTTCCATGCTTTCGCTCAAGCCCAGCACATGAGGCGCGCCGGGGGTGTATTCATTTAGCCGACCGTCTACCCGATGCTGCCATTGCCCACCCAGTACCTGCACGATGCACACGCTGTCGGGCAGCACCTTGTGGATGCGTAACGGTTCGGGGAACTGCAGATCGCAGTCGAAATACTGCAGGTGCGGCCGCACCGTCTGCGCACGGTAATGGCCGATCGCGCTGCCCATGACCTGCTGCGCGCTGTCATCGAATACACCGGCCTGGTCCAGGGCCTCTGGGTGATCGAAGCAGAAGTGGGTGTCCAGATAGGGGTTGCGGCGGTCCATTGGCAAAAGCGTCCGTCAGAGCGGGTGGGCAGCGTTGCATGATATCGACATCGGGCAGCCCGATCAGTTGTTGTGAGTCACGGCCTTATTGTTGTGCGCCCCGGCCGCACCGCTTGGCAGGCGTCGGCGCGTTGATTTCAATGGTCGGCTTTGAACTGTCGAGGAAGCCGTAAATGTTGATATATCGCAAGTGGGCAGCGCTGCTGGGCCTGGTTCTGGCCGTGATCGCGGGGATCGCCCAGGCTGACAACCGCCCGGAAGTCGCGGAAAAAGTGCTGGCCTATGCCGGCGAAGGCGGCGTGAAAGTCTGGACCCTGCGCATCGGCGCGCGCAGTGACAATCAGGCGCTGGTGCAGGTAGAGGGCGTGGACCACGACTGGAACATGAAGATCCAGAAAATGGCCGTGGAAAAGACCGGCAAGGACACCCGCTATTCCACCACCGTGGACGGCCAGAAGTTCGTCGTGCTGGTGCTGCGTCAAGGCTGGGGCGAGCTGTACTTGCCCGGCGACGCTCAAGCGTTGAACGTTGGCTATGACGAGTTCCTGTCCAGCCAAGGCAATGCGCAGGCATTCCTGACCGATTATTTGCAGGCCAACTGAGCAGTGGGTCGATTCGCACGGTGGTCGTGGGCGCTGACGATACTGGTACTGCCGCTGGCCCTGATGGGGTGGGCCAGTCTGCAGAGCTGGCGCGCCGATGAAGTGCTGCGGGACGCGCAAAGTATCGACGGCGACTACGCCTGGCTGCGTGTGCGTCAGGCCCTGGCGGGGTTGGCGTACTGGCTGGCCATCGCCGCGTTGGTGGCCGGGCTCTCAACATGGCTCAAGATGCGGCTGGACGCATGGCGCGCGCGGCAATCCAAGGATTTTCTTTACGGCCGTCTGTTCCTCTGCTGGCGTGCTCTGGGCCACTGGTTGGTGGCCTACACCGGGCTGCTGGTCTGCGCGCTGGCGCTGTGCCTGCTGTATGAACTGAGCTGGGGCTGGAGCCACTTCAAGGCCGGCGGCTGGTTCATGCTGTTGGTGGCGGTGCCAGTGATTACCGTGCTCTGGACAGGCTGCCGGTTGATTGAGCGGTTGCGCCGGCAATGGCACGCCTTGGACCGGCCTTCCTCGGCGTTTCTGGGTCAAACCCTGGGGCGCGACAAGGCAGCGGCCTTATGGGCGTGGGTTGAGCAACTGGCCAATACGGCCGGCGCGCCGGTGCCCGACCATATCGTGGTGGGCATCGACCAGGCATTTTTCGTCACCAGCGTCGATGTCGCGCTGCAACCCGCCGGTGACGTGCTCAGCGGGCGCACCCTTTACTTGCCGCTGACCTACCTCTCGACCCTGAGCCAGGCCGAAGCGGCGTCGATCATCGGCCATGAGCTGGGCCATTTCAGCAGTCGCGACACCGAACGGGGCAGCGAGATCGGGGCGCATTTCAGCCTGATGTGCCTGCACTTTTCGTATATCAGCGCTGGGGATGCCGACCCGGCGTGGGTCGAGCGCCCGGCAATCTGGATGACGCAGCGTTTCCTGCACCACTTTCAACTGGCGGTGCACCACTGGGGCCGCGCCCAGGAATTGGTCGCAGATAGGGTGGGCGGCAACATCGGCGGTGAGCGCTTATTCTGCCAGGCACTGTTACGCGTTATCGCGCTCGACGGGGAGATCCACACGCTGCTCACCGAGCGCCACCCGAACCTGATCCAGGCCCTTACCGACCACCTGCTTCATACACCACTGCGCTTGGACAAGGCAGCGCTGGACCATGCCATCGCGCACCCGTTCGATACGCACCCGCCGACAGCACTGCGCATGCAGCAACTGGGCGTGCGACTGGATGACGACCTGCTGGCCCAGGCCACTCGCGTGCCTACCGAGCACGACCGCCACTGGTTCAGCCAACTCACCCATGCATCGTCCTCCGATGTCGGGCTGCCTGTATCACCGCCTATATCAATCGCTCAAGGAGAATGACCCATGACCCAACCCTCCGATCCGCTGTCGGATCTCGCCAGCACACTCAGTCAGGAATATGCCGACTCCCGCGAAGCTCAGCGCGAGCGTGCGATCGCCGAACTCGAGCAGGTCATCCATCGCGTGCCCGAGCAGACCGCATTCACCAATTCGCGCCGTTACAAGGTGCGCGGTCCGCTGTTTTTGCTGATTGCCCTGGGCTTGCTGGGCTTCGGGCTGCACCGAGGTTACAACGGCTTGGCCGTGTGTGCCGCGGTGATGGCAGTGGTGTTCGTACTGCTCACTTGGCAGCACCGCAACGCCGGGCAACATGCCTTTATGCGCCTGACCCGCCGCCAGTTGTTTGTGGACACCTTGAGTGCGCCGGTCGATCTCGTCGAAATTGCCGACGTCAGCGTCAGTGAGGAAGGCTGGCTGACGGTGCAGAAACTGATTTTGCGACCCGGTGCGCCCCTGCCTGTGCATCGCGCCACGCGACAGCTGTTCGGCAACCAGGCGCTGGCCCTGAACAAACCCCAGCCGCAGATCCTGATTCAATCCGCCGGCCTGATGCATGAGGGCCATACCCTGGATGACGACCAGATCGCAGACATCCTCAACGCCTATTGCCAAGCCGCCCAGGCCCAACAACATCTTGATGCGCTGCGCCAGGGCACGCAGCGCGATTCCTGAGCGGTTGTACGGTAGAGCCGGTTCAGGGTTGTTGAAATTGCCTCGCTGCATTGACATCCAGATCCGCAAATCAACCTGTTGAGCATTCAGTTTATGACCGTGATCGCGCCAGTTGCGATGGCCGCGATCAACATCACCAGCACGGTGCCGAAGGTCCACTTCAGCGAGACCCGCTGGTTATCGCCATAGTCAATGTCCAGCAGCCCGCACAGTAGGTAGGTGGAGGCCACCAGCGGGCTGAGCAGGTGCACTGGCTGGCCGATCAACGATGCGATGGCCATTTCGTGGGGGCCGATGCCGTAGTGGGCAGCGGTTTCGGCGAGGATGGGCAGCACTCCAAAATAGAACGCGTCGTTGGTCAGGACGTAGGTGAACGGCATGCTGAGCAGCGCGGTGATGACTGACATGCCGTGGCCAGCCTGCTCTGGCAGGATGGCGATCAGGTTATCGGAGATAGCCTTGATCATCCCGGTGCCGCCCATGATGCCGACGAAGATGCCCGCCGCAAAAATCAGCAGGGTCACGGCCAGCACGTTGTCGGCGTGCCGACCGATGACTTCCTTCTGCTGTTTGAGCGTCGGGTAGTTGATCAGGCAACCCAGGCCGAAGGCGACCATGAACAGGATCGGCAGCGGCATCAGGCTGAGCATCATCGAGCTGATGAGGGCGACCGTCAGGACCACATTGAACAGAAATTTCGGGTCGCTCAGGCGAACGTGTGCGTAGCCTTCGAGCACCTTGTCTTCGCTGACGCTGACAATACCCAAACGGCGGTATTCCATTCGACCTAGCCACCAGGCGGCAAAAATCACCCATACACCGCCAGCAATCATGATGGGAACCATCTGTAAAAACAGCTCGGTGATGTCGACGTGCATGGCACTGGCCGCTCGCGAAAACGGCCCGGCCCACGGCAGGATGTTCATCACCCCGATGGCCAGCAGTAACACGGTGGCCATGACCTGCAAACGAATGCCGGTCAGACGATACAGCGGCAAAAAAGCTGCTGTGGCGATGATGTACGTGGTTGCGCCGTCGCCGTCCAGGCCGACGCACAACCCCAGCACGGCGGTGCCGACAACGATCTTGCGCGGGTCGCCCTTGACCAGCCGCAACAGCACCTTGATCAGCGGGTTGAACAGACCGGCGTCGGTCATCATGCAGAAATACAGGATCGCGAAGGTCAACATGATGCCGGTGGGGGCGAGCATCTTCACGCCGTCGTACATCATGCCGCCCAGTTGCGTGGCGAAACCGCCGAGGCAACCGAAGAGGATCGGCACCAGCAGCAGCGCCACCAGCGGTGAAAGGCGCTTGCTCATGATCAGGTACATGAAGCAGACGATCATGGCGTAGCTCAGAAAGATCAACATGGGCATCCCTTTTATTGGTTTTGTAGGGGGCGAGCGCGGGACGGCTCGCGTTCTTCGGGCCGAACGAAGCCGGTGCAGCAGGCGCACAGGATTCAGCGTGTTGCGGGTTTAGTGGTGCGAGAACATCGGCTGGCCGCTATGGGGCAGGTCGGCGACCAGGATGGAACCGGTAGAAGAGTCGGTGATGAACAATTGCCGATTGCCCTCGCCACCGAACGCCAGGTTGGTCAGGGTGCGGCCTTGGGTGCACGAGCGGATGCGGTACAGCGGCACGGCGTGAGGGTCGAACACCCAGACGCAGC
The DNA here is from genome assembly GCF_058787615.1 of Pseudomonas sp. FW305-3-2-15-C-LB1. Classification (NCBI taxonomy): domain Bacteria; kingdom Pseudomonadati; phylum Pseudomonadota; class Gammaproteobacteria; order Pseudomonadales; family Pseudomonadaceae; genus Pseudomonas; species Pseudomonas sp. FW305-3-2-15-C-LB1. The sequence continues at coordinate 118,749 of NZ_JBYSZX010000002.1, read as the reverse complement.
CGTTACCGGCATCGCACACATACAGATTGCCTTCGCTGTCCAGCGCCATGCCGTCGGCGCCACTGACGCCCCCGGCCATGGCGGTGAAAATGCCCGCCTTGCTGGTGCCGCCGTCGCGTTGGATCGGCAGGCGCCAGACAGCGTTGCCCCGGGTCATCGCCACGAAGAGCGCGTTCTGCGTGAGGTCCATGACAAGGCCATTGGGGCTCGGGCCGTTGTCGATCAGACGCGTGAGGGTCTGCTTTTCCAGATCATAGGCGTAGACGCGACCGGTCGGGTCCTGCTGGCCGGTCTGGCCCTGATCGGTGAAGTACAGCTTGCCGCCGGCATCGAAGAATAGGTCGTTGACACCCTTGAAGCCTTCGCTGCGACTGTGAGTGAGGAACGGCGTCACCGCGCCGGTGTGCGGAGCGAGCGTCAGGATCCCTTGCTTGTAATCGGCGATGAAAATCCGCCCGTCGCGGTGGATTTTCAAACCGTTGGGCCAGCCATCGTACTCGGCGATCAACGTCCAGTGGCCTTGAGGGTCGATGCGCAGGATGCGGCCGTAGGGAATGTCGGTGACGTACAGGTTGCCGTCCCGGTCGAAGGACGGCCCTTCGAGAAAGCTTTTGACCTTCTGCCCTGGTTTGTTGGCGCGTACCCAGTCGGAGTCGCCGTCTTTCCAGAATTCTTCGGGCAGCGTGGTGAACACGCGGGTCGACAAATCGCGAGGCGGGGCATACAGGCTCACAGGATCAGCTCCTACGGGGGCGAACGGAAAGCACCGATCTTGCTGGTGACGAGACCTTTTCGCCTTATTGTTTTTGTTCTATCTGACAGAACGTTGTGTTTGCAGATAGAACAAGGTTCGACTTTATTTTTTCAGCTGTCAACCCACCGGGATTGTCTGTTTTTCATTTCGCCATTCATCACCAGGCACTCCCAACGCTCTCGGGAGCGCCCTGGCGCATCGCTCGGGATGAGAGGCGTTGACAGTGGGATTTTGTCGGCTCATGATTATTTCAGAACAGTGTTCTGTCAGATAGAACTATTGCATTCCACCACCCGGAGACCCGGCGATGAACTCTAATAACAACCTGGACATCCTGATCAGCGAGGTCGGCCCCCGTGATGGCCTGCAAAGCATTAGCGCGACCATGCCCACTGCGCTCAAGCTTCAATGGCTGACGGCCCTGGCCGACGCTGGCTTGAAGGAGATCGAGGTCGGCTCGTTCGTGTCCCCCAGACTGCTGCCGCAAATGGCCGATGCCGCCGAGTTGGTGGCGCACATGCGTCAGCGTTCGGACGTGTTCGTTACCGCGCTGGTGCCGAACCTCAAGGGCGCCGAGGCAGCGTTCAACGCCGGCGTACAAAAGATTACCCTGCCCATTTCCGTCAGCGAGCCCCATTCACTGGCCAACATCCGCAAGACCCATCAACAGGTCTACGACGAAGTGCGTACGGTGATGGCCCTGCGCAACGAGCGCTTCCCGCACGTCGAGGTCGAGGCCGGGCTGTCGACGGTGTTCGGTTGCACGATTCAGGGCGAGGTGCCCGAGGACGATGTGCTGCGCATGGCCCTTACGATGGTCGAGCTGGGCGTCGATGAAGTCGGGCTCGCCGACACTGTGGGGTACGCCAATCCGGCGCAGGTGCGTCGCGTGTTCACCCGTCTGCGCAACGAGATCGGCAGCAAGGCCGGCAGCGCGCATTTTCACAATACCCGTGGGCAGGGCCTGGCCAATGTGGTCGTGGCGCTGGATGTTGGCGTCACCACCATCGATGCCTCTCAGGGCGGTATCGGCGGTTGCCCGTATGCGCCGGGGGCGTCGGGCAATATCGTGACCGAGGATCTGGTCTACCTGCTCGAGTCCATGGGCCTGCGCACCGGCGTGGACATCGACAAGCTGGTGGCCGCTCGCGCCTGGCTGAAACAGGGCCTGCCGGGAGAGCCGCTGTATGGCTTCATCCCTGACGCAGGCGTCGGCAAGAATTTCCATTACGCCGGAGGTGCGCGATGAGCCTGCTCAATCGGAACCTTCAGGCGCTGCCGCTGGCAGGCGTGCGCGTGGTCGAGTTCGTGCACATGGTCATGGGCCCGACCTGTGGGCTGGTGCTGGCGGACCTCGGCGCTGAAGTGATCAAGGTCGAGCCGACGCCCGAGGGTGACAACACGCGTCGCCTGACCGGCTCCGGCGCTGGCTACTGGATGACCTACAACCGCAACAAGAAAAGCTTCGCGGTCGACATCAAGACCGAGGAAGGCATGGCCGCGGTGCGCAAGCTGATCGAAAGCGCCGATGTGGTCACCGAGAACTTTCGTCCCGGCGCCATGGACAAGCTCGGCCTGGGCTACGAGCAGGTCAAGGCGATCAAGCCGGACATCATCTACAGCTCGATGAAAGGCTTTCTGCCGGGGCCGTATGAACATCGCACTGCGCTGGACGAGGTGGTGCAGATGATGACGGGCCTGGCCTACATGACGGGTCCCGAAGGCCGCCCGCTACGCGCCGGTGCCTCGGTCAATGACGTAATGGGCGGCATGTTCAGCGCCATCTCGATTCTGGCGGCGCTGTGGCAACGCAAAAACACCGGGGAAGGGCAGTTCGTGCAGACCGGGCTGTTCGAGAACTCAGCGTTTCTGGTGGGGCAACACATGATGCAGATGGCAACCACTGGCAAGCCTGCCGCGCCGATGCCCAGTCGTTTGTCAGCCTGGGCGATCTACGACGTGTTCAATACCCTGGGCGATGAGCAGGTGTTCATGGGCGTGGTGAGCGACAGCCAGTGGGTCAATTTCTGCCAGGGTTTTGGCTTTACAGAGCTGGGGCGCGACCCTGGACTGGCGAAAAACACCCAGCGCGTGCAGGCCCGGGCGAGGATTCTGCCGCAGGTCCGCGAGCGTCTGGCGCAAATGAGCAAGCAGGAGGTCATGGACCTGTGCGAGCAGACGGGCCTGCCGTTTTCGCCGATCCAGCGGCCGCAGGACCTGTTCGACGACCGGCACCTGAACGAGTCGGGTGGGCTGGCCCATCTGACGCTGGAGAATGGCGACGCGGTCAAGGTGCCAATGCTGCCGTTCGAGATGAATGGTCGTCGCTTCAATACCCGCCTCAATGTGCCGCAAATGGGCAGTCACTCTGCCGAGCTGCTCGAAGAAATGGGCTACGCGTCGGGTGACATCGAAGCGTTGCGCGGGCGTGGCATCGTTCGCTGAAACCGCTGGAAGGGATTCCTGATTCCTGTAGCTGACGGACATTCCCGCCGTCAGCCTTATAAAAATAAATGCTGAGGAAACCCGTCATGGCCATCGTCACGACACCCCCGCACAGCAGCGATATCAGCAGCGTGCGCTCCCTGGATGCCGAACAGACCCGCGTCCTGCACAAGGCCGCCTGGCGCTTGATCCCCTTGCTCGCGTTGGCGTATTTCTTCAATTACCTGGACCGCACCAGCGTCGGCTACGCCGCGTTGCAGATGACCGAGCAGTTGGGCCTGACCGCCACGCAGTTCGGTCTTGGCGCGGGCATCATGTTCTTCGGCTACTGCCTGTGCGAAGTGCCGAGCAATCTGGCGATGTACCGTTTCGGCGCCCGCCTGTGGATGGCGCGGATCATGATCACTTGGGGCCTGGCCGCTGCCGCCACCGCGATGATCGTCGGGCCGTACAGCTTTTATATTGTGCGCTTGATCCTCGGCATCGCTGAAGCCGGCTTCTTTCCCGGCGTGATTTTCTTCCTTACCCTGTGGTTCCCCGCGCAATACCGCACGCGGGTGTTGGCCTGGTTTACCGTGGCCACGCCGATCTCGTTTCTGGTGGGCGGGCCGCTGTCGATCTGGCTGTTGCAGATGCACGGTTTGCTCGGGCTTGCGGGTTGGCAATGGATGTTTCTCATCGAAGGGGTGCCAGCGTGCATCCTCGGTTTGATTACCTTGAAGGTGCTGACTAACCACCCGGCCGAGGCCAAATGGCTGACCGCCGAAGAACGCCATGTGCTGACCGGCATGCTCGCCGAAGAGCAGAGCAAAGGTCAGCACAGCCATGGCTTCAAGGCCGCACTCAAAGACCCACGCGTGTGGATTCTCAGCTCGATCACCTTCAGCTTCACCCTGGGCTCCTACGGCATCGGTATCTGGTTGCCGCAGATGCTCAAGGCCCATGGTGTCGAAGTCAGCATGATCGGCTGGGTTGCGGCCATTCCGTACTTCTTTGCCACTGTAGCGCTACTGATCTGGGCCAAACATGTGGACCGTACCGGCAAAGGCATTTTCAACCTGACCGTGGCCATGCTGCTGGCAGGCTTTGCGTTAATCCTGGCGCTGCGAATGGACGCGCTGGTTCCGGCACTGGCAGGGATTACTTTAGCGCTGATCGGCACGATCGCTGGCAAGACGATTTTCTACACTTTGCCGGGCAAGTTCCTGCGCGGGCAAGCCGCAGCGGGTGGAATCGCACTGATCAATTCCATTGGCGCGTTTGGCGGGTTTGTCGGGCCTTACCTGATGGGCTTTTTGAAGGACTACACCGGGTCGTTCACCGCAGGTCTGATGGTCATGGGCTGCATCATGTTCGTTGCCGCAGCAATGGTCGTCTCGCTTCGCTTCTTCCTGCGCGAGTAGTGAGCAGCGGCTGCACTTTTTTCAGAAGGGATCGGGCGGCTCTGATATTGTCTTGCGGGTTGGCGGGGTGGTTTGCGAATCATCCGCCGCCTGCGAGCGACGAATCGACAATGAGTGTCTATGACTACCGAATCTGAAAAAAACCTTTCCGACCAGGCCGCCAATGCCGAAGGCGGCGTGGCTGCCGTCGACCGCGCATTTGCCATTTTGTCGGCCTTCAGCATCGAGCAGGACTGTCTGGCCCTGGCCGAAATCGCGCGGCGGACGGGGTTGTACAAAAGCACCATCCTGCGCCTGATCGCCTCGCTGGAAAAAGCCGGGTTCGTCCGTCGCCTCACCGATGGTCGTTACTCGGTCGGCCCTGAGCCTCTGCGTTTGTCGCAGCTGTACCAGACCTCGTTCCGACTGCGCGACGTGATTCACCCCTTGCTGGAGTCGATCACTGAGGAAAGCGGTGAAACCTCTTCGTTCTACGTGCTGGAAAACGGCAGCCGCGTCGTGTTGTTTCGGGTCGAGCCCAAGCGTGCGGTGCGGGTTTCGGTGCTGGAAGGCGCGCGCTTTCCGTTACAGGCCGGAGCGTCAGGCAAGATCCTTCGGGCCTTTTCCCGCGATGCGGAGCCTGCATTGACCGAGGTCCGCGAACGCTTCTGGGCCTGTTCCTTCGGCGAGCGGGACCCGGAAACTACCGCCGTATCAGTGCCGGTGTTTGCCATGGGCCATGAGTTGAAAGGGGCGCTGACCTTGTCCGGTCCGTCCGACCGTCTGCTCAAGGAACACATCGAACATGCGGCGTCGATCCTGTTGAGAAACGCAGCCATCGCCAGCAATGCGCTCGGAGGTAATGACCGAGAACTACGTGCAGCTCTGACACGTCTGGGCGAATCGATGGTCCGTCGTTAACCGGCGAGCGACCGCTTAGGGCCGATGTTGTGAGAGGCAGCAGTCGGCCCACCCAAGGCCGGCAATACCCATTCTCTTGGAGTCGGTAGTGGTACAAAGTTGTACATTTAATTGACGCCACTATATCGCCATCTTAAGATCGCCGCTCATTGATGGCACTACGCCATATAGAGGGATCTAGAAATGTGGCGTTCTGTACGTCGGACCAGGCTCAGCCTGCTGTCCGCATTTTTTTGCCTGGGGACCGCTGGGCTGGCCCACGCCGCACCGGTGCAAAATACGCCCGGGGTCACCGACCTGATCCGCGACCGCCAGGATCGCCTGCTCGAAGAGCAGCAACGCCGCCTTGAAGAACTCAAGGACCTGCCCGGCAAAGCCGCCGCTCCTGCCAAACCGACGGCGCCTGCTGACACCCGCTGCTTCGCCATCAAGGCCATCGAACTCACCGGTGCCGACGCGCTGTCTGAACGCGAACGCAACGCGCTGATCCAGCCCTACATCGGGCAATGCCTGGGCGTACCGCAACTCAATGAGGTGCTCAAGGTCATCACCGACCACTACCTGGCCAAAGGACTGGTCACCAGCCGTGCCTACCTGCCGCAACAAGACCTCTCCAGCGGCGTGCTCAAGATCCAGGTAGTCGAAGGCAGGCTCGAAGGATTGAAGGGCGAGCAGGGCAGCGGCATCACCGACCGGCAACTCGCGATGAGTTTTCCAGGCAAAAAGGGTGAATTGCTCAACCTGCGTGAAATCGAGCAGATGGTGGATCAACTGAATCGTCTGCCCTCGAACCAGGCCCAGATGGAGTTGGCTCCTGGCAAAGAAGTAGGCGGCAGCGAAGTGCTGGTCAAAAACACCCCGCAGAAACCCTGGCGCGTCGGCCTGTCGCGTCACAACGGCGGCCAGCGCGCCACTGGCGAGCAGCAGTGGGGCGCCAGCCTGGATTGGGATAACCCTCTCGGCCTTGCCGACCAACTCTCCCTGCGCGGCGGCCACGATGCCGTCAGCGACCACCAGAAGACCTCGCGCAACTCAATGCTCAACTACAACCTGCCGTTTGGCTGGTGGAACCTCAATTACAGCTACAGCGAGACTGAATACCGCTCCCTGGCCCAGGCCAGCGGCTTCAACTTCAAGCAGTCCGGTGACAGCCAGAGCCACCAGTTGCGCTTGGAGCGAGTCGTCCACCGCGACGCCCTGAGCAAGACCTCCCTCAGCACCGGCGTGGCCTACCTGCGCACCAACAACTTCATCGAGGACAGCAAGCTCGCCCTGAGCAGCAACCGCCTCAGCGAAGCGCAATTTGGCATTAACCATGGCCGGCGCATTGGCGGCTCGTTCCTCAACATCGACCTGGGCATGCAGGACGGCATCGGCGCCTTCGACGCCCAGGCAAACCACAACCCACGGCCCGGCCAGGCGGATGCGCGCTACCGCAAATACACCGCGACAGTGAGCTACCTGTACCCGTTCAAGTTGTGGGGCGAGTCATTCAGCTTCAGCAGCCTGATGACCGGCCAACGCAGCGAAGACGTGCTGTTCAGCCCGCAACGCATGAGCCTGGGTGGGCAGTCCTCGATTCGCGGCTACAAGGATCAAAGCCTGTCCGGCGACAGCGGCGGCTACTGGCGCAACGATTTGCGCTGGAGCCGCCCGGTGACCTGGGCCTGGATGCAGCCGGTGTTCAGCGAATACGGCACCAGCCTCGGCTACGACCAGGGCGTGATCCGCCACGGTCGCTACAACGCCGAACAGCATGGGCGCATGACCAGCAATTCCCTGGAACTGTTTGCACGCGGCAAGAACGTCGCGGCCACAGTGACCTTTGCACACTCTTTGGAACGACCGGGGCCGATCACTGAACGTGAAGCGCCGATCTACTTCCGTATGGATTTCTTCCTTTAATTTTTTACCGCCCTTTGGGCATCGGGACATGACATGGACGTTTGCCAGTTCGCCTTTCTTGCGCGCCAACCTTCTGCTGCCTTGAAAAGCCGTTCTACCTTCCTGGGCTTGCCCAAGCGCGGGTTGGCGTTGGTACTGGCGAACGCCATGTTCTGGCAGCCCCTGCTGGCTCAGGCGGACGGCATTGCCGTGAGCGGACCGGGTACGAGCCTTGGGCAGGCGGGTAACGGCGTTCCGATCGTCAACATCGCTGCGCCCAACGCTAACGGGCTATCGCACAACCAATTCCACGACTACAACGTCGGCGCCAACGGGGTCATTCTCAATAACGCGACCAGCCGGACCCAGTCCACCCAACTGGGTGGCATCATCGTGGGTAACCCAAACTTCAATGGCAGCGCCGCCAGTGTCATCCTCAACGAGGTGAATGGCGGCAGCCCCAGCCAATTGCGTGGCTACACCGAAGTGGCGGGGCAGTCGGCCCATGTGATTGTGGCCAACCCCTATGGCATCAGCTGCAACGGTTGCGGCTTTATCAACACCCCTCAAGCCACCCTCACCACGGGCAAGGCGGTCATCGAAAACGGCCAGATCAGCCGCTACCAAGTGGATCAGGGCAACGTCGCCATCGAAGGCACCGGCCTGAACGCCAGTAACGTCGATCAGTTCGAAATCATCACCCGCGCCACCACCATCAATGCGCAGATCCAGGCTAAAAAGCTCACCATCGTGGCGGGGCGCAACGATGTGGACGCGCGCACGTTGAATGCGACGGCGCGTGCGGCGGACGGCAGCAAGGCACCGGATCTGGCGATTGACTCGTCGGCGCTGGGCGGCATGTATGTGGGGGCGGTCAGGTTGGTGGGGACCGAGGCCGGCGTAGGGGTGAAACTGTCCGGGGACATGGTCGCCGGTGGTGATATCCAGATTGATGCAGCGGGCAATGTGGTCATGGGCCAGACCTCGGCCGGTACGGCAGTGGCGGTCAAAGCAACCAGCGTAGAGGCCAAGGGCGCCGTGTATGCCGGTACTGACTTGTCGGTGATCACCCAAGGCGCACTGACCAATCAGCAAACCCTGGCGGCCAAGGACAGCATCACACTGGACGCTGCTGGGCGGTTGACCAACAACGGGATCATCGAAGCGGGCGTCAATGCGGATAACAGCCGCAATGCCCAAGGCGATGTGCGCTTAAAAGCAAATAGCATCGACAACAGCGGCAAAACGGTGATCGCCAGCCGTGACCTGATCATCAACGCGGGTGAGCTGGCCAACCAAGGCGGCACGTTGAGCGCTCAGCGCGATGCGCAACTGAACGCGACAAACCTGGACAACCAGAACCAGGGCCGGATCCTTAGCGCAGGAAGTCTAGGGGTCACCGCCGACCAACTGCTAAATCAAAAGGGTCAACTGCTGGCGACTGACGTCACGTTGGCCGTGGGCTCTCTTGCTAACGATGACGGTCAGATTCAGGGTGATAACGCTCTGTCGATCAAGGGCAGCGCTATCAGCAACCTTCGCGGAAACATCGCTGCGGGTAAGCGCCTTGATGTTGTCAGCAACACGCTCGACAACACCGCTGGCAAGCTAATCAGTGACGACGCACTGACCACAGTGATCGCTGGTCAACTGCTCAACCAGACCGGTTTGTTCGCCGCCAAAGGTGACGCGCGCGTGAAACTGGCCAGCCTCGATAACCGTCATGGCACGATCGTCGCCAACCATCTCAATCTGCAGTTGACTGGGCCGGTGAACAATCAGCACGGCGCTATGCGCGGTAACGTCAGCCTGGATTTTAAAGCCGGTGAGGTCGACAACAGTCAAGGCGGCCGTATCACCAGCGGCCAGACGCTTAATGCCAGCGTCAGCGGACTGGACCAGCACGACGACGGTCGGATTTTCGCAGGCGGTGATGTCAGCCTCGACCTGAATGGCGGCCACCTGAACAACCAGGGCGGTTTGATCCATGCACCAGGTGCATTGCTACTCAATAACCTGACCAGTGTGGATAACCGAGGCGGCGAAATCTCCAGTGCCCAGGCGCTGGTTTTCAAGGCTGACCGCCTAGATAACCGCAACGGCAAACTGCTCAGTGAGCAAGGGTTGCTGGTACGTATTGCTCAAGCGCTGGACAACACCAAGGGCCTGGTCGTCGCGACCGGGTTGGACCTGCAAGCCAATAGCCTGAACAACACCGAAGGCAAACTCAGTGCGCGCGATGACCTGACTGCACGTGTCACCACAAGCCTGGTCAACCGCCAGGGCGAGATCCTCGGCGCTAACACCTTACTGACCGGTGCCTCACTGGATAACGGTAACGGTTTGATCCAGGGCGACAAGCGCCTGACCCTTGATCACACAGGCCTGATCAGCAACCGCAACGGGCGTATGGTCGCCGGGCAGGCATCGGACCTGAGTGCTGCCAGCCTCGACAACACCGGTGGCATGTTCACCAGTGACGGCACCCTGAAGGCGTTGATCTCCGGTCAGTTGGTCAACCAGGCCGGGCTGTTTGCTTCCGCCGGCCTGTTGCAGTTGACGGCCGCCAGTCTCGATAACCAGAACAAAGGCCGCATCACCGGCAAGAGTGAGCTGGCGCTTTCCCTCGGCCAACTCGACAACCGCAGCGGTTTGATCAACTCCGGCAAAACCATGACTTTGGGGGGCGACAGCCTCGACAACCGCGCCGGTGAAGTGTCCAGCGTCACGGACATTGTGCTCAACGGCAGTCAGCTGGATAACAGTGCCGGTGGCAAGGTACTCGCCAACGGCGATGTGCAACTGAACCTCGACCGTCTGAACAACCAGCTCAAGGGCAGCGTCTACGCCAAGCGCAACCTGAACATAGTACTCAATGGTCCACTGTTGAATCAGCACGGCGCGCTGCGCAGTGAGGCGAGCCTGACCCTGGACATGAACCATGGCGCACTCCACAACGCCGCTGGCCTGATCAACACCCCCGGTGCGTTGGTACTCAAAAACCTTTCCACGGTTGCCAACCAGCAAGGCGAAATCTCCAGCGAACACGCGTTCTCCCTGGCTGCACAAAGCCTGGACAACAGCGAAGGCAAACTGCTCAGCGATCAAGCCCTGACCCTCACCATTGACCAGGCTCTGGTCAATATCAAGGGCGTGATTGCTGCAGCCGGGCTGAGTGCTCAGGCAGCGCGCTTGGACAATACGCAAGGCGTGCTCAACAGTTCAAAAGACCTGACCCTGGCCGTGGCCGGTGAATGGCTGAATGCCGACGGCGAAGTGTCGAGTGCTGGCACCAGCGTGATTGACGCCATGACGTTGAATAACCGCAGTGGGCATGTCTTGAGTGACGTCAGTCTTTCCCTGACCACCCGAGCCGCGTTGGTTAACCAAGGCGGTACGCTCGGCGCCGGTCAACGTCTGCTGGTGACTGCGTCCAGTCTCGACAACAGTCAGTCCGGCAGCCTGGTCAGCGATGGCAGCGTCACGGTGCAGGTGGAGGGGCTTGTGGACAATCAGGCCAAGGGCCGCGTGTTGTCCAAGGGCGATATGACCCTTCAGGCGGGCAGCTTCGACAACCGCGGTGGTGTGCTGAGCAGCAAGCAGGCACAAACCCTTAACGGGCAATCCCTGAATAACAACGGCGGTCTGGTCAATGCCGTTGGGCCGTTACGTCTGACACTGGACGTCGCGGACAACACCAAGGGCCGTATCGCCAGCCAGGCTGATCTCGAGGCCTCGATCGGCGTGCTGAAGCAGCAGGGTGGCGAATTCGTCGCCCAGGGCAACCTGAGCCTCAGCGGCAATGACTTGGATAACCGTAACGGCGGGCTGGTAGGCGCGACAAAAGCGCTGAAACTCACTGTCGACCGTGTGGATAACCGCATCGGGGAAATCTCCGGTCAACTCAAGACGCAGATCAGCGGCCAGCACCTGGACAATAGCGGCGGCAAGGTATTGGCCGGCACCGCCCTGGAGCTGACGATGGCCGAGGTGATCAACCGGGCCAAAGGCTTGGTGTTTGCCCAGGATGTAAACCTCAAGGCTTCGAGCCTGGACAATACCGAAGGTACGCTGGCCGGTCAGCGCTCGCTGGCGGTGCAACTGTCGGCTGGGCTGGACAACACACGCGGCAAGATCAGCAGCGAAGGCGGCCTGCAACTGCACGCACATCGCGTGGATAACAGCGCTGGCAGCCTTTCCAGTGCCGGCGATCTGACCCTTGCCAGCGACGGTGAGCTGCTCAACGTGGGCGGCATGGTGGAGTCTGCACAGGCGCTCAATCTTTCCAGCACTGGCTTGAATAACAGTGAGCAAGGCCTGGTGAAAAGCCAGGGTGCTGCCACCCTGGCGACCGGGCAATTCAACAACAGCCTTGGCGGTCGTGTGATCAGTGCCAACAGCCTCGATATTCAAGCTACTGACCTTAACAACGGCGGCCGCATCGCCAGTACTGGCGTGCTGAATGCAAACCTTGCAAGCCTGACCCAGGCAAGCGGCGGCGAACTGTTTAGCAGCAGCCAGATGAACCTGGACATGAATCACGGAGAGCTGACCAACGCTGGGGTGATCAACGCACCGCTCCTGGTGTTGAAAAACCTCGGCAACGTGAACAACCGCAACGGTGAAATCTCCAGCCAGAACGCCTTCACCCTCGCGGCACGCAGCGTTGATAACAGCGACGGCAAGTTGATCAGCAACCAGGCCCTGAACCTGCGCATCGAACAAGCCTTGGCCAACGCCAAAGGCAGCATCAGTGCGGTCGGCCTCGATGTGCATAGCGCCAGCCTGGACAACACCGACGGCCTGGTCAGCAGCCGTGGTGGCCTGGAGATCAGCGCTGACGGCCTGATCGACAACCAGCGCGGCAGCCTGATTGGCGACGGTGCCGTTCTGCTGACCGCCGCAAAACTGGACAACCGCGCGGGCGAAATGGCGGGTAAGGCCAAGGTCACTGTCAACGCCAATCGCATCGACAACCAGAAAGGTCAGTTGATCAGCACTGACACCCTAACGATTACGGGTGCCAATCTCGACAACCGCAATGGCCTGGTAGGCGCGACAAAAGCGCTGAAGCTGGACGTGGGCGACGTCGATAACCGTACCGGTGAGCTGACCAGCAACGCCGACCTGAGCATCACTGGCCAACGTCTGGACAACAGCGACGGCGGACAGGTGTTCGCAGCCGCAGGCTTGAGCGTGGCGGTGGATAACGTACTCAACCGTGCGCGCGGTCAATTGAATGGCCAGCGCCTGACACTGACGGGAACAACGCTGGACAACAGCGGTGGCAAGTTGCTCAGCCAGCAACCTTTGGTGGTGGACCTGGCAGGTGACCTCACCAACAACCAGGGCCTGCTGAGCAGTGAAGGCACACTGGACGTCAAGGCACGCAGCCTCGATAACACCAAGGGCAGTCTCTCCAGCGCGCAAGGCCTGAAGGTGGTTGTCAGCGATAACCTGAACAACCAGGGCGGCGAACTGGTCACCGACGCTAACTTGGTGTTGCGCAGCGCCAACCTGGGCAACCAACAGGGCACCCTCAGTGGCAAAGGTCCGGTCTCGGTTACCACCGGCGCCCTGAACAACCAGGCCGGTCGCCTTAACAGCGGTGATACCTTGACCCTGGTCGCTGGCCAGGTAAACAACGGTGGCAGCATTGGTAGTGCCAAGGCACTGAACGCTACGGTGACTGGCCTCGACCAGCAGGCCGGCAAGCTCTTCAGCCAGGCCGGGTTGAGCCTGGACCTGGGCAACGGTCAACTGAACAACCGTGGCGGGTTGATAAACACCAGTGGTCCGCTACTGCTGAAAAACCTCACCACCGTCGATAACCAGGGCGGTGAAATCTCCAGCGACCAAGCCTTCATCTTGGCTGCACAAAGCCTGGATAACAGCAATGGCAAGGTGCTGAGCAACCAGGACCTGACACTGCGAATCAACCAGGCCATGGCCAACATCAAGGGCCTGGTCGGCGCCACCAATCTCAATGTGCACGCAGGTTCCATTGGTAACCAGGGCGGTACATTGACCGGCCGAGGCGAGCTGCAACTGACCAGCGACGGCCTGCTGAATAACCAAGGCGGCAATCTGTTGGGCGGTAGCCGCGTAATCCTCAACGCGATGGCGCTGGATAACACCGCCATGGGTTTGGTCAACAGCCAAGGCTCCCTCGATATCGCGACAGACAACCTCAGCACTGGCAGCGGCGGTGAGGTGTCCGCCAAGGGCTCGATGGACTTGAAGCTCAGCGGCTTGACACTGGGCGGCGGTCAAATCGTCGGCGCGCAGGGCGTGACCCTCGATTTGAACGGCGCTGAACTGGATAACCGCAACGGGCTGATCTCCGCCAAGGGCGCACTGGCGCTGAACCGTGTGCACGCCATCAATAACCAGAATGGCGAACTCTCCACCCAGCAAAACCTGACGCTTGACCTCAATAGCCTGGATAACAGCGGTGGTAAGTTGATCAGCAGCCAAGTGCTCTCTGTCAACGCACGCACGCTGCTCAACCAGAATGGGCTGTTGTCCGGCTGGCAGGGATTGAGTGTTAGTGGCGACAGTCTCGACAACCGCAACAACGGCACGCTTTCCAGCCGCAACGGCGCGGTGGACGTGCGTCTTACCGGCGCTCTGCTCAATACCGCTGCCGGTGCGGTGGCCAGTCAGGGACGGCTGGACCTAACTGCCGCCAGTCTCGACAACAGCGGCGGTATCCTCTCAAGTGGCGCGGGGCAAAGCCTGACCGTCACCGGCCAGTTGAGCAACGGCAACGCCGGCTTGATCGACAGCGGCGCCGAACTCGAGCTGCAGGCGGTCACGCTGGACAACCAGGGCGGTACAGTCAGCGCGCAAAAGGCCCTGGCCATCACCGCCACAGACCTCAACAACATCGGCGGCACCGTCGCCGGCAACGACCGCTTGACCCTCAACCTGCTCGGTTCCCTGACCAACACCAACGGCAAACTGGCCAGCGCAGGCCCGCTGTTGCTACAGCGCGCGATACAGATCGACAACCAGGGCGGCCAGATCGCCAGCCAAGGGTTGCTGACCTTACTGGCTGGCGGCCTGGACAACAGCCAGCTCGGCACTGTCGCCGGTAAAGGTCGTGTGGCGATCACCACCACCGGCATCCTGCAAAATGACGCCAAGGGCCTGATCTACAGCCAGGAAGCCGACCTGCAAATCAAGTCCGCAGGGCTCTCAAACGTTAGCGGCGTCGTGCAGGGCCAGAGCGGTTTGAGCCTCGACGTCAGCGGCGATATCGATAACCAGGGCGGCAAGCTCCTGGCTCAAACTGGCGACACCGTGATCAAGGCCAGCACCCTTAACAACCAGGGCGGTAGTGTGGCCAGCGTGGCGGGGGGAGTGGATGCCACATTGAGCGACAGTCTGCTCAATGGCGCTAGGCAAAGCAAAGGCGGGGTAGTGCAAGGCCAGCGCGTGAACCTGACAGCGCTTACCGTCGATAACCAGCAAGGTCGCATCGCCGCCCAGGACGGCGATGCCGTTATCACTGCCAATCAATTGCTTAACGCCTATGGCGGGGTGTATGCCAAGGGCGCGTTGCAAACCCGCGGCATCTCGTTGGATAACAGCTTCGGGCAACTCTCCGCCAAGCGCATCGACCTCGGCCTCAGTGGGCAACTGAGCAACCATTCGGGGATTATCGAAAGCGATGAGACGCTGACTCTGCAGGCTAATGACCTGGTCAACCAGGGCGGCAAGCTGCGTGCCTTGGCGAGCGTGGGCAAGACGCAGTTCCAGATCGGCAACCTGTTCGATAACCGCAACGGCGTGGTCGAAACCGCCAACACCAACCTGGGCCTGGCAGCCACGACCTTCCAGAACACCGGCGGCCAACTCCTGCATACCGGCGAGGGCGATTTTGATATCTCCCTGCCCAATGTTACGGGGGCCGGTGGCAGCATCGTTACCCGTGGCGGCCTGACCCTGAATGCCGACACCTGGACCAACAGCAGCGTCATCCAGGCAGGACGCCTCAATGTGAATGTCGGCACTTTCACTCAGACTGAAACCGGGCAGTTGCTGGCGTCTTCACGCCTGGAAGGCAAGGGCGGTCAGTGGATCAACAATGGCCTGATCGCCAGTGATGGCAGCCTGGAGCTGCAACTGACGGGGCGTTATGAGGGCAGCGGTCGAGTCAGCAGTGTGGGCGCGCTGGACCTCACGGCTGCGCAACTGACCGTGGGGCCACTCGCGAGCATCGCCGGCGGCGGCAATAGCCGCATCACCGTGGGCGGCACGCTGGCGAATGAAGGCCGGATCACATCGGCGACGGACCTGAATGTATCCGCAGGTGCGATCAATAACAGCGGCACGCTGGGCAGCACCGGCAACCTTCGCCTGACCACGCCAAACCTGTTGAACCAGAACGGACTGATTTTCAGCGGCGGCGACATGGCGCTGCGCACCGATACGTTCACCAACCGGTTTGCCGATGTTTACGGCCTGGGGAATGTGAGCATTGCCAAGGATGACAACAACGGGCAGAGCACGTCGATTAGCAATATTTCGGCGACGATCGAGAGTGGCGCAGACCTGAACCTGGCGGCGGCGAGTATCGAGAACCGTAAGGATGTGTTTAAGACCACAGGTGGTCAGGTATCCAGTTACATTGGTGTTCAGTGCAGCAGTTGTACGTCGATAGTTCCGAATCGTTCAGCTGATAGTTATCTGGTCTGGGTGCAAAACTTCAAATCGCAAATTATTGAAGATTCGGCATCGGCCACGATGACGGCCGGGCGCAATTTCTTCGTCACAGGCGCAGATCTGAGTAATAAGAACTCAACCCTCAGTGCGGGTGGCAACATCAATTTTGCCCTGCAAAACTTTACCAATGAAGGTGCGTCGGTGGGTGACTACAGCCTGCGTCGCTCATACTCCTACGGTGGTTTGCATCCCTACGATCTGTCGCGCTTCATGGTGACGGTCATGAACTACAACCGTGGTCATGACCCTTACTACAATGCGCCCGCCCCAAATATTCATGTTTGGACAGCCGATGGTACTGAATCCATTGTTCGTGTGGGCCACCAGCGCAATGGTCGGGAAGATCGAGGGTCAACGGTTTATGGGCCTTTGATTCTCCGAAACTCCGACAAAGGTGTAGATCCAGGAGTGGGCGCGGTAGATGGCCCCTGGGAAATGCTCACCACCCAGCCGTTTAATAACACCACCATTGGTTCCTCGAGCGCGGCAAATGCCGTTGTTCAAGCGGGTGGGGCGGTCAGCATCAATGCAACGCAACACCTGACCAACAGTGTTGTGCGCCAGAACGTCGCTGTAGCTGGCAACGGATCGCGTGTAGGCGCTACCCAGGTCACCGGCAACACGGCGGTGATGGTCACGATCAACCGCGAACTGCCACCCGGTCTCGCTCTGCAGCAAGTCAACCCGGTGGCCCTGCCAGGTTTCACCTTGCCTACCGGCAAAAACGGCTTGTTTCGCTTGAATGAACAAGCTGCGAACACTGGGCAGGTGAGCAGTGGCGACACTGGCTCGCAGAACTGGACGCTGGGCAATGCCAACGTAGGCCTGGTGCAGCGCCAGCAACCCTCGCCCGGCGTCTCCGGTCGTACCCTCCAGGTAAATAATGCCGCGCAAGCAGCAGGTGTCCATCAAGTCGCGCTGACTGCCCGCGAAGCCGGGGCCGTCAGTGGCAGTGCCAGTACGATTAGCGTCGCCGGCAATACCGATAGCGGTGCATTGCCGCCCGGCCGTACCACTGGTATTGAAATCAGCCACGGTGATGCGACACACACGCAGGTTTCGCGTCCGGACCTCGACTTGCCTGTCTTGACACCGGCAGTACGTGATACGAACGGTGCGCGTGATAACTCCACCGCGTCCAATGCCGGCGCCACTATCAACATTCCAGTACTGACCCCGCTGGCACCAGGCAGCACTCAACCTGGCGCAGCGAAACCCATTAATCGCGTCCAAGGTTTGCCCAACAGCAGCGCCGCCTCCCAACCACATAAATACCTGATCGAAACCAACCCCGCACTGACCGACCTGAAGCAATTCATGAGTTCGGACTACCTGCTCGCCGGCCTTGGCTACAACCCTGACGAGAGCGCCAAGCGCCTCGGAGACGGTCTGTATGAACAGCGCCTGATTCAGCAAGCTGTGGTCGCCCGGACCGGTCAACGCTTCCTCGACGGCCAGACCTCGGACGATGCACTGTTCCGACACCTGATGGATAACGCCATCCGCAGCAAACAAAGCCTGGATCTATCAGTGGGTGTGTCGTTGACCGGCGCGCAGGTTGCAGCACTGACGCATGACATCGTTTGGCTGGAAGAGCATGAGGTGGCTGGCGAGAAAGTCCTGGTACCGGTGCTTTATTTAGCCAATGCCGATCAGCGCCTGACGTCGAACGGTGCATTGATTGCTGGCCAGGACGTCAGCTTGATCGCCGGTAAGGACCTCATCAACGCAGGCACCTTGCGTGCCAGTAACAATCTTTCGGCGACCGCGGGCAATGACATGGTCAACAGTGGCCGGATTGAGGCAGGCAACCGCTTGGACCTGTTGGCAGGCAACAATATCGTCAACCAGTCCGGCGGTGTGATCGCTGGGCGCGACGTAACACTGACTGCGACGAAAGGTGATGTCGTCAATGAACGTAGCCTCACCGGCTTTGGCACGGGCAATCGTAATTACTACGGTGATTCGGCACGTATTGAAGCCGCAAACTCACTCACCATTAACGCCGGGCGCGATGTTACCAACAGCGGTAGCTTACTTAAGAGCGGTGGCGATACAACGATCAACGCTGGGCGTGATATCAACATTGTTTCGACCGAGACGCGTGATTCTGGGAATAGCGGGATGGGGGCGCGCTCCTCATCTGTTACTCAGAGCGGTTCTACTGTTGATATCGGCAAAGACCTACGCCTGACGTCCGGGCGTGATGTAAGCGTCGTTGCCAGCAGAATCGAAGTTAAACGCGACCTTGCCATTGCTGCAACTGGAGACCTGAGTATTTCGTCTGCAGCGGATGAGGAACATTCCTCGAGTAAAACCAAAAAAGTAACTCGCTCGGAGGACCACATCAGCCAGGTTTCCAGTGTGCTTAATGCCGGTGGTGACGTGTCATTGAGCGCCGGCAAAGACCTTGAGCTGACCGCCAGTCGAGTCGCTGGCGGCGGCAACGTGGCGCTTGAGGCGCAGCGTGATCTGAGCATCCTGTCAGCGCTGGATGAAGACGCTTCGTTCTATTCGAAGAAGAGCAAAGGCTCGTTCGGTCGCAGTAAAAGCGAGCAACGCGAAAGTTACGACAGCACCAACGTTGCGTCTGTTGTCGAGGCGGGCAAAGACCTGACGGTCAACGCCAGCAAGAAAGCCGACGGGGGTATGAATATCGAAGGTGGGCGTGATGTCACCGTGATCGGCAGCCAGCTGAAGGCCGGTGGCGACATGCTGCTGGGCGCCACGGGCGACATCGCAGTGCTGTCAGGTGTTGAAGAGCATGGCTCCTACAGCAAGAAGACCAAGTCCGGATTCCTGGGGCTTTCCAAGAGTAGCAAGAGTCAGCTGAAAACCACGGCCAGTCAGGTTGGTAGTGAGCTTGAGGCGGGTAATGACGTGGTCGTGGCTGCGGGTAATGACATTCGCTTGCGGGCGAGTGAGGTAAATGCCGAGAACGATGCTGAGTTGCGCGCCGGTCTGGTGAAGGCCACCGGTGACATCAACCTGATATCTGCGAATGACACGGCCTATAGCCGCAGTGAGAAGTACGAGAAGAAAACCGGTTCGATCTCCGGCGGGTTTATCGCGCTTACCTCGGCGAAGAAAGCCGGGCAAGAAGCCCAAAGCAGCACCAGCGTCGGTAGCCAGGTCGTGGCAGACCGGGATGCGACGTTGCAGGCTGAGCGAGATATCAACTTGGTGGGCAGTGGCATCAGCGCGGGACGTGATGTCAGCCTCAATGCAGGGCGTGACGTCAATGTTGTAGCTGCGCAAAACTTTAAGAGCGAACGCGATTGGGCCAAGTCGAAACAGACGGGTATCGGGGTGTCCAGTGATGCCAACGGTGTTACGTTCTTTGCCGGTACCGATCGCAGCGCCGAGAAAAATCGCGTTGAGCAGCAGACTGCGTCTGCAAGCCAAATCAGTGCGGGTGAGAATATTGCGATCACCGCGAAGCGCGATATCAATCAGCGCGGCTCTGATCTTGCGGCTGACAACGACATCGACCTGAAGGCCGGGCGCAATATCAATATTGATGCAGCTCGTGAGCGGTTGTTGGTAGAGCAGCAAATTGAGAAAGAGCGCAATGGGATTAGTGCATCGCTAAATCATAACTATGGCAGTACTAAGGATGCTGTAAGTGGTGCAGGCAAGGGTGAAGACAATGTCAGCAAAGGGTCGAGTGCCCTTCAAGGCGTTGATGCTGTGGGTCATTTTTTGGCAGGCCCGACCGGCGACCTCAAAATTGGCAATAGCAGCCAAAGCACCAGCACGCAATCTATCGAAGAGACCAATCGCTCATCGACGCTCAAGGCTGGCAAAGACCTCAACTTGACCGCCAATAACGATGTGACTGTTGCGGGTAGTCAATTGAATGCCGGACGGGACATCAACGTCACCGGTCGTGATATCAACCTTGATGTAGCCAAAGGTGCCATCAAGCAAGATGACACCCAAAGCCAGAGTTGGGCAGGTATCCATGGTGGTACCAGTGGCGGCCTCAAGCTCGGCGTTGGCGGCAGTCATGGCGTTGCGAATGAAGAGGCGAACCACGCGACCTCGACTACGACCGTGGTAGACGCCGGCAGAGATGTCAATCTGAAGGCCAGTAATGACCTGAACCTTATTGGTACTCAAGTTCGATCGGGTCGAGATATCGATCTCCAGGCCGGTAATGACCTCAACGTTCGTGCGGCTCAAAATGATAGTGACAGCGAAAGCAGCAGGAGCAGCGGTGGCGGTGAGGCCGGGTTGACGTTTGGTAGTCAAGGGGCTGGGATCTATGTCAGCGTTAGCATGGGTAGGGGGGACCTTGAAAGAGAGAAACAAGGCCAACAAAACGCTTATCTATATGCTGGGGATCGTCTCGATTTCAAAAGTGGGCGAGACACCAATATTGCAGGTGCCGAACTAAGAGGGGATGAAGTCATTGGCCGAGTGGGCCGTGACCTGAATGTTTCTTCTGTTCCTGACACTGGCAAGGTTAAAGGCAAAGAGTTCGATATCAGTGCAACAGTAACGATTGGTCCAGGTGCTGGCGTCAGTGGCTCAGTTGGTTACGGTCAGACCGCAGGAAAAACCAATTGGGTAGAAGATCAGACTCGAGTGACCGCGCGCGACAAGGTCGATATACGCACTGAAAAACACACCCAGTTGGATGGGGCGCTGATTGCTTCAGACACTGGCAATCTTAAGCTGGATACAGGAACGCTTGGATTCAAAGATATTGCAGGCAAAGACAACGAGCATGGCTATTACCTGAATGTAGGTGGTACATACAAAACCGGTGACAGCACTACTCAGGATCCAAGCCAAGAGGGCAAAGGAAAGGCCGGTGATAAGGGGTGGAGTGTTTCAGGCTGGAAGTACGACAAGGAACGGGAACAATCGGTCCGCGCAACGGTGGGTTCGGGAGAGATCATTGTTCGTGATGCTGCAGATTCGGCTTCGGCCGTCGCAGGTCTCAACCGTGATGTGAACAAGGCCTCTGAGATAACAAAGGATAAAGAAAAGCGTACCAATCTCTACATCACCGATTCGTCATTAACGGCGGTTACCAACCCGACTGCAACGATCAATCAATGGAAAAAAGATGCCAAGAAATATGGAGACCATACCGAGGAAACTATAAATCAACTGATTGATCTTTTCAGTGCGGGTACAACGCTTGCGCAGGGAGGGAATCCCGATGATGTATCTCGCGCTATGATGACGAAGGCGTTCGTCAGGCAAGTGGGAAGCCGGAATGCAGAGGATCGTGCGGCGGCGATCGGAAGAGTGATTGGGGGTATTACTAGCAGAGAGCAGGCGCCGGATAACCAAGCACTCGTTGATCGCCTTACGAAGATTGCTGGTGATGACCCAAGTAAAGCCTTGGTGATTCTTGGCCTCCTAACAGCTCTGAAAAAGCCTGAATCTGGGGCAAGTAATTGGGTGATGTTGCCAGCAATGGCGGGAGCAGCAGTGGCTGCTGTAAGTGCCGCGCTGTTAGCGACAGGAGCGGCTACGCAGGAAAAAATGCGCATCGCCGCCAATACGCTTGTTGAAGCGGGTGCTAAGGCAGGTAACAGTGCTGTAGAAAATTTCAGGATCAATGCGGCACTTTGGGATTTTTTGTTCGATACACGTTTCCCTATTCACTCGCTAGATCCTAAGCTATTGATATATATCACTCCCATTCTAACAGTTGATGGGGAGCATCCGAGCAGCGGTGGTCTCGCTGGTGGCAGCGTTGTTAACCCCGCTACCAATACCGGTGGAACCCAGCTTGATGCGGAGCGGGATGATGGGAAATACGTAACGCCTGAGCATCAGCTTGATCCGGGAAATATGTATAGTGAGGAGAGTTCTAGCTCAAAGGGAATAATCAAGGCAAGCGAGACCATTGGGCAGCCGATCGAAGCTGTTATAGGTGGGCGTAAGCGCCTGTTGCGGGTTGATATTGAACCCAATGGTAAGCTTCAAATACAGTCTGGAGGCGGCAAAGACTCGATAGTAGATTTTAGACCCGATCTATCGAAACCATTGGCGCCGCAGATCAACCAGGCATTCAAGCGATTACCTCAATCAGCAAGAGATCAACTGATCAGGAACGCTGAGAAAGGATTGAAACGCCTCCAAGACACAGGAAATATGTAATGAGCGATAAATATGTCGTGGTTTTGGATGCAGGTTCGGACTTGCCCGAAAGAGACTACTTGATCAGCAATGCTTGGGGCGACGCCCCCGTCTCTTATGTTCAGGATGAGGTTGCTTTCAATGATTGCAACTTTCTAGATTTGAAAGTGAACAAATGGGAGGTCAATAATGAATGGAGTAAACAGCAGGTTAGTGAGCCTTGGATAAGGATTGAAAAAATGGAGGGTGAAGTGCTTAACG
Source organism: Pseudomonas sp. FW305-3-2-15-C-LB1 (assembly GCF_058787615.1). Lineage (NCBI taxonomy): Bacteria > Pseudomonadati > Pseudomonadota > Gammaproteobacteria > Pseudomonadales > Pseudomonadaceae > Pseudomonas > Pseudomonas sp. FW305-3-2-15-C-LB1. The sequence continues at coordinate 96,270 of NZ_JBYSZX010000002.1, read as the reverse complement.
ACTTCTTCCTAAGCGAAGGCTCATCTTGGCCTAAAGAAAATGTACCAAAAAAAATAATAACTATTGAACTAGATGAAGGTGGTCGTGAGGTTGATGAGATACTGCTGCAGCGACTGATAGCAGTTTTCTTTGGTCGATTCAAGGTCTATAGGTGCTCTGATAGAATTGAAGAAGTTAGCCAAGGTACTATCGACACCATACCCACGTTAGACGCCATCCATGAACGAATACGCAGGTGTGAGTAGCGTTTTTGTAGAGTATGATAACTATAGGTGGTGATTATTAGTGTCGCCTCGCGATATTTATTGAAAGTTTTCGAGTTGTAGTGGGGTTGTTGGTCCGAGTATTGTCATATGTATGTGGGGCGGGGAGTGCTCGGGGAACGGTTTTTTAATAGCCCCTCCGTACGTTGATATACGGAGTATTTGCTCAGTCGCTGCGCGTATTGGGGGGGGTAATGCTCGGAATAGTAGCAATAATTTCCCAGAGGTTTGACGGTTCAATAATTCGATTTATTCGAAGTTGAGAGTAGAAGTGTGCCGAGGTTTTCTTGTGCTTGATTGATCTCTAGGGCTTCTTTGTGTGAGTTCCGTTTGGTTTCTGATAGGGAAATGGATGAAGTTGGTGCATGGCTTTTGGCTGGCAGGCTTTCAGGAGAAAAAGGGGACGGATTTAAATTCTCTGAATAAATAAATCTGACCCCATCTCTCGCTAAATCAATCGATTCAGAGTTAAGCCCCATGACAGTCGCTGCAGTCGTTTCAACCAAAGGCGGGCCGGGTAAGACCACGGTTGGCGCCAATTTAGGTGCGTTCTGCGCCGATGCAGGGATCCGCATCCTGCCCATCGATCTGGATAATCAGCCGTCGCTGTCGTCGTTTTATGCGCTATCGCATGAGGCGCTTGAAAGGATCGACTACCACTTCAATGAGGACGAGAGCATTACTGGCATTCCCAGTGGTTTGGAGGCGATGCGCCAGATCACAGGCGGCTTTCAAGATGCTGATTTGATCGTCATTGCGGCGCGTCCTTCTATGGGGAAAACCAGTCTGACATTTAGTGTCGTGGATGCAGCGCCTCAACAGAAGCCAACCAACACGGTCCAGATCTATAGACATGTCGATGGGAGACAAACGGCCTCCAGCACAGACAATCCGGTAGCGACCGCAGCGCTTACCCTACAAGACTCCCTTGAAGCAGTGATGGCTCGGAGACATCATTGCTATCAAAGCGTTCATAAGTTGTACAAAAATAAATATCTGTACAACTTTTCATAAAGTTCTCAATCTCAATGCCGACAGGATGTCTGAAACGTTTAATTACATAAAACGTGATTAGCCGAATGAGCCAGACAGAGCCAGGCATTCGAGAAAATGGAATGTTCTCAACTACACATCAACTACAAACCGTCCCATTCCGGGCTGTGAGAACTCCATGAACATCCTTGCTCCTGCTGTTCACCTGGCTGACCGATTACGCTTCTCCACGAAATTCGGTGTGCTTGCAATCATCGTCCTAATCCCTTTGGTTCTGCTCGGTACGCGCGTGATCCATCAGATCAACGGAAGCCTTGAGGTCATTCGCTCGGAACAAGTAGGCCAGCGCTATCTATTGGACGTAACGCCTGTACTGCGTTTTTCGATGTTGCAACGTGCGCTCACCAACCGCTTGCTCAGCGGGGATAGAACCGCTCAAGCCGATCTGTCGGCCAACCAGTTGAAGTTGGAGGACGCGTTTTCGAAACTGGCTGCAACCGACCGACAACTCAACACACAGCTGGAAACCGGTGATCGAGTGCAGCGTCTGCACTCTGGGGCGCAGCGTTTGATTGAGCTGGCGAAAGCAGATGCCAATCAGAGTGCCATCTTCGACGACTGGAACGATCAGCTCACCGAGACGTTGAACTTCGTGTACTACGTATCGGCCACGTCGGGCATGGTGCTGGATGAAGATTACGCATCGTTGTTCATGATCGATCAGAGTACCTTGAGGCTGCCACGACAAATCAATATGGTCGGGCAATTGCGCGGGCTGGCCAGCGGGCTACATGACGGGCAAACGTTGAGTGCGGGTGCGCGCAGCGTTATCAAATCGATGCTCAAAAATGAGTTACTCATCCATAAAGAACTTCAGCAAAGCCTGGCACTTTTGCGCCGCAGAGAACCCGCCCTCACCGATAGTATTCAGGCGCCGATCACCAGTGCTTTTGCGAGCCTCGACAGCTTCCGCGCCGACCTCGAAGTATTGATTGGCGCGCCAGGCGACATCATCAGCGGCGTGCAGAACTTGCCGGCCAAGGGCAATGCGGTGGTGGCTGAGTTGTACAAAGCTCAAGACACGCTGCAAGACGCACTGTTGAATGCGCTTGAACGCCGAGTTCAGGAAAAAACGTCGGAACGGCTATTCATTCTAGGTATGTTTGTCGTTCTTGGCCTGTTGCTGGTGTATGTGTTCAGCGGCATCTACAGCGCCATGCGTCGCACGATCAACGATGTTTTGATTGCCACCCAACTCATTGCTCAGGGCGACCTGAGCGTGCGAGTTCAAGTGCGCGGCAAAGATGAAATGGCCGACGTGGGCAACGGCCTTAACCATATGGTGCAAGCCTTTGGCTCCTCGCTTGCCCAGGTCGAGCGCAGTTCACAATCGGTCTCCGATGCGGCGGAGCGCATTGGGGTGTCGATTGACCGGGCTAAACGCGCGATGAGCGCCCAGCAAAGCGAAACCGAACAAGTCGCTACGGCTATCAACGAGATGACCACCAGCGTTGCTGACGTGGCGCAAAACACCGAGGGTGCCGCCCACGCCGCTGGGCACGCCAGCCAGTCCTCCAACACCGGCCTGGCGAAGATGCAGGAAACCCGCGTGACTATTGAAGCCTTGGCCGATGAGGTAGAGCGCAGTGCGCAAAAGGTTTCGGCACTCGCGCAACACAGCCAGCAGATCGGCGGCGTGATTGAGGTGATCCGCAACATTGCTGATCAAACCAACCTACTGGCGTTGAACGCGGCCATTGAGGCGGCCCGCGCCGGTGAGCAGGGTCGAGGATTCGCGGTGGTCGCCGACGAGGTCAGAACTATGGCCTCGCGCACACAAAACTCAACTGAAGAGATCCGCCGGATTATCCAAGAGCTGCAACTGGCGACAGGCGACGCCGTCGAGCAAATGAAAGCGGGCAAACTGCGCGCGCAGGAATGCATCGAATCCGCTGATCAGGCCTCGACTAGCCTGGATGCAATCAATGACGGCGTTGAGCAAATCGTAGGAATGAACACCCAGATAGCCAGCGCGGCGGTTCAGCAGCACGCCGTCTCGGAGGATATCAATCGCAATGTGACCGAGATTCGTAACGGTAGCGTTGCGCTGATGGAGGGCATAGAGGACAACGCTGTGACTGCGGAGGAGCTCACGCTGCTGGCAGGGGAACTGCGTACTGTCGTTTCGCGTTTCAAGCTGTAACGCGGCAAAGGGGGGCCGAATTTGTTGGCAATAAAAGATTTGTGGCACAGTCCGTTTCGGGTAAATGGCGGGTAAATGGGGTCTGACCCGAATGGCACTTACTTAACGGCTAACCAGCTGATATAACTACAAAAAAATTGAAAAAGGCCGCCCTTGGTCTACGGTGATAGTTGCGAACACACACCACTAGAACAAGGACAGCCCGCGTGAATCGTAGACGTCAAATCGTCAGGCATCAACAGCAGCGCATTCAGCAGCACGCCAAAAACAGCAATGCCCATGCGTTCTTTAAGCTGCTAGCCGATCCGGCGCTGCTACAGGGTGCCGAGTCAGTGATGCCCAAGCATCGTCAACGGTTGTTCCCGCCGACTTAAACACTGTCGATGTTTCTGGCTCAAGCCATGAATGCCGACCGTTCCTGTCAGAAGGCCGTGAATGATTTTTCGATCAAACGTTGCTGCGATGGGCTAAGCCCCAGCAGCGTGTACACCGGCGCTTATTGCAAAGCACGGGCGCGGTTACCGGTAGAGATGGTTTCAACGTTGTTGCGCTCCACGGGATCAACGATGAGTAACAACGCGTCACCATCCTGGCGCTGGATGGGGCGTCCGGTACGCCTCGTAGATGGCACCACGGTGGCCCTGCCAGACACTGCGGCCAACCAAGCTGCCTATCCGCAATCGCGTGGTCAGAAAGCAGGGTTGGGTTTCCCCATCTGCCGTTTGGTAGGAATCATTTGCCTGGCCAGCGGTGCTGTTTTAGATGCATCGCTGGGACGCTTTCGAGGCAAAGGTGGCGATGAACAGACGCTGCTCAGGACGATGCTCGATACCCTGAACCAAGGCGACATTGTGTTGGGCGATGCCTACTACGCAACGTACTTTTTGCTGTGCGAACTGCAACGTCGTGGAATCGACGGCGTGTTCGAACAATATGGCGCCAGGCGGCGCAGCACCGACTTCCGGCTCGGGCAATCGCTGGGGCCGGAAGATCACTTGGTTGAGCTGACAAAACCCAGGAATCGACCTTCCTGGATGAGCCAAACTTATTACGACGATGCGCCTGAAACACTGACAGTACGCGAACTGAAAACTGGCGGAAAAATCCTGGTAACCACCTTGAACTGCCCACAGCAAGTACCTAAGGCTGGGCTCAAATCACTGTACAAAGACCGATGGCATGTTGAGCTGGATCTGCGCAATATCAAGACAACGCTGGGGCTTGAAACGTTGAGCTGCAAGACGCCTGGCATGGCTGTAAAAGAGTTATGGGTGTATCTGCTGGCGCATAATTTGATTCGGATGATCATGGCCAAATCAGCGCTATTAGCTGATTGCTTGCCACGCGAGCTTAGCTTTAAACATAGCCTTCAATTATTCCTTGCGATGCGGCAATACAGCTGCGACGAACCAGACGATAGGGTGCAGGATTTACTCAAGTTGATCGCCAGGAAACGTGTCGGAAACCGGCCGGGACGGATTGAGCCTCGCGCCATAAAACGAAGGCCCAAGCCTTACCCGATGCTGATGCAGACGCGCTCGGCGGCAAGGGCCGAGGTCAGGAAAAATGGACACCCGAAGAAGGTTAAGTAAGTGCCATTCGGGTCTGACCCCAATTAGTTTCCAATTAGTTTTCTAACAAAGTGGGTGTGACTAAGCCTATATCTGATGTCAAAGTTGATCCGGCTGATTGGGGTAAGGGCAAATGGGGTCTGACCCCAATTAGTTCCGAAATGCGTTCTTTGAATGTTAGGCCAATAAACTTCCGGAGGTTGTATAGTGGTTACTCAAGACCTACAGTTAGTAAAGCAAATTTTTGAATTGCTAGATGCTGGAATCGTAGATGGCTACGATTCTTTTTGTTATGAGGTAGCAGTAAGCGTTGGGTATATAGAAACGGTTCTTACTGTTGAGAAGGAAGGGGTTCGGGTGACGGACGCAGAAACGGATTACAATGGAGCAATTCTCTATCGTTTGGTGAAGGAGTTGAAAGAGTGCGCCACCAGACGTGGTGAAAATTGGAATTCGTTTGCGATGACTTATGCGCGTGGAGAAGAAGTTAAAACAAAATTTGACGTTTGATTAATAAGAAATCTTATATCAAAAAAGATCGGTGAAAGTGGACGAGAAAGGGCGAGGCTATCTGTATGCGGCGAGATCATGGGGCCGAGCTGGGTCAGGATCCAGGCTCATCGCTCCGGATAAGCGAGGTTGTTTCTGCTAAAGCATTTGCAGTGAAGGAGGCACTAATGCCGACTTACCTTTCCCTTTTATTTATTTGCTGAACAGATCACTATATATTGGAAGTGCGCGTTATCAGGCACCTTTCCAGACAAGGCATTCCAGTTTGAAATTGCTGACGATCTTCTCGATGAATATGGGGTTTGTCTGATATTCTGGCAACTGTAGTTTAAAGATAGCGCAGAAATGGTCCAAACTAGGTGGTGCCTAATCCAGGTAACGGTAAATGCGGTCTGACCCCAATTATTTTTGGCTCTGGCAGTGGAAATTTTGTGGCTGATTCGGTGCCTAACAAGGCAGGTTAATTGGTTCGTCGAGACATTGATACGGAATACAAAATTCTAGACAATATAGCTGATCAATTAGGGAGAAACACCTCAGCCAGCGGAACCGTAAATATCCTGACAGAGAAAGCGGCCTGTGCAAGCTGTCTAAATGTAGCGGAGCAGTTCAGGGCGAAGTATCCTAATATCACTGTGAATATTTTCGATAATCAGGGCGTCATGTTGCGTCCACCGAGGAAGGCTCCGTGATGGAAGAAAGAGTGACTTACGCTGAAATTAGGGCTTGGTTTTTGGGCAGTTACTACAGCTACTGCAGAGTAAAGCTTAGGCATCGAAGCGCTTGGGTCGAAGGTGAAAGCGAGGTAGGCTTTGCTTATAGCGAACTCGAAAATTCCTTCGACCTGCCAATTGAGAAATTGATGCTTGAAATTTTAGTCCTTATTCTTTCTGCGGGTCGATCTTCCGAGAGTGTCAAGAAATATCATATGGATGCTGCCTTAAAGCTGATCGAGCAGATTGACCTTTCCTCTATGCTGAAAGAGCTGCCTCCGGAAGAGGCAGCAGACCTTGTTGAGGATCTTCGATTATTAGGGATTTGTTAGGCTTTGTACGAACAGTAATGTCGATGATACTGCATAGCGCAGGCCGGCGATCTAGGTGTTTGGACTCAATACCCATTATCATGCTCGGTTCGATAGTTTTTCCGGTATCAATGATGTATTTTGAAAAGGACAAAAAGGGGACGGATTTAAATTTTCTGAATAAATTAATCTGACCCCTTTTCTCATAATGGAATTGAGCAAAATACCGCTGTCGGAGTCAGCTCTAATGGCTTTGTAGTGCGCGCGAATCCGATAAGTACATGGATGTTTTTAGAATGATTAACTTAAGACTGGCAAATGAACATCTGGCTGGGCCGATATTTTGCCCTGATTTAGATCAAATGGGGCACGTTGACATCGGAGAATTGCCTATTTAGAGAAGCCTGAGCGATAGAATTAAGGTATGGGATGATGAGTATCAAAGCACTTTCAATGACGAATATCCTCCTGATTCCGGATTTTTCTCTCCGCAGGAGAAGGTTCGCCATGTAAATGTTTCCGGGGATATTTGGACTGGAATAACGCCTAGCGGTGTAAAGGTCAAAGGGTATTTGAGCCCTAAAACTACCGTATACCCATTAATGTAAGGGCTAAAATGAAAATTAACTTTTATTTGGAAGAGTCAATGGGTGATCCAACTCCGTGGTGTAGCACGGATGTGGGGGGGGCAAATGACGTTGATCTTCTTGCGTGCCTTTTGCTTGACGATGGAGGGCTACCTTTGGGGTGCACTATTTCTTGGCTGGATGAGGGGTTGAGTAGAATAATCTCAGTGAGAAACGCCGAGAAAGTCTTCACTGAATGGGTGCGTGAAACTTGGGTAGCTGATATTTCGATAAGTGAGGTTAAAGTCTACTCACTTCATGATGAGGAGTTTGCAGTTACAATTAGTTTAGATGACTTCGAAAAGGCTTTGCTAGGTTGGAGAAATTTTGTTGTGTCATTTCAGCAGGGAGAGAAGTTTTTAGGGTGAGGTACCCATAAAGGCGTTGAGACAGTCTGCTTGCCCGAGCGTACGAATTCGATGCTTAAGAGACTATTCAGGCGGCATTATTGTTTATAAGGTCTCGCGCGATCGGGCTTTCTAGATTTTTTGATGCGACAGTGGATGACGCTGAAAAGATACTTCTGGCCGGAGACTGGCCGAAAATTTCTGACATTTACAGCATTCCAAAAGAGTATGGCTATGCCGATGCCAAGTAATAACGGCCTGGGTCAAACTAGTAGGAAAAGGCTCCTGGCTGCAAAAACGTGCATACAGATAAGGTCGAGAAAGTAGATCGCTGAGACGCCTCGTCTCCGGGTGCTGACAACGACCGTCTCCTTTTCTTACAGATCATTAATTTGCCCAGCTTTGACAAGCCATCCCAACCCGACTAACTTTCCTGGCGTGACGCATTCATGCGACCCACGCTATGCAGCAATTCCATCTCTCCACCACTTTTTTGTGGCCCCGGTGCGTCTAACAGCTAGCAAGTGACTGTTAATCATTGGCTTCCTGGTTCGAGTCCAGGTCGTGGAGCCAGATAGCGACATAAAGAGAAGCCTGCAGAGATGCAGGCTTTTTTGCCTTGGTTTCTCCCTGGCGATCAACGCGTCCAGTCTTGCAAGCCGGTACTAGGGCTGTGAAACTGTGGCGGTGCGAGGCACGGCTGCTTGGCGAATCGTGTAGCGAATATGCAGGATGACGTCCGTCAGGCTTATCAGTAGCTCGCGTTGACGCGTCGTGGCGTTCGGAAATGACAGCACGAAGACGCCCTCATTGATCGGTATACCTTCGAACGGGAAATACTTGCCGTCATTGAAATCAAGTTGGAGCTGGCCATTGTCATCAAGCCCGTGGGACAACGCTATCGCCTTGCAGCCGTCAGCGAGCGAATGGGTGGAGGCATACCGAAGCACTGCATGGACCTCCTGGTAAGGGCCGAGCACCGCCGGTAACGACACGCTCAGCGTCTTGATCTGGCGCAACGTGCCCAAATTCAGTGCGCTGGGGTAATCATCGTTTATCTGCATGGTATTCAAGTTGAATTTGATCGCCAGCAGATCGCTCGCCAGGCTTACCTCGATCACCTCGGGTTTGCTGGGCGAGGTAACGTTGTTGAGCAGGTCGCGTACTACGTGACTCAAGGTCTGCTTCGACAATTGCTGCAGGGAAACAGTGCGTTGTACCTCCAACGTGCGGCGGTCCCAGTCCAGGTATCTGTTTTCCATGTGCTGAAGGTTCTGCAGCAGGCCTTCACCCGCCAAAAGGCCCTGATAGGTGTCGCTCCAATTGCCCGGGCGCAGATACGCCGTAGTATCGCCTGTTTCCCATTGATAACTGCGCTGTGCGCGGGCGCAGACATCGACGGCCAAATCATAGAGTTGGTAATACAGCGCCGCGAGGCGGCCGGCCTGCCAGTTGAAGAGCGTCTGGCTGTTGAAGCGGGTGCTCAGCGTATCCAGGACCGCTTGGTTATAGGCCTGTTCCCGTTCTGTTTGAACCGGTTAATGGGGTCTGACCCTGGGGAGTCACGTTGTTAGGCACGAAAACCCCGTTTGGTACGGCGCTAGGTGTGTATGTCGGCGGAGTGGGTTATAAGGGCTACGGCTTTTACGAGGAGGCTAAGGGTGACGATTAGTAAGTTGATGTTCTCGGCAATAATGGCGGCGGGTGTTTTAGTCGTAATGCTTTCCATAGGATGCCTGCTGGCATTGTTGCCAGTCCTGTTTATTTCTGCAGGGTTTGAGGTGGAATTTGATGTGGTATTTGTATGGTTGGGAATGCCATTCTCGATTTTTTTTGCGTTAAGTTGGTTTTATAAGTATGCAGACTTCGCAAAATCAATCATCTTTAGGCATTAGTGAGTCCCGTTTCTGTTAGCAACGCATGGGGTAAAGCGGGCTTGGCGAAAAGGCCGTTGACTATTGTTCTCAGCGTCCAAAGCGACAGTTGAAAGATGAGGCGTTCCGGAAAGTCTATACCGTTGAATCGTCACGCCGCATGGTAAATAAATCAAAAAAGCAGACGGACCCTGAGGGATTCCCACACATTCACCCTAAACCCCGGAGAGCGATCTTGAATCTGCTCTGCTGGCGAAGTCTTAGGCTTGGCGAGGTCGGTGCGCGGAGTCTCTAGGTGACTCGAATGATGAGCGGGCGTTGCGCGTTGTGCTAACGCTTTTAAAAGCTAGAGAGGAGTCGATTGTCATTCACAGGTTTCAAGCCTAGAACGATAACCAGCTATCAGCAGTATTATGATAAGCAGGGAAGTCGGTTAAAATATGAAGCTGGGGAATGGAAAAACTAGGAGTGATGGTGAATGACTTTATTATTTCCTGATCTTATGGCTGAGTTGAGTCCTGGCTTGAGTGCGGCTGGTTTTTATTTGGGCGAAGACTTTTCCTGTGTTCAGGAAAAAATTGGCGCTGTGGAGTGGTACGACTCAAACTCCGCTCTTAATAAAATTTTGCTCGAAAGTTCAGGTTGGATTGGCGTTCGAACGCCGGTGGGCTCCGCCATCGATGTAGGTGCAGTCGTGGAGTCTTTCAGCTATCGGAATGACTGGGTTTCATTGGATTTCGGAGAGGGCAATAAGCTATATAGGATTGTGGTTGGTAGAGGCTATCAAGGAAAGTTTAAAGTGGTTATGCCTGGCAGTGACCTACTGCTGCTTGAGGATTTTTACGAGTTGGATTTTAATGATGTGGATGATGAGTTTCTGATTATTGAAAATGGTGAATATATAGAGGGGGTCAGCTTTATTACCGACTATAGAGCACCGTTGGAGTATGAGTCTAATCAGAAGATCGAATTGATATCGGTGCATGACTGGTCGTTTCAATAGAAGTAAATTTTGAACCAAGTATGCTGGGCGATAAAATAAAGAGTTTAAAGGGGGGCAGCCCGCGCGCAGTAAATGGCGGCTGACCCTGAGCAGTCCCGTTAGAGTAGTTGGAGAGTAGCTGTGAACGAGTCTGATTTTAATGATGTTAAGAGACAACTGATTCGGTACCTCTCAACCGGGCTTGTCGAAAATGCAATTGAATATTTCAAGGCCTGCTCGCATTCACTGTCTGATTATGCATGTGCTGAATGTTTAGGTGATATATGTTTCTATCAGCGTAACTTTGCCCAGGCTATTAAGCATTATGAAGTCGCTACCCAGTTGGCCCCTGATCAAGTCATAGCTCGATATCTTTTCCTTGCAGGCGTATCGAATGAGCGTGCGTCAAATGTTGTCGACGCATTCAAGTATTATCAGGCCGCCATTGAAGCCGAACCTTCATTTGTCGATACGTATCTTGAACTAGGTGCGATGTTGGTTAAGGTGGGAGATCTTGAAGGCGCCTTGCAGTGTTATGAGGATGCTATGGAAATAAAGCCTACAGACTTGGCTATTCATGAAAGTCTGGTGTCGATTTGGGGGGAACTTCACAAGCGCACTCCGGAAAAATATGTTGATAAGTATTTAGCGGTCAACGCGGAAATTGAAAAAATTAAGCATTCCGGAACGTCGACACCCTCGAACCGTCACGCTGCGTGGTAAGTAAAATTGATAAAGGGGATCCTAAACGGGGCGGATTTATTGACTTTGAGGTAGGTGACGAAACGAATCGAGTGATGATGCTGTATCTAATTCGGGCCGACAATCGCCTCGCGCTGAATGGCGGGCTCATGGGGTAAACGGTGTCTGACCCTGAGGGATCCCTGTGGAGGTGTTGTCGAGCAACGCTGACGGGACGCGAAATGCAAAATTGGTGGCGCAGTTTACTGATGGGAATATTTCGAAGATTAAAACGAGCACCTTGTTCCCCGCGTCCTGGTCGGATGCACAAACGATGAGTGCCGTTCGAGCTACTGGAAATGGCCCGGCGCTTGCGACGAGGGCCGATGGCGCCTCGTTGCATCAAACGACAGTTAACGGGGTAAAAGTTGAGGTCATCAAGGTTGGGGAACGCGTTACTGCTGGCTATCCTTGTGGCAGAGGCTGTACGGATCCGACGAAATTCTGATAGGTGAAATATGTTTAAAGAATATGAATTTTTGCTGGATTCAATAGGGTCAGAAGATTACTGGTCGGATGTAGGAATTGATGTCGCGGCCTCCAAGATCTCTCAGTTTGATAATTCAAGCTGGGACGAACTTGAATCTACTCTTCTGGCGAAGTCTGAAGTCTGGCGAGGTCGGTGCGCGGAGTCTCTCGGTGACTCGAATGATGAGCGGGCGTTGCGTGTTTTGCTAACGCTTCTAAAAGCTGGAGAGGAGTCGGTTGTCATTCATGCAATTGAATCAATTGAGTCAGTTTTTTTGGCTGGCTACATTTATGACAGGGCGCAGGTCTTACGCGCTCTAGATGAAGGATTTGAGGCAGAGAGCAGAACGTTGAAGCTAATGGCGGCTACGTTGGTCAGGAAGTTAAGTGAGGCATGAAGATTGCTCGGTAGCTGACAGAGGACGCCTCCTTTTCCTACAGGTCATTGTTTTGCCACGCTTTGACAAGCCAACCCAACCCGACTAACTTTCGTGGCGTGACGTATTCGCGTACTCACGCTATGCAGCGATTCTATTTCTCCAGCACGTTTTTCGTGGCCCAGTTGTGACTAGTCGGTAGCAAATGACTGTTAATCATTGGCTCCCTGGTTCGAGTCCAGGTCGTGGAGCCAGATAGCGACATAAAGAGAAGCCTGCAGAGATGCAGGCTTTTTTTGCCTTGGTTTCTCCTTGGCTATCAACGCGTCCAGTCTGGCAAGCCGGTACTAGGGCTGTGAAAATGTGGCGGTGCGAGGCACGGCTGCTTGGCGAATCGTGTAGCGAATATGCAGGATAACGTCCGTCAGGCTTATCAGTAGCTCGCGTTGACGCGTCGTGGCGTTCGGAAATGACAGCACGAAGACGCCCTCATTGATCGGTATACTTTCGAACGGGAAATACTTGCCGTCATTGAAATCAAGTTGGAACTGGCCATTGTCATCAAGCCCGTGGGACAACGCTATCGCCTTGCAGCCGTCAGCGAGCGAATGGGTGGAGGCATACTGAAGCACTGCCTGGACCTCCTGGTAAGGGCCGAGCACCACCGGTAACGACACGCTCAGCGTCTTGATCTGGCGCAACGTGCCCAAATTCAGTGCGCTGGGGTAATCATCGTTTATCTGCATGGTATTCAAGTTGAATTTGATCGCCAGCAGGTCGCTCGCCAGGCTTACCTCGATCACCTCGGGTTTGCTGGGCGAGGTAACGTTGTTGAGCAGGTCGCGTACTACGTGACTCATGGTCTGCTTCGACAATTGCTGCAGGGAAACAGTGCGTTGTACCTCCAACGTGCGGCGGTCCCAGTCCAGGTATCTGTTTTCAATGTGCTGAAGGTTCTGCAGCAGGCCTTCACCCGCCAAAAGGCCCTGATAGGTGTCGCTCCAATTGCCCGGGCGCAGATACGCCGTAGTATCGCCTGTTTCCCATTGATAACTGCGCTGTGCGCGGGCGCAGACATCGACGGCCAAATCATAGAGTTGGTAATACAGCGCCGCGAGGCGGCCGGCCTGCCAGTTGAAGAGCGTCTGGCTGTTGAAGCGGGTGCTCAGCGTATCCAGGACCGCTTGGTTATAGGCCTGTTCCCGTTCTGTTTGCGCCGACTGTTTGTTCGCCATGGTGATCTGTTCCGTTGCTGAAAGGATCTGCGCGTCCAGTTGGGCAATGTCATGCGCGCTCTGGTCACGCAGGGCCTGCCACTCTTCGCGTCGGCGTGCATATTGCTCGGAAGCCTCGAGTTTGTTGGCTTTGCCGTTGTTGGATTGCGCATCCAGCTCCAGCACCTTTGCCGCCGCTTGGGCCAAGCCGCCAAACTCCTTGTAGCCGATGCCGTAGGCCATGCCAGCTGTGAAATGGGTTGGGATCTGGTTTAAGAGGGCCGCGGTGGTGGTCAGTGCGCCGGCGCTGAGTTGTTTGTCATTGGCGCTGGTGCGCAAATCCATGGCGCGTTGTTCGTTGTCGGTGATATGCCGGTCATACAAACCCTTGTAATGCAGTTGACGCTTCTTAACGCCGGCTAGGCTCGCCTGCAACGAGGCCAGGTTGTGTTCCAGTGACGCGATGTTCGCCAGATGCACTTCGTTGGCCATACCCAACAAGGCGCCCTGTTGGGTCTGTTGCAGTACCCCCAACGCATCGGCGTCGCGCCGCTCCAGGATGCCCTGCAAGTTGCTGCCAAACTGGATCACCTGTTGCACGGCCGTACGGGCGCGCTCCAGCAACAGCGGGAAGCGTTGGCTCCAAAGGCCCAGGCCGGCCATTGAGGGCGCCGGGTCGCTGCCATCCCCGGCTTGACGGGCCTGCTGCAGGGCGGTGGGGGAGACGGGTTCTTCGAACAGCCGCAAAATCAACGGCTGGCCGTCAAGTGAGAGGTTATTGCGCAGGTTGAACAGACGCTGCTCCACCCGCCGCCAGTAATCCAGCAAGGCGTCATCGAAGGGTGCCTTGAACGGGCCGTTGGTCACTTGGATCTGCCCAACCAGGCCGGGTGCCAGTGCCTTGGGGTTGTCATCGAACAGCTTTTCCAGGCGTTTCAGTGACACGCTGTTTTCGACACTCGCCTGACCCAGCGTCGGATCAGCCCAGTTCAGCAGCAGCGGCATGGCTGGCCGCTTACCCAGCAGTTGCAGGGCCTGGATATACCACATCTTGGCTTCGGTCAAACTGTCACGGTTTTGCTGGCGGTACAGATGGTCGCCCCGTGCGAGCAACAGTTCCAGCCAACGCAGGTACACGGCCAGCTTATAGTGCATGGGGTCGTTGGCGGCGATCAGGTCTGGGTCATAGGTGTTTTCCGGCGAGGAAGTGTTCCAGGTGGTGTCCTGCTGCAATGGCTGGACGTTCCAGAAGCGCGGTGTGCTGCCGATCATGTCGAGACTGCCGTCTTCCTTGCGATAGCCGGCGGGATTGAAAATGCGCTTGAACCAGCGCTCGGCCTCGTCGAAACGCTGCTCGGCCAGCAGCCGATTGGCGATCAGGAAAGGCACGTGGAAAAACAGCTCCCAGGTATATTGGCCTATGCCACCTTCGAAGCGCATGGGGGTATTGATGATTGTGCCGCCCCAATTCGATCCACTCGGGTCGACAGGGATGGCTTGCGTGTTCCAAGAAAGCAGCACGTCGGTGCCTTCCTGCATCCGTTGTTCCAGTAGCGGCCCTCCAAGGGTCGTCATCACATGCTCGGCACCGCCGTTGGTTCCGTTGGATCGTAGGTGAAAGATTTGACTGTGTCCCAAGCGCTTGGGAGAAGTCACCATCCACCAGTTGACGTTCGGCGTGAAGTTCGTGATTTTTGCGGGTTGATCGAAAACCGCTCGCACGAGAGGGACATCGTAGACAATACGCTCACTGTATTCGGGGAAGGTAGTTATCAAAAATAACCTAATCGTTATACCGTGATTCGACGCTATGACTTGCTGGCTATAACCTGTTGGCAAACGCACTCTTTTATTTGCATTCGTGCGGATCTCTATAGACGAATATAGAGGTTCAATGCCGCCGCCTTTTGTCAATGTAACAAAGTACGCATGGTCGTCGTGATTCTTGGGGGTAGATGTAAAAGACAATGCTCCACTCGTTATTCTAAAGTCAGTAAGAGTGGCGGTGTTGTCCTCGGCTCTCGCTGATGCCGCTACCGTCAAGGTATCAATCGGGGGAGCCAAGCGAGCTTGGTATTTAAGTGGTGGAAACACTGGGTAGTTGGTATGCGTGGTGACGGATTCAATGTCATAGTTGAAATTGAACTCCCACGACTTACCGGGCGAGTCGATATGTTGTAGAAGTTTGTTTAAAAGACATAAGTAGCGCACGTTGGTGTTTGTTTCCTGTTGAACGAAAAACACACCCAATGGCCGATCTGCTGAGCTCCCTTCCTCTCTTAGTTCTGCTGCAAACAAACGTGTAGGGCTGACGAGATCCGTAGAAGGAATTAAATGTTCCAATGGATAGCTACGCTGCGCCCATTGACCATTTGCCTGCAACGAAGCGAGGTGCAGCTCCCACGAGACAATTTCCCATGCCCGCACATCGTTTTCCGAACTACTGGCTTTATCAACCTGTAGTTTACGAATCTTTTTATGTAACCACATCACATGGACCCGGTGATTGAAGTACACAATCGCTGGATCACCTTCTGCTTTGATAGGCACTTGGATCCTGGACCACTCACTCCAGGCCACAGGATTACGCAATCGACCGTTGACTCCGCCGCTGCTGCCATCAACATAGCGCCAGTAGTAGTCGCCATCCTGATCAAGCGAGCGACCCAAGAAATAGACCGGTGTGTCGCTCACATCCGGCTCGACCTGGTAGGCGCTGAACGACCTGATATCCAGCACAGCCCGCAACTCCCCCACATAATCGCGCATCGCCTGCTCAACCCGCTCTTCGGTCACCCGTCCCTGGTTGATGGTCTGCTCCAGGTTTTTGAACAGCGTGGTCTTGCGGTAACGCAGTGCCGGGTCCAGATAACTGGCCGGGTAGTGCAGCAAGAGTTGCAACCCGGCCCAAGTGGCATAACGCTTGTTGTAGGCGTCCCACTGGTCCAGGTAGCGGCCGGGGCGCGAAGCCTCTGCCATGGCGGGTAGGCTGACGCCGGGTTCCAGGTACTGGCGACAGCGATGGATATACAGCTGAACGCTGGCAATCGCCTCGGCAATCCGGCTGGTCGTGACCTGGCCGCTCACCTGCGGGTCCAGCAGCAGGTACTCGTAAAGGTCGTCGGCCGTTTTGATGTTTGTGGCGAGAGTACCCAGCTCACGATCAGGAATGACGTACTGCAGGTAGTAGCTCACCAGCGCATCGCGCTTGGTTTGGTTGAGCGAGTTTTCCAATGCGCTATTCATGATGCCTCCGGTTCAGGCGTGGGCAGCGGCGAGGATATTGGCAGCGAATTGTTCAAGCGTATTCTGATCGGGTATCAGTCCGGCCAACAGATCCAGGAGGCTCAGATCCGTCGGGGCCTGGCCCAGCTTCTGCCCCAGTTGCATGCGCGCGACGAGCGGGTACAGCTCACGAAAGCTCCTGGGCGAGACGCCTAGTGATTCCATGCAGCCGAGTACCTGGATTTTGTCCCAGCCATGTAACAGCGCAAGCTCCTGTGCTATGTCCGCGGGCGCCGTCCACTCGCCGGCCGCAGCGCGCTGCAAATACCGCCGCCCTTCGGCCACCGGCAGTACCAGCAATTTCTGCCAGTGCCGGTAGCGTGACAGCAGCAACAGCAATGGCAGGTCAGGAAGCGGCGGCAATAATTCGCCGGTCAGCAGCGAACGGGAAGGGCGCGGCATGATGAGTGCCAGGTCCTGCTCGCTGAGTTGCGCCCAATGGCACAGCAGGGCGAACTGGGCAATCAGGTTTGCATATTGCACCAACTGTGGGAGATCAGATTCCAGGGTAGATAACCCCCTCACCGGGCTACTGTAATAGGCTTGGATCTGATTCCAGAAGGTCAACACCGAGTAGCCGGTAAATGCCGGATTCATGCGAGCGGCAACGGCATCCATCCATTCGATCAGACGCAGGGACGTGCTCGGTTTCAAACCAAACTGCGCACCGATGTGCCGACACAGCAGTTCGAACAGCGCCTGCTCGCTGCGAGTATCACCGGGTTGTCCACTGAGTGTGCTGTAGATGTTCTGCAAAAAGCCTTGCAGCTCCGGTGTCGCGACCTGGCGGTAGTCGCGAGAGGTCATCACAATCAGACGGGCGGCATCCAGACCTTCGCGCCGCATCCAGTCCACCAGGTAACCCGTGCGTTCCAACGCCGCGAGCGCTGCCCCCACCGGACGCTCTTGCTGGCTGAGACTCTGAGCGATCACTCCCGGTGCATCCAGCAGATTCCACAACTGCAATGCTTCGTCCGGAGCCAGCCCAAACAGGCGTGGGATCGCCACCAGCCGATAGAGTGCGTCTACATGCGTTATATTCAGGGTGGGCAGGACATAGCCGATGGCGCCCCCATTATCGATGACTCCAGGCAGCAAGCGGGCCAGCATGATGAGCACATCGGCACTGATGCCCAACCCTCGGCACAATATGGCGCGTGCCGCCTGTGAAGGTGCGTCGTCGCGCGGTGGCGACAGGAACAGGCGCGTACTGAGAAAATCGTCGTTTCCAAACAACTCCCGGAAAAACGACTGCTCGCCCGGGCGGTGGTAGGTGTTGATCGAGCCGATACACGCAACGAAGGCATTGACGGAAAAACCGTAGCGTTCACGCAGCGGCAGGTAGACGGCCAAGGCTTGGAGTGGCCGGGTCAACGGGTAATCGGAGAGGTTGACCGCCGCCGCCACGATCAACCAATCGAGCTCTTCGAAGGTTATCCCGACGCGCCGCTGAAGCCGGATCACGCGATTGAGCCGTTCCAGATTTTGACCATGACGGTTGTACAGCCTGCTGGTCGCCGGGTTGTTGGCAGGCGGCGTCGCGGGGTGCCCTGCCCGTGTTCCTACGTACGCATACAGAGGGGGGTAGGGGTTGACGTCACTATCCCAGCCGTGAATGTAGCGGGCGCCGTACTTCTGCGGGGCAATCAACGGCCACTCCAGGGAGATTGGGCCGTTTGATACATATTGCCGAGGCCTGGGTCGGTAGGGGGGGGAATACCCAAGAACAAAGGTTAGAACAAAATCAGATCGGCTCAGCACTCCTGAGTCGATATCCAAGGTTATTCTCACTTCTCGCGTCACTCCTGCCGGCGTGCCGTTACTCCAATGGATCATGGGGTCGTCACTCGTGACCGATTCGTTTCCCCAGCGCATTTCAATAAAGAGTGACGCATCGTCCATATATGAATAGGTGACGGTATGCCGGGCATTTACCTGAGCCACCCAAGTAATCTGATCAGCCTCCCTATCTATTCTCATGTCGTAGATCGTGACTAAAGAATAGCCACCATCATCAGGCGAGTGATCGATCCTTAGTTCTACCGGTTTACGGTATTCGAGTGTGCGATCGCCCACATCTCTCTGAATGGCACCCACACCCAGTGCCTGCATCAACGTCTCCTGGTCCAGCTGAGTACGTTCCAGCAAGGACCGATCCTTCTGGATCGCTGTAATAGCGGCCTCCGACCCCACATGCGTCATGTCCGCAATTCGGCTCAAACCGTAGTATCGCCCGACTGTGGCCTGGGTGTTCTGCATGCCCTGCGTCAGTATCCCGAACTCCTCAGGCGATAACGCCAGCCGATCGCGCACGCAGCCCGGGGTCAGTACTTGGGTGATCCATGCATCAAAGGGGATAGATGAGAACGCGCGCGCTTCGTTATCGCCCAGCGTGGCCCATATTTCGGCTTGCGAACTCTTCAAGGCAGCCAAGCCCTGGCGGATCTGCTCGCTGGCATGGTTGTAAGGCAAGATCATCGGAAAAACCTTGGTACGCAGCTGTTCCTCGGCATCCCCCACCACGCCTTGCTCCAATACCTCCAGGATCAGGGTCAAGGTGGATATTTCTTGGTTCAGGTGGGTGTCACTCAACGGCAGGCGATTCAGGTCGGGGCGCCGCTTGTCCAGCTGCAAGCCGTGGGTGGCGGGATGCAACGGTTTGGCGACCCGGTACAGCGTCGTCAGGTAACTGCCAGGGGAAAACAGCGAGCCCACCGAATCGGGATGGGCATAGAGCAGGTTCCGGCCGAACCAATCTTGATAATTGCCGCTGGAGCCGATGGCGCGATCCAGCCACTCGGCATCATAGGCAATGCCCAGCTTGGCGATGGCCTGGGCGATCGGCTCGCCGCGTGCGGTCAACTGGCGATGCAACCGGGTCAAGGCTGCGGCGTGGGCTTCGGCCTGTTCAAAAAACTGTTGCGCCGCAGCCCGCTCGCGCTTCGCGGTTTTCTTTCCCAGATAGTTGGATATCGTCTCGGCACGGCCCTTACGGACGACGTCGAACACTGACTCGTAGCCCCGCTCGGCCAGTTGCTGGCGAAACGCTTTGATCTGCGCCACATCACTCTCGGGGGGCGGGGTGACTGCCGGTTGCGGCTTGTCTGCTGTCTTTACTGTCTTGTGGATGCGTGCGGGCGGCTTGGTCTTCGCTGCAGTAGCGCTGGGTGCGCTTTTCTTTGCCATACGTTTCTCCTGACGTACAACATTGCGCACACTGCGGTGGACCGTGCATTGAGTGGGTAATATAAAGTAATAGACGATTTGTTTAAGAGAGCAAGACGAGGCCGTTTCTGGTCCTTCACTTAACAGTAAGCCTCACCGATGTGTTCTTTATGAACCGGCAGCACGGCGATCTCGTAAATCATGGCGTTGCTTCCTGAGTGGGCACGACGGCTATCGCGTTCTTGCCCCAGGCCTGGACCAGGTTCTGCGGCTGCGCTATGTCCATGATCGAGGCCGTGAACGCGTGTGGCCGCCGATGGTATCGAACACCACATCAACGCCGCGCCCGTCCGTTTCCCGCAGGATGGCGTGAACGTAATCTTCCTTTTCGTAGTCGATGATCACATCGGCGCCCATGCGTTGTGCGAACTCAATATTGGCTTCACGCACGGGGGGGAACACCCTGGCGCCGATGGCCTTGGCCAGATGGATCGCCACATGGCCGACTCTGCCGGCGCCGCCATGTATCAGAGTTTTGATCCGCCTCCTATAGCGCACTGTTCACGATCGTGAGTATCAAACGGCTCGGATGCCCGGCGCCGATATGCACGGTATTGCGCGCCACCTGCGGATGCTCGCCCATGCCTTCGGCCTCGCCACTGTTGGGGTTTACATCGAAGCGCGGAAAGTTGCTGCTGGCGATATCCAGGCGCAGGCGGTGGCCACGCTTGAACAGGTTGCAGGTGGCGAAGGGTTCGATCACCACCTTGAACGGCTCTCCCGGCGTGAGCGGAGCCGGGTGTTCCCACGAGTCGCGGTAGCGACACCGGATAATCCCGTCGGTGATATTCATGGCGTACCCCTGCGGGTAATCGCCGCTCGGCGGGTAGACGTCCACCAGCTTGGCGGTGAAATCGGTATCCGGCGCACTGCTGTGCACCCACAGTTCGACTTTCACCGGGCCGGCGACCACCCAGTCGTGCTCAAGCGGTTGGGTTTCGAAGCTCACTACGTCATCTCGGTCGCACAGTGCCGAGTGGTCACCCCTGGTGCCGAAAAAGTCCGGGCTTTCGATCTGGTTGAAAGCGCCACCCACGAACACCGGAGCGCCAGACGTCAACGAGCCGCCAATGGTCGGCACCGGGTGGGCGGGATCGCTGAAGTAGCTCAATGAACTGGGCGGCCCCACAGGAGCGAGCGGCGAAAGGGCTTTTTGTGGTGTCAGGTAGAGGTTCAACTGTTGGCTGCCCGCGAGCGGCCAACACGGCGACTTGAGCCAACGCCCGCCATGCTCCAGCCGACCCTCTGCATTTTTTCGGCCGCTGCCGCCCCCCATCAGGAACACATCGACCTGATGGGTGGCGTGCCGTCCGGCGTCGGTCGGTTTGAGCCAGCGTTGCATCCATTCCACTCGGCAGCTCAACCAGTCTTCGCCCAGGTTGCCGTCGAAAGGCGCGGCGTTGCCAAATTCGGCGTTGCCGCTGTAGCTGATGTTGCGGTCACCGTGCAGCCACGGGCCCATGATCAGGCGTTGAGGTGACTGCTTGCGTGCGGTGAACGCCGTGAAATTGTCCAGCGTGCAACTGACATAGGCGTCGTACCAACTGGACATGAACAACACCGGGATGTCCGGGATCTGCTCGTAGAAACCTTCAGCGTAGATACCCAGTTGCTTCCAGTACTGGTCAAAGTCACCGTGGGACCACTGCTCGAACAGGTAGTTTTCATACTCCGGTACATGGCGCAATGGCGAATGCCCAGGGCGCCACGGCATGCGCGCAAACCAATCGAGAATGTCTTCCTGGGCCAACGCCTCTCGCAACTGCGGGTCGGCCTGCACGGCGGCGCTTTGCTGGGCTTGCTTGTAGGCCCAGGTCGCTTGCTTGAGTTCGAACGCGCCGCCCTGGCGAATGCCGCACTGGTAGGCGTTGGCGAACCCCCCCGAGTCCAGCACCATGGTCTTGAGACCTGGCGCATTGCAACAGGCCATCGCCATCTGCGTGTGCGCTGCATAGGACAGGCCCATGCTGCCGATGTGGCCATTGCACCAGGGCTGTTCGACGATCCAGCGCAAGGTGTCGTAGCCGTCTTCGCCTTCATTGATGTATTTGGTGAACACGCCTTCGGAACGGTAACGCCCGCGACAATCCTGGAAGATCGCCACAAAGCCCTGCTCGGTAAAAGCTGCGGCCATTTGCTCGCGGGTAAGATGCAGCCCGTCCAGGCGTTTTTCCGAGCGTGAGGGGCCGGATTTGTCGTAGGGCGTGCGCTCGATGACAACCGGCCAGGGGCCGGTGCCCAGCGGTAGATAAATGTCGGTGGCCAGGCGCACGCCATCGCGCAGGGTGATCATCTGGTTGCGTACGATGTGCATGTTTTCGAATGCGGGGTGGGTCATGACAAAGCCTTGGTCAGTCGAATTCAATAGCCGGTGAGGGCGGCGCAGGCGAGCAGAAGCAACGCCACCGTCGTGCAGATCAGGAACAGCGGCAGCACAAACCGAGCCCACTGCACCCAGCCCACATTGGCCGCAGCAAGCAGTACCAGCAGGCCGCTGGAAGTGGGCGTGATCATGTTGGTCAAGCCGTTGCCCAGCAGGAAGGCATACACCGTGGTCTGCGGGCTCACGCCGGCCAGTTGGCCCAGTGGACCGAAGATCGGCATCGTCACGGCGGCCTGCCCGCTGGTGGATGGAATCACCACATCCAGGCTCATCTGCGCGAAGAACATGCCGAACGCCGCAGGCAGTTGGCCGTGCTGGCCAATGATCTGCGACAGGCCGTGCACGATGGTGTCCAGCACCTGGCCGCTGGCGAGGATCGACTCCACGGCCGTGGCCAGTGCGATCAGCACGCCGGCCATGAGCATCTTGTTCATGCCTTCGACAAAGGTGCTTGCCGTGGTGCTCGGGCTCATGCCTGCGATGGCGGCGAAGACGATGGTCAGCGCCAGGTAATACGAGGACAGCTCGGGGTACTTCCAGTGCCAGGTATTGGAGGCGTACACCAGGAAGCCGACGCCCACCCCCAGTGTGATCAGGCTGAGAGTGTGCCGCGTGGAGAGTTTTTTGCCCGAGTGGGAAAATGTGGCCGAGGTATCGAAGCCGCTCCGGCGGATGTAGAACAGGATGTAGCCCACGGCCAGCGTGACAAAAATGAAGTACGCGACGATGCGCATGCTCAGCCCGCTGAACACTGGCAGGCCGACCAAGGGTTGCGCGACAGACAGCGCGATGGGGTTGGAAATCGAGCCCATGTACCCCGTCTTTACCGCCAGCGCGACGATCGCCAAGCCGACGATGTTGGGCAGGCCCAGGCGGTTTGCCATGGCCACCATCACGGGCACGAACATGATGTATTCCTTCGCCAGCCCCATGAAGGTGCTGCCTGCCGACAATGCGAGCATCAGGGTTGGCACCAGAATGTAGACGTTGCCTTTGGTGGCACCGAGCAGTCGGTCCAGGCCGGCATCGATGGTGCCGGTCTTGTTCAGCACGGCAAACATGCCACCGATGAACAGCACCATGAAAATCAGCCCGGCGCGTTTCTCGATGGCCAGGGGAATGGCCAGAAAGGTCTCGGCCAGCGATACCGGTTGTGCCACGGTTTTATTCGACGAGCGCGGCGGCAGGGCGAAGAGTTGGCTGAGCGAGGTGTCTTTTTCCAGTACCTGATAGGTCCCGGGAATCACGCGGACGTCTTGGCGTTCAAACTGGCCGGAGCGCACCACATAAGTCAGCACCATCGCCAGGAACACAATGCTCAGCAAGATGATTGCCGGGTTGAGTTGGCGGGTGTTTTTGGGTGGCGCGGTGTCGGTGACTGTTGGCGCAGTGGATGACATAGCGGTGCTCTCATCTTTTTTTATGGGGATAGCCAACGGCTACATCGGCACAGTAGGGCAATCATAAATACCTCACAACGTTATGAAGAACGCGTATTGGGCTATGCGTTTCAAGGTGTTGTCGGGTTATCTGTCATAGCCTGATGCGCTTTTGTCATAAGCTTGTCGCCCCTGTTTTAATTCGATAGCGTTGTTTGCTCATTCAGGTCATTAACACCGAAGAACATCGGCCAGGAAATACCTGGTCAAGTCACTTTTCTTACTCTCTGCCACAAAAAATAAAACACAGCTGAGGGCTTAACTATGCGTGCGTTTATAACGACCGGCGGGCTTTTGTGCGCCAGCTTAATGGTGCCTGGTATATCAAGCGTGCGCGCCGAAGGTTTCCTCGGGGATTCCACCGGCCACCTTGCGTTGCGTAATTACGCCTTCAATCATGACAACCGCAGCGGCGGCAACGACCGTGTCGAATGGGCACAGGGGTTGTTGCTGACGATGCGTTCCGGATTCACGTCCGGGACCGTCGGGTTTGGCCTCGACACCCTGGGCCTGCTGGGGCTGAGGCTTGACTCCAGCCCTGCACATGCCGGTACTGGCCTGTTGCCTGTGCAGGATGATGGCCGCGCCGCCCGTGATTTTTCCAGCCTCGGCGTGACCGGCAAGCTGCGTTTCGCCGATGTCGTGGTGAAGACGGGCACGTTGTTGCCCAAGAACCCGGTGGTCAGTTACAACGATGGGCGTTTGCTGCCACAGACATTCCAAGGCACGCAGTTTGAATACACCGGTATCGAACATCTATTTGTGCAAGGTGGGCGACTGGATCAATCAAAGTTGCGTAACTCCAGCGATAACGTCGATCTGATACCGAGCGGTTACAAAGGCCCGAAGCATGGTGATTTTTACTTTGTGGGTGGTACGTATGCACTCAATAAAACCATCAGCCTGTCTTATTACTACGGTGAACTTGAAAACTTCTATCGCCAGCACTTTTTCGGGGTTGTGCATAAAGTGGCTGTCGGGCCAGGTCACTTGACGACGGACGTGCGTTATTACAACAGTTTTGAAACGGGGGCGGCCTATAACGGTGCTGCGGACGCCGACATGTTCAGCGGCTCCTTGAGTTATCGGCTCGGCGGGCATACGTTCGGAGGCGGCTATCAGCAATTGTCCGGTAACGCCGCATTGCCCTATTTGAATGGTGCGGCCACCACGTCCTTTACCAGTCCGGGCGTGAGCAAATTCATCCTGGAGGATGAGAAAACCTGGATGCTGCGCTACGACTATGACTTTTCCGCCCTGGCGATCCCGGGCTTGAGTTTCATGATCCGCTACTACAAAGGATTCGACGCCAAGTATTCTGGCAAACCGGCCGATGAGCACGAGCTGGATACCAGCCTCAAGTACGTGATCCAGGACGGCACGTTCAAAGGCCTGGGGGCAGAATTTCGCAACACGGCGTACCGCTCAAATGTGCTCACCAGTTGGGACTACAATCGCCTGTACCTGACCTACGACATCAAGCTCTGGTAGGGCTGCAAGGCTGGACGCCGCCGGTGTTGCCAGCGGAAACTGCGCCCAGTCGTGTCTGCTTGGAGCCCGAGCGTGAATCTCAAACAACTGGAAGCGTTCCAGGCCATCATGTCGACCGGTTCGACCATCGATGCCGCCACGCGCATGGGCTTGTCCCAGTCGGCCATCAGCCGTTTGCTCAGCCAGCTCGAAGAGTCACTGGGCTTTGCCTTGTTCCTGCGCAGGAAGGGCAGGCTGACGCCGACCTCCGAGGCCGAGGCGTTTTTGCCGGAGGTGTCGGGGCTGGTCGACAACATGCAACGC
This sequence comes from Pseudomonas sp. FW305-3-2-15-C-LB1, assembly GCF_058787615.1. Lineage (NCBI taxonomy): Bacteria > Pseudomonadati > Pseudomonadota > Gammaproteobacteria > Pseudomonadales > Pseudomonadaceae > Pseudomonas > Pseudomonas sp. FW305-3-2-15-C-LB1. The sequence continues at coordinate 70,951 of NZ_JBYSZX010000002.1, read as the reverse complement.
GTCCAGCGCATGGCCGACGATCTGCGCCTGGGTCACGCTGGCCGGGCGCTGCTGCGTGTGGCGGTGCCCACCAGCATGACCCACCAATGGTTGCCCCGTGTGGTTGCCGAATTCATGCAGGGCCGCGACGACCTTGTTATCGAACTGGTCACCGGTTCCTACGATGCGCTTGAGCGCGCGGTGCTGGACCGCAGCGTCGATTTTGCCTTTGTGCGCCTGCCCACCGAATTGCCGGGCTTCGACGTGGTGCCGGTGTTGCAGGTGCAAGGCGTGTGCGTGCTTCCCCAAACGCACGCGCTGTGCGAAAAGCGCGTTATCCAGGTGAGTGATTTGCGCGGTGTGCCGCTGGTGCTGCTGGGCCGCCAGCGCAACCTGCGCACGGAGCTTGACCAGGTGTTTCGGCAGGCGTCCATTCTTCCCAACGTGCGCATGGAAGTGCATTCGGCAGGTGCCGCCTGCGCTTTCGTCGCCGAGGGCATCGGCGTGTCGATCATCAACGAATTGCTGGCCAATGATTTCTTGGACTTGCCGATCGTGACGCGGCCTTTTCTACCGGTTTTGCCGTATTCATTCGGCCTGGTTTTTCGCAGTGATGTTCCCCGTACGGCCCTGGCGCAAGCGTTCTCCGATTTACTTGCCCAGCGTTTGCGAATGGCGATGCCGCAGGTGCATTGACGTCAGCGCAGCCCTTCGAGCGTGCGCCACAACTTCCTCATCGTGGGGTTCTGGTTTTCAATCGCGCAGTACGAGCGAATCTCCAACCGCGTACTCCACGCCTCGCCACCCGCCCGCACCAGCAGCCCACGCTCCAACTCATCCACCACCGCGCTCTGTGGCAACCACGCCACACCGTAACCTTCGATAGCCATGCGCATCAGCAGCATGGCCATGTCGGCTTCGTAGCAGCGCTCCAGCACGGCAGGTGCAGGGCCGTTCTTGATCACGATTTCCGCGACCCTGCCCAGGAACGTGGTGGCCGTGTAAGCCAGATGCGGGACGGGTTTTCCCGTGCTCCCCGGCAGGCGATACAGCGGTCGGCCGCGTTTGTCCGGCGCGCACAACGGAATAAACGCATCATGCCCCAGGGCCAGGCTGCCGAAGCGTTGCGCATCCAGCAGGATCGGCGCCAGCGGGTGGTGGTAGACGATCATCAAATCGCAACTGCCTTCTTCCAGCGCAATCACCGCGTCATGAATATTCGCTGCCACTACCCGTGCATTGAACTGCTCGGTCTGGCGCTGGAACTGCGTCAGCCACTTGGGCAGGAAGGTCATCGACAGGCTGTGTGCGGCGGTCACCTGGATCGAGCGCCCTGGCATGCGTTCCACTTCACGCAGGCTGGCGCGCAGGCGCATCAGGCCGGCCAGGGCTTCGCGGCTTTCGCTGCAGAAGGCTGCGCCTGCGGCGGTCAGTTGCACCGGGTAGGTGCCACGATCGACCAGTTCGACGCCCACCCATTCTTCCAGTGAACGAATGCGCCGCGACAACGCCGATTGCGTCACGCAGCGCACTTCGGCGGCGCGGGAGAAATTTTTCCACTCGGCGATGGCCAAGAGGTCGTCCAACCATTTGATCTGCATGCCGGTTCTCCAGGCGATGAGCCCTGAGTGTATGCCGCCGCGCGCAGCCTGGGCTGGGCTTTCTGCAAACTATTCCAAAAGCGCATGGGGTTAGCTGGATTACTCATCATGGCGGCCGGGGTGGGTCCCTAGAATCCGCTCCATACAACAAAAGCCATCTGAGGGCCGCACCTGTGAAGAAGAACAAACTCCCCCGTCGAATCGCAGTTGGCATCGTCTTGGGCGTGCTGGTGGGTTGGGCATGTCACCACTATGCAGGAAGCGAGCAGGCCGCCAAGGTGCTGGCGGGGTACTTTTCGATGGTCACCGATATTTTCCTGCGCATGATCAAGATGATCATTGCGCCGTTGGTGTTCGCCACCCTGGTGGGCGGCATCGCGAGCATGGGCAGTTCGCACTCGGTAGGGCGCATCGGCTTGCGTGCGATGCTGTGGTTCGTCACGGCGTCACTGGTCTCGCTGATGCTTGGCATGGCCCTGGTCAATCTGTTCCAGCCGGGGGCCGGGCTGAACATGCAGGTGGTGCAACATGCGACGGCAGCGGTGCCGGTCAACACCGGGGACTTCAGCCTCAAGACCTTCATCAGCCACGTATTCCCGCGCAGCATTGCCGAGGCGATGGCCAACAACGAGATCCTGCAGATCGTGGTGTTTTCGCTGTTCTTCGGCTTCGCCCTGGCCGGGGTCAAGCGCGCCGGCTACACGCGCATCACCGACACCGTGGACGAGCTGGCCAAGGTCATGTTCAAGATTACCGACTACGTGATGGCTTTCGCGCCGATCGGCGTGTTCGCCGCGATTGCCTCGGCGATCACCACCAACGGCCTGGGCCTGCTGGCCGATTACGCCAAGCTGATTGCCGAGTTCTACCTGGGGATCGCCCTGCTCTGGGTGTTGTTGTTCGCCGCCGGTTACCTGTTTCTCGGACGCTCGGTGTTCACCCTCGGCAAGCTGATCCGCGGGCCGATCCTGCTGGCGTTTTCCACGGCCAGCAGCGAGTCGGCCTACCCCAAAACCATGGAGGCGCTGGAGAAGTTCGGCGCGCCCAAGCGAGTCTCCAGTTTTGTGTTGCCGCTGGGCTATTCCTTTAACCTTGACGGCTCGATGATGTACCAGGCGTTCGCGATCATGTTCATCGCCCAGGCCTACAACATCGACCTGAGCTTCACCCAGCAACTGCTGATTTTGCTGACGCTGATGATCACCAGCAAAGGCATGGCCGGCGTGGCGCGGGCGTCGGTCGTGGTGGTGGCGGCGACGCTGCCGATGTTCAACCTGCCCGAGGCGGGTTTGTTGCTGATCATCGGTATCGACCAGTTCCTCGACATGGCGCGCACCGCCACCAACGTGGTGGGCAACAGCATCGCCACGGCGGTGGTGGCCAAATCCGAGAGCGCGGAAGAACCCGCTGAGCTGCCGCAAGGTGTGCACGCATGAAAACCACCTCCCGGCTGGGCATCGTCGGCGGGCTCGGTTCGCTGGCGGGCGGCGATCTGTTCTACAAACTGGTCAAGTCCCGTGCCGTGCTGGAGGACCAGCGGCGCTATCACTTCCTGTTCGAGCAGCACCCGTTCAAGGATGTACTGCTGCCCCTGGACCGTAACGCGAGCATGACCGCGCGCAAGTTCTATGTGTTCCAGGTATGCAAGACCTTTGAAAACACCGGGGTGGATGCGGTGCTGCTGCCGTGTTTCGCCAGCCAGACCTTTCGCGCTGAAATCCAGCAGGAACTGGGCATTCCCGTGCTGGACATGATGCACGCGCTGGTCCGGCACATCACCCGTCGAATAGCGCCTGGCACCACCCTCGGCGTGATCGCATCGGACTTCGTGCGTCACGGCGGCTTGTTTGAACGGCACCTCGGCCAGCACTTCAACCTGGTCTACCCGGAGGACCACGCCCAGGCCGCCTTGATGGAGGCGATGTACGGCGTCAACGGCATCAAGGACGGCCACCTTGACGGTGTGCCGCTGGAGTCGGTGTACCAGGCGTGCCTGTCGCTGCAAGGGCAGGGCGCCACGGTGATTGTGCCGGGCATGACCGAGCTGTCGCTGGTCTGCGGCGACCTGCAACGGCGTGGTATCAGCGCCCTCGACATCAACCAGATCTACGCCGAGTTCGCCACCCAGGCCGATGGCTCGGCGCTTCAGCCACCGTTCAAACTGGGCATCGTCGGCGGCGTCGGCCCGGCGGCTACCGTGGACTTCATGGGCAAGGTGGTCGCCCATACCCCGGCCGGCAAAGACCAGGACCACATCAAGATGGTGGTGGAACAGAACCCGCAGATCCCCGACCGCACCGCCAACCTGCTACGTGATGAAACCGACCCGACCCTGGCCCTGTACGCCACCTGCAAACGCCTGGAAAGCGCCGGCGCCCAGGCCATCGCGATTCCGTGCAACACCGCCCATGCGTTTGTCGAACGCATTCAGGCGCACCTGCGCGTGCCCATCGTCAACATGCTCAGCGAGACGGTGGAGTGGATCGTGCAGACCTACGGCAGCGGCCAGGCCGTGGGCTTGCTGGCGACGTCCGGCACCCTGCAAAGCCAGGTCTACCACCAGGCCGCGCGAGGCTGCGGCTTGCAACTCATCACGCCTGGCTTTGATTACCAGGCGCTGGTGATGGAGGCGATCTACGGCGAACGGGGGATCAAGGCGGGGTTTACCGCTGGCGTGTGCCGTGAGCAGTTGCTGCTGGCGGCAGAGCATCTGTGTGAACAAGGGGCGAAGGTGTTGATTCTCGGGTGTACCGAGTTGCCGTTGGTGCTGGCGCATTGCGAGGCGTTCGAGATCGGCGCCCACCGGGTCGCCCTGGTTGACCCCACGACGGTCCTGGCGCGCCGTTGTGTCAGCCTTTCGTCGGGAGCTCATCATGTCGGATAAAAAAATTTTGTGAGCGCCGCTTGAAAATATTCAGCCCGAACCTACTTAGGTTTTACGCGATGCCGAATGCGGGTCGCGTATCAAATCACTTGGAGAAACCTCAGGAGATTTTGCAATGGCTACTACTCTTTCGTTGGCCCCACTGTTCCGTCACTCTGTCGGCTTTGACCGTTTCAACGACCTTTTCGAATCGGCGCTTCGCAGCGAGGCCGGCACCACCTACCCACCTCACAACGTCGAAAAGCACGGTGACGATCATTATCGGATCGTGATTGCGGCCGCAGGCCTGGTGGAGGATGACCTGGAAATCCAGGTGGAAAAAGGCGTGTTGACCGTCGCCGGCGGCAAGCGCGAACACGATGAGGGCATCACCTACCTGCACCAGGGCATCGCCCAGCGCGCGTTCCGCTTGTCGTTCCGCCTGGTCGACCACATCGAAGTGCAGGGCGCCCAGCTTTCCAACGGCCTGCTGAGCATCGACCTGCTCAGGGTGGTACCGGAGGAAGCCAAGCCAAAACGCATTGCGATTGGTGGCGCTGCCAAGGCGGATGTGAAGTCCATCAGCGAGCAGTGAGTTGAAATGAATAAAGGCGCTCTTTGGAGCGCCTTTATTTTGCCCAATGATTCACAGTCATTTTCTATCTTATTTGCGCTCGTCGTTTGAGCCCGAGTCCACCCCTGCGCGGCCGGGCACGATGCCAAGGGCTCGGGATCGTCCGGTGCATATGGGGTCATGCCTTTATGAAGAATTATTTAAGAATGACCTGGCACATCCTGTCGGCGTGAGTGCTTTCTGGGCGTAATGCGTTTTTGACTCCCTTCATTAACCCCTAATAATCAATTGCTTGAAAAAGAATAGTCAGTGTCGGATCGGGAAACCGTTCTTAAGCTGGCTATCTTTTTATGCGCGTTTTATTCCAAAAAGGTCTTTTGTCGAAAAAGCGGCGACATGATTTATTCAAGTTGAAGTGTAACAACTTGTTTCAGATTTTTTGCCGCTTTTCGGTACCGATCTGGGGGCTTTCTGTCGGCGAACAGGGGATACCCGTTCGTTGCGACGCAGTGGTTTCGGCCTGTGACATTGATGATTTTGCTTCCACCCACGCGGTGGAGTGCAAACAAGGGATCTGTATTAATTATCGAGGCTTGAACCGATGAACCACATGATCAACTCCATACTTGAAGATGCGTCAACCCGTTCCTCTATCAGCCATACACACCCCGCGCTTGTGCATGATGTGTTGTGGCGCGCGTTGGAACAGGCACTGAAGATCAGCACCGATGATGTTTCTCACAGTCCGCATACCCGAGCCTGCCTGAGGATCTACGCCGAAATCGATACCCTGTCTTATCTGGATAAAGCAGATTCGAAATTGGCCGCCGCCTTGGGCAAGGCCTTCTTTGAGTCGCGTTCCAGTAAAGACGTCGAGGCGTTCTGGAAATTGTTGTTGATCAAGCAACTGCTGTTTGAAGTATCTGTCAGGGGCGTCGCTTCCCATATTGCTTCGCAGGCCAATCATAACCCTGTGTCTCCGCCGACCTTTGCCGGGTCGTCCAGGGTGAACGTCAGCCTGGGCCTGCTGTGCAAGGAGACCGATCAACTCAAGCACTCCGTTGTCCAGGTGTTGCAAAAACTCGCCCAGCATCTGGAAGACCACGGGCTCAAGAAACCCCAGGCCACTCAAGAGATTTTGTTGGCGCTGTACAACGCCGTGTGGTCGGGCAACCAGGGTGTCGATATCGAGTCGCAGATCTTCTATGCCAACAGCGTGTACGACGCATTGCCCGATGTCTATCAGGCCCTGGGTCTGGCGGCCCGGACCCAGTGGCTCACGGTGTTCACCTGGTTGTATGGCGACAAGGATGGGCGGCCGTACGACACAAACCAGCACACCGAAACCTTGGTTATCGCCCTGGAATCAGCGCTGCGCAGCCGTTATATCGCAGACATCAATAGCCTGATCAAAGACGGTGGCGCACGGCATCGCCTGGAAGAGATTCGTGCCCGACTGGACAAGGATCACGCCGATGCCTTTGCCGCCCCGGCCGAATTGATCGAAGCGCTGAGCAGCATCCGCTTCACCCAGCCTGCGGGCATCGACCCGTTGTTGCTGCGGGTGCAGGCCTTTGGTTTTCATTATGTGGAGATCGAGTTCCGCGAAAACGCCGAGATGTTCAGCAGCGTGGTCGATGAGATTGTTTCCAGCCAATGGCAACAGGATCCTGGCGCAGGCACATCCCGCCCCTATCGTGACCTGGATGAGCGGGAGCGCCGGACGGTGCTTGATGCCGCGCTGGCGGACGACAGCGTTCAGCCGCCCACGGATTTCTGGCAGGCCTACCTGCGGCGCACCGCTGCGATTTATGAAGAGAAAGCCCTGCGCTACAAGGGCCAGGACTACATCGCATTGATGGAACAGGACCCGGGCTACATTCGCATGTACGACGCCCGCAATGCGGTCGAACGTTTTGAGATGATCGACCGTTATCGCGACCGCATGAACATCCACGGGATCGCCGAGTACACATCGAGCCTCAGTGTGCTGGAAGTCCTGTTTTTGATGAAGGCGGCCCAGGTGCGGGAGGGCATCGACATCGCCCTGCAACCCGAAGACCTGGCGGGCGCCGAGCAAACCCTGGCCACGGTGCATGAGATTTATGAAAGCCCGGTTTACAGGCAGCACTTGGCATCACGGGGTAACCGCCAATACATCACCTTCGGCCCCAGCGACACTGGCAAGCAGGGTGGCAAGGGGATGCACAAGCTGAACATGGCTATCGCTCACCAGCACCAGCGGATCGCGGCTCGGTACGGTATCGAGGTGGTTACCCACGTGATCATGGGGGGCGAGCATGCGCGTTGTAATGGAGTGATCGCCGATACCCTGCAAGAGTTCGGCGCCCTGGACGGACCGGAAACCCGATTCATGCTGGCCGGGTGTGCGGAAATGCGCGGCCATTTGTTGACCCGCAATCAATCGGTGAATTTTCTCAGCCAACTCTACCGCATGCATGCTGAGCCCCGCACGCAGCCCTCGGAGGCGGTAATCGCCGACAGGATCCAGCGTTGGTCCGATGTCGTGCGCCGCTACCAGTCGCGTTTTTTCGAGCATCCGGCGCTGCCAGCCTTGCTGCGGGACATGGCGCGATTCGACGTGGTCAGGGCCACCGCCAAGGGCACTCGGCCGCCGTCACGCCTCTTCAATATCAAGGTCTTCGAGTCCAGGCCGGATGCCATTCGTGCGATTCCCTGGACTCGCGCCCTCTTGGCCAGTGGACTGCACAGCGAACTGATCGGGGTCGGGCAGTTCGCCGATGAGCCCGCGGCGAAATTGTTGGAAGCCTTTACGGAGGACGACAGCTTTCGCAGCTATGTCAAAGGCATGGCGTACGCCATCGCCCGAACCGACCTCACGTGCGCCTGGCTGACCTTGGCGGGCAGCGTTCCAGAGAAAACGCACATCCTGTCGCTGGCGCAGGCGTTGCACACCGAAGCTGTCGGTACCGGCGAGCAACTGTTGGCCAGCCTGCATCTGGAAGTGGTGGCGGGTAAGCGTTTTGTGCACAAGGCCACCACCGGCGTAGAGCCGCAGGACCCGTGGAAAATCAAGGAAAACTCCCTGCTCAATCTGTGGCCTAGCCTCAAGGCCGAGGTCTACCGCAAAGAGAAAAACCTGCGCATTTATCGGTTGTTCCTCATCTATGCCAAAAGCAACCCAGACTTTATCAAGGCCTCTTCACTGAACGATTTTTACAGTGGGTTCCTGGCGGCAGCCAGTACCGATACAGGCTTGGTCGATCCTGACAGCGCCTGCCACTTCACTTGGTAAAGCACCCGCCGACAGCCGGGGCGACCTGGCTGTCGGCGCGGTTGTGCGCCGTTCAAGAGGATCACAAGCATGGCATTCACCACCCTGATACTCGATGCACCCGGCCCGCCGTTGTTATTCGAGGAAGTCGACCGATTCCTCGCGCTGGGCCTGGTCGTCACCCTGAATCTCTACTATTTCACTGATAAGGATGGTATCCGCGAGCACTATGGCGAGCGCATTCACTACACCGAGATCAACGGTCACGACCGGCAGGCTTTCATGGGGGCCGTGATGTTGGCCGGAGGGTACAGCGTGTTCAAGACGCGCCTGAATATTCCCATTGAGGGCGAACTGATTCGCAACGCTGCGTCACCGGCTCTGCCAACGCCGCTGCGCGCTATCGCTCAAGCCGGTACGGGCGTCAACCATATCGACCGGCAAGCGGCCCAGCAGTGTGGCGTGACCCTGCTGAACACTCCAGGCGCCAACGCGGCTGCGGTTGCTGAATATGTCCTGGCCCAGGCGTTGTATTTATCCCGGGACCTGGACCACTACAACGCTGAAACGCACAAGGGATGCTGGTCCAAGGGCACCTTGGCGCCAGGCCTGGAGTTCGGTGAACTCACGCTAGGGGTGGTCGGCACGGGTAGCATCGCTCAAGAGGTCGCACGCAAGGCGGGAGCGCTTGGTCTCAAGGTCATCGCCACCGGTTCGGAACGCTTTACCGACCAGGTCGCGCGCAGCCTTGGCCTTGAGCGCCGGCAAACCCTCGAAGCATTGCTGAGGGAGGCCGACGTGGTCTCGATCCACGTACCGTTGACCCCGCTGACCCGCGGCCTGTTTGGGCTGACCCAGTTCAGGCAGATGCGCCAAGGTTCGATACTGATCAATACCGCGCGCGGCGGCATCGTCGATGAAGCGCAGTTGGCGAGTTTCATGACGGCGTTTCCCAGGCATATAAAAGCAGCCGCCATCGATACCTTCGCCCTGGAAAAAGACTGCTTCCACTCGCCACTGGCAGGCGTCGGCAATGCCCAGCTCACACCGCATATTGCAGGCACCACAACGACGGCGATCCGCAAGGCTTCGCGGCAGATTGTCGACAAGATCCACGCGCTCAGCCTGGCAGCGAACGCAGGTTAACTCCTCAACACAAGGAAGCCTTCCTCATGCAACGCTCTATTCATCAACGCCTGGACGCCCTCAGTTGTACCGACCTCAGCGATGCCATGGATCGCCTGAAAATCCTTTGTCAATGTACCGACATCAAGCCGCTGGACCGGTCCTTCAGCCTTACGGGCAAAGCCTGGACCCTGCGCTACGGACCTGTTGGCCTGGAGGGGGGCTCGGTGGGCGACTACATCGACGACCTTGCCCCAGGGCAAGTGGTGGTGATCGACAATCAGGCACGCCTCGACACCACCGTATGGGGCGACCTGCTGACCTCTACGGCTGCCCGCAAACAATTGGCCGGCACGGTGATCGACGGTATCTGCCGCGATGTCGATCGTGCGTTGGAACTCCATTACCCGATCTTTTCCCGGGGCAACTGGATGCGCACCGGCAAGGATCGCGTGCGTGTCGAGGCGATACAGGAGGCGGTGACGCTGGGTGGCGTGCGGGTTAGACCGGATGACTGGCTACGGGGCGATGGTGACGGGCTAGTGGTCATTCCTGCGGTTTCAGTGAGCGAGGTGCTGACGGTCGCCGAAGAAATCCACCAGGCCGAGGAACAGATTCGTGCGGCCATCGACGCCGGTGTCCCATTGCGGCAAGCGCGCGCAGACTATGGGTACCACGCCTTGCAAACCCCGCGCGGCTGACAACCCTGATCGAGCCAACGGCGTAAGCAAGCAGTGGCACACTGGGCGCGGACGTGTTGCAATCCCCCGCAGCCGTAACCGGGTGGACCCAGTGTGAAACGCCATTTCGAAGACCTGCAGCTCGGCAGCATCGAGCTGTTTTGCCTCGCCGCCGAAGCCAACAGCTTCACCGCCGCCGCGCAGGTTGCCGGTGTCACGCCGGCGGCCGTGAGCCGCAGCATTTCACGCCTGGAAGAGCGCCTGGGCTCGCGGCTGTTTGTGCGCACCACGCGCAGCATCCGCCTCACTGACAGTGGCCGCACCTTCTTCGAACAATGCCGCCAGGCCCTGACCCAACTGGTGGAAGCGCAACAGGAGGTGATGGGCGCGCAAGCAGTGCCGTCCGGCCTGTTGCGTATCAGTATTCCCACCACCTACGCCCATCACCGTCTGCTGCCGCTACTGCCGAAGTTTCGTGCGCTGTACCCGCAGGTGACGGTGGATATCCACATCAGCAACCGCAATATCGACTTCGTCGCCGAAGGCTACGACCTGGCGGTCCGTGTGCGCGCCCAGCCCGACTCATCGCTGATTGCGCGCCTGCTGGAAGACGCCGAGTTGGTGGTGGTCGCGGCACCGTCCTATCTTGAGCGCGCCGGCATCCCACAGACGCTGGAAGATCTACCTACCCATGAATGCATCCAGTACGAACTGCCCAGCAATGGCCGGCGTATCTCCTGGCTGTTTCAGGTGGATGGCAAGGCGCAAGAGTATGCGGGGCAGGCGGGGTACAGCTGCTCCGACGATGTGCTGGGCGGGGTGACCCTGGCCAGGCACGGCGCGGGGTTGTTTCAGACCTACAAGTTTATTGTCGAGCAGGAACTGGCTGACGGCAGCCTGGTAGAAGTCCTGCAGCCGTTCGGTGGGCGTTCACGGCCGTTTACCTTGTTGTATCCCCATGGTCGCTATGTGCCGCATCGGGTGCGGGCGTTTGTGGATTTCCTGATGCAATGCCGGGACGAATCGGCGGCGCCGTAGACGCGGCAATATCCCAGGTCAGCAGCAGTTGGCTGATCGCCGCGTCGATGCTGGCGTGGGGAACGTTGTCGCGCGCAAGGATCGAAATGCCCTGCAGGAAACTGTCAAATACCGTCGCCATCACCGCCGGGTCAATCGTGCCTGGCAATTGCCCTGCACGTATCGCACGCTGCACACAGGCCACAATCCCCGCCCGTGTGCGCAGCCGCGATTGCGTCAATCCATTCGCCACCCGCGCATTCTCGGGGCTCGGCGCACTCATCACGCCCAGCGCCACCATGCAACCCTTGGGATGCCCGTCTTCACACTGCATGCGTGCCGACTGGCGCAGCGCCGTTTCAACCGCCTGACGCGGCGACAGGCTTTCGTCCCACAGGCATTCGGTGACCTGTGCGTAGGTCGTCAGGTAGCGCTGTACACATTCGTCGAACAGCGCCTCTTTGGAACCGAACGCCGCATAAAAACTCGGCGCGGAGATACCGCCACCCAGGCCAGCCTTGAGTTGGGCGAGTGAGGTGGCGTCGTAGCCGTGCTGCCAGAACAGGTGCAAGGCCTGGTCTACGGCGTGATCGCGGTCGAAGGTGCGGGGGCGGCCCATTTGTGCCATGGCGGATCTCCGGTGGGGGAAGCGAGATAAATACTAGTCGATACATATGTCGTTGACAACGCGCTATGTCCGGTCGCAACATTTGTATCGATCAGTATTTAAATCTCGCTCAAGGAGTTACCCGTGACACCTTCACTCACTTTATCGGCGTCATCCGACCGCCTGCCCATCGGCGCCTTGCTCGCCCTGGCCATGACCGGCTTTATCTGCATCGTCACCGAAACCCTGCCCGCCGGCCTGTTGCCGTTGATCAGTGACGGCCTGGCGATTTCCCCGTCGATGGCCGGGCAGATGGTCACCGCGTATGCCTTGGGCTCGGTGCTGGCGGTGATCCCCATGACCATCGCGACCCGTGGCTGGCGCCGGCGTAATGTGCTGTTGCTGACCATCGTCGGGTTCCTGCTGTTCAACTCCATCACCGCGCTGTCGTCCCACTATGGTGTGACCCTGGTGGCGCGTTTTTTCGCCGGTGTGGCAGCGGGGTTGGCCTGGAGCCTGCTGGCCGGTTACGCCCGGCGCATGGTTGCGCCGCACCAGCAGGGCAGGGCGCTGGCGTTGGCGATGGTCGGCACGCCGATTGCGCTGTCGTTGGGTGTACCGCTCGGCACCTGGCTGGGTGGGTTGGTGGGATGGCGCACCACGTTTGTCCTGATGTCGGCGGTGAGTCTGGTATTGATTGCGTGGGTGTTGGTCAAAGTCCCGGACTACGCTCCCCAGCCCGCCCATCAACGTATGTCGCTGGGCCAGGTGCTGAGCACGCCGGGCGTACGGCCGGTGCTGGCGGTGGTGATCAGTTGGATGCTGGCGCACAACATTCTGTACACCTACATTGCACCCTTCGTGGCGCCGGCGGGGTTGGCCGAGCGGGTCGACCTGGTGCTGTTGGTGTTCGGGGTTGCCGCGCTGGCAGGGATCTGGCTCACGGCCAGGCTCGTTGAGTCGTTGTTGCGCAAGACCGTGCTCGTCAGCCTGGCGGTGTTCGCGGTCGTCTCGCTTGGGTTGGGTCTTTTTGGCAACCTGCCGGAAGTGGTCTACCTCGGCGTGGCCGTGTGGGGCCTGAGTTTCGGCGGCGCCGCGACCCTGCTGCAGACTGCCCTGGCCGATGCGGCGGGCGATGGCGCCGACGTGGCGCTGTCGCTGAATGTGGTGGCCTGGAACAGCGCGATCGCCGGCAGCGGTGTCGTCGGTGGGGTGTTGCTGGAGACCTGGGGCGTGGCCTCGTTTCCGTGGGCGATGTTGCTGTTGATCGGTGTGTCGCTGGCGATTGCCTGGAGCGCCCGTGCCCATGGTTTCAAACCAGGTGCGCGGGCTGCGGGAAAACCTTCAGCAGTCGGGCACTAATCTGACATCTGCTAGTCAATAATCCTCGCAATATCATCCACTTGGCTCCGTACGCCGGAGCCAGCCGCTTCACTCCTTTTCGAAGATTCAATGCATGTACCTACGCAAACTTGCCGTTGGGCTGACCGCCTTTGTTTTGCTGTCTTGCGGGGCCAACGCCCGCAGCCTGCCGGACCTGTATTCCAAACAGGAAAAGCAACTGTCCTTCGACAGTTGTGCCGACCTGTTCCCCGCCGCACCGATCAACACCGCCACCGTGCCAACCGCGATGAAACCGCTGGCGCTGTGTTCCGACCATTTCGCAGTGCTCTACTCGCAAACCAGCAAGACCCCGCTGGTGGTGGTCGAACGCCTGAATGCCGCCTTGTTGAAAGACGCCAAGGGCGAGGAACGCACCAACCAGTTCTACGCCGACCCGCGTATCCCCAAAGGCGGTCGCGCCGAGTTGAGCGACTACCGCGCCCAGCACCCGGCGGTGGACCGTGGTCATCAATCCCCGGCCGCCGATGCACCGAATGCCAATGCGATGGCGCAGTCGTTCGCGCTGTCGAACATGGTGCCCCAGGACCCCACCAACAACCGCAAGGTCTGGAGCAAGGTCGAGGCCGACGTGCGCAAGTTTGCCGTGCGTGCCGGTGGCGACGTGTATGTGTTCACCGGCCCGTTGTTCGACCCGGGCTACGGCACCATCGGCCACAACAAGGTCTGGGTGCCGACGCGGTTGTTCAAGCTGGTGTATGACGCCTCCAGCAAGCGCGCCTGGGCCTATGTGCTGCCCAACGCCGAGACGCGCATCCAGAAACCGATGGACTACGCGACGTTTGTGAAGAGCACCGGGCTCAAGTTGCTGGGTGATCTTCCGGTGTCGGGGTCCGTGGGGCGGGGTTGATCCGCGATCGTGCGGGCCAATTGTGAGGAGCGGGCCTGCGTGGTGAGTGGTCTTTTTTTTGTGGCGAGCGGGCTTGCCCCGCGTTGGGCTGCGTAGCGGCCCCCCAAAAAGCGGGAGCGCTGCGCACTCCAACGCGGGGCAAGCCCGCTCGCCACAGATGCATGAACAGCCTTACCTGGCTTTTTTCATCGCCTTGAGGCGCTGTGTCGCACGCTGTACGGCCGCCATCTTCTCCGGGCGTTTCATGCGTTTCCATTTGCGGATGTCATCCTTGGTGCGTCCGCAACTGACGCAGAGGTCGCCGCTGAGCTGGCAGAGGGAAACGCAGGGGTTCTCGATGTCTTTGGCCACGGGTTCACCGGCTGATGGAGGAAAGGGGCGCCGTCAGGCCACACGCATCCCGGGATTATCTATACACAAGGGTATACTCGCCACCCTCGCAGCCTACTCCTTTCAAACAGACCGAGATTCCCCATGAGTACCTCTCTGCCTCTCACCCCCGCGCGCAAACCCGTCGCGCCGCTGGTGGCCTTTATCATCCTGGTGCTGGGCGCCCTGTTCCTGCAAAACAGCGTCGGTTCGCACCAGGTGCTGTTGCTGGTGGTTGGCGCCGCACTGGGCTTGACCCTCTACCACGCCGCCTTCGGTTTCACTTCGGCCTGGCGCGTGTTCATCAATGATCGCCGTGGCGCTGGCTTGCGCGCGCAGATGGTGATGCTGGCGCTGGCGGTGCTGCTGTTCTTCCCGGCGCTGGGGGCGGGCACGCTGTTCGGGCAGCCGGTGACCGGGCTGGTGGCGCCGACCGGGGTGTCGGTGGTGTTCGGGGCATTTATTTTCGGCATCGGCATGCAGCTGGGCGGCGGTTGTGCGTCGGGCACGCTGTTCACCGTCGGCGGTGGCAATGCGCGCATGCTGGTCACGTTGCTGTTCTTTATCTGCGGTTCGTTGATCGCCACGCACCATGTTGACTGGTGGTTCGGGCTGTCGGCGTTCCCGGCGGTGTCCATCGTCAAGAGCTTCGGCGTGGTGCCGGCATTGGGCTTGAGCCTGGCGGTGTTCGCGATCATTGCGTTGGTGACCGTACGGTTGGAGAAGGGTCGCCATGGTCAGTTGGAAGAGGGCGTGAAAAGCGAGCACCGAGGCCTGCGCCGCTTTCTGCGCGGGCCATGGCCACTGGTGTGGGGCGCCATCGGCCTGGCCCTGCTCAACTACGCCACCCTGGCGCTGGCGGGACGGCCCTGGGGCATCACCTCGGCGTTCGCGCTGTGGGGCGCCAAAGTCGCCAGCGGCCTGGGTGTGGACGTGGCCAGCTGGGCGTTCTGGCAGATGCCGGGCAATGCCAAGGCCCTGGCCGCGCCGGTGTGGGAAGACATCACCAGCGTGATGGACATCGGCATCGTCCTCGGTGCGCTGCTGGCCGCCGGCCTGGCCGGGCGCTTTGCCCCCAGCCTCAAGATCCCGGCGCGCTCGCTGGTGGCGGCAGTGATCGGCGGCCTGCTGCTCGGCTACGGCTCGCGCCTGGCGTACGGTTGCAACATCGGCGCGTACTTCAGCGGCATCGCCTCGGGCAGCCTGCATGGCTGGGTATGGCTGGTGGCGGCGTTTATCGGCAACAGCGTGGGCGTGCGGTTGCGGCCGTTTTTCTTTGCGGGGGAGCGGCGGCAGGTGGCGTTGAGCGGTTGCTGATTCAGCTTTGCGGCGAACTGTCTGGCGCCTGAGCCGCTTCAGCCGCCAGCTTTTCGCGGTCCGCCTTGCTGATGTACTTGTCCTTCTTTTTCGGCGCCAACTTGGCATTCGCCTTCCTGGCTTTTTCCTTGAAGAGCTGCTGGAGTTTTTTCTGGCGATTCATGTGGGTCCACCCGGGTTGTACAGGCCCGGGATGATACCAGCTAAAAATCCGCCGCCGTGCGCCGTGCCGCTGTCCGCCACAAAAAACCAGTGATCAGAGCCAGCACCTGTTGCTGAATCACCGCCCGTGGCCGAGCCCCCTCGCCATCGCGGCAAATCATGCCATCGCCCGGCGAGTCTTCTTCGATCAACGCCATGCCACCCGGCTTGCAGATCGACATAAAGCTGAAGTGCGTAGCGTCGCTGATCTCCACATACTCGGTCGAGGCCTTTGGCATACGCCTGACCATGTCGGCGGACTCCAGGTTGGGGTCCATATCTTCCGTTGGCACGCCCCCCGCAATCACCAGCGCCGGCACCGGCAGGGCGGCCAGGCTGGCGTCGGTGAAGCCGCGCGACAGGCCCAGGTCCAGGGTCACTACAGCGCCGACGCGTGGGTCGCGCAGGTCAGCGGCCAGTTGGGCCTTCGCCGCCGGGGTCGCGGCGGGTTTGATCTGCTGGTAGCCAATGCAGCCGCCCAATTTGGGGTGAGTGTTGCAGTCGCGGGCGAAGAGGTCCGGGTCGAAACGCGCGCCGGCGATTTCCATGGCGGTCCAGCCACCGATGGAGTGGCCGACCACGGCGATACGGTTTTTCGCCACGGTGCCGAACTGCGTCGGCTGGGCGATCACCGCATCGATGGCCCGGCTCAGGTCTCTGGGCCGTTGCCACAACTGCGCAGCGGCCTGGGGGCTGCGGTCCTTGCTGGTGGTGCCGGGATGGTTGACCGCCGCCACGATGTAACCCTGATGGGCCAGGGCGCTGGCCAGCCACACCTGGTTGCCCCAGTTGCCGCCGTAGCCGTGGGAGAGCACCACCAGCGGATGTTCGCCGCTCGCTGCCGGCGCATCGGGCACTGCCAAGGCACCGAAAAACACGGCGTCATCGCGGATCAACTCAGGCGTAGCTGCGGTGGCGGCGGGGTACCAGACCACCATATGCAGCGGGCGTTGTGCATCAGGGACGTTGATGCTCTTGAAGCCGATGGGCGTGGTGTCGGCGAATGCAGGCATCGCCAAGCCAATCAACAGCAGCGCGGTGAGGGTGATTTTCACGGTTTTATCGTCCTTGATGTGAGGGCGGCATCATGCCTTGGAACAGGGGTTTTTAATAGAGGGGAGACGGGACTAGGAAGTTACTGACAAAGTCCTACTTGTAAGTATTACAGATAAGGACTTCATGTTTTTAGGAGGCGGGTGCCTTACTTGAATTGAAAAATCGTGCAAGGGTAGTGGTGTGATTCCTACTGCTGGAATGATTGGAACCTCAGGTGCTCACTTATGAACTAGGGTGAAGATTATGAAAAGCTCGAAAAGTATCAATAAGGTTTGGATTGTTGTGTGTGTTGTGTTGGCGGTTTTTACAAAGGATGTGGTGTTGGCGGCAGAATACTCCATTGCTAAAACAGTGGCGCCAGGTCCCATACTGGTGTTATCTAATTCCAATACTCATCCGGGTGTGGAATTCGCAAGTTTTAACGTGCTGGCCTCGGATATTCCTTCAGGAACACTCGCGGATCCCAAGCAAATACTGGAGGTTCAGTGGCGTACAACCTACTATCCCGGGACTATTCGTGAGGAGGTTAGGCTGTGTTACTACCGTCCATTTAGTTTAGAAGAGAACTGTCAGATCATCGCTCCGAGTTCGTCGGGTGTGCTGATGGATTTTAACAATCAGTCCTTTGGTAATGGCTCAAAAATTCAGATTTTTCATAAGGTGTGGGGCGGCACTCCACCGTACGCTCGTCCTGCCGGTGCCGATTCAGTGACTATTAAATATAGGTATTAGTGTGCGGTGTGATGCCCGCAGCCAATTTGGCTGCGGGTATTTGGATAGGTAAGAAACTTTTACATGACCATTCACATGCCTAACGCAAGGTGAATACTAATGATCACTATCAGCCCTAATACCTCCTCGTCAAACAATCGCGTGACGAATGATTCCGTCGGCATTGTTATTCCGTCCACAGTCTCGCCTGACAACGTCGAGACTGATGCGCTCGCTAAGCGTAATGACGGCATCACCACCGTCTCAATCCTGGCGCTTCAATTGAGTGATGCGGCACAGCGTGCGGAAACGCCCACGGGTCAAACGAATGCCGACCCCCTCGAACTCATCACCGACGAACAGTATTTCGCCAACAAGGCACAACACGACGCAGAGCTTCCAACGGCCAATAACCCGGAACTCCTGGCCCGTGCGCGGCAAGCGACTGGTTTCCTCAACGGTCATGACAGCAACCCCTTCAAGGGGCTCGGGCGAGATCAACTCAACCTGATCGCCCGCGACAACGGCGGCGCCTTCACGGTCAATGAGCGAAGGGTGGCGTGGCAAACGGCCAAGTCGATGGAGCCTTCAGGCGGTTCTAGTTCGGGGCAGGCTGCCAGCGTCGGCCGTGAGATCATGATTTCGCGCGTGTTTGGCGGTAGAGAACCCCCAGTCGCCCTTCCACCGGCCACTTCAGTGAATGCCCTTCAAAGAGCAAGCGACTTCCTCAACCTCGATGATCGTGCCTTGGTCGCGGATATGTATGCATATCTACAGTCAGAAGGTGCGGATTTAGGCCACGTTGATCTTTTGGTCTGGGCACTCGGCGAGTATCGACGCTCCAGCGACGGTCGCCAATACATAGCCACCAATGGCTTTTACGTAGACGGGTATTGGACGACGTTTAATTACAAGCCAGAGGACGAGGCCATCGCCTCACGCATACTGACCAGTTCAGCGCTCAGCAGCACCCGTGTTGACCCTGGCTTTGTGAAACACATCCTGAACCCAGGCATGGGCGCGTTCACCCACATCGGCGGCATACCGTTCCTGGAGCGAATGGTGAAAAAATTCTCCGACGAGGGCGCGGATCAACCTCCACTCGGCAGCGAGTACGCCACCTTCAAACACGCCAAAACTGCGGACCATATCGTCACCACCACGCACAAGGACATCAAGCTTCCACCCTCAAAGGCAGTCTCCCAAGTCATCGACGGTGTCTGGAGCCTCACTGAGTACGGCAAGGCCGCCGGTTACGTGCTGGATGCAGTCACCCATCGGGTCTATAAGCCGGAGGACCCGCCAAACGATCCAACTCTCCCGCGTCAAAACGTGAATGGACCTGACGGTGATGCGCCCAACAAAACCTTTCTGGACGCTCTCGGTGAGACTCGCGACCCGCCCCAGTCGCGCTGGGTCTGGCCCGGCCACCTGTTCAAACTGATGAAAAACTTCAAACCCTGAGGTGCCGGCGCACTGCATGACAAACCCGTGAATCTTGCTATTGGCCAACACGGCCCCATAACTAGGCGGGTATCCACTGAACGCAAGGGCAGACCATGACCAACTCAACCGAAACCGCCATCCTCGCCGGCGGTTGCTTCTGGGGCATGCAGGACCTGTTGCGCCGCTACCCCGGCGTGCTGCACACCCGCGTGGGCTACACCGGCGGCGATGTGCCGAATGCCACCTACCGCAACCATGGCAACCATGCCGAAGCGATTGAAATCGTGTTTGACCCGGCAGTGATCAGCTACCGGCAGATTCTGGAGTTCTTTTTCCAGATCCATGACCCGAGCACGCCGAATCGGCAGGGCAATGATTTGGGGCCGAGTTACCGTTCGGCGATTTATTACCTGAGTGAGCAGCAGCGGGAGGTGGCCGAAGATACGGCGGCGGACGTGGATGCATCGAAGCTGTGGCCGGGGAAGGTGGTGACGGAGATCGAGCCGGCGGGGCCGTTTTGGGAGGCGGAGCCGGAGCATCAGGATTATCTGGAGCGGATTCCCAATGGCTATACCTGCCACTTTATTCGGCCGAATTGGAAGTTGCCCAAGCGTGGCTGAAAGCACTGCCTGCAAGCGCGAGTCGTTGTAAGGGGCAGCCCTTTCAGGTCTTTAGGTAGAACTGACGATAAGTACCCCTGTGGCGAGCGGGCTTGCCCCGCGTTGGGCTGCGAAGCAGCCCCAAAACCCGCGGTCGAAGAGGGCCTGACTCCGCGCATTCCTCCTTCCAGGGTTGCTTCGCAACCCAACGCGGGGCAAGCCCGCTCGCCACAGTTGCAGTGTTCGCCCTTATGGGACGTTATCAGCCGGATATGGCCGGTTTCTCAAAGACCTGGATCAGCTAGCGTAGCTTCGCGCTCCATCAGCTTATCCACCAACAAAACCCCCAACTCACTCAACTGGTGAATGGCCAGCGCCACATCCCGCTGTTTACCCGTCAACGCCTCCGACAGGTCGAGTAGCAAGGCGCTGACCGAGGAAAGGGTTTCGTAGCAGTTGACGATCAATGTTTCGTTGCTGGCATCGCTGGCGATGCTGAAGAGTGGCGCAGGTGGTGCTTCGGCACCGGGATTGAGGTAATGGTCAATCGCACGATTCGCCGCATGATTGAGCTTCAGGTCGGGACCGTTTGGAGGATTGGGCGTGACTTTGAACATGTGTGTTGTACCTGTTTTAGGGCCAACACCTTTTCGCTACTAAACGAGAGGGTGGCGGCTGTACGCAGGTTAGTAGACCGGGGAAACACACAAAGCCGGCGCGCCCGAGGGCGCCCTGCGCACAGCCACCATCAAGCACAGACAAGAACATCTGATCGATGAGGCTCATGCACTTTATGTTGTCACTCGGGCTACTAAACCCGATCACTGAGTGTTCAGCGACCGAGCCACCTTAGAGACGCTCACCCAAGCGCACAAGCCGGCGGATTCTGACGCAAGCGTAGGCAACCGGGCAAGGCTCGCGCCTTTCGTCCCGGCAGGATTAGGACTTGTCGTACGCCCTGTACGCGTTCTGCAGCACGATATGGTCCGCCACGTACTTCGCATCGTGCCAAACCCCATAGATAAATGAAGATGCGCGGTTGACCAGGTTCGGCAAACCCAGGAAGTAAATCCCGCTCTGCGCCGAGATCCCGCGTTTGTGGAACGGCTCGCCTTTCTCGTCGAACGCGTCCACCTTCAACCAGCTGAAATCGAACTTGAAGCCGGTGGCCCAAAGGATTGTGGTCACGCCCGCTTCAGCCAGGTCCAGGCTCAACATCGGGTTCACCAGGCACTCTGGATCGGGCAACAGTTCCCAGGCCTGTGGCTCCGGCGGAAAGGGCAAGCCATTGGCCTCGATATACGCATCCGCATCGCGCAGTACGTCAAAGTAAGCGCGGTCGCCTTCAGCCACGTTCTCGGCCAACCCCGGTTGAAACGTCATGACGCCCTCCGCCCAGTCCTGGGTGACGCCCACCAACTGAATGCCTTGATGTGCCAGTCGGCGAAAGTCCACCGTCTTGCCGCCTTCGTAACCACTCACCGCAAACGCCACGTGCTTTTTCTTCGGCTGGATCTTGACTTCATCCCACAAGCCCAACGCGCCCAGCCACCAGCAATAGTCGCGGCCACGATAGGCGCGGGGCGGGCGGTAGTGTTCGCCCACCGAGAGGTACACGGTCTTGCCGGCCTTTTGCAGTTCTTCGGCGATCTGCGAGCCGGAGGCACCGGCGCCGACCACCAATACGGCGCCTTCGGGGAGTTGGCCGGGGTTCTTGTAGGCGCAGGAATGCAGTTGGTGCAACGGTGCGCTGGCGGGGACGATGTTCGGGATTGACGGGCGCTGGAACGGGCCGGTGGCAGCAACGACGTTGGCGGCTTCGATCACGCCCGCGGAGGTGGTGACCTTGAAGCCGGGGCGGCCTGCGTGGCGTTCCACCGACTGGACTTCCACGCCCGTGCGGACAGGGGCCTGCAACTTATCTGCGTAGGCCTCGAAGTAGTCGGCCATGCGCTCTTTCGGCGCGAAGGCTTCCGGTGAAATGCCTTCGAAGGTGAGACCGGGAAAGCGGTCATGCCACGCCGGCCCGTTGGCGACGAGAGAGTCCCAGCGTTCCGAGCGCCAGCGTTCGGCAATGCGGTGGCGTTCCAGCACGAGGTGGGGCACGCCCATCAGGGACAGGTGCTCGCTCATGGCGACGCCGGCCTGGCCTGCGCCGACGACCAGGGTGTTGATTTTTTCGACGGACATAGGCGGTTCCTGAACAGTCATTAGGCGGTTTGGCCTAGCAATTCGGCCACAGCCGTGATTGCCAGTTGGTAACCCAGCGCCCCCAACCCGGCGATCACACCGGTGGCGGCCCTGGACACGTAGGAGTGGTGCCGGAAACTTTCGCGCTGCCAGATATTGCTCATGTGCGCTTCGATGATCGGGCCGTCGAACGCCAGCAACGCATCGAGGATCGGCACCGAGCTGTAGCTGAGCCCGGCGGCGTTGATCACGAGGGCGTCGGCGTGCAGGCGTGCTTCCTGAATCCAGTCCACCAGCACGCCTTCATGGTTGCTCTGGCGAAAGTCCAGCGTCAGGCCCAGGGCGGCGGCGTGGCGTTGGCAGCGGGCGTCGATGCTGGCGAAGCTTTCGCTGCCATAGGTGCCGTTTTCATCCAGCCCATACAGGTTGGCGTTAGGCCCGTTGAGGAAAAACACACGATGGGTCATGGGGCACTCCAGGCAATCAGCGCTTTCATACGGCCCAATCGTCCGGCACCACGGCGATCACATCGATCTCCATCAACCACTCCGGCTGGCCCAGTCCGGAGATCACCAACCCAGTGGAAATCGGGAACACACCTTTGAGCCACTTGCCCACCTCCTGGTACACCGGCTCGCGGTAGCGCGGGTCGATCAGATAGGTGGTGGTCTTCACGATGTGCGACAGGTCCGAACCTGCTTCTTCCAGCAGTTGCTTGACGTTCTTCATCGCCTGCTCGGCCTGGGCGCGCGGGTCGCCGAGGCCGACCAGGTTGCCGTCGAAATCGGTGCCGATCTGGCCGCGCACGTAAATGGTGTTGCCGGCGCGCACGGCCTGGCACAGGTCGTTGTCCAGCGCCTGGTTGGGGTAGGTCTGTTGGGTATTGAACATGCGGATGCGGGTGTGGGTCGGCATAACTGCAACTCGTGGGAAGCGGGATAGATCCAGCTTCACACCGCCCCGGCTGCGGCGAAACCAGCATTTGCGCGGGGTAGTGCTTAGGAAAAACCGAAGCCCGTGCAGGTCATCGGTTTGCGCCTGACCCGGCACGAACCCTGCAACACCGCCGGTACAGTCATTGTTGAGGGGCAGGCGTCATGCTCAGTCGTATTACTCAGCGTCAACTGGAGTATTTCGTCGCGTCGGGAGAGGCGGGCAGCATCAGTGCGGCCGCCGAGCGCATTCATGTGTCGTCGCCGTCGATCTCGGCGGCGATCACCCATATGGAGGCGGAGCTGGGCATTCAGTTGTTCATCCGCCATCACGCCCAGGGCATTTCCCTCACGGCGGTGGGGCGCCTGGTGATGCAAGAAGCCAAGCTGATCCTGGAGCAAATGACCAACCTCTACACCATCGCCTCGGAGTCCTTGAACACGGTGCGCGGGCCGTTGCGCGTGGGCTGCCTGGAGTCGCTGGCGCCGATGATCACGCCAGAGCTGGTGTTCGGTTTCGGCCGTGCGTTTCCCGGCGTACGGCTGACGCAAGCCGAGGGCAACCATGAAGAGCTGCTGGAAAAACTGCGCAGCGGCGAGCTGGATATCGCCCTGACCTACGACCTGGTGACCAGCCAGGACATCGACTTCCAACCCCTGGCGCAACTGCCGCCCTACGTGATGGTGGGCGAGTACCACCCGCTGGCGAACTCACCGGCCGTGAGCATGCAGGACCTGGAGGCCTACCCGGTGGTGCTGCTCGACACGCCGTGGAGCCGTGACTATTTCCTCAGCCTGTTCATCCAGGCCGGCACCACACCGAACATCATCATGCGCTCCACCAACCTTGAAACGGTGCGCGCCATGGTGGGCAACGGTATCGGCTATTCCTTCGCGAATGCGCGGCCCAAATCGAACATGTCCCAGGACGGCAAGCGCGTGATCCGCCTGCGCCTGGCGGGTGCACACCGGCCGATGCGCCTGGGCTACGCCACCGCCAGCAACACCCAGCTGTCGCGGGTGGTGTCGGCGTTTGCCGAGCGGTGCCGCATGTTTGTGTCCGACCAGTACATCCCCGGCATGGCGCCGCCGAGCTTTTTTGACCCGCATGCGGTGCGGGTGTTGAGCGGTGTGAGCTGAGCTTGCACCAGTAAGTGGCATGCGCAATACGGCCGATTCAAGCCTGCACCAAAGGTGGGAGGGGCCCCCTCCCACATTGGATTTTGGGTGCTCTCAGGCTGCATAGGTTCTGCCTACCCAGTGCCCCGGCTTTTACGAATTGACCCCAACCGCCTCCCGCCACGACTCTGAACCCATCGATGTAGATCAACTTCTCAGGGCACAGCGACGATGACATTCGACTGGAACTACATGTTGGGTTTGCTGGGCGATGCCGAGTTCTGGCGCGCGACGTGGACGGTGATCAAGCTCAGCACCTTGACCTGGGTGTTGAGCATTGGCCTGGGCTTTCTGCTGGCCCTGGCCAAGCAATCCAGACATGGCCTGCTGAGCGTGCCGGCCCGCGGCTACATCTGGCTATTTCGCAGCCTACCGTTGCTGGTGCTGCTGATCTTTATCTACAACCTGCCGCAAGCGTTGCCCGGTACCTCGGTGGTGCTGGCCGACCCGTTCTGGTCCGGCCTGTTGGCCCTGGTGATCTGCGAGACCGCCTACGTGGCCGAGATCCATCGCGGTGGCCTGCTGTCGATTCCCAAAGGGCAGGGCGAGGCGGCTCGTGCGCTGGGCCTGAAGTTCTTCGGCACCCAGTGGCGCGTGGTAATTCCCCAGGCGCTGCGGGTGGCGTTGCCGTCGCTGGCCAACGAATACATCTCCATCGTCAAGCTCACCTCCCTGGTGTCGGTGATCTCCCTGACCGAGATCCTGATGGTCGGCCAGCGCCTGTATTCGCAGAACTTCCTGGTGATCGAAACCATGGCGGCGGTGGCGTTCTTCTATGTGTTTATCGTCACGGTGTTCGACTTCCTGCTCAAGCGCCTGGAGCGCTTTCTCGACGTCAACCAGCGCAACGTGTCCCGTGTTCCCGATGCGGCGGTGCTGGCCCTGGCGACCCAGCAGCGCACTGCCTTGGCGCGCCCGGCCAATAATGGCGAGTCGGCGTTGCAGGCCACGCGGTTGCACAAGGCCTACAACGATATCGAGGTATTGGGCTCGGTGAATCTGCAGATCCAGCCCGGTGAAGTGGTGTCGGTGATCGGCCCGTCGGGTTCCGGCAAGACCACGCTGATCCGCCTGCTTAACGGTCTGGAGCAACTGGACAACGGCGAGATCAGGATCAATGGCCAACCCTTCATCCACTTGAACAAAGTCGGCGCGCAGAAACCCCAGTACATCGAGCACGCCGAGCATCGCCTGCACATCGGCATGGTGTTCCAGAGCTTCAACCTGTTCCCGCACTTGAGCGTGCTCGACAACCTGCTGATGGCGCCGAAATACCACCGCCTGGGCGCGACCGCCGAACTCAAGCAACAGGCCTACGCGCTGCTGCACAAGGTCGGCATGCTCGACCACGCCTGGAAGTACCCGCACCAGTTGTCTGGCGGCCAACAGCAACGCGTAGCCATCGCCCGCGCCTTGATGATGCGCCCGCAGATCATGCTGTTCGATGAGCCTACCTCGGCGCTGGACCCGGAGAAGGTCAACGAAGTGCTGCAGGTGATCGAAGCCCTGGCCGAGGAGGGCATCACCATGGTCATCGTCACCCACGAGATGAACTTCGCCTTCAAGGTCTCCGACCGCATCGTGTTCATGGAGAAGGGCCGCGTGGTCTGCGACGACACGCCGTGCGCCCTGCGCAGCGGCCACAACCCACGCGTGGATGCGTTCCTCAAGGACGTCTCGCTGGCGTGATCTCTTTAACGTTCAGGAAACACTAAAATGATCGAGCAATCGCAAATCGAACAATTCCAGCGCGACGGCTTCCTGGTGGTCGAAGGCGTGCTGTCGCAGGATGAAGTGGCCGCGTTGCAGCACGACTTCGACCAATGGGTGGAAGAAAGCCGCAGCCATGACCGGGGCTGGGGCGCCACTGTCGATGGCCGTGAGCGCTTTGACCTGGAGGGCGACCACCGCGCCGACCACCCGTCCCTGCGCCGGGTCAGCTCGCCCACGGAGATTTCGCCGGCCTATGAGCGCGTGGCGTTGCACTCGCGCATGGCGGCGATTTGCGCGCAACTGATCGGCGCCCAGGGTACGCGTTTTCACCACAGCAAGATCAACTCCAAACTGCCCCACACCGCGACCCAGGTGAAGTGGCACCAGGACTTCCTGTTCACACCCCACAGCAACGACGACATCGTCACCGCCTTGCTGATGGTCAGCGAAGTGACGCCGCAGAACGGCCCGCTGAACGTGATCCCCGGCAGCCACAAAGGCCCGCTGTGGTCGCACTGGCAGCACCAGCGTTTCACCGGTTCGGTGGACGACAGCGTGGTCGCGCAACACTGCCAGCAACCGGTGGCCTGCTACGGGCCGGCCGGCTCGGTGTGCTTCATGCACACCCGGCTTTTGCATGCTTCCAGCCCAAACGAGACCGAACTGCCGCGCACGCTGTTCATCAGTGTCTATGCCGCTGAAGACGCGCTGCCCTTCGGCGAAAACCCGTTGCCCAGCGCACATGCCGGCCTGTTGGTGGCCGGTGAAGAAAGTGGCTTGGTGCGTTCCACCGACAACCACATGCGCCTGCCGCAGAAGCCTCGTGGCGCCTCGTTCTTCGTGCAACAGGCGGGACAAGATTCAGCCACTGCCTAACCCCCCTAAACCCTTGCAGGTAATCACCATGACAGCGTTTCGTAAAAGTGTTCGTCCCCTTGCCGTGTGCCTGCTGGGCGCAGCCGTTGCACTGACCTCGTTGGCCGCGTCGGCGTTCCAGCAGGACGGCAAGATCATCGCCGGTTCCGACGTGACGTTCTTCCCCTATGAGTACATGGATAACAACAAGCCGGCGGGTTTTGATATCGAGTTCATGGACGGCCTGGGCAAGGTCATGGGCCGCCAGGTCGAGACCCTCGACACACGCTTCCCCAACCTGATCACTGGCCTGCAGGCCGGGCGTTTCGATGTGACCAACTCGTCGATGTACATCACCGCCGAGCGGGTCAAAGTGATCGACATGATCCCTTATCTGAAAAGCGGCGAGTCGATCCTCACCCTCAAGGACAGCGCCTTCCAGCCCAAGACCCCGGAAGAGTTCTGCGGCCACAAGATCGGCTCCATGGGGGCCACCTCGTGGCTGGCGCAGATGAACAAGCTGTCCACCGAATACTGCGTTGCCAAGGGCCTCAAGCCGATCCAGATCAGCGAATACAGCACCGACCCGCAAACCACCCAGGCGCTGCTGGCCCACGCCGTCGAAGCGCAGATCACCGATGCCGCCGTGGCCCGAGGCGTGATCGACAAGCTCGGCAGCCGCGTGGTGATCTCGTCCGACACCCTGATCTACCCGGTGCTCAACGGCTTCGGCGTGAAGAAAGGCAATGACACGGTGAAAAAAGCCCTGCTCGACGGCCTGGAAAAATACCGCGCCACGCCGGAGTACGCCGCCCTGCTCAAGAAGTACAACTTCCAAGCGCCGACCGATGCCGACATCGCCGCACTGATGCCGAAGTAAACCTACACGCGCGTGCCGCATTCGCCTGCGGCCGCGCCCTGCGGAGAGCGATCCATGGCGTTATCCCACGAAGAACAGACGCGCATCGACCTGGCGGCGACCTTTCGCATCATCGCCCACCTGGGCATGCATGAAGCGGTGGCCAACCACTTCAGTGCCGCCGTTTCGGCCGATGGCAAACAGTTTCTGCTCAACCCGAAGTGGAAGCACTTTTCGCGTATCCGCGCGAGCGATCTGTTGCTGTTGAATGCGCACGACACGGCCTGTGCCGATCACCCCCACGTGGACGCCACGGCCTGGTCGATCCACGGGCAGATCCACCGGCTGTTGCCACAGACCCGTGCGGTGCTGCACCTGCACCCGGTGTACACCACGGCGGTGGCGTGCCTGGCCAGGCCGCACATCCCGCCGATCGACCAGAACACCGCGCGTTACTTCAACCGCGTGGCCGTGGACGAGCTGTACGGCGGCATGGCCGACACCGAGGCCGAAGGCGCACGGCTGGCCGGGTTGCTCGACGGCAAGACGCGCTTGTTGATGGGCAACCACGGCGTGATGGTCACGGCCGGTTCCATCGGTGAAGCCTTCGACGACATCTGGACCCTGGAACGTTCCTGCCAGATCCTCGTCACGGCCTGGTCCACCGGACAGCCGTTGCGGGTGCTGTCCGATGAAGTGGCAGAAAAAACCGCGCGGGGCTGGGAAGGCATCGCGGACTTCTCGCGCCAGCATTTCGAAGAAATGAAGCAATTGATGATCGACGCTGACCCTTCAGTGCTCGATTGAGGACACCTCCATGACGTTTTCCGTTGTCGCCCGCTGCGCCGAGACGGGCCAGTTGGGCATTGCGATCAGCTCATCGAGCATTGCCGTGGGCGCGCGTTGCCCGTGGCTGCGTCCCGGCGTGGGCGCGGTGGCATCGCAGAACATTACCTTGCCGAGCCTGGGGCCTCAGGTGCTGGATTTACTGGAGCAGGGCCTGACACCGAGTGAAGCACTGGCGACGTTGGCCTGTCAGGATCACAGCGAGTATCGCCAGGTCAGCGTGATTGATCACCAGGGCCGCACCGCGCATTTCAGCGGTGCGCAGACCCTGGGTATTCACCACGCAGTGAACGGCGAGCAATGCGTGGCGGCAGGGAACATGTTGGCCAACCCCGGCGTAATCGCGGCCATGGTGGCGGCGTTCGAAGCGGCCCCGGGGCACCTGGCCGACCGCCTGCTGGCCGCGATGCACGCCGGTGTGGCAGGTGGTGGTGAAGCGGGGCCGGTGCATTCGGCGGCGCTGGTGATTGTCGATGACCTGCTGTGGCCAGTGGTCAATCTGCGTGTGGATTGGGCCGATGCGGACCCGATCAGCGCCCTCGACCAACTCTGGCAAGCCTATCGCGGGCAACTGCAGGATTACATCGACCGCGCCCTCAACCCGCAGATCGCACCGGGTTATGCGGTGCCGGGAGATGACCGATGAACAGCCGCGACCTGCTGGCGCAACTGGTGCGTTTCGACACCACCAGCCGCGAATCCAACCTGGCCTTGATCGACTTCGTGCGCACCTATTTGCAAGACCACGGCGTGGCCTGTGAGCTGGTGTACAACGCGCACAAGAGCAAGGCCAACCTGCTTGCGACGATTGGTCCGGCGCAGGTGCCCGGCATCGTGTTGTCCGGGCATACCGATGTGGTGCCGGTGGACGGGCAGCGCTGGCGCGTGGCGCCGTTCGAGCTGACCGAACAGGACGGCAAGTTGTACGGCCGTGGCACGGCGGACATGAAGGGCTACATCGCTTGTGTGCTGGCGTGCGTGCCGGCGTTGGTGCAGGCGCCGTTGCGCATGCCGGTGCATATCGCGCTGTCCTACGATGAGGAAGTCGGTTGCCTGGGCGTGCGCTCGCTGATCGAGCGGTTCCACGGGCAGCCGGTCAAGCCGCTGCTGTGTGTGATTGGCGAACCCACCGAACTCAAGCCGGTGCTGGGCCACAAAGGCAAGCTGGCGATGCGCTGCCAGGTGCATGGCGCGGCGTGCCATTCGGCGTACGCGCCGGCGGGCGTGAACGCCATTGAATACGCGGCGCGCCTGGTCAGCGAATGGGTGCGGCTCGGCGAAACGCTCAAGGCGCCAGAGCATCTGGATGCGCGTTTCGACCCGGCGTTTTCTACGGTGCAGACTGGTTTGATCAGTGGCGGCAAGGCGCTCAATATCGTGCCGCAGGACTGCAGTTTCGACTTTGAAGTGCGCTCGCTGCCGGCCCAGGATCCCTGGCAGGTGGTGCAGCAACTGCGCGACTACGCCGAGTACTCACTGTTGCCGGCGATGCGCGCGGTGAGTGCGCAATCGGCGATCAGCATCAGTGAGTTGTCGAGCTATCCCGGGCTGGCCACAGCGCCTGAAAGCCAGGCCGCCGAATGGGTGGCGCAGTTCTGTGGCTCGCAGGATTTTGGCACGGTGGCCTTTGGGACAGAGGGTGGTCTGTTCGACCAGGCCGGTATTCCTACGGTGGTGTGTGGGCCTGGCAGCATGGAGCAGGGCCACAAACCGGACGAGTTCATCAGCCTGGCGCAGTTGCAGGCCTGCGACCGGATGTTGGCGCGGGTGCTGAAGTTTGTGAGCGTGTAGGTTACCTGTGGGAGGGGGCTTGCCCCCGATGGCGATGGGTCAACTAACAATGCAGTGACTGGATGTCCGCAATCGGGGGCAAGCCCCCTCCCACATTTGATCTTTGTTGTGCCCTCTAACTGTCAGTGCTTTGCCACACCCACCCGCCACTGCGCAGGCGGCAGGACTCCATTCACCAGGTAATTGCCTACGATCCGCGACTTGTACACCCGCGGGTTATGGTTCGCCAGGGTGCGCGCGT
The DNA here is from genome assembly GCF_058787615.1 of Pseudomonas sp. FW305-3-2-15-C-LB1. Taxonomy (NCBI): domain Bacteria; kingdom Pseudomonadati; phylum Pseudomonadota; class Gammaproteobacteria; order Pseudomonadales; family Pseudomonadaceae; genus Pseudomonas; species Pseudomonas sp. FW305-3-2-15-C-LB1. The sequence goes on along the minus strand of NZ_JBYSZX010000002.1, from coordinate 40,693 downwards.
TGCGCCACAGCCGGTCCAGCGCCTTGCTGCTGGCGGTGGCACTGGCGCCCAGGGCGTCGAACAAGGCGGTGGTCGCGGCCAGCGTCGCATCCACCACCGGGTTCACCGCCAGGCACACTTCCAGCTCGGCCAATGCAACCTGCGGATCATCGTCATGCAGTGGCTGGTCATGGGCAATCACAGACTGCGCGGTGTACTCCAGGCGTTGCGCCGCTTGCTGGGCAATCGCTTGAGCAGCGTAGGCTTGGCTCGCGACTTCGCCAATCACCTGTAGCAGTTGCACGTCCTGGCCTGCGGTGTCGGCATTGCCGGTGGTGAAGGTGCGGGCGCGCTGGCTGAGTTCTTCGGCACCGCTGAGGGCGGCGCGTCGGGCGATTCCGGCGAGGGTGCTGAGGTGGTAGAGCTGGAAGAACGACTGTCCATGGCCGAAGCGCTGTTGGGTGGGGCGCGCGTCGTTGTCCATCACCGGTGCGTTATCGAAGATGCAGGTGCCGCTGGCGGTGAGGCGCTGGCCGAAGCCGTTCCAGTCGTCGACGATCTTCACGCCGGGGGCTTTCAGGTCGATGACAACCGTATACACGGTGCCGTTTTCACCCGTCGCGATGGTATTGATCAGGTCGCTGTAGAGCGCGCCGGTGGTGTAGAACTTCTTACCGCTGATGCGCAATGCGCCGGCGGCATCGCGGTGCAGGCGGGTGTCGAAATCGCCACGGGCTCCGTTGCCGACTTCGGTGCTGCCGGGGGAGAGTAGGGCGCCTTGGCCGAGGCGGTCCAGCCACTTGGCGCGCCAGTCAGGGTCCTTGGCGCTGAGTACGTCTTCGCAAAAACCAAAGTGGCCGCGCAGGGCCTGGGTGATGTTGGAGTCGGCGGCGGACAGTTCCGCAAGCAGCGTGAGCAGCTCGACCAGGGTCGCATCCTGGCCGCCATAACTGGCCGGCAGGCGCCAGCGCGGCAAACCCAGGGCGTTCAGTTGCTGGATCACCGTGGCGAGGCTGGCGCGTGTCTGATCCGCCTCGGCGGCCTGCGCGAGAATGTGCGCAAACAGTGGGCGAAACGGCGCGGCCAGTTGCTCGTAGCGGGCAGTGGGCGGAGCGCCCCAGATATTCAAAGCGGGAATCGACATGCAATGGACCTTGCTGAAAGTGGTTCAGGTGCTGGGGTCCAGTGGTCTGGTGACGTCACCCTAACCCAGCGGCAGCGAAGGTTTTAATACGAAAAGCAACTAGCGACCTGTGGGACGGTTCTATCGATAGTGCCCAACAGTATTAAACCCCGCGCTTTTATTGCGTTAGCTTCTACCTGAAGCGACCAGACTGCATGCCCACAGATGGTTAAACCAACCCTCTAACCCTGTGGGATTTTTCATGATCAACCGTCGAACACTGCTGTCCTTGCTGGGCGTGGCCTCTCTTGTGCTCTATGGTCCGTCGGCCAGCGCCGCCGAGCCGTTGACCCTCGTCGTGGGTGACCAGTTCTTTTCCAACCGCATCGTGCTGGAGCTGTCCGGCGAGCTGGAGGACCTGCCGTACAAAGTCGACTTCAAGCGCTTCAACACCGGTTCCCCGGTAGCCTCGGCCGTGGCCAGTGGCGCGCTGGATGTGGGCATCGTCGGCGACACCCCGGTGATCAGCCTGGCCGCCAACGGCGCACCGGTAAAAGTCGTCGCCAGCACCCAGACCAGCCTTGATGGCGTGGGCATTGTGGCGCGCAAGGGCATTCACTCGGTGGCCGACCTCAAAGGCAAGACCGTCGCCATCTGGAACGGCTCGTGGAGCCAGCAACTGGCGTACAAGGCGCTGGATGAAGCGGGGGTGCCACGCAGCAGCGTCAACTTCAAATACCTGCTGCCGGCCGAGGCCAGCCTGGCGTTGACCCAGGGCGACATCGACGCCTTCGGCACCTGGGAACCCTACGTGTCGTTGCAGGAAAAAGAAGGCAGCACCCTGATCCGCAACGCCAAGGGCCTGATGAGTGCGCCGACCTACATCGTGGCGTATGAGCCGGCCCTGGCGCAGAAAAGCGCGATCATCAAAGACTTCATTGCCCGCCTGACTCGCGCCCGAGCCTGGAGCAACACCCACGTCGATGAATACGCCGAAGCCTGGGCGAAGGCCAACCAGTCGGCGCCGGAAATCGCCAAGGTGTGGTTCAAGCGCGATGCAATCAAGGTGCTGCCGATCTCGCCGACGATTATCCGCGAGGCCCAGGCCACGGCGGACTTTTTGGTGGATGCACAGATGTTGAAGCAGCGGTATGACGTGGCGCCGTTGTTTGATCGGGCGCTTTAAACATTGGGGAAACAAGCGCTCATAAGGTGTGAACAAAGTGGCCGAGGCGGCTGGGGTGAACCGGGAGAGTCTTTATAAAACGTTGAAAGGCGGCTCGAAGACCCGCTACGAGACGATCCAGAAGCTGATGCTGGCCTTGGGCGTCGAGCTGACGGTACAGCCAATTGCAGGAGCGAGCGTGCTCGCGAAGAAAACCTAGGCATTGCGTTTATCCGGAGAGGACGCTTTATCGTTGGCGATCTTCGCGAGCAAGCTCGCTCCTGCAGGAAGGGGTTATCGCACCAGGCAGGGTTGCTTGTTGTTGAAGCGCCACCCCGGAATCAAGAATTGCATCGCCACGCTGTCATCCCGCGCGCCGAGGCCCATGCCTTTGTAGACTTCGTGGGCCTGGGCCACGGCGTCCAGGTCGATCTCCACACCCAGGCCTGGTTTGCTTGGGACCTTCACGTAACCACCTTCGATTTTCAGCGGCGCTTTGGTCAGGCGCTGGCCGTCCTGCCAGATCCAGTGGGTGTCGATGGCGGTGATGTCGCCCGGTGCTGCGGCGGCCACCTGGGTGAACATCGCCAGGGAAATATCGAAGTGGTTATTGGAGTGCGAGCCCCAGGTGAGGCCCCACTCATGGCACATCTGTGCAACACGCACCGAGCCCTGCAGGGTCCAGAAGTGCGGGTCGGCGAGGGGGATGTCGACCGATTGCAGCTGGATCGCGTGGCCCATCTCGCGCCAGTCGGTGGCGATCATATTGGTGGCGGTCTTAAGGCCGGTGGCACGGCGGAATTCGGCCATGACCTCACGACCTGAGTAACCGTTTTCTGCACCACAGGGGTCTTCGGCATAGGCGAGTACGTGGTGCTGGTCGCGGCACAGGCGGATGGCTTCCTTCAGTGACCAGGCGCCGTTCGGGTCGAGGGTGATGCGTGCATCCGGGAAGCGTTCGGCCAGGGCGGTGACAGCTTCGATTTCGGCGTCGCCGCTCAATACGCCGCCTTTGAGCTTGAAGTCGTTGAAGCCGTATTTGGCCTGGGCGGCTTCGGCCAGGCGTACCACGGCGTCGCAGGTCAGGGCTGTTTCGTGGCGCAGGCGGAACCAGTCGTCGTCGCTGTCGGCTTCGTTGCGGTAGGCGAGCGTGGTGGCGTTGCGGTCGCCGACATAGAACAGGTAGCCGAGCATTTTTACCGCATCGCGCTGCTGTCCTTCGCCGAGCAAGGCCGCCACCGGCACTTCGAGAAACTGGCCCAGCAAATCGAGCAGCGCCGCTTCCATGGCGGTGACGGCATGGATGGTGATGCGCAGGTCAAAGGTCTGCAGGCCGCGACCGGCGGCATCGCGTGAAGCAAAGGCGCTGCGCATCTGGTTGAGGATGCGCTGGTACTGGCCGATGGGCTGGCCGATCACCAGGCTGCGGGCGTCTTCCAGGGTTTCGCGGATGCGCTCGCCGCCGGGCACTTCGCCGACGCCGGTGTTGCCCGAACTGTCCTTGAGGATGACGATATTACGCGTGAAGTATGGCCCATGGGCGCCGCTGAGGTTGAGCAACATGCTGTCGTGGCCGGCGACGGGGATGACCTGGAAGTGCGTAACGACGGGAGTATTCATGGCAGGTTCCTGACGGGTCTCAAAGTGGTTTGCCGAGGGCGGCGGTGGGCACGCCGCTCGGTGGCTTCAATGCGGCAGAGGGGGCCGTCCTGGCAAAAAACACCAGGATCGCGGCGAACACCGAGGTGCCGGCCAGGCCATAGAGGCCACCCTGGATCGAACCGGTGGTCTGCTCCAGAAAGCCGAAGGTGGTCGGCGCGACGAAGCCGCCCAGGTTACCGATGGAGTTGATCAGCGCGATCACCGCAGCGGCAATGCGCACATCCAGGTAGCCCTGGGGGATCGGCCAGAACAGTGACGACGCCGACTTGAAGCCGATGGCCGCAAAGCAGATCGCCACAAACGCGAAGATAGGCCCGCCGGTGGTCGACATGAACATCCCCGCCGCCGCAATCAGCAGTGCTGCCGCGACCCAGGCCTGCTGGAACTTGAACTTGCCGGACAACGACGCGAAGGCGTACATGGCGATGATCGAGATCAGCCACGGGATCGAGTTGAAGAAACCGACCTGAACATCACTCAAGTCGCCCATCTTCTTGATGATGCTCGGCAGCCAGAACGTGGCGGCATAGATCGTCAGCTGGATGCAGAAATACAACGCGCAGAACAGCAGGATCTGGCGGTCCTTGAGCAGCTTGCCGAGGGTCGGCTTGACGCGGGTGAGGGCTTCGCGGTCGCGTTGTTCCTGGTCGATGGCATTGACCAGTGCGTCCTGTTCCTCGCGGGTCATCCATTTGGCGTCGTGGGGTTTGGAGTCGAGCCAGAACCACACAAAGAACCCCAGCGCCACTGAGGCCAGGCCTTCAATGGCAAACATCCATTGCCAGCCGTGGAAGCCAAACCCTTCGATCTGCAACAGCGCGCCGGAAAGCGGACCGGAAATCAGCGATGCGACCGCCGAGCCACTGAGGAAAATCGCAATGGCTTTACCACGCTCCACACCGGGCAACCAGCGCGTGAAGTAGTAGATCACCCCCGGGAAAAAGCCGGCTTCAGCCACGCCCAGCAAGAAGCGCAGGATGTAGAAGTGGGTTTCGTTCTGAATGAACGCCATCAGTGTGGCGACGATGCCCCAGGTGAACATGATGCGGCTCAGCCAGATACGCGCGCCGACCTTTTGCAGCAGCATATTGGAGGGCACTTCGAAGAGGGCATAGCCGATGAAGAACAACCCGGCCCCGAAGCCATACGCCGCTGCGCCGATGCCCAGGTCGTGTTCCATGTGCGTGCGCACAAAACCGATATTGACCCGGTCGATGTAGTTGAGGATGAACATGATCACGAACAGTGGGAGCACATGGCCCTTCACCTTGCTCACGGCGCGCGTGAGGACGGCATCATTTTCGGGTGTGGCAGATGCATGGCTTGAAGTGGTCACCATTCCAGACTCCCCCTGATTGTTTTTATGTGGGTTTGCATGTCGAGTTGCCAGACATCATACAAGTTGTTTTATTTTTTCTGCAACATCCTTGGGTTTTCTTGGTTTAAGAGAGCTTTGCAAATTGGTTGTCATACAAGTATGCGGTTTTTTGGGCATCAACCACCCTGGAGGCGCGAGGGCCAGGTGGGGATGTTAAGCTTGCGGTTGCTCAACCCTGTGGACGCGTAATATGCCCATCGATAATGGAAGCTCTGTCCGCAGACGCTCCACCAACCTGGCCCAAGGCGTGGTCGACGCGCTGACCCAGCGCATCCTGCTCGGCCAACTCAAACCCGGTGAAAAACTGCCCTCGGAATCCACCATCGTGCACGAGCACGGCGTGAGCCGAACGGTGGTGCGCGAGGCTATCTCCAAGTTGCAGGCGTCCGGCCTGGTCGAGACCCGCCACGGCATCGGCACCTTTGTGTTGGAGCAGCAGGCCCAGCAAGGATTGCGCCTGCATGTGGACACGGTGGCCAGCGTGCGCAACATGCTGGAGTTGCGCCTGGGCCTTGAAGTACAAGCCGTCGCGCTGGCGGCCGTGCGCCGCACCGACGCCCAATTGGCCCACATGCGCCAGGCGCTGGACGACTACCAGGCTTCCCTGGCCAGTAACGACAGCTGCGTGGAGGAAGACAAACGCTTTCACCAACTGATCGCCGAGGCCACCGGCAACACCTTCTTCACCGAAATCATGCTGCACCTGGGCAATGCGATGATCCCGCGCACCCAGGTCAAGGGCGATGAGCGCGGCGGTGCCGACTTCGCCAGGCTGGGCCAGTTGGCGAACCTGGAACACGAGGCGATCTTCAACGCGATCAAACGCCAGGACCCGGACGCCGCCCGTGCCGCGATGGTGCTGCACCTGACCAACAGCCGCGATCGTTTTTCCGGGGAGCAGGGCCGTTGAACGAACATAGCTTATCCCTGCGCCTGGAGCGCGTGGCCGCTAACGTACCGGCGAGTGCGCGGCTGGCCGATATCGGCTCCGATCACGGTTATTTGCCGGTGGCGTTGCTGCGTCGCGGCCTGATCACGGCGGCAGTGGCGGGGGAGGTGGCGACCACGCCATTCCATGCGGCGCAACGTACCGTGCGCGACAACGGCCTGGAACAGCAGGTCACCGTGCGCCTGGCCGATGGGCTGGCGGCCATCGAACCCCATGACGGCATCACCGCTATCAGCGTCTGCGGCATGGGCGGCGAGACGATCCGCGACATTCTTGAAAGCGGCAAACAGCACCTGAGCGGCCAGGAGCGCCTGATCCTGCAACCCAACGGTGGCGAACAACCGCTGCGCCAGTGGCTGATGGACAACGGCTACGCGATCCTCCATGAAGAGCTGCTGCGCGAGAACCGTTTCTATTACGAGATCATCGTGGCCGAGCGCACCGGACCGGTGGCCTACACCGCCGAACAGCTGTACTTCGGCCCCCTGCAAATGCAGGCGCGCAGCCCGGCGTTCCTGGCCAAGTGGCAGCGCCTGTTGCAGCAAAAGCACAAGACCCTGGCCAGCTTCGAGCAGGCGCGGCAGGCGGTGCCGCAGGAAAAGTGGCAGGAGATTTCCCAACAGGCCAGGTGGATCACCGCGCTGCTGGCTTGATCGACCCTCATTCAAACCTGATGACCAAGGAAAACCACCATGGCAGACGCCATCGACCCCACCTTCTACGACCGCGCCGACGCGCATATCGAGCTGTCGAACGCGCAGCTCCAGGCCCACGAAAACCTCGGCCAGGTCAGCGCCTCGATGATGTTTGGCACCACGCGCTTCAACGCCTGGGCGAGTGCGCGCAACTTCAAGTCCGGCGCGGAAATGGCCGATGCACGGGAGGCGATGTTGAAGTACTTCTGCGACCAGTACCGGATGATGCTTGAGGATAATCTGGATGATCACATTAATAACTTCAGCCGGTACATGACCGGACGGACGCAAGGGTAAGCGAGGCTGTCGGCGGGTGAAAATGTAGGAGGGGGCTTGGATTCGTGGCGTGGTTACAAATGTGCGCTCAGTGATGGGTGCTTTTGCCCCATTTCAGGGCGCTTTGCGTGCACCATCAGGTGCCAACCCGTCTGTATCCGGCCTCTCTACCAACGGCCCACATCTTGCTAGTGCCTTCCCAATCAATGACATGGCATTTTGCTGTTAGTCATTTCAAGGCTTCACCCGGCGGTGCACCGCCTGGGTCGTTTTTGGGGAGTGGTCGCACATGCACAGCCTTTTATCACCGGGTATCCGCCTGCTGGGGCGGTTCGGCTTTGCGCGCAAGTTCCAGATTCTATTCTTCCTGTTCATGCTGCCCCTGGCGGGCAGCCTGTGGATGATCGGCTCGGACTATCGCGACAAACTGACCGTGATTTCCAGCGAGCAATCCGGCGTTCGCCAACTGCTGGCCCTGGATGGGCTGGACGGCCAGTTGACGGCCCAGCGCAACCTGGCCGCGCGTTGGAAAGCCGCCGATATCCTGCACGCCCCGATCCCGGCGGCGAAGGCGGCGATGGACAAGGTCGATGCGAACTTCCCGCTGATCCTGCAAAGCCTGCAAGCCCTGGGGGATTCACTCAAGGCCCGGAATGCCGGCGCCGACGTGCTGGCCCGCTTCGACGCGTTGCAGGCCACGGTCAAGGGCATGGACTCCCAGTCCCTGCGTACCGTGGGCTGGTGGCCGGACGGTTACGACCGTTTCACCTCGGCCCTGACCGCCATGCAAACCCTGCGCGAACAGATCACCCTGGACGCCGGCCTGATTCTCGACCCGTGGCTGGAAACCTACCTGTTGATGCAGATTTCCACCCAGTACACACCGGACCTGATCGAGCGCATCGGGCGCATGGCCAGTGTCGGCCAGTCGTCCATCGCCTCGGGGCAATTCACCTTGCAAAGCCGTTTGCAGATGCGTGACCTGCGCGGCCGTATCGGCGATGCGCGGGACCAATTGGTCAAGGCGGCGGCCTCGCTCAAGGCCAAGCAATATGCCGGCCTGGAACCCTGGACCACCCAGTACGACACCAGCCTGCAACGCCTGGACGACCAACTCAAAGTGCTCGACGACGGCGTGTTCGGCGGCACCATCAAGCTCGACACGGCGGCCTTTGAGGCCAGTGTCGACGGCATGCTCGACAGCCTGGGCGCGCTGCGTAACCAGTCCCTCGACTCGCTGGATGCGCGCCTGGGTCACTACCGTGACCGTTCGTTGCAGAAATTTGTCCCCGTCGCGGCCATATTCAGCCTGCTGGCCCTGGCCGCGTTGTACCTGTTCATGTGCCTGCAAGCCTCGATCCGCCGCAGCGCCAGCGGCATCACCACCCTGGCCGAGTCCCTGCGTGACGGTAACCTGTGCGTGGAGGTGGCGGTGGAAGGGCGCGACGAACTCGCGGCCATCAGCACCGCGCTGAACGTGGCGGTGGTGCAATTGCGTACCAGCCTGCTGGGGGTCAATCACGAGACGCAGCAACTCGGCTCGGCGGTGCTCACCCTCAATTCGCAATCGGGCAGCACCCTTACCGAAGTCGAAGACCAGCAACACCAAATCAGCCAGATTGCCGCCGCCGCGACCCAACTGGCCGCCACTTCCCTGGGCGTCGCCAAAAGCTGCGAGCACGCCTCGGGCAGTGCCCAGCAGACCCGGCGTATTGCCGAAGACAGCAGCCGTGACAGCCAGCGCACCACGGCCAGCATCCAGCAACTCAACCAACGCCTGACTGATACCGCCGATGCCCTGGAGCAAGTCAGCCAGCAGGGCCAGCAGATTCAGTCGGTAGTCGACACCATTCGCGGCATCGCCGAACAGACCAACCTGCTGGCCCTCAACGCCGCCATCGAAGCCGCGCGCGCCGGCGAGCAGGGCCGTGGTTTTGCGGTGGTGGCCGATGAAGTGCGCAGTTTGTCGCAGCGCACCCAGGCCTCCACCGCACAGATCGCCGGTACCGTGGACAGCCTGCGCGCCACGGTCAGCCAGGCGGTCACCCTGATGGGCGCCGCGTGTGAACAAGCGCTGGCGGATGCGGAGTCCGTCACCGGGCTGGGCACCCGTCTGGGCGAGATCGCCGGGGCGGTGCAGCAGGTGACCGACACCCTGGCGCAGATCGCCACCGCCGTCGAGGAACAAGCGGCGACGGCGGATGAAGTGAGCGGCAACATCCAGCAAGTGGACCAGGCCGCCGGACGCTTGCTCGACGGTGCGCGGGCAGTGAACCGCGCAGCCGATACCCTGAGCAAAGGCAGCCAGGCACTGAGTGACAACACTGCGCGGTTCCGCCTGGGCTGAGCTGTCTTCCAAACAAACCAGATCCAATGTGGGAGGGGGCTTGCCCCCGATTGCGGTGTACCAGTCAACAGATTCAGCGACTGACACACCGCATTCGGGAGCAAGCCCCCTCCCACATGTTGTCCTGCGCTGTTTTCAGCACCGGGTCAGGTCCTCCTCCTGCGGCCGTGTCCTCAGGCGATCTTCACATTCATGGTGATCTTCGCCGTAAACACCTTCATCCCGCCCTCATCGAAAATATCCACCGGCACGATCTTGTCGCCAGCCGTTGCCCAGTCAATGCAACTGCCATCCGCCACCGCACGGATGTTCGACTTGGCCTTTGCCAGGTACTCCACGGTCATGCCCTTGGGAATCCACTTGGCGCCTTGGGGGATCGACACATCGGTCATCGTGCCACCGGCCAATTCCGCCGCGTTGCACAACGCAATGGCATGCACCGAAGCCAGGTGGTTGGTGATTTCCTTGCGAAACGGCACGTTGACCACCGAGTGGCCTGGGCGCAGTTCGGCGATTTCAGGGTTGATGGTGCTGAAGTAGGGCGCCACCTGGCAGGCCATCTGGCTGAAGGCGGCTGGACCTACGCTGTTGAACATGCTGAGAAACTGACTCATGGGTTTCCTCCTGATAGGGTTACAGAATAATATTCTGTGGCAGAACAATATTCTGTTAATTCTAAAGGTGTCAAGCCATGCCTTCTCTAGCGGCTGCTGTAGCTTTAGACTCCGCACATTTGGCGAGCGACTTCATGCACGCACCTGACCTGATCGAGCGCACCTTCCCGGGCCGGCGCAGCGACCTCAAGCGCAGCATCCTGCGCGAGGCCCTGGCCTGCTTTAACGAAGTGGGTATTGAAGCCACGAACATCGAAACCATCCGCGCGCGGTGCGACACCAGCGTGGGCGCCATCTACCACCATTTCGGCAGCAAGGAAGGCATCGTCGCCGCGCTGTTTTTTGCCGCGCTGGAGGACCAGGCCGCACTGCGTGAGCACTACCTGACCCAGGCGCAAACCGCCCAGGCAGGCGTGGAGGCATTGGTGCGCAGCTATGTGGAGTGGGTGGACGCACAACCCGACTGGGCGCGTTTTGTGTTCCAGAGCCGTTTCGCCGTGGCCAACGGCCCGTTCAAGGATGAATTGCTCACCCGCAACAAACAGCGCAATCGGCAATTGACCGAGTGGATGAGCGAGGAGGGCCGCGCTGAGGCGTTCAGCCACATTCCCGCCGAGCTTTTGCTATCGCTGATCATTGGCGCGGCAGAAAACTACGCCCGGGCATGGTTGTCCGGGCGGGTCAAGAACAGCCCGAATGCCTATGCGTCGTTGTTGGCCCAGGCGGCGTGGGCGTCGATCAGCCAAACGCCTCCACAATAAACGCCTCGAGTGTCTTCTCTTCCAGGATCTCCATGGAAAAGTTCCCGAAGCGCTTGGGTAGCCAGATAATGCGCCCGCCGGAAGGCGACTGCAGGTTCTCGCGGGCCAGGGGCACGCCGTTTTCATTCTCGGGCTGCACACCGGCGGCGATCAGCTCGTCATAGGCGACCTCGATGTCCGGTGTGGTGTAGCAGTGACGGTAAATCATGCCTTCGCCGTGGGCGTCCAACAGCTCGCGCAGATTCCCGGCAATCGGCTGCACCAGCATGAACCGCTCTTGCCCCATCAGCACCACGGCATAACGCACATGCAAACCGCCGCGTTCCCACACAAAGGTCTTGGAGATGCGTGCCTTGAGGATGTTTGCGTAATAGGCGCAGGCCTCCTCGAGGTTTTCGACCAGTATGTCGACGTGACTGAACTTCAGGTCCATGGCGGAACTCCTGTGGATTCGATCCCCATGGTAACCACGAGTGTTTGTCGCGTTGAAATTTAATTGTCGGCACTCCCGGACGCTGGCGTAGTCTGTTTCCAAGACATCCCTCTCGCCCTGCGGAGCACGCCATGATCATCGTCCATCACCTCAACAACTCACGTTCGCAACGCATCCTGTGGCTGCTCGAAGAACTCGGCCTGCCTTACGAGATCAAGCGCTACCAGCGCGACCCGAAAACCAACCTGGCGCCGCCGGAACTCAAGGCCATCCACCCGCTGGGCAAATCCCCGGTGATCGAAGACGGCGGCCAGGTGCTGATTGAATCCGCCGCGATCATCGACTACTTGATCCGCCATCACGGCCAGGGCCGCCTGCAACCGGACCCAACCAGCGCCGCCTATGACACCTACGTGCAGTGGCTGCACTTCGCCGAAGGCTCGGCTATGTTGCCGCTGATGCTCAACCTCTATGTTGGCCGCCTGGGTGAAGCCGGCGCGCCGTTGCATCCGCGTATCGAATCGGAAGTGGCCAACTATTTGGGTTACCTGAACGACGTGCTGGCCGATAAAGCGTACCTGCTGGGCGACGAGCTGAGCGGTGCGGATATCCAGATGAGCTTTATCGGCGAAATCGCCAAGGCCCAGGGCAAGTTGCAGGCTTACCCGCACCTGGCGGCGTGGGTAGAAAAATTCCAGGCCCGACCTGCCTATCGCAAGGCGGTGGAGCAGGGTGGGGAATATGCGTTTGCTAAGTGACTAACGCTGTTGCAACGCGACCTTCAGCCCCAGCCCCATAAACAGCGTGCCGATGATTTTTCCTTCCCAGCGCCGCAGTTTGGACAGCCCCTTGATGCCTCGGCTCAAGGGGCGGATGGCGAGGGCGAGCAGGCTGGTGTACACCGCGCTGAGCACCGAGAAAATCAAACCCAGCACCGCGAACTGCACCAGCGATGAGCCGGCTTCCGGGTGCACGAATTGCGGCAGGAATGCCAGGAAGAAAATCGCGGTTTTCGGGTTGAGCAACTCGGCACCGACCGCCTGGAAAAACGCCTGGCGCGGCGTGACTGTAGGCAACGTCAGCCCTTTTTGTGTGCCGGTCTTGGCCGTGAACGCACGGATGCCCAGGTAGATCAGGTAAGCCGCGCCGGCCCATTTCACCGCGTTGAACGCGGTGGCCGAGGTCATCAGGATCGCCGATAACCCCAGCGCCGCGCCCAGTGTATGCAGCAGGTCGCCGCACGCCACCCCCAGGCCGGTGGCGACCCCGACCTTGCGGCCGCCCTGCACGGTGCGGGTGATCACCAGCAACACCGACGGGCCGGGGATCAGGAACAGGCCGATCACGACGGCGATATAGGTGATGAGGGCTGCGAGTTCAAACATGATGGGCACTCTCGGAACGGGGCTCGACCGCCAGTTATCCCCAACTGAACGTCGTTTACAACTGTTAACGGATTCAACGGCGCAATCGCTATAGGCTTTGCGTGGTCCATACAGGAGCCCTCGACCATGAACCTGCGAGCCGTCGTCGCCACATTGTTTGCCTTTGCCCTTTTGCTGCCGTCACCGGCCGAAGCCTCGGCGCCTATCACCCGTGTCGCCATCTACCGTGGCCCGGCAGGCTGCGATGACTGTTCGGAAAACGTGGCAAAGGCCCTGCAGCGCATCAATCCCAACTACCGCATCGACTTCGTGGGCGCCGACGAGCCCATCGACATCACGCCGCAAACCCTGGCGCGCTACGACCTCTACGTGCAACCCGGCGGCGGCCAGGACATCCCCGGCGCCCTGCGCAGCATCGGCGATGCGCGCAGCGAAGCGATCCGCGATTACGTGGCCAACGGCGGGCGCTACCTGGGCTTGTGCATGGGTGCCTACCTGGCGGATGACAACAACCTCGGCCTGATCCCGGTGGACCTCGACGGCGAGGCCGGCCGCCCCGGCTTCGAAGTGCCCGACAGCGCCGACGCCGCCGTGCAGGTCACTTGGGAGGGCAAGCCTGACCAGGTGTTCTTCCAGGACGGCCCGTACTTCCCCAAGGTCGCGCCCTACACGGCCATCGCCACCTACCGCAACGGCGACATCGCGGCGGCGCGGTATACCTTCGAGAAGGGCGTGGTGATCCTGAGCGGCCCCCATCCCGAAGCCAGTGCGCAGTGGTTCGAGAACGCCGACATCCCGTTGAGCAAAATGCCCCGGGGCGACCTGTTTGGTTCGCTCATACGGCACTTCTAACCGTCTCTCCATTCCTTGTGGTGAGCGGGCTCATTGTGGTGGACAAGCCCGTTCACCACACGTTGAGTACGACTGCGACTAAAACACAATGGGCGATCATCCGGCGCGTCGGTGTGTTCTTGCGTGGCGTGGAGCGCCTAATCAGCGCACCACATCCAGCGTCTGGATTTCATTCACATAGTGGGTCTGGCTCGACGTCGACTCCAGCGTCAGGGCCACCCCCAGGTCCTCGATAAACGCGCGCGACGACGTGTAACCGTCCTGCTCGCAGGCCAGCCGGATGGCATCGCCTGTCAACGATGCAAACACCTGGCGCGCCGGGAAGCGCTCGCCGACCTTGCAGGTCAAGGTGGTCTCGGTTGGTTTGTCGGTGGGCTTGACCGGCACATTGGCCATCTTCAGGTGGGCACTCAGGGTCTGGCCCGGTGCCCAACTGGTCGGCAGTTTTACCTCGGCCTCGCGGGTCTGCAGCACCTGGCCTTCGCCTACACCGTTCATTTTCGATTTCAGCTGGATCAGGTCCGCCAACATCAGTCGGTCCACATTGAAGGCGCTGCCGTAGGCCTCATTCTTGACCAGCAAACCGCCCTCGGCCTTGAACCGGATGGTGATCGGCGCGTCCTTGCCCGCGGCATTCCTCGACAGGTAGGTGTAGCTCAACGTCTTGAACCTGGGCTGCAACAACGGCGCATCGAGGCCCTGTAGCACAGTGGGCGGCACCGGCACATCGGCGAGATTGGTGTCGGCCACTGTACGCGGGTAATCGACCGGCGCAATGTCCGGCCGCAGCAGCGCGACCAGGCCGGGAGTCACACCGCCCTGCACCGAACAGCTCACACGGGAGTGCGTGCCCTCCGGCTCCACGATCAGCACCCGCTCCACATGGCGCAGCCCTGGCGCCTTGCCCGGCATCGGCTTGATCGCTTGCCAGCTGTTGCCCACCTTCAGCTCGCTGCGCGTGTATTGCCCTTCGCCTTTTTGCAGCGCAGCGGGTTGGTCCAGCAGTGCGGAAAAGCGCTGCGCGACCTCATCAATGTTGCCGTCCACCGTGAAACCCCAGAAGTAATACAGGCCCAACGGGCCGAGATCGCTGACCTCATCGTTGTAGGACAGCAACTTCAAACCGGCGATGGCCGGCGCGCTCACCGGCACTGCGGTGGCCTTGGGGTCGGTGCGATCGCGCACCGCGATCCAGCTGAAGTCCTTCTCTTGCTTGAGCGGCGCGTAGGCCTGCCAGGCGTCGCGGTGGGTGTTCAGGCTGCTGAAAAAACTCGCGTCGCAGCGGGTGAAGGCCTTGAGGGTGTCGACCAGGGCGGCGTCGTCGGCGTGGGCCATCGAAGGCGACAGCAGGGCAGACGCGAGCAGGGCAGCGGAAAGCGGCAACTTCATGGGGCGGGATTTCCTTTTCAGCGGGCGGAGAGCAGGGCGAGGCATTATCCAGCAGTTGGGCGCCAGGCTCTAGTTGGCTGAGCGGGTCAGGCGCAAACGCCAATTGCCGCCGTGCTGGGTTTGGCAGGCTTCTTCGGAGTCAAGTTGAACGCAGCGCGGCAACGGCACGGGTGGGATGTCGGCATCGTGCAGGGCTGCGGCTGTGAGTTCGCGGATGCGTGCGTCCAACCCGGTCGCCACCGCGTTGTCTTTATTGGCGCGGGTGTCGAAGACCCAGGTGATGCGCAGGCTTTGAGGGAAGTCGGCGTAGTTGACCGTGTGGGTCAGCCATTCAAACCCCGGGATTTCA
The DNA here is from genome assembly GCF_058787615.1 of Pseudomonas sp. FW305-3-2-15-C-LB1. Taxonomy (NCBI): domain Bacteria; kingdom Pseudomonadati; phylum Pseudomonadota; class Gammaproteobacteria; order Pseudomonadales; family Pseudomonadaceae; genus Pseudomonas; species Pseudomonas sp. FW305-3-2-15-C-LB1. The sequence continues at coordinate 25,336 of NZ_JBYSZX010000002.1, read as the reverse complement.
GCCTTCGCTGTTTCGCAGGCGTCAGTCAGTGCTGCGACCAGTTGGCGTTCGATACCAACGGTTTCACGTTTGGACAGGGCCATGTATAGCTCCGAATGCAGATCAATTATAGGCGCTGTCGAGCTTCAGCGAGGCTGCTATGGGATCACCTCGGTGTCCAGATAGCGCGACGCGCCAGGGCTACGCCTGAGCTCTAAGCGCACTGATGATAAACCCATGCAGGCTGTTGACCGCCTTGGATCCGCGCGAAGCCCGGCTACGTAGAATCGACACCTCCATCGGTTCGATAGCGCCCAGGCCGTGTTCGCTGCTCAAGACCTGCAACGATGGATTCACGGTGCACTGAGTAATCGCCGCTATCGCCAGCCCCCCTTCCACGGCGGCGAGCTGGCCGGCCAGGCTGGAGCTGTTGTACACCACCTTGAACTGGCGGCCCTGTTGCGCCAGTGAATTCACCGCATACCGGCGCGCCAGGCTTTCGCTTTCGTAGACGGCGATAGGCACCGGGTCGCGGCGCCACAGCTCGAATTGCGCGGAGCCGACCCACACCATCGGCTCCTTGAACAGAAACGTCCCTGTGTGCGGCGAGTCCCTGGACACCAGCGCAAGATCAAGGTCGCCGCTGCGCAAACGCGGGATCAGGGCGGTCGACTGTTCACAGGTCAGCTCGATGTCCACCCCCGCATAACGCGGCGCAAAACGTTTGAGCAGCGGCGTGAGGTACCTGGCTGCATAGTCCTCGGCCACCCCCAGGCGGATGCGCCCGGTCAACGCCTCGCCGTGAAACGCTGCCTGGGTCTCGGCGTGCAGGGCAAGCATGCGACGGGCATAGCCCAGCAGTGTCTGGCCGTCATCGGTCAGTTGCAGGTGCCGCGGGCCACGGTTGAGCAAGGGCCGGCCCAGGGCAGCCTCGAGTTTTTTCATCTGCATGCTGACGGCGGACTGCGAGCGGTTCACCTCATGGGCCGCCCCCGACAACGAACCGGCATCCACCACGGCGACGAAGCACTTGAGCCAATCGATCTGCAAATCGCTGGAAGACATGGCGGTTACCTTTATTCGTTAATCGAATGGCTGCGAAGTGAATTATGCGCTTTTCACGGTCGTTGTTCATTTGCAAGATAGCAGTCAAAATCACCCATTGCGGACTTGATCATGCCCTTCGAGACCTGGTTGCTCTACCTGATCACCTGCTGCGGGATATCCGTGGTGCCAGGGCCGAATGCGTTGCTGGCGCTGACCCATGGCGCGCTGCACGGCAGTCGCAGAACCCTGTTCACCATCAGCGGCGGCGTGCTTGGCTTTGCCTTGGTGCTTGCGCTGTGCGCGCTGGGCCTGGGCGCACTGATCCAGGCCTCGGCCACCGCGTTTACGGCCTTGAAGATTGCCGGCGGGCTCTACCTGATCTGGCTGGGCTACGGACTGTGGCGCGCCGCCCCCGTCAGCCTGGAAACAGCGGCCACTTCCAGCCTGCGACGCTGGTCGCTGTTCCGCCAAGGGTTGGTCTCGGCCCTCTCCAACCCCAAGGCGCTGCTGCTGTTTACCGCGTTTATCCCACCCTTCCTCGACCCCCACAGAAACATCATCACGCAGACCGCCATCATCGCGCTGACCTACGCCGTGGTGGAGTTCGTGGTCGAATACCTGGTGGCCAGCGCCGCGCACCGGGTGCGGCCATGGTTGGCTCGCACCGGGCGGCGGTTCAATAAAGTCTGTGGTGGGTTCTTTGTGTTGTTCGGGGTGGCGTTGCCGTTGCATAGCTGAGGGCGAGACATGGCTCAGAAGTTATCGCCCCAATTGCACAACTTGCTCTCACCCAACGGCACCCGAGTGCCCTCAATCTTGCCGACCAACATGCGCTTGAGCGTCACCCCGCACTTATAGCGACCCGCTGCATCCAGTTCATAGTCCACCCCCGCCTCAGGCACGAAAGTGAACATGTTGTAGCAACGATTGCCGATGTAGTGAAACGCGATGGGCTGCCCGGCCGGCACCCGCAGTTCGCTCATCACCGTGCCATCCGAATACCGCTCCACGGGCGCCATGCCCAGGCTTTCGCCGTTGCGGTCTGCATAGCCCTCTCGATTGGCCACCATCACCCCCGCGCCGGGCAGGCGGAAGTTGATGCAGTTGGAATTGGGCACAGCGCGCACCATGCCATCGCTCATCACACGCAGGCGCACGGTTTCAGCGCTGGTGGGCGTGGCGTAGGGCGTGGAGAACGAGCGCACATCCGTCAACGCGCCGCAGCCGGTGAGGGCGGCGAGGAGGGGGAGGCAGATGAGTGGTTTGAACGGGCGCGGGGAGTTGAGCATGGTGTCGATTCCATTCGTAAGGGGGGTCGATAAGCGGGGTCAGGCAACCGAAGCACGTAGCCGTTGCCACTCACTCCAGCAGTCTTCGGCGACGATATCTGGATAACCTCGCTCGGTTTCCATCGCCAGCGCGGTGCTGAACGGCAGCGCGATACAGGTGGCTGCATCGCGGATTTCACACACTTCGGCTTCGGTCAGCGGCGTGCCTTTTTTCGCCTCGGCGGCGGTGAATACAGCCACAAGGGCGGGGACAAAAACCAGGCATAGCGGATCGGTGGACATCGAGTGCTTCCCTGTGTGAGCGGCGCAAAAGGCGCCAGTGTAAACGTGGGTCGGGTGCTTGGGGGAGGGCGTATTCAATATCTCGCCCTCGCTGTCGATAACCTCTGCTGAGGTGATCAACAGGAACGCGGTGCGCAGGAAGCCAGATGATGATTTTTGATGTCAATCGCTATGCCCAGATCTACTACCAGAATATCCAGCCCTCACCGGGTAACGACTACCCCCGACTCAAGGCGTGGGAGTTTCTCTATGAATACATCTGGGACGAATCCCGCCCTCGCTGGGCTGACCTCATCAGCGAAGAACAGATCGACACCACCGCCCTGCATATCGGCTTCTACCTGGCGAACTGGGGGATGTTCCGTGGCTCCTCGGGCCTGCTGCAGAACAGCAACCTGGACCTGATGAAAGCCTTGGCCAAGCGCCTTTTTACCGGCCAGGGCCCGGAGTTGTTTGAACTGTCCCTGGATAATTTCGCACCCGGCGCACCGGACCTGGCATACAACCAAGCCTTGTTGGACAGCGTATTGGCCTCCATGGAGACCTTGGCCACCAACGTCTCCTGGACCGACACCCTCAAGACCAAAATCCTGATGGGGGTCTGGGGAGAGTGCCCGGCGCTGGACCGTTTCTACATTGCCGCCTGCCGCGATCTGTTCCCACGTCGCGCGTTCATCACCATCGCCAGCGGGAAGGGGCTGACGGCGTTGGCGGGCGTGGTGGAGCAACTGAATCCTTCACCCCTGCCGTTGAAAACGGGGCGTCTGGAACTACCGTATCCTACGGCGCGGGTGATGGATATGGCGTTGTTTCAGTATGGGCTTGGGTTGTAAACCTTGTGTGGAAAACGCAGAAATAGGGGGCAGACCATCATTATTGAAAACGTGGTCTGACCCCCACGGAGAATGCGGTGGAGGTGTTGGGGTGAGGGAGGGGGAAGTTTTCTGCTGCGGAGGAGGGAGCGGAGGACTGTGGGCTATCGGCCAAAAGTGGTCAGTCGGCCGATGAAATTTGGCTTGTACCAACCCACGATGTTGTATGTAATTCCACGCCAATTCAGTGCATAAAGCGGTTCGCAGGAATGGACACCAGCTCCCTCACATTTCAACAGTTGTTTCGTCCGGGAAGCGCCTCAAATGGCTGCACCGTGGCCGAACGACTCTCCATCGATTTTCAGATAAACGAACGTTCGTTGCTCAATGCTCTCGTTATGGCAGCTGGTGATCATTCCGATTTCATGGGCTGTTTCGTCAAGGGCTTCCCGGAGCAAAACAAACAATCTAGTTCTCGTCTGCTATTACGCGAGCCAGCTGAAACAGAGAGCGGTCGGATACTCCTTTACATCTGCCCCGAGTGCGGCGACATCGGGTGTGGCGCCTACGCAGTATCTGTTTGCCAAAACGATGACTGTTTCACATGGGATTCCTTTGCTTATGAGAACGGCTATGAAGAGCCTCAAATTATAGATGGCGTTGGCCCCTTCACATTTGAAAAGCATGCCTATGAGGCAGCTATCAACGATGCGGCTGCGTTCTAGAGGTAATTCAACCTGCATTGCTTAAGCGGGCCGATTGTGTCCGTCGACCGCCGCTTTTGGTCGATTTCGGTCAGTTATGATAGGCAGAAGTCGGCCAGAAGCTGCCTTTCAGTTGCGTCGACTGCTACTCTCTGCGGTCTCTGGACTCAGTGCTGCTTATAACGTGAGACTTTATGAATAACCAACTCGCCATTTTGATCAGCGCCTACCAAGCAAGTGTTGGCACCGCTGCGGATATGATGCATCGGTCCGGTATTCCGCGGCCCTTGACCAATATGGATTGGGTGGGCACTGACATTCCTCAGCGCGGAGAGTTAGAAGGCGGAGTTCGTTACTTCAAGCACGGCTATGGCTGCGCGGTTAGTCTCCCCACAGGTACAGTAGACTTTGACTTTGGGGCTCATGGTGAGATCGGTGGCTTCGACGCGTGGCGACTTGCTAGTTTCGCAGGTGACAAGTTGTCGGAATACGGTTTTGCTGATGAGGACGCACTCACAGAGTGCTTCGAAGCGGAAGTTGCTGCTGGCTCTCTAGTGTATTCCGGGTACATTCTCTACTACGTAGCGGACGACACCTCACAATTTCTGTCGAAATAGTCCGTTCTATCCGTGCATTAAGTTCTCACTACAGAGCGCCTGCCTGGATCTGCCATTTTCGGTCACCTACCAGCGCCAGGTTTGGCCGATTAACCCCGTTCCGACAGGCAAAAATCGACCCATAGCGGATGGTCGAGGAGATTACGAAGCTTAATGGAGCGCGAGCTGAGGAAATTGGGGTCAGACCACCATTATTGAAAACGTGGTCTGACCCCAATTCTCCTCAATTCTCCCCACCACCAAACCCCTCGGCCAAGGCACCGGCCTGGGCCTGTCCACCTACAAGCCGCATAGAATTTCGCGTCTCATCTGGAGAGCAATTGCTGCGAAGTATGACCGGTGGAACCTAACAAAACCGGCGCGCCCGAGGGCGCCCTGCGCACAGCCACCATCAAGCACAGGCTGGGACGCCTGATAGATGAAGCTCATGCACTTGTTAGGTTAAATCGTGGGCTACTAAACCCGATCACCGAGAAATTCAGCGACCGCGCCACCTTAGTTTCGACCACCCCAGCGCACAAGCCGGCGGATTCTGACCCACGCGTAGGCAATCGGGCAAGCCACTGCCCTGCTTTGGGAAATGTCCTAGGACACCGCCCTCACACCGTCACCACCACCTTGCCCACCTGCTGGTTCGCCTCCAAAAACCGATGCGCCTCCTGCACCTCATCCAATGCAAATGTCTTCGCAATCACCGGCGCCAACGCGCCCGACGCCAGCCCGTCCAGAATGAACGCCTTGGCCCGCGCCAACGCCGCCGGGTCGGCGACGATTTCGGCGTACAGATACCCTTTGAGCGTCAAACATTTGCCCAACACGGTAAACAACGGAAACGGCGTTGGCTCCGAGCTAAGCGCGCCGTACTCCAGCAAGATGCCGCCTCGGGCCATGCTCTGGGTGAGGGCTTCGAAGCCCGGCCCGCCGATGGGGTCGAACACCACGCGGGCGCCTTGGTCGTGGGTGAGTTGAATCACGCGTTCGACCAGGTTTTCTTCGTCGCTGACGATGACGTATGTTGCGCCGGCATCCAGCAGCGCCTGTTTTTTTGCACGGGTGCGGGTCACGCCGATGGCGGTGGCGCCGACGCTGCGGGCGATCTGGAAGGCGGCGAGGGCGACGCTGCTGGAGGCGGCGGTGACCAGCACGGTGTCGCCCTGGGTCAGTTTGGCCTGTTCCACCAGGGCGCCCCAGGCGGTGACGTATTGCATCCAGCATGCGGCGGCTTGCACAAAGCTGATGGTTTGCGGGTGTTTGACGGCGAGGTGGGCGGGCACGTTGGCGACTTCGCCATAGGTGCCCCAGCGGGCGATGTCCAGCGGTGGGATGACGCTGACGGCGTCGCCCACCTGCAGGTCGGTGACATCGGCACCGACCGCTATCACCACGCCAGCCGCTTCGTAGCCCAGGCGGCTGGGGAATTCGGCTTCCTGCAGGTAGGCGTGGTTGCGGAACATCACTTCGGCGCGGTTGAGGCCGAAGGCTTTGACGTCGATTTGGACCTCATCGGCGGCGGGGGCGGGGACGTCTACGTCTTCGAGTTTCAAGACGCTGGCGTCGCCGTAGGCGTGAATCCGGACGATGCGTGCCATGGGGGCTGACCTCGGGGTTGATTGATAAGGCATTCAATGTAGGCCGGGGGCGGGTGGAGATAAAGCACAACCTCCCGCCCGCGCCTCAAGCCTTGGCCAACCTGCGCGCCTCAATCCGCTCAAACAGCCACATCCCCACGACCATCGCCAGCACGAACACTCCCACCTGCCATTGCCCGGTCAGCAACAACGCCAGCGCCGGGCCGGGGCACAGCCCGGCGATCCCCCAGCCAACGCCAAACACCCCACTGCCGAGCACCAGCCGCCGGTCGAGGGTGCGGTGGGTCGGCATCTGCATCGGCGCGCCCAGTAACGCGGTGCGGCGCTGCCTGGCGAAGTAGAAGAACACGCTGCTGACGGCGAGCGCGCCGAGCATGACCAGCGCCAGGGACGGGTCCCATTCGCCGGCCAGGTCGAGAAACCCGAGCACCTTGGCTGGGTTGGTCATGCCGCTGAGGTACAGCCCCAGGCCGAAGAGCAGGCCGGCGATCAAGGCGGTCAGTTTGCGCACGCTCAGGCTCCCATCAGATGGCGGATGATGTAGACAGTGGCAAACCCGCTGCCCATGAAGCACGCCACCGCCACCAGCGAGCGCAGCGACTGGCGTGACAGCCCGCAGATCCCGTGCCCACTGGTGCAGCCGGCGCCGTAGCGGGTGCCGAGGCCCACCAGCAGCCCCGCCAGCACCAGCGCGGCTCCACCGGCCTGGATCGACGCGCCGGGCAAGGTGCCGAACAGTGCCCACAGCCAGGGCGAGGCGAGCAGGCCTAGCAGGAACAGGGCTTTTTCGGCGCGGCCTTCAGCGTGTTTGGCCAGCAGGCTGCCGAGCAGGCCGCTGATACCGGCGATGCGCCCGTTGAGCAGGATGAACAGGCCGGCGCTGAGGCCGATCAGTGCGCCGCCGAGCAGGGAGGCCCAGGGGGTGAAGTCGGGGGAGAGCGTCATGGTGCTTGGCCTGCGGGGCGGGGGGGATCCAGCTTAGCGCTATCACGGTGTTGTGGGGCAGTGTCATGAAAAAGGCCGCCCGGTGAGCGCGATATGCGCAAAAGCCGCGCCTTTCTGTGCCAGCCGGTCTACCATGCCACCCCGGCAGTGGTTCCACGCGCTACCGAATTCTCTCTTTTAAGGTATCGCCCATGTCCATCGACCAGATCAGCCTGCCCAAGGGCGTCGGCCCCCACGCCACCAAGCTGTTCGACGCCATCACCGGCGCCGCCACCCCTGAGGAACTCAACCGCGCCGGCGGCAAGGCCGAGGGTTTTGTACTGGGCCTTGAGTCCACCAAGGCCATCAAGAGCCAGGTCGCCGAGTCGTTGTATGTGGTTTACGACGACGCGGCGGCGCATCGGGCTAGTGAGTTGAAGGGCTGAGATCAGAAGCCCTGGCTGACGCTGATCCCGCGTGAGATCGAAAAGCGCGGGTCGATCAACTGCAACCCTGGTTCACCCTTCACCCGGCCGACGGTCACGTGGTAGGTCTTTGGCGCTTCGGAGAGGTTTTCCGGGTGGCGCGTGAGTTTCTCAATCGCCGGGTTTTTCGCCCACGGGGCGACGGGCTTCTGGCGGATGTCCACGGTCACCTGCCAGGATTTTTCCACGGCCGGTCCCATCTGGTCAGTGTTGACCTCGGTGCTCTGGACCCTGGCGATCTCATAGCCTTGGGCGTAGCAGAACCCGGAGGCCTGGGGCACGTGGGCGGCTTTACCTGGTTCGGTGAGGGTATAGGTCTGGTCGCTCTTGGCCAACAGGCCTGCATCGACCAGCGCATCGAAGGCCGGTGCGTTGCCCTTGGACACGCTGCGGGTGAAGCTGTCGCCCAGGGTTACGGGGAAGTCTTTGAACATCGGCGCGCTGATGCAGGAAGCCCCTTCCAGGCGGGGTTGCAGGGCGGCTTGAATGTCGGTGTCGGAAGGGCTCTCGCTGCAGGCGGTTAGCAACAGGCTGCTGGTGGCAACGAGGGCCATGGTGGTGATTCGCATCGTTTTATCCTTGACGATTGGGGCCGGTTTTTAGCCCGCGGCAAAGTGTATAGAAATCCTGCTGTCACGAAACCCTCCACACCGTGGTGTAACCTCTGCCGTTCGAGCGCGTCACGGATAACGGAGAGCCCATGACATTGACTGTCGAAACCTTGCTCAACCTGGCCATGGCCAACCCCATCAACGCCGAAATCACCGCGCGCCTGCCCGACCTGGGTGTGGACCAGTGCTTTCTCACGGCGGGCTGCCTGTTCCAGGCGGTGTGGAATCATCAGTCGAATTTGCCGGCGGCCCATGGCGTAAAGGACTACGACGTTTTCTACTTCGATACCGACCTGTCCTACGAGGCTGAAGACGCAGTGATCCGTGCGGCCGAGCGCTTGTTCCAGGACCTGGGCGTCAACGTCGAGGTGAAGAACCAGGCGCGGGTGCATCTGTGGTACGGCGAGCGCTTTGGCCGGCCTTACCCGCAGTTGCACACGGCCAGGCAGGGGATTGACCGTTACCTGGTGGCGGGCACGTGCATCGGCCTGGAGATTGCCACGGGCGAGGTGTATGCGCCTTATGGCTTGGAAGATGTGGAGCAGGGCGTGTTGCGCATCAACCCACTGCATCCTGAGCGGGCGTTGTTTGTGCAGAAGGCCCGCAGTTATCAGGCGCGGTGGCCTTGGCTGAACATCGTGATGCCCTGAATCGCAGTGAACTTTTACCCGCTTGCTACGCGTCAAAGTTGAAATACCCAGCCAAGGACCGCCCATGACCTTCTTCATCTTCCTGCTCGCCTGCGCCGCCGCTGCCAGTACCGGCATTATCTTCAAGCCGGGAGCCTGGTACGACTCCCTGGTCAAACCCAGCTTCACCCCACCCAACTGGCTGTTCCCGGTGGCTTGGACGATTATCTACCTGTTGCTGGCCTGGGCCGGTTACCGCCTCAGCCTTATCCCGGGCAGCCAAATGGTGTTGGCCTTGTGGGCCGCGCAGATCGCCTTGAACACCTTGTGGACGCCGGTGTTCTTCGGCGCCCATCGGCTTCTGGCCGGGATGGTGATTCTCGCGGTGCTGTGGCTGACCGTGGCGACCATGGTGGTACTGGCGGTGCAACTGGATTTGATCACCGGCTTGATTCTGTTCCCCTACCTGGCGTGGCTGTGCGTGGCAGCGGCGCTGAACTTTTCGATCCTGCGGAATAACCGCTGATGGCCTACACACCTTGGCCCGCCAGTGGCCCGGAACTGGCCGAGATGCGCCGCTTCAACCAGAAGCTCGCCTGGATGCCGCGCTTCAAGATCCGTAATCGCGTCACACCGCGCCTGATCCAGGCGCTGTTGCGCACCAGCCAAATGCTTAAGAAAGCGCCAGCTGCTGAATGCAAACTGGTCGACTTCGTACCCGTGCGCATCCTGCGCCCAAGCGGCAAGCCCAAGGGCGTGGTGCTGGATATCCACGGTGGTGGCTGGGTGATCGGCAATGCACAGATGGATGACGACCTCAACCTGGGCATGGTCAACGCCTGCGAGGTGGCGGTGGTGTCGGTGGATTATCGGCTGGCGGTCGACACGCCGGTCGAAGGGCTGATGGACGACTGTCTGGCGGCGGCGCGTTGGTTGCTCACGGCCGATGAATTTGTCGGCCTGCCGGTGTTCGTGGTCGGCGAATCGGCCGGCGGGCACTTGGCGGCGACGACATTGCTGGCGTTGAAGCAATGGCCGCAACTGCTCCAGCGCGTGTGCGGGGCGGTGTTGTATTACGGCGTCTACGACCTTACCGGCACCCCAAGCGTGCGCGCGGCGGGGCCGGACACCTTGTTGCTGGACGGCCCGGGCATGGTCGAGGCGCTGCGCATGCTGACCCCGGGGTTGAGTGATGATGAGCGTCGGCAGCCGCCGTTATCGCCGTTGTATGGCGACTTCGAGGGCCTGCCGCCGGCGTTGATGTTTGTGGGGGAGTTGGACCCATTGAAGGATGACACGCTGTTGATCGCTGAGCGGTGGCCGCGGGCAGAGGCGTATCTGCTGCCGGAGGCGGCGCATGGGTTTATTCATTTTCCGGTGGTGATGGGGGGGAGCGTGCTTGCTTATAGCCGCCAGTGGATCAGTGCCCGACTGGGGAGATGATCATTCAAGCCGCCATGTAAGCGTGCGTACGTCTGGGATAAAGGGCAGTGGGGTGTGCGAGTTGCGCCTGTGAGTGCTGCCGGCAAGACGGTAAAGGCTGATCCATTGAACTTAAAAACTGATCGATGAGTCAGGTTAATCAGCTGCTCTTCTTCCCCTCCCAGGACTTTTCCATGCGCGAATACACCCTCAGCTACCTGTTCAACGATGAATCCCGCACCCACGTGTTCGAACTTGAGCAATCCCGGTTGTCGATACATGAGGCGGCGTTGCACCTCCTGCAGCTGCATTTCGGCGATGCCGAGAATGGCTTGATCCTGCCCCCTGCGGATGCAAGCCCGGAAGAAATTCTGGAGCAGGCGCAGGTGTTGGGGATTACGCAGATAGCCATTGTATGAGCCCAAGGCTCAGCATTCAGGCGGTCGCGACGGCGGATATCCCTGAGGTATTGAGGTTCGTGCTGCAAGCTCGTTCCGAGCTTTTCCCCAAGCTCAATGCAGAGGGGATGCCGGCAGACTTGGCGCGTTTCGAGGCGGTCTATCTGCAGGGCCATGGGCAATTTCTGATCGCTTGCGCTGAGGGGCAGATTGTCGCTGCCATTGGCTACCTACCCTATGATGGGCGTTTCCCGCAGTTGAATTACCAAGGCCGCAAGACGGTGGAGGTGGTGCGGTTGTTTGTGCTTCCCGCCTTCCGTCGTTTTGGCCTGGCGAGGCAGTTGTACCGCGCGCTGGAAGCGCTGGCGCAGGCGGATGGGGTTGAGGTGATGTACCTGCATACCCACCCATTTTTGCCGGGAGCGATTGAGTTCTGGGTTCGGCAGGGGTTCGAGGTGGTGGATGTGGAAGCAGACCCGCTGTGGCGGACGACGCATATGCAGCGGTCCCTGTAGGCCTGTTGTGGCGAGCGGGCTTGCCCCGCGTTGGGCTGCGCAGCGGCCCTGAAACCCTGCGCCCCAGTTCGACCTGGAGGAATGCAGCGGCCTTATTGGGGCTGCTTCGCAGTCCAACGCGGGGCAAGCCCGTTCGCCACGATAAACCGCTATTCCAGTATCAAGCGGAACGCAGCCGCAGGATCTGCGCCCCATCAAACGGGTCCGTCAGGTAATGCGCCTGCACGCCGAATGTCTCGTGCAACCGCTGCGGCGTCAGCACTTGCAGCGGTTTGCCCAGCGCCACCAACCGCCCGCGATCCAACACTGCCAGGCGGTCACAGGTCAGTGCCTGGTTAAGGTCATGCAGCGCAATCAAGGTCGTCACGGGCAGCGCCTGCACACCCTTCAAGATCGCCAGCTGATGCTGGATATCCAGGTGATTGGTCGGCTCATCCAGCAACAGAATCTGCGGCCGTTGCGCCAATGCGCGGGCGATGTGCACGCGCTGGCGTTCCCCGCCCGAGAGGCTGCGCCAGGCACGGTGGCTCAGGTGGGTGGCGTCGACGTCGCGCAGGGCCTGGCGCACGATCGCATCGTCATCCAAGGACCACGGGCTCAGCGCCGACAGCCACGGCGTACGGCCCAGCGCCACGGCGTCGAATACGCGGATGGCGTCGTCGGTGTCGGCCTGTTGCTCCACCACGGCCAGTTGCTGCGCGATGGCGCGGCGGGACAGCGTGCCCAGGCGCTGGCCGCCCAGCAGCACGTCGCCGGACGCCGGTGCACGTAGCCCGGCCAACAGCTTGAGCAAGGTGGATTTGCCGGAGCCATTCGGGCCGACGATGCCGAGGGTTTCGCCCAATTGCACGTCCAGATGAATATCACGCAGCAACTCGGCCTCGCGCACCTTGAAGCCCAACCCGCTGCAACTGAGGACGGTCATCGCGCATTCCTCCGGCCGATCAGGATCAGCGCAAACACCGGTGCACCGACCAGTGCGGTGACCACGCCGACCGGAATCACCTGGCCCTTGATCAGCGTGCGCGACAGCACATCCGCCGCAATCAGGAACAACGCGCCACCCAAGGCGCTGGCGGGCAACAGCCGCGAATGCCCGGTGCCAAGCAACAGGCGCACGGCATGGGGAATCACCAGCCCGACAAAGCCGATAGAGCCGACAATCGACACCATCACTGCCGTCACCAGCGCCGCGCAGCCCACCAGCACAAATTGCACGCGGCGCACCGGAATACCGAGTGACGCCGCCGAGTCGCTGCCAAAGGTAAACGCATCCAGCGCCCGGCGGTGCCACAGGCACACGGCCAGGCCGGCGACCGCCACCGGCACCGCCAGCCACACCGAGGGCCAACGCACGCCGCTTAGATTGCCGAGCAGCCAGAACAGGATGCCGCGCGCCTGTTCGGAGCTGGCCGACTTTGTGATCAGGAACGCGGTGAGCGCATTGAACAATTGCGAGCCGGCAATACCGGCGAGGATGATCTGGCCGGTGCCACTGACCGAACCGCTGGCCCGCGCCAACAGGATCACCAGGGCAAACGCCGCCATCGCGCCGATAAACGCGCCCGCCGACAACGACACCAAGCCGCCGCCCACACCCATCAACGCCACCAGCACCGCACCGGTCGAAGCGCCGGCGCTGATGCCCAGCAGGTAGGGATCGGCCAGCGGGTTGCGCAACAGCGATTGCAAAATCACCCCGCAGGTGGCCAGCCCGGCACCGCAGGCGGCGGCGACCAGGGCGCGGGTGAGGCGGTAGTTCCACACCACGCCTTCATCGATGGGGTCGAGCACGTAGCCGGCGCCCCACAGTTTGTTGGCGAGTACCTGGAGCACCACCTGTGGCGAGATGGCGGTTTCACCAATGGCCACGCCGGCGAGGACGGCAACCAGGAGCAGGGCCAGGGCGAGCAGGGTGCGCATCATTTTGGCAGGTCGTAGCCGTCGATGGCCGTGGCCAGTTGTTCAAGGCCGTCGAACATGCGGATGCTGGCCTGCAACGCCAGGGCGTCGAGGATGATGATGCGGTTGTTTTTCACCGCGTCCATGTTGCGCGTTACCGGGTCGCTGCGCAGGAAGGCGAGTTTCTTTTCATGGTCGTCGGCCGGGTAGCGGCGGCGGTCCATGCGCGCGATGACGAGGAAGGTCGGGTTGGCCTTGGCGATGGTTTCCCAACCCACGGCGGGCCACTCTTCATCGGACTGCACCACGTTGGAAAGGCCCAGGGTTTGCAGCATGAATTCGGGGATGCCTTTGTGGCCGGCCACGTATGGATCGCTGGCCATCTCGGCACTGGAGAACCACACCAGCGCGCTGGCCTGCTTGAGGCCTTTGCCCTGCACGGTGGCGACGGATTTGGCCAGGCGCGCCTTGAGCTCGTCGTTCAGCTGCTGGCCGCGCTCCTGCACGTCGAAGATCTGCGCCAGTTGGCGGATGCTTTTATAGATGGTCTCGATGCGAAACGGCTCCAGCCGTGTGCCGTCGGCGCCCACCAGGTTGTCCTTGCCTTCGCAGTCGGAGGGCAGCAGGTAGGTGGGGATCTTCAGTTCATGGAACTGCTCGCGGGTACCGACCACGCCTTGCGCGCCGACCACCCATTCCAGCTCGGCGGCCACCAGTTGCGGGCGCTTGGCGATCACGGCTTCGAAGCTCGGTTCGTTGTTGGCCAGGCGCTCGATTTTATCGTTCTGTGCCTTGTACTGCGGCAACACACTGTTGAACCACAGCGAGGTGCCGACCACTTTATCGGCCACGCCCAGGGCATACAGCATCTCGGTGGCGGCCTGGCCGATGGTCACGCTGCGGGCGGGAGCTTGCGCAAAGGTGATCTGGCTGCCGCAGTTTTCCACCGTCAGCGGGTAGTGAGTGGGCGCGGCTTGGGCCAGGGCACAGAAGCCAACGCCTGTGAGCAGGGCGGTAACGCGTGGCAGCATGGGGCGATCTCCGAGTGAAGCGTACGTGCCATTCGGAAATTCACTCTCGGGCTCCGGGGGAGCGACAGGCAAGAATGTCCTTCCCGGACACCCCGCCGGTTAGTGATTGAGCTTGGGCCGGCAGGTCTCCTGACTGATGCGTCGTCGCCAGGCTCCAGCCTTCCCGGACGAGGTCCAGTGGCATCGAGGAGCAGGCTCGGCATCTACAGTTGCGGGGGCAGTTCCGGTTGGCGCGGGTGTACCGCGCCTCGGATTCCCTATTAGTCCCGTTTGGGAACCGGCGCGGTATGGTAGTTGATTAAGGCGGGGCGACATAGCCCACGGCGTGCCCGGTCAGAGACGAATGTCCTCGGGCCCCTGGATCAGCGCTTCGATGCGCGTGCCGGTGGCGCGTTCTTCGTTGCTGAAGCCGTCGTAGTCGGCCAGGTTGCCGAAGCGGATGCCGGTCAGGCGCTCGATCTGGATCACGCTGCGCTGGTAGGTGCGCAGCTGGCCGAACACTAGCTCCAATTGGCCCAGTTCGCGGCTCTGATCGATCATGTAGGCGCTGGCCGAAGGCTTGCCGTCATCGCTCAGGTAGGCGACCACCTTCCAGAACGCCTTGGGGATCTGCACGCCCCGGTAAATGCGGTCGTCGTCAGCGAACACCGGGCCGCTGAACACCGTGGCCCGGGCTTTCCAGCGTTGGGTGTTGTCGAGGATGTAGTCTTCGAGTTCCAGCCAGGTCTTCTGGTTGAACCCGCTCATCTGCGGCGAGCAGTTGGTGAAGTGGAAAGTGTCGAGGTTGGCGGTTTGCGCCACGTCGCCCCAATTGGGGTCCTGGCGGCGCACCAGGTGGCCGCGGTCCAGGCCATTGCCGGCGTAGAGCGCTTCGCCGACTTGGGCGTCGACCGGCAGGCGGCCATCGTAGGCCCAGGTGTCGTTGCTGCGGATGATGTCCACATGCTGGCCGCCGTCGATGTTGACGCCCACATACAGCGCGAGGCGCTTGGCGCGTGACATCGTTATGGAGAAGTGCGTGTAGTCCAGGCGCTTCTGGGCATCGCTCGCCAACGCTTCTTCCAGCGTGGGCCAGGGCACCCCGAAGCTGCCGAGAAAGTCCTCCGCGTAGCCACGCCGGTCCTTCAAGTCTTTGGCCGGCGTGACGCGGGGTGTCGCTGCGCGTGCCTCCAGCAGCGTGGGGCTCGGCGCGATCAATGGGCGCAGGTCGGCAAGCCGGGGGCGGTAGGCAAGGTCGATTTTGGCTTTACGTGCGGGCATCGGTCAGTCCTCCTTGGATAAACACGACTGCAACATAGATTAATGACAATTGATC
Source organism: Pseudomonas sp. FW305-3-2-15-C-LB1 (assembly GCF_058787615.1). NCBI lineage: Bacteria > Pseudomonadati > Pseudomonadota > Gammaproteobacteria > Pseudomonadales > Pseudomonadaceae > Pseudomonas > Pseudomonas sp. FW305-3-2-15-C-LB1. The sequence continues at coordinate 9,785 of NZ_JBYSZX010000002.1, read as the reverse complement.
ATACGCACTAACCCCTGGGGGCTATCCTCAAACGGTCATCCGGACGTTCAGCACACGCCAACAAGGAGCCAGCCCATGTGTGATCGCCATTACCGTAACCCGATTTTCTGCCTGATCCCGCCCTATATGCTCGACCAGATCGCGCGTAACGGTGACAAAGCGCAACGGGATGTCGCGCTGCGTACCCGCGCCAAGGACAGCACCTTCCGCTCGCTGCGCATGGTCGCGGTGCCCGCCAAGGGCCCGGCGCACCTGGCGCTGGCCATGGGCGCCGACAAACGACGCTCGATCTACAGCGCCGAGGGCAGCGACAGCCTGCCGGGCAAACTCATCCGTGGCGAAGGCCAGCCCGTCAGTGGCGACGCGGCGGTGGACGAGGCCTATGATGGGCTGGGTGCCACCTTCGACTTTTTCGATCAGGTCTTTGACCGCAACTCCATCGACGATGCCGGCATGGCCCTGGACGCTACCGTGCACTTTGGCCAGAACTACAACAATGCGTTCTGGAACTCGACCCAGATGGTGTTCGGGGATGGGGACGGCGAGCTGTTCAACCGCTTCACGGTCGCCCTCGACGTGATTGGCCATGAGCTGGCCCACGGTGTGACCGAGGATGAGGCCAAGCTGATGTATTTCAATCAGTCCGGCGCGTTGAACGAGTCGCTGTCGGACGTGTTCGGTTCGTTGATCAAGCAATATTCGTTGAAACAAAAGGCCGAGGACGCCGATTGGCTGATCGGCAAAGGGTTGTTTACCAAGAAGATCAAAGGCACCGCGCTGCGCTCGATGAAAGCCCCCGGCACCGCGTTTGACGACAAGCTGCTGGGCAAGGACCCTCAGCCCGGGCACATGGATGATTTTGTGCAGACCTACGAGGACAATGGCGGGGTGCATATCAATTCCGGTATTCCCAACCATGCGTTTTACCAGGTGGCGACGAAAATCGGCGGGTTTGCCTGGGAACGTGCCGGGCGCATCTGGTACGACGCGTTGCGTGATGCGCGGTTGCGGCCGAACTCAGGGTTTTTGCGCTTTGCACGCATTACCTACGATGTTGCCGGTCGCCTCTACGGCGCGAACAAGGATGAGCAGAAGGCGGTCAAGGAGGGCTGGAAGGCGGTCGGTATTTCAGTCTGACGTGAGGAGCAACCATGCAAATTTCGCTGAAGGAAAACGGCGGGCCTGCTTTTTTTCCGGGCCTGGCCAAGCCGCGTACGGTTGAGCTGGACAGCCTGCCCGAGCAGGACCAGCAGGAGTTGCGGCAGTTGGTCGAGGCGTGCGACTTCTTTCAACTGCCGCAAAGCAGTGAACCCGCGCCCGGTAACCCGGGCCAGGTGCATTACACCCTGACGGTGAAGGAGGACCAGCGCGAACACACGGTCTGTGTGCTCGCGCCAGTGAAGTCGCAGGCGCTGGAGGGGTTGGTGCAGTGTGTGCGGCGGCATATTCGTGCATAAACAATTTCAGGCCACCGCATGCCTGTGGTGAGCCACAGGTCAGGCGCTGCTCTGATTTATGTGCGATCCAGCCACACGGTCTGCGCGTTGCAGAACTCGCGGACACCGAAGTGAGACAACTCGCGGCCGAACCCGCTTTTCTTGATCCCGCCAAACGCCACCCGAGGGTCGGAGACGCTGAAGGCATTGACGAAGATGCCGCCGGTTTCCAGCTGATTGGCGATGTCCCGCGCCTTCGCCGGGTCGCTGGTGAAGATGCTCGCGGTAAGGCCGAACTCGCTGTCATTCGCCAGGGCCACGGCGTGGTCGGCGTCGCGGGCGGTGATGATCGAGGCCACGGGGCCGAACAGTTCCTGTTTGAACGAGGTCATCTGGTCGGTGACGTTGGCCAGTACGGTCGGCGCATAGTAATTGCCGGCGCCGGGTATTTTATGGCCGCCCAGCAGCAGGGTGGCACCTTCTTCCAGAGTCGCCTGGACCTGGCCATGCAGCTCGTCGCGCAGGTCGAAGCGGGCCATCGGGCCGATGTAGGTGGCGGCTGAAGTCGGGTCGCCCATCACCAGGGCGCGGCTGGCTTCGAGGAATCTGGCGGTGAAGGCTTGCACCACACCTTTTTCGATGATCAGGCGCTTGGCGGCGGCGCAGACCTGGCCGCTGTTCTGGAAGCGGCCGATCAGGGCGGCTTGTACGGCGGCATCGAGGTCGGCGTCGTTGAGCACGATGAACGGGTCGGAGCCGCCCAGTTCCAGCACGCATTTTTTCAATGCGGCACCGGCCTGGGAGCCGATGGCGATACCGGCGCGCACGCTGCCGGTGAGGGTGACGGCGGCGATGCGTGGGTCGGCGATGGCTTGGGAGACGCCGTCGTTGGTCACGTTGACCACTTCAAACAGGCCTTTGGCAAAACCGGCGGTGTGGAACGCCTGCTGGATCAGGTAAGCGCTGCCCATCACGTTGGGTGCGTGTTTGAGCACGTAGGTGTTGCCGGCCAGCATGGTCGGCACGGCGCCGCGCAGCACTTGCCACACCGGGAAGTTCCACGGCATCACCGCGAAGATCGGACCCAGTGGGCGGTATTCGATCTGGGCGCTGCCGTTGTCCACCTGCGTCGGTTCCGGGGCGAGCATGGTCGGGCCGTGGGCGGCATACCACTCGCTGAGCTGCGCGCATTTTTCGATTTCGGCACGGGCCTGGGCGATGGGTTTGCCCATTTCCAGGGTGATCATCTGCGCCATATCTTCGGCTTGTTCGCGCAGGGCGCTGGCCAGGCTCAGCAGCAACTCGGCGCGCTGGCTGACCGGCTGGCGGCGCCAGGTGCGGAAGGCGAGGGTGGCGCGCTCGAGGGCGGCGTCCAGTTGCTGCGCGGTTTCATACGGGTAGCTGCCGACCGTTTCGCCGTTGGCCGGGTTGATCGAGAGGGCGTGGGTAGTCGCGTTCATGGCACCGTCCTGCTGAATGATGAGGTTGGGTTCAGCCTACGGGGGTATATCTTTTCTGGAAACTGAATAATATTAAGCAATACATTCACGATTGGAGAATGATTTGGACCTGGTGCAACTGGAAATCTTCAAGGCCGTTGCCGAACAAGGCAGCATCAGCGCCGCCGCGCAGTTGATTCACCGCGTGCCGTCGAACCTGACTACGCGCATCAAGCAACTGGAGCAAGACCTGGGCGTGGAATTGTTTATCCGCGAGAAAAGCCGTTTGCGTCTATCGCCGGCGGGCTGGAATTTCCTCGGCTATGCGCGGCGCATCCTCGACCTGGTGCAGGAGGCCCGTGCGACAGTGGCGGGGGAGGAGCCCCAGGGTGCGTTTGCCCTCGGTTCGCTGGAGAGCACGGCGGCGGTGCGTATCCCGGCGTTGCTCGCGGCGTACAACCAGAAACACACCAAGGTCGAGCTGGACCTGAGCACCGGGCCGTCGGGCACGATGATCGAAGGCGTGTTGTCGGGGCGGTTGGCGGCGGCGTTTGTCGACGGGCCGGTGCTGCATGCCACCTTGGAAGGCGTGGCGGTATTCGAGGAAGAGATGGTAGTGATCGCGCCGCTGCAACACGCGCCGATCACCCGGGGGCAGGATGTGAATGGCGAGAACATCTACACCTTCCGCTCCAACTGCTCGTATCGGCACCACTTTGAGCGCTGGTTTTCACAGGATGGCGCGGTGCCGGGCAAGATCTTCGAGATTGAGTCGTACCACGGCATGCTCGCCTGCGTCAGTGCCGGCGCCGGGCTGGCGCTGATGCCGCGCAGCATGCTGGAGAGCATGCCGGGGTCGGCGGCGGTGAGCGTGTGGCCGCTGACGGATAACTTCCGGATTTTGAATACCTGGCTGATCTGGCGGCGCGGGACGGTGTCGCAGAGCCTCAACAGCTTTGTAAAGCTGTTGGAGGAACGCGATCTGGTTGCTTCCTAGATTGTGATGGGTATCAGCCGCCGAATTGCAGGGTGCCCATGGCCAGTTTTGCCATGACTGCAGTTGCGCCCAACTGCACCAGCCACAGTGCCAGGCCGCCAAGGAATACACCGAGCGCCACTTGCAGTACCAGGCTCTTCTGGCGCTTTGCTTGCGGTGCACGCGGGGGGAAGTGGTCCAGCTCGTCGCGGTCGGCACGCAGGTCCAGGTCGTCGTTTCTCATAAGGTACTCACAGCAAAGGGGCGGTCGAGGTTCAGTCTAGGGGCTGGAGACGAAAAAGGGGAAGCCATCGGCTTCCCCTTCTGGTGCAACGGCTACAGGTTTACAGCACCTGAACGATTGCCTTTGTGACTGTATCAATGTTCGACTGGTTCAACGCCGCCACACAGATACGCCCGGTATCCAGTGCGTAGATGCCGAATTCGCTGCGCAGGCGGGTAACTTGCTCAACGGTCAGGCCGGAGTAGGAGAACATCCCGCGCTGGCGGCCGACGAAGCTGAAGTCGTGCTCCGGAGCAGCCTTGGCCAGGGTGGCGACCATTTGCTCACGCATGCCACGGATGCGCAGGCGCATTTCAGCCAGTTCGGCTTCCCACTGGGCGCGCAGCTCAGGGCTGTTCAGCACTGCTGCCACGATGGCCGCGCCGTGGGTTGGCGGGTTGGAGTAGTTGGTGCGGATCACACGCTTGACCTGGGACAGGATGCGCGCGCTTTCTTCCTTGGACTCGCCGACGATGGACAGTGCGCCCACACGTTCGCCGTACAGGGAGAACGACTTGGAGAACGAGCTGGACACAAAGAAGGTCAGGCCCGATTCAGCGAACAGGCGCACAGCGGCGGCGTCTTCGTGGATGCCGTCGCCAAAGCCCTGGTAGGCCATGTCGAGGAACGGCACCAGGTTCTTGGCCTTGACCACGTCCAGCACGTTCTGCCAGTCGGCCGGGCTCAGGTCGACGCCGGTCGGGTTGTGGCAGCAGGCGTGCAGCACCACGATGGATTGCGGCGGCAGGGCGTTGAGGTCTTCGAGCAGGCCGGCGCGGTTCACGTCATGGGTGGCGGCGTCGTAGTAGCGGTAGTTCTGCACCGGGAAGCCGGCGGTTTCGAACAGCGCGCGGTGGTTTTCCCAGCTCGGGTCGCTGATGGCGACGACGGCGTTAGGCAGCAGTTGCTTGAGGAAGTCAGCCCCCAGCTTCAGCGCGCCAGTGCCGCCGACCGCTTGTACGGTGGTGACGCGACCAGCGCTGAGCAGTGGCGATTCAGCGCCGAACAGCAGGGTTTGCACAGCCTTATCGTAGGCTGCGATGCCATCGATCGGCAGGTAGCCACGGGCGGCGTGTTGCGCCACGCGAATGGCTTCCGCTTCGGCAACGGCACGCAAGAGTGGAATCTTCCCCTCCTCGTTGCAGTAAACGCCCACGCCAAGGTTGACCTTGGTGGTTCGTGTATCGGCGTTGAATGCTTCGTTGAGGCCCAGGATAGGGTCGCGTGGTGCCATTTCGACAGCGGAGAACAGGCTCATTTTTGCGGCAGCTCTATGGGGGGTAGGAGGGACGTGTCGCGCTCCAGCCGAATGCACTAGAGCGGTGCACAAACGGGGAGCTAGTATAGAGGCCATCACCGTCGAGGGCGACAGCCGAAATGGCTTTTCGGCCAAGTTTTTCGGTTTATTTGCTGACCGTTAGTCTTATTGCAACATTGATCCGGCACGGCACGTAGGACGATGGTCTTGAAACCCGTCACATTCGGCACCACTTCTACAGCTATCATGGTTTTTTCCTGCAACCTGCGATGATCATTCGCGGGTTGCCCAGCTATTTCGTCCCTGGCGGTTTCGAGTCTGGGGTGACTTCACGAGGTACGTTATGTCGGATTTCCAACTCGTCACCCGTTTTGAACCCGCTGGCGATCAGCCGGAAGCCATTCGCCAGATGGTCGAAGGCATCGAGGCCGGCCTGGCTCACCAGACGCTGCTCGGGGTGACCGGTTCGGGCAAGACCTTCAGCATCGCCAACGTGATCGCGCAGATCAATCGTCCTACCCTGGTGCTGGCGCCAAACAAGACCCTGGCCGCGCAGCTCTATGGTGAGTTCAAGGCGTTCTTCCCGAACAACGCGGTGGAGTACTTCGTTTCCTACTACGACTACTACCAGCCCGAAGCCTACGTGCCGTCCTCCGATACCTTTATCGAGAAGGATGCGTCGATCAACGACCACATCGAGCAGATGCGATTGTCGGCGACCAAGGCGCTGCTGGAGCGCAAGGACGCGATCATCGTCACCACGGTGTCGTGCATCTACGGCTTGGGCAGCCCGGAAACCTATTTGAAGATGGTGCTGCACGTCGACCGCGGCGACAAACTCGACCAGCGCGAACTGTTGCGTCGCCTGGCCAGCCTGCAATACACGCGCAACGACATGGACTTTGCCCGCGCCACCTTCCGGGTGCGCGGCGATGTGATCGACATCTACCCGGCCGAATCCGACCTGGAAGCGATCCGCATCGAGCTGTTCGACGATGAGGTCGAGAGCCTGTCGGCCTTCGACCCGTTGACCGGCGAGGTGATCCGCAAGCTGCCGCGCTTCACGTTCTATCCGAAAAGCCACTACGTGACCCCGCGTGAAACCCTGATGGGCGCTATCGAAGGCATCAAGACCGAGTTGGCCGAGCGCCTGGAGTACCTGCGTTCCAACAACAAGCTGGTGGAAGCCCAGCGCCTGGAACAGCGCACCCGTTTCGACCTGGAGATGATCCTGGAGCTGGGCTACTGCAACGGCATCGAAAACTACTCGCGCTACCTGTCGGGGCGCGAGTCCGGGGCGCCGCCGCCGACGCTCTACGATTACCTGCCGCCGGATGCATTGCTGGTGATCGACGAATCCCACGTCAGCGTGCCGCAGGTCGGCGCGATGTATAAGGGCGACCGGTCGCGTAAGGAAACCTTGGTGGAATACGGTTTCCGCCTGCCGTCGGCGCTGGATAACCGGCCGATGCGCTTTGATGAGTGGGAAGCCATCAGCCCGCAGACTATTTTTGTGTCCGCCACGCCGGGCAACTATGAGGCCGAGCATGCCGGCCGTGTGATCGAGCAATTGGTGCGGCCGACCGGCCTGGTCGATCCGGAAATCGAAATCCGCCCGGCGTTGACCCAGGTCGACGACTTGCTGTCGGAAATCACCAAGCGCGTGGCCCTGGATGAGCGGGTGCTGGTCACCACGCTGACCAAGCGCATGTCCGAAGACTTGACCGACTACCTGGCCGACCACGGCGTGCGCGTGCGCTACCTGCACTCGGACATCGACACCGTGGAACGCGTGGAAATCATCCGCGACCTGCGCCTGGGCACCTTCGATGTGCTGGTGGGGATCAACCTGCTGCGCGAAGGCCTGGACATGCCGGAAGTGTCGCTGGTGGCGATCCTCGATGCGGACAAGGAGGGCTTCCTGCGTTCGGAGCGCTCGCTGATCCAGACCATCGGCCGTGCCGCGCGTAACCTCAATGGCCGGGCGATCCTGTACGCGGACCGCATCACCGGTTCCATGGAGCGGGCGATTGGCGAGACCCAGCGCCGTCGCGACAAGCAGATCGCGTTCAACCTGGAAAATGGCATCACGCCCAAGGGCGTGTTCAAGGACGTCGCCGACATCATGGAAGGCGCCACCGTGCCAGGCTCGCGCAGCAAGAAGCGCAAGGGCATGGCCAAGGCTGCCGAGGAGAGCGCCAAGTACGAGAACGAACTGCGCTCGCCGAGTGAGATCACCAAGCGGATTCGGCAACTGGAAGAGAAGATGTACCAGTTGGCGCGTGACCTGGAGTTCGAGGCGGCGGCGCAGACGCGGGATGAGATTGGCAAGTTGCGCGAGCGCTTGCTGGCCGTTTGATTGGTGGTGGTTTCATCGGGGGCAAGCCCCCTCCCACATTTGACGGTGTTCACATATCGACTGTGGGAGGGGGCTTGCCCCGATAGCCGCGCCTCGGTTTTCCAGAAATCCCCCAGGCTGTTACCATTCGCCCCTTGTTTCAATTTTCAGTTTTATCGCCCATTCGAGACCTGCCATGACCACCGTCCGCACGCGCATCGCGCCATCGCCTACTGGGGATCCCCACGTCGGTACTGCTTACATCGCCTTGTTCAACTACTGCTTTGCCAAGCAGCACGGCGGTGAATTCATCCTGCGGATCGAAGACACCGACCAACTGCGCTCCACCCGTGAGTCGGAACAGCAGATTTTCGATGCCTTGCGCTGGCTGGGCATTACCTGGGCGGAAGGTCCGGACGTTGGCGGACCGCATGGCCCGTATCGCCAGAGCGAGCGTAGCGATATCTACAAGCAGTACACCCAGCAACTGGTCGACATGGGCCATGCGTTCCCGTGCTTCTGCACCGCAGAAGAACTGGACCAGATGCGCGCCGAGCAACAGGCCCGCGGCGAAACCCCGCGCTACGATGGCCGCGCGCTGCTGCTGTCGAAAGAAGAAGTGGCCCGTCGCCTGGCCGCTGGCGAGCCTCACGTGATCCGCATGAAGGTGCCGAGCGAAGGCGTGTGCGTGGTGCCGGACATGCTGCGCGGTGACGTCGAGATCCCGTGGGACCGCATGGACATGCAGGTGCTGATGAAGACCGACGGCCTGCCGACGTACTTCCTGGCCAACGTGGTCGATGACCACCTGATGGGCATCACCCACGTATTGCGCGGCGAAGAATGGCTGCCGTCGGCGCCGAAGCTGATCCTGCTGTACGAGTACTTCGGCTGGGAACAACCGCAGCTGTGCTACATGCCGCTGTTGCGTAATCCGGACAAGAGCAAGCTGTCCAAGCGCAAGAACCCGACCTCGGTGACCTTCTACGAGCGCATGGGCTTCATGCCGGAAGCGATGCTCAACTACCTGGGCCGCATGGGCTGGTCGATGCCGGACGAGCGCGAGAAGTTCTCGCTGCAGGAAATGGTCGATAATTTCGACCTGTCCCGCGTGTCACTGGGCGGGCCGATCTTCGACATCGAGAAGCTGTCGTGGCTCAACGGCCAATGGCTGCGTGATCTGCCGGTGGAAGAGTTCGCCAGCCGTGTGCAGCAGTGGGCGTTGAACCCCGAGTACATGATGAAGATCGCGCCGCTGGTGCAGGGCAGGGTGGAGACGTTCAGCCAGGTCGCACCGTTGGCCAGCTTCTTCTTTGCCGGGGGCGTGAACCCGGATGCCAAGCTGTTTGAATCCAAGAAACTCTCGGGCGACCAGGTTCGCCAACTGATGCAGTTGATCCTGTGGAAGCTCGAAAGCCTGCGCCAGTGGGAGAAGGATGCGATCACCGCGACGATCCAGGCGGTGGTGGAATCCCTGGAATTGAAATTGCGTGATGCCATGCCGCTGATGTTTGCCGCGATCACCGGGCAGGCCAGTTCGGTGTCGGTGCTTGATGCGATGGAAATCCTCGGCCCGGACCTGACCCGCTTCCGCCTGCGCCAAGCCCTTGATTTGCTTGGTGGTGTATCGAAGAAAGAAAACAAAGAGTGGGAAAAGTTGCTGGGCGCTATCGCTTAAGCACGCGGTTGAAACGGCGAAACCCCGGTTTTCCGGGGTTTCGCTGGTAAGTGATTGTTATCCCGGCAAAAAATTTTGGAAATTGTTGAAAATAAATTTGACACGTTTCCAAACCGCCATTAAGATTCGCCCCGTCCTCACCGATGAGGGGCTATAGCTCAGCTGGGAGAGCGCTTGCATGGCATGCAAGAGGTCAACGGTTCGATCCCGTTTAGCTCCACCAATTTACAGGTTCAAGGTCTGGCCACACCGTCCTTGAATCGATCAGTTCTAAGCGCTGATCAGATGTACAGAAGGTTTTGTCCCCTTCGTCTAGTGGCCTAGGACACCGCCCTTTCACGGCGGTAACAGGGGTTCGAGTCCCCTAGGGGACGCCA